>JBMORE010000092.1:0-8771 GCA_049322255.1 Myxococcota bacterium | reverse complement strand
TCCTCCACCGAAAGTCCCAGCTGATCCAAAAGCCCCACCACCATCTCCTCGGCGGTGAGGCGGCGCACGGTGAAGAGCGCGGGCGAAGGCTCGGCCAGGCGGGTGGTGGTGGGGGGCAGCTCGCGAATCCACTGCTCGATGTCCGCGACCGAGAGCGTCGCCCGCCCGTCGGCCACCTGCGCCGAGTACGGCTCTCCCGGAGGCATCTGCGGGTAGCTGCCCGGCGCGGTGCCCAGGAGCAGCTTCACCAGCAAGCTGTTCTCCGGCTGGCCGGGGATGACGTATCGCTCGTCGTAGACCAGCCCGTTCTCGAAGGCCTCCAGGGAGGCGAAGAAGGGCTTGTTGCCCGAGGTGTGGCATCCGGCGCAGGCGCGATGGAGCCCCAGCCGCACCTCGTCATTCGGCCCTTGGGGAACGCAGCCGGAGGAGGATTCGCCGCCGTCGGTTTGCCCGGGAGCTTCCAGCTCGCCCACCAGGCCGGTGCACCCAGCCCCCGAAAGGAGAGCGGCGAAGAGGAGCGCGCGCCTCACAGGCCCCTCCGAAACTCGGACTGCTCGAACAGGTAGTGGAGGAAGGGCCGCAGCTTTCTTCCGCGTGTCACGAATTCGCGGGCCAGCTTGTCGATGTAGGGCTTTTCGACGGCGGGGTCGAGCGGCCTTCCGACGAAGCGCGCGTAGAGCTTACGCACCGCGCAGCGGTCGAACTCCCCGGAGCGAACCAGAATTTTCCCAAAGCCCAAGGGCCCCATGGTGCCATCGCCGCTCTGGCCGAGCAGGGAGTAGCTTTGCGGCATGGTGTCGAGCAGGAGCGCCTCGGGGTTGGCTTGTGCCTCCTGCGGCGTCACCGGGGTCATCACCGTGTTGGGGAGGAAGGCGTTCTTCCAGCGAAAGCCAGGCCCGGAGTTGTCCGGCCCGTGCGGGTACTGCCCGGAGAACCACTCCGCGGTGATGCGGTAACGCCCCATGCCGGGGATGAAGGGCCAGGGCGGCATCGAAGAGGCGCCGCCGAAGTCCCACCGTTTGAAGGCGATGGCCGCGGGGTCGAGGGTGCGGTGGCAGTGCATGCAGGTGCCGCCGGTGGCCGGGTCGAGCGAGTACGGAGGGAAGTGTTGGTCGGCCGAGGGTGGAGAGAAGGTGGTGCAGGCGAACATCTCGAGGAAACGCGCCGCCCGCACCCGTTCGCGGGGGAAGCTCGAGAGCGAGCCCATCATCGTCAGCACCCCGGCGGCGGGAAGGCCCGCGGGCGCGGCGGTGGTGGTGCGGGGGTCGAACTGGTAGTTGCGGTCGAGCCCAGCCCCCGCGGCCTTGTTGGGGGTGAGTGAGAGGAGGAAGGGGTTCAAGTCCTCCACCACGAACTCGCGCCAGGCCTGAGGGTCGCCCGGAGTGGGGTGGAGCGGGTCGCGCGGGCTTCCATCCACCGCCGGTTGCCACCAGGTGGTGTTGGCGTCTGTGGAGGTTGCGCCCATCTGCCGACCCAAGCGGACGTAGAGCGCCCGCAGCCAGTTGGTGCCCACCGAGTAGTTGCCGATGACGAGGTCGGTGAGCGGGCGGTCGTGCCAGGCGAGGTGGGCAAACAGGCGAGCCGGCTCTTCATAAGGGTGGCGCCGCTGACGGCGAAGCAAGTCGTGGTTGCTGCCGGCGGCGAGCCCCTCGAACGGCGAGCACCACACCAAGTTGGGGCCGCAGCCGCAGCCAACGGGAAGCGAGGGGTCGTAATAACCGCCCCGGGCCAACCCGCAGTCGAGCTGAGTGCCGTTGGGTCCGCTGACTTGAGTAATCCCCGTGCCGCCGGTACCCACCACGGTGACGGTGGTGCCCGGAGCCCACCAGGGCTCGATGGTGTTCTCCTCGGCGGTAAGGTTACTGCACACGTTGACGGAAGAGCCCGACTCGCTGATGAGGTAAAGCTTGCCCGCGTGCGGCGTCCCCCCGGGGCAGCGGAAGAGGTGGCCCGACATGTCGCCCTGGTAGCTTTCTCCCTGAGCGCCGGTGGTGTAGGCGCCGATGGCCAGCCAGTCGTGGCCGAAGCGCACCATCTGCTCGTAGAAGCGGGGTGAGGCGAGCGCGTCGTTCACCGCTTTTTGAAGGAGCGCCTGCCGCGCCTCTGGTGTGGGCGCCGCGAGCAGCTCCTCGTATTGCGCCACCGTGGGGGTGGTGCCGGTGAGGGAGAGGGCGATGCGGCGCAGGATGCGGGTGTCGGAGATGCCGTCGTCGGGAGGCGGCCCGGGCGGAGGCTTGGTGCCCGCCGCGCAGATGTCCTGCGCACGCACCTGCGCGGCGGCACACAACACCCCCACCAGCAAAAGACGCAACGCCCTTGAGGAGGTGCCAGACATTGCCTCTCCGAGCGAATGCAAGCGCCGACGCATCCGCTTTGTGATGGGAATCAGTGGAGTTGCGCGCCCGGTGCGGATCTGAAAGCGAGGGGCCTTCCCAACGGTTGAGGGGTGCGCCCCACACGCTCGCCGTTGCTTTCCGACGCCCGGCGGCATAGGTCAGCCCCCTTCACCGCGCGAGGGCACGATGGCCGACAAGCTGCCGACCAGAGAGAAGGATTTCTCCGAGTGGTACGTGGAGCTCGTCCGCCGGGCAAAGCTGGCCGACTACTCCGACGTGAAGGGCTGCATGGTCATTCGCCCCAACGGCTACGCCATCTGGGAGAACATCCAGCACGTCTTGGACAAGATGTTCAAGGACACCGGGCACAAGAACGCCTACTTCCCCCTGCTCATCCCCGAGGCGTACCTGCGTAAAGAAGCCGAGCACGTCGAGGGCTTCGCTCCCCAGTTGGCGGTGGTGACCCACGCGGGCGGCAAGAAGCTCGAGGAGGCGTACGTCATCCGCCCCACCTCCGAGACCATCATCAACGCCACCTTCGCCAAGTGGATTCAGAGTTACCGAGACCTGCCGCTGCTCATCAACCAATGGGCGAACGTGATGCGCTGGGAGATGCGCACCCGTCTCTTTTTGCGCACCACCGAGTTCCTCTGGCAGGAAGGGCACACCTGTCACGAGACGGACGCCGAGGCCGAAGAGGAAGCGCGGCGGATGCTCGAGGTCTACCGGACCTTCGCCGAGGACTACATGGCGATGCCGGTCATCGCCGGCCAAAAGAGCGAGAGCGAGAAGTTCGCCGGAGCGGTGCGCACCTACTCCATCGAAGCGATGATGCAGGACAAGAAGGCGCTGCAGGCCGGCACCTCGCACAACTTAGGGCAGAACTTCGCCAAGGCCTTCAACACCGCCTTCCAGGGCCGCGACGGCCAGCAGCACTTCGTGTGGCAGACCTCCTGGGGCGTCTCCACCCGGCTCATCGGCGGGCTCATCATGACGCACTCCGACGACAGCGGGCTGGTGGTGCCGCCCAAGCTCGCCGCCCACCACGTGGCGCTCATCGTCATCGGCAAAGGAGAGGAGCGCGGCCCGGTGCGCGCCAAAGCCGATGCGCTCGCGGCCGAGCTGAAGAAGGCTGGCCTGGGCGTGCTGGTGGACGACGACGAGAGCAAAGGGCCGGGCTTCAAGTACTTCGAGTACGAGCTGCAGGGCTTTTGTCTGCGCATCGAGCTGGGGCCCAAAGACCTCGCCAAGGAGCAGTGCGTCCTCGTCCGCCGCGACAACCGGCAGAAGGAGTTCGTCCCCTTGGCCCAGGCGGTGGCCAAGGCGCAGGAGATGCTCGAGGCGATGCAGAAAGACCTCTTCGCCAAGGCAAAGGCGTTTCGCGAGGCGAATACCTTCGAGGTGAACAGCTACGAAGAGCTCAAAGCCAAGGCCGATGCCGGTTTCCTCCACGCCCACTGGTGCGAGGACGCCGCCTGCGAAGCGAAGGTGAAGGAAGAGACCAGCGTCACCACCCGCAACCGGCCCTTCGGTCTCCTTGCGGAGAAAGGCGCCTGCGTGGTGTGCGGCAAGCCGTCGCCGGGGCGCATGGTGTTCGCCAGGGCGTATTAACTACAGCGTGTCGGGAAATTGAGCCACGACCACGCGTCGTGGCACGGCGCTTTCCCCTTGCACGGGACGGGAAACCCGCAGGGAGATTGAACGCTCGCACGAGGGGGTCGACAGCGCCGTCGGCATCTGCTCTCTGGTTGGCGTGACCCGGGAGGGACGCACGCATGTCGAAGAAGAGCGCGGCGGCAGCCGCCAGCCCGAGCGTTTCCCGCGGGCGAGAGTGACGAGGCCGATTCCGCTCGAGAGGAGCCACCCGTTGGTGACTCTGACGGACGAGACCGACTGGACCGAGTTGGAGGAACGCGCCGAAACAATTCGGATGAGCAAGGTGAAGAATGCGGCGGGCCGACCACCTCCGTGCGGCGAAAAGGCTCGGCATTCCGTTGTCGTCTTTTGTCCTCTCCGCGGCGCTCGAGCGCGCGCAAGAAATCTTGGCCCAAGAGGCACGCGTTCTTTCGGACCGTGACCGAGACCGAATCATGGCCCTCCTGGATGGGCGAACGGCCGCCCCGAATACCCAATTGAAGAAGGCGATCAAGCGCCACGCGGAGCTCATCGCCGGCACCCAGGAATAGCCGCTGTGCCGTTCGTCATCGAGGTCCTTCGAGCGGGCATTCGCTTTCTCGACGACGAAAGCCACCTCGTTTTCGACATCCGCGTCTTCAGTACGCAAAGGTGAAACCGAGGCGCCCGCCCACATCCACCCGCGTGTCGAAGGAGAAGGCGCGCCCACCCAGCTGAATCGAGAAGTGGTCGTCCACCGGCAGGTGCAATCCGCCCTCGAGACGGAAGTCGACGCCGCCGGTGTTGATGAAGACGTAGGGCGCCAAGTCGATGCCCAGCTGCCGCGGCCCGTCGCGCCAGAGCACGTAGCGGTGAGGCAGCCCCGCTTCCACTCCGTCGCGCGCCGCTCCGCCACTCATCACTCGCCGCGCGCCCAGGGCAAACCCACCTTCGATGTGCTCCTTGGGGGGAGGACGCAAAAGCAGGTGCACGTCCGCCGAACCGTAAGCGGCGCGGGTGAAGGAGCTCTCGAAGGACGTGGAGATGCCCAAAGGACCGCCGGCGAGCGAAAAGCGCGCGGCGCCGAGCGTGGGCCAACGATTCGCCGACGTCGAAGCGTTGGTGACCACCCCCGCGCCGACGGCCATCTCCAGCCGCAGGTCACGCCAGCAGGCCAAGACCTCCTCCGAGGCCGGGGCATCGAGGGCGTAGATGACGACGGGCAGGGCCGCGGCCGCCACCACCGCCAGCACCAAAATCGCCTCTCCGCCGCCACCGTTTCCGACTCCGCTCAAGGGGGCGACGTTGCTGCTGGTGCCGCTCGTCGAGCCGCGGGGAATGACGCCCTCGGCGGGCACCGAGACAGAGACGGGCTGGTTGGAGTGGTACACCACCGTGTAGCCACCCACCCGGTAGTCGTAGCAGCCACGACGGGCGCGGGGGTCCTCACCCTTACCCTCTCCCACAGGGAGAGGGAGGCGTTGGGCGAATGCGACGGAGCTCAGAAGGCACAAGGCAAGGGCGGTCCGGCGCATTCACCGACATCGTAGCCAAGGCCGTACCAACGTGCGACACCGGGCCTTTGGCCGCTCGCCGAAGGGGGCGAGTGCGACAGCCGCGTCGCAGCTGCGCACCCTCTTGCGCACGTTTCAGCCGCCCGAGCTCAAGTCGGCCAGCTCGTCGAAGGTCAGCTTGTAGGCGTTGCGCGCCCATTGGGGAAGCTCGGGCCACAGCCGCCGCAGCGCGGCGAGGTCTTCCCGCCCGGGGAGGATGTCGCGCTGCAAGCTGACCGCGAACTGCAAAGGCACCGCGATGAGCTCGCCCTGCCGCCCCACGTAGCGCCAGCACTCCACACGCATGCGGTGGAGCCCGGCGTCGAGCTCCTCCACCACCTCCACTCCGCTGACGTACTCGGGCAGGTACACCGAGAGAATGGCGATGGCTTTGCCGAAGGCGAAGAAGCGCTCGCTGGTGCAAGCATCGATGTCCAGCTGCGCGTCCTTCAGCATGCGCTCGAGCACTTCGGCCCCGACCAGCTCGGCGAGCCGGAAATCCGCCTCGTCCTCCAGCCCGGAGCGAAGCGTCTCCAAGTCCTCTTGGCTCACGGCGTGACGGAGCAAATATCGGTATCGGCCGCCCATCGTTCGAAGCGTAACGCCAACGGTTTCCTTTCGCGCATGCCCGCGACCAAACTGGCGCGGTGCGACTCTTCGTGGCCCTCGAGCTTTCCTCCCCTGTGCGCGCCGCGCTGGAGCGGGCCGTCGACGTCGCGCACCGGCGAGCGCCCAAGGCCCGCTGGGCCGACCCACAGAAGCTGCACCTCACCTTGGCTTTCCTGGGGGAGACGGAGGAAGAGAAAGTGCCTGCGCTGAAAGAGGCGCTCACCCGCGCAGCCTCCCGGCACCGGCGGCTTTCCCTCGTCGCGCGCGGAGGCGGAGGCTTCGGCGCCTCCCGACATCCCCGGGTGCTGTGGATAGGCGTGGAGGGCGAGCTGCCGGCGCTCACCGCGCTCCAGGCCGACCTCATTCGCGAGCTGGTGCCCTTGGGCTTCACCCCGGAGAAGCGCCCCTTTCGTCCCCACCTCACCTTGGCGCGGGCGAAAAACCCTCGCGGTGACCCCCAGCTCGCGGCTTGCGTGGCCGCGCTCGAGCACTTCGACGGCGGCGAGTGGCCAGTGCGGAAGCTGGTGCTCTTCCAAAGCCAGCTGTCCCCAAAAGGGGCTCGCTACACCCAGCTGTTCGCCGCTCCTCTGGCGCGCTGATCCATTTGTTTGTTGTCGAACCCAAGAAGCGTCAGCTAGCGTCCGCCCACCTTTCTGAAGGGGGAATCATCGTGACGTTCAAGAGCAGCGGACTGCGTCTTGCCCTGGTTGTGTTCGCTGGAGCCGGTCTCCAGCTGGGTTGCGGAGGAAGCGACAAGACGGAGGTGGTGCCCCAACCTCCGAAGCTGGAGGCAATCAACCCGGTCACCGTGAAGGAGGGCACTCCCCTGACCATCGCGGTGAAGGCGACCGACGTCGACTCCCCGGCTGATTCGCTCACCTTCCTCCTCGAGAACGCCCCCACGGGGATGACGATGGCGGGCAGCACCCTCTCCTGGACCCCGGGCTACGACCAAGCGGGCAGCCATACGGTCGGCGTCACGGTGAAGGACGACACCGGGCTGACCGCGAAGATCGACATCGCCATCACCGTGGAGAACGTCAACCGCGCCCCCACGATTGACCTGCCCCCCACCCTCAACGGCAAGGCGGGCGAGGCGCTCACCATCGCCGTCACCGCCTCTGACCCCGACGGCGACACCGTCACCATCACCTGGGACACCATGCCTCCCGGCGCCTTCTGGGACTCAGCCACCAACACGGTGAGCTGGACTCCGGGCTTCAACCAGGTCGGCAGCCACCAGATTGTCTTCACCGCCACCGACAACGGCAACCCGGCGCTGATGACCAGCCTGCGGGTGGTGATTTCGGTGCAGGCGACCAACCGCGCGCCGGTGCTCGAGCCCATCGGCGGCAAGGAAGTCGACGCCACCTCGCTGCTCACCTTCGTGGTGCGGGCCAACGACCCCGACCTCGACGCGGTGACCCTCGCCGCGACCGGCCTGCCCACCGGAGCCTCCTTCGACCCTGCGACGGGAGTCTTCAACTGGCGGCCGACCCTCGCCGACGTCGGCACGGTCACCGTCAACTTCACCGCCACCGACGCGGGCGGCTTGGTCGACTCCGAGGCCGTGACCATCGTGGTCAACACCAAGAACCTCGCCCCCGTGCTGGCCGACCCCGGCCCCAAGACGGTCGCCGAGGGAGCAGCGCTGGCCTTCACCTTGGCGGCCACCGACCCGAACACCGCAGACACGCTCATCTACTCGTACTCCCCGGCGTTGCCGGGCGCGGTGCTCAACCCCACCACCGGAGCGTTCTCCTGGACGCCGGGGTTTTCCGCCGCCGGTAGTTACTCGGTCACCTTCACCGCGACCGACAACGGCACTCCGCCGCTGTCCGCCTCGCGCACCGTCACCCTCACCGTCACCGACGCCAACCGCGCCCCCACGGTGAGCTTCATCGGCAACCAGACCGTCGCCCAGGGGGAAACTCTTTCCTTCATCGTTTCCGCCACTGACCCCGACGGGGACACGCTGACCCTCTCCTCGTCGACTCTGCCGACCAACGCCACCTTCAGCACCTCCTCGGGAGCGTTCTCCTTCTCGCCCAGCTTCTCCCAGACAGGCACCGAGACCATCACCTTCACCGCCACCGACCCGGGCGGCCTCACCGGCAGCCAGACGGTGCAAATCGCCATCAACTCCACCAACCGCAAGCCGGTGCTGGCCAACGTCGCCGCGCAGACGGTGGCGGAAGGCGCGCAGTTGAACATCACCTTGAGCGCCACCGACCCCGACGGTGACACCCTCACCTACTCCTTCTCCGGCAGCCTGCCCACGGGAGCGACCTTCGACCCGGCGACCCGCCGCTTCAGCTGGACTCCGGGCTACAGCCAGGCGGGCACCTACTCGGTGACATTCGTGGCCACCGACAACGGCGTCCCGGCGCTCTCTGATTCCAAGTCGGCGAACATCACCGTCACCAACACCAACCGCGCGCCGGAGTTCGTCGCCGTCGGCCCGCAGACGGTGAAAATCACCGAGAACCTGACCTTCACCCTCAACGTGAGCGACCCCGACGGAGACTCGGTCACCGTTGCCGCAGGCACCTTGCCCACCAACGCGACGTTCGATGCGGCCAGCCGCCGCTTCTCCTTCAATCCAGTGCTGGGACAAGAGGGGAGCTACACCGTCAACTTCACCGCCACCGACTCAGGG
>JBMORE010000091.1:16221-17916 GCA_049322255.1 Myxococcota bacterium | reverse complement strand
TTACGGGCTCGCCACCGACCCCAACGGCTTCGCCTATCTCACCGGCATCACCCTCTCGCCCAACTTCCCCACCACTGCTTCGGCGGTACAAACCACTCCAGGCGGCGCAGAAGACGCTTTCGCCGCGAGGGTCTCTCCGGCCGGAAATCAGCTCCTCTACGCCACCTACCTCGGGGGAACCGGGTACGAGTCGGGACACGCGATTCGCGTCATCGGCAGCGAGGCGGTGGTCGCCGGCGAAACCTCATCCACCAACTTCCCCACCCGCTCGCCTTTCCAGGGAACGTTGAGCGGACAGACCGACGGTTTCTTGACCCGGCTCAACTCCACCGGCAGCGCCTTGGTGCTTTCCACTTACTTCGGAGGCACCAACATCGATGTAGCTTGGGACGTGCGGCTCGATTCTCTCGGGAGGGTGTACTTCCTGGGTGGGTACACCACCTCGACCAACCTGCCCGTCACCGCCAACCCGCCGCTACAGACGCTGAACGCCGGCGGGGGTGGCGACGCTTTCGTCTCCGCGCTCGCTGCCAGCGCAGACGGAGGAGCACCCACGCTCGCGCTTTCCACGTACCTCGGCGGAAGTGGTGAAGACTACGCCACCGGGCTCGTACAAGACGGGACACAGGGAGTCTGGGTCGCCGGCCGCACCAGCTCGACGGACTTTCCCATTCGCAACGGCCTGCAGACCACGAATGACGGCGGCACCACCGAAGGCTTTCTCGCTCGAATCGCGACGGTGGAGCTCGACGGTGGCGCTGACGCCGGCCAGCCCGATGGAGGAGCCGACGCAGGCGTACCGGACGCAGGTGTACCGGACGCAGGCGCATCCGACGCTGGGCTGCCGGATGGGGGCGGGCTCGACGGGGGAGCCGATGGAGGACCCGCCTTTGAGCCACCCGGCGACGCCGGCGAGTTGGCTCCACAGAACTTGCAGGTCGCGTGCGGCTGCTCTTCCACCACTTCGTTCATCGCGATTCTCGGTGTGCTGGTCTGCATCGCGTTTACCCGGAGGCATCGCACCTAGTGGGACAACTGCACCCCCGTGACGTCTCCTTGAAGGACCTCGTTCAGCGCTCGGCGGCGGTGCTGGTGGTGCGGCCCGATGAGCCCGAACGTCTCATCGTGGAGGTGGACGTCGGTCGGGCTCCTCCCTACCCCCGCATCCGCTGGCGCTACTTGGTGGAGGAGGTGCTCCATGGCCGCTCCGACGCGCCGGCGACGGGCAAAGCGCTCGAAGTAGACGAAGCCCACTGGCGCACGAGCTTGAACCTCCATCGCCGCTACGTCTTGGAGGGCCTGTCCCGGCACGTGGTGGTCGAGACGTACCAACCGTTACACCCTCCAACGGCAGGGGCGCCCCACCTCGTCTTTCTTTCCCCGGGTGAGGACGGCTGGGAGTACACCGTCAGTGGCGCCCGGGAGGGGATGGACGCAAGGAAGAAGGTGGTTTCGCTGCTACGCAAGAGGTAAGCAACTCGTGACGAAGTTGGCCCACGATGTGTGCTTCCGACGACTCATCCTCATGGGTCTGCGCTTCGTCGCCTCTGTGTTGCTGCTCGCTGGGCTGTCGGGGTGCGGGGCCTGGCGCATCGCCCGCCTCAATCAAGCAGACCATCGGGAGCTGACCAGGTTCTTGGAGGACCTTCGCGAGCGCACCCCGTGCCCCTCAGGGACCGACGTGTTGCCGCTCTC
>JBMORE010000091.1:4787-16121 GCA_049322255.1 Myxococcota bacterium | reverse complement strand
CTCTTTCTGCCCCTCAAAGGACCGTCGTGGGGGTGGGGCGGCCACGCCTGCATGGGAGAGGGTCCTTTCGTGGACGTCGAGGTGGAGGGACGCCTCGTGCGATGGCACGCGCCCCATGGGGACGACCCATTCAACGGCCTCGCCCTCGAGCCCACGAAGGTGTGCACCTTGGGCGCCGTCTCCGAGCGGAAGCGCCCCGCGGCCCCGGAGCGACGGCTCGCCTATCAGCGGGTTCTGCTGCCCACCGGCGCCGAGGTGGTGCGTACCTCAGGTCGCGTGGAGCTGCGCTACAGCGGTTTCGACGAAATCGTCGTCGAGGCTGACCGGGGCACGACCGTGGGCGTACGGACGGACGTCTCCGTTCATGGAGACGAGCTGCTGTACCTCTCCTCGACGTATGGGGGTTTTTTGATGGGTGACGCGCCGAGGGTTCTGGAGGGGCTCGAGCATGTTGGGCCGGGCCCCAGCGTGCGGGTGCGCATCGTCGTATTCGAAACCAATATCCCCGTTGAACACGAATGGATGCCCGAACGCGGCCTCTTCATCGTCCTACAGGAGCGGACGTACTACATGCGCGTACCCCCGCTGTAACCGACTCGAGAGCCACGCTTCCGGGCGCGCCTTGGCAAGCACAAGACCAGGTGCGGTAGACACACCTCGCGATGCACAGAGAGCTCCTCCTCGCCTCGACCTCGCCCGCGCGGGTGGCGCTCATGGACGCGCTCGGGTTGCCCTACCGGGCGGTGGCGCCCCAGGTGGAGGAGGATGTGCCC
Organism: Myxococcota bacterium; assembly: GCA_049322255.1. GTDB lineage: Bacteria > Myxococcota > Myxococcia > Myxococcales > Myxococcaceae > JBMORE01. The sequence continues at coordinate 15,348 of JBMORE010000091.1, read as the reverse complement.
TCCGGCACCTCTGCGCAACAGACGGTCGCGCTCCTCGCCGAGCGCAAGGCCCGCGCGGTGCACGCGCGCTTTCCCCGTGCGCTGGTCATCGGGGCCGACCAACTGGCGGTGGCCGGTGGCCGCGTGTTGGGCAAGCCCCAAACCCGCGCAGAGGCCCGCGAGCAACTCTCTCTACTCGTGGGGAAAAGCCACGACATCCTCACCGGCGTCTGCGTGGTGGGCGAGGGTTTCTTCGCCTGCGAAGTCGACGTGGCGCACATCACCTTTCACCCCGTCGGCGAACAGGAGCTTCAGCGCTACCTCGACCTCGAGGAATGGAAGGGTTGCGCCGGCGGCTACCGGGTGGAGGGCGCAGGCCAGGCGCTCTTCTCCAAGCTGGAGGGCGACCGCACCGGAGTGCAGGGCCTACCGATGTTGCGCTTGGTGCGGCTGCTTCGCGAGGCGGGAGTCGAGCTCTTCCACCCCCGCTGACCGCTCTATGGGCGGCGCAGAATGGTGCCGGTTCCACCCACCGCCCACACCCCACCGTCGGCAAGCCCGCCCACCGCACGCAGGTGGTTGAGCGTGCCGCTCTGCTGTGCAGACCAGGCCGCACCGTTCCAGTGCAGCACCGTGCCCAAATCCCCCACCGCGTACACGTCATCGGAGGAGCGCGCCCAAACGCCGCGTAGGCTCTGAGCGGTGCCCGCGTCCTCGCGCGTCCAGCTCTGACTCTGACCGCGCCGCAAAATGGTGCCCCACTCCCCCACCGCCCACAACGCGCCCCCAGCGCCCGACACGCCGAACAGCCCGGCGTCCACTCCGCTGCTTTCGGGATTCCAGCCCCCGTTGGTGAAAGAGAAGATGCCGCCACTGCTACTGCTGTCCACCGTCCAGGTACCGCCATCGGCCGCGCGCCACACCGAGCGCAAGGTAGCGCCGGTCAGGCCCACGCCGAGAGAGGCCCAGCTCGTGCCACCGTCATAGTGGTAAGCGCGACCATAGTCCCCTACTACCCAGATGTCGGCAGGCGAGAGGCCGAAGACACCATTCAGGTGCCTTGGTCCGATGTTGTACCCGTCGGTGCTCCATTCGCCGCCGTCCCAAAGGTGCCGGCGACCGTTGGCGCCCACCAGCAGCGCGAAGGATGCGTTCACTCCCCAGGCGGCATACAGGTCATCCGCCGGTGCGGCGAAGCTGCTGAACTGCCACCCGTTCGCCGCCCGACGGCCCACGTTTCCCTTGTCCATCGGCACCAAGACGAAGTCCGGAGCGCCAGCAAAGACGCCGTTCATGTTTTCGACGGAGCCGGACGCAAATGGAACGACGATTTCTCCCTGTGCACGCCACAGCGTCCCCGCTGCTCCCACCATCCACTGCTGGCTGGCGACGCCACCCACGCCGAACAGCGCCGGGGCGCCATAGTTGCCCTTGGGACTCCAGGTGCCTCCGTCGAAGTGGGAGACCAAGCCGGTATCTCCCACCGCCCACACGTCCCCGGGACCGGTGCCGAACAGATCGCGACAGGTGTTTCCCAGATACCCCACCGAGCTCCAGGCACTGTCGGTGGGCCCGCGCCGTAAAATGTCGCCGGACGTTCCGCAGACGTATACGCCCGCGTCGGTACCCCACGCCGCGTAGAGCGGAAACCCGCCGTCCTCAGTGGACCAGGTGTTGCCGCTCTTGTGGAGAATCACCCCGCTGAAGACACTCCCGCCGACGGCATAGAGGTCGTCTGCGCTGCGGCCCCAGAGGTCATGAAGGTCATCGCTGGTGGACACGCTCGGCTGCAGGGCCCACCCTCCATCCACCCGACGCAGCAACGAGCCCGAGTTGCCCACGGTCCACACGTCGTCGGCGCTAAAACCCCACACCGCGTTCAGGTGAACGTTGACGCCGGAATCCTCGAGCGCCCAGGAGCCCCCATCGAAGCGCAGCACCGAACCATTCTCCCCCACCGCCCACACGCTTCCCGCGCCGCTGCCCCACACGTCGAGCAATGTCTGCGTGGAGGGAGAGGGCGCGAGCGCCCAGTTCGTCCCGTTCCAGTGCATCAGCGTGCCGGCGCTGCCCACCGCCCACACGTCGTCTGGCGCGTTGGCCCACACCGCGCGCAAAGTGTTCCCCTGCGGCCAGGGGTTTTCCCAGCACCAGCCATCGGGCGAGCAAAAGCGCGTGTTACGGGCACAACGGTTGGGCGTTCCGCCGCCGCCGCACACCTCGATGCCCGCACATCCGCACTGCTGCGAGCCTCCGCACCCGTCGCTCACCACCCCGCAAGTCACTTGGTCGCAGGGCGCAGGAACGCAGCCACCGTCCGGGCCCGCGTCGGGGCCGCCCCCATCAGCCGCTTCGCCGCCGTCGACAGCCTCGCAGACGTTGGCAACGCAAATGAAGCCTTTGGAGCAGACACCACCGTCCTCGCAGCGGTAGCGGCCATTCTCGTCGAAACGTACCCACTGGCAGCCGGCGCCAGCGAGCAGAGCGAGCGGCCAGAGCCGTTTCACCACAGCACTCCCGCCGTGACGCCTAAGCCGACCGCCAGGGTGCCGACGAGGAGTGCGGCGGTGGCATTGGAGTTGGTCGTCTTCACCAGGTTCTTCGCCTCGGAGAGGCTCAGGGTGGGTCCATCCTTGTTCGTCTTGTTCGCATCGTATTCGGCCTTGCCATTGAAGGCGGCGACGGCGAGCACGGTAGCGGCCACCGCCGCGGCTGTAGCCACTCCAGCGGCGGCGTAGGCTGGCAGGCGGGAGCGCGCAGGGGTCTCCAAGTTCACCGCGGGAGTGGCCGGAGCGAGCGGCGCCAGCTTCGCCAACGTCGGCGGCTTCAGCGGCACGTCCTTGGGCGGCTCGGCCTTCGCCACCGATACAGGCGGCAGAGCGCGGCTCAGCTCGGCGATGAGGGGCGACAGCCGGGCGCTCAAATCGAGCGGCTCCTTCACCGGAGCGATGAAGCCCAGCGAGCCAAGCGCCCGGCCCTCGGGCACCTGGAGCGCCTCGGCGTGAAAGGAGAAGTCGTTCAGCACCACGCTCATCGTCAGCGCCACCACCGCGTCCACTCCCAGCGCCTTGCCCAGCCCCGCCAAGCACGGCGCCTTGCCCTTGCAGGCAGCGGCGTCGCCCAACCCCAGCTCCCGCAGCCTCTTCTCTGTCTGGGTGGGGTCCATCGGAACGGCGAAGGAGCCGCTCAGCGTGTCCCCGACCTGCTTGGCCAGCTCATCCACCCGCCCCTGACTCACCCCGGTGGTGCGCGCCACCAGCACCGCGACGCTGCGAGGCGAGGGTTGCGTCGCGGTGAGGGCGGTGACCAGGGCGAGCGACAGAGGCAGCACGGCATTCGCAATTTAGCCGCGTCCTTCACCGAGGCTCCAGGAAGTTTCGCTCCCACGATTCGAGCTTGCTCTTCACCTCCAACCGTTTGGTCGAGCTGCTTGCTTTGGCCTCTGCCCGGTAGCTGCCCAGCAAGGTCAACGCGCTGGGGTCGGGGCTCTCTTGCGACTCCAGGCGCCGCTCCAGCTGGCTGATGCGGTCGAGGAGCTCTTTGCTGCTGGGCACGGACGGAGCGCTCCTGCGCTTGAGGGTGGACGGTCGCTCCGGCGCCGGGAGCGGCTCCACCGGCTCGGGGGGCGGCACCGTCACCGGCTCGGGCATCTTCGCCTCCACCGCATGTGAAGGTGGAGGAGGGTGTCGAGGAGTCGTCGACGGCGGCGAAGCTGCCTCCATCGGCGCGGAGGGGGACCGACTACTCCATGCAAGAACTCCAGCTCCGCCGACGACCAGCAGCAATCCGGCGGCGGCGAAGAGCGGCACCTTCCGTCGCTGCGGCCGTTCAGCCCGTGCGGTGGGCGCTGCCGACGCATCGACTTCGCGCGAAAGAGGAGCGGGAGTCACCATGCGCAAGGGCACCGAGGCAATGGCGGTGCTCGCCGAAGCCAGCTCGCGCGAGATTTGTCGAAGCTGCGCCCGCACCAACGCCGCGCTGGCCGGCCGACGCGAGGGGGCCTTCTCCAACATCGACAGCACCAACGCGTCGATGGACGCCGGCAGGCCAGACTCGAAGGAGGAGGGCAAGGGCGGCGGGCGCTCCAGGTGGCGGGAGATGATTTCGTACGGGGAGGGTGCCTCGAAGGGGAGCCTCCCGGTGAGCAGCTCGAAGGCCACCACCCCCAGCGCGTAGAGGTCGGTGTACGGGCCCACCTCCTCGCCGCGAATCTGTTCGGGAGACATGTACTCGGGGGTGCCGACGATTTGCTGCTTGCTGGTCTGCGCGCTGCGCCCGTGGGGGCTGACGCTGCGTTTGGCCAGGCCGAAGTCGAGCAGCTTGACGTAGTGGGTGCCGTCGGGCTGGTCGACGATGAAGACGTTGCTGGGCTTCAAGTCGCGGTGAATGATGCCGGCGGTGTGGGCGCTTCCCAAGGCGGCGCAAATCTCCTCGAGGAAACTCACCGCTTCGGCGGGAGAGAGCGGGCCGTGGCGATGGAGGTAGACGTCGAGCCCCTGGCCCTCCAGGTACTCCATCACGATGTAGTGGCGCCCGTCGGGCAGCTGGCCGAAGCCGAAGATGTCCACCACTCCCCGGTGGCCGATGGCGTTGACCGCCTGAGCCTCAGCCACCAGCCGGTCGACCTGCGAGGGGTCGGCGGCAATCTCCGGCTTGAGGACCTTGATGGCCACCCGCTTGTTGATGCGCGGCTGCACCCCTCGGTAGACGATGCCCATGCCGCCTTCGCCCACCCGCTCGGTCACTTGGTACTCGCCCAGCACTGCCCCCAGGAGCGGATCTGCCTTGGGCTGGGTGGGCTCGTTGTAGGAAGTGCCGTCGCGCGGGCACTGCGTCGCCTCGGGCGGCAACTCGAGCCCACAGGCGGTGCAGGTGCGCGGCGCGGTCACGAGCGCGGAGTGTAATTCAGCCTGGGGAAAGCCAAAGCCGTTCTACGGGCTCAAGCGTACCTCCCCGACGAGCGTCCACTGCCCGCTGTGTCGGTCTTCCGTGCAGACAAAACCCACTGTGCCGGCACACCCGTTGGCATAAACGATTCGGCAAGCGCCCTCGGGAAGCGACCCAAGGTAACAGTCGTCGTGCCTGCAGAAGATCTCGTGCGTTTCCCCGATCAGGAGAGTCGCCGCTGCGACGGGCTCCACGGGCGGATCGGTATCGAAGGGGAATTGCGCTGACGGACCATCCCAGAGCTCATCCCGAAGCTCGTCATCGCGGGATGGAACTTGGTCGGTGAGGCGGACGACCGCGTAAGTGGTGACCGTCCCTCCCCCCGACCCATACTGGCTCAGGTCGGTGACGCACGCCGAAACGGGCTGAGCACAACCCAAGGGCGGCTGGAGCACCCCGCAGCTCCCGACATCGGGCAGCTTCAATCGGACTCCCAGCGCGTCCAGCTGCGCGTAGCGGTTCAAACGCGCCCAACGGGTGAGCCAAGTCGCGTCCTCAAGTTCCGATGCGTCGGCCGCCAGGTCAGACATCAACCCCAGGACTCGCCGTTCCCATTCCTCCAGGTCCCAGCCGGCTTGAGCCCAAAGCCAATCATCCGCTGGGTACCAGCCATCCACCTCCGAACGTGTCGCGATAGCCACAAGTGCGTCCTCTGTGCCGCGGCTCTCCGGCCCACAGCTGATGCTGACCGCGGAAAAAAGGACGAGGAACGCCAGGATGGAGCAGGGGGGAAACCGCATGATGGCTTGGCGAGGAAAGGCTTGTTCACAGCGCATGCCAATCACGTCGGTGAACGAGGCAGCGACCTTCGGCTGCCCGGCCTTCCGATTGCGCTGTGGCGCTAATGTAGCTACATTGGTTTTATGCGAAAAGACGCCGTCTACCGAGTTCGAGTCCCCAAGAAAACCCTTGCCGCTATCAAGAAGGTGGCCAAGGCGAAGGGGGAAGATGCGTCCGAGTGGGGGCGCTCTATTCTGGAGCTGGAGTTGCGCCGCGACCTCGCGGCCATGGAGCTTCGTGAACAACTCCGGACGGCGAAGCCAGGGAAACTCTCCGAAGAGGAGGCGATGGCGCTGGTAGAAGAGGCGAAGCGAGCCACGGGAGCTCAGTGACTCGCGCAGTGCTCGACTGCAACGTCGTCGTCACCGCTGCCCTCTCTGGCGGGAAATGCGCAGACCTTTTGTCGCGGGCTCGGCTACGGAATGGGTTCGAGCTGGTCTGGTCCCCTCCCATCGTCGCCGAATGCTTGCGCGTCATCGCGTATGCGAAATTCAGGGGGCTGTTTCGGACCGATCCCCGCCTCCTCGTCGAGCGAGCCATGGAGAGCGCGCACATGGTGCCAACCGATCTGCTCCCGGCAATCGATGCCGTCAAAGCCGATCCGACCGACAACGTCTACCTTGCAACCGCCCTCGCGGGGGGTGCGCGCTGGATCGTCACCGGGAATACCCGTCATCTGACTCCGCTCGATGGCTACGCCGGCTTGCGAATCGTTGCTCCAACGGTGTTCCTCGCTGAATTGGAGGCCAACCGCTGAGCAACGCGCAGAATCACATTGCTTTACCCGTCGACGGCGATGCCCAGCTCGGCGAGCGAACGGCGCAATTCCGTGCTCACTCCCGCGGCCTTTTCGTGGCGGAAGTTCCGGACCTCTTCCGGAGAGCCGACGGAGTCGACGGAGCTCTCCTGGATGGGGAGCTTGTTCTGGCCCTCCCTCACATCGCGCCACATAGAGACGGACTCAGACCTAGCCGTCGCCCCGATGTCGTACTTGATGATGTAGCTGACACTGGCCTTCTCGGCGTGGTTGGGCTTTTCCAGCAACTGGAGCTCGATGGCCTCGAACTTCTGCGTTTCGGGAGAAACCTTGAAAGCCGCCACGTCTCGCACGGTGGCCCGCAACAAGACGTCATGCGGGCTTCCCTCGGGCGACCACAACATGAGCGATATCTGGTTGGAGCCGTCCTCGAAGGGAAGAATCCGGTGCGCCTTCATCAGCGTCACCAGCGAGCTCACCTCGCTCATCAGCTGCTCACCGCTGACCTCGCCGCCGTTCTTCTCCAGCGTGGCGCGAAGCTCGCCCAAGATGTCATGCGTCACCTGGGAATTGGCCTTGGCAGTTTCCTGAAGGAAGGTGGCCAGGTCGCGCGCGGGCTGACTTAGGCCCTTCGCCTCGAGTATCTCGCGCGAGGTGACCAGGTTGTCGGCGTTTCCTCGTGCCGTCACCGTGTGGCCGCCGAACATCTTCTGCCACAAGCCCGCCTTCACCTCGACGGCGCCCTGCAAGTCGGCGGCGGCGAGCTCTTTACCCGCCTTCCCCACCACCCGAAGAAGGTCTTCCTTGGCGATGGCCGACTCTCCGTTGTCTCCCACCCACACGCGCACCGGCTCGAGGTGCTTGGAGAACGAGGTGTCGAACACCGAAACCCAACCTGCTTTCGGCTTCTCGGCTTTCTTCTCCGTGGCCGAACGTTTTCCGAGGGCCTCCGCTTTTCGGCTGCTGGAGCCGCCGGTCTGCCCAGGCGGAAGGCCACCCGGTCCTACTCTGTTCTTACCTGATGCCATCGCGGCCCCCGTCAACCTGGTCGAGCGAAAGACTCGAGCGCGGAAGAATAGAGCAAAACGTCGGGAATGGCTTCTTCTGTAGGGAGCGCTGGGCTTCGTGTTCGGAGGCCAAAGCAAGCACGCTCCGGTCGCTCACACGCGGGAACGAGGTATGGTCGGCGCGTGACAGCTGCCCTGCTCTTGGCGGTGCTGGGGTCGACGCCCCAGCCCGCGGTGGTCCCGAACCACCCCGCGGAGGAGGACGAAGCGCCTCCTTGGGCGGTCCTTCGGGCGACTTCCCAAACGCCGGCGCGCCGGCTCCTCGCCAACGAGGTGTGGGCCGGGCTGAGCATGCTGGGGACGGGCTACACCTATACCGGCGGCCGCTGGGGCGACCTCTTTCTCGAGCCCTCGGTGGAGGGACGGCTGGTGCTCTCCGGTTTCACCGCTGATGCCGCGCTGGCCTTCGCCGGCGTCACCGGCAGCGAAGGCGCCGGCGGAGGACTCACCGTGGGCGCGCGTGCCGGTTGGACCGGAGAACGCTTCTCGGTGGTGGGCGGCGCTTACTTTTTACGCACCGAGCACGCGCTGCCCGAAAGCCAGCTTCTGCCCAGCGTGCGCGCCAGCTTCGCTTTTTCCTCCTGGGGCCTCTCGACCGGGGTGTTCGACTACCGCGGGCTGGTTCCCTTCCACCTCACCGCCGAGCTGGGCGACGTGGGGTTGGGGTACGTCGCTCCTTTGGGCGCACTGCTCACCGCCCGGGTGCGGCTGCGCTCGCAGCTCGGGCTTCGACTGACCGCCTTCGCCTTCCGCGTGGGCAACAGCGAAACCGCGCTGCTCACCGTGGCCGCAGCCTTCGGCCCCGAGGCGGGCCGCTCCAAGGAGCGGCGGTGAAACGGCTCTTCCTCACCGCGCTGGTCATCACCGCGTGCGACGCGCGGGTGTCCTTTCGTCGTAGCGACATCGAGGCCGCGCCGGTGGGCGAAGGGTTGCCTCCCGGTTTTCTCCTCGGCGCCGCCACCTCCTCGCACCAAGTCGAAGGCAACAACACCAACGATTGGACTGAGTGGGAAAAGGGGAGCTTCGAAGACGGCAGCCCGCACATCCACGATCAGAGCGTCTCCGGGGCGGCCACCGACTCGTACAACCGCTTCGACGAAGACCTCGCTCTGCTCAAGACGCTGGGGGCGAACACTTACCGCTTCTCGGTGGAGTGGAGCCGGCTCGAGCCCAAAGAGAACCAGTGGCGGGAGGACGTGGCCAACCGTTACCTGGAATGGACGCTCAAGCTGCGCCAAGCGGGCATCGAGCCGATGGTGACGCTGCACCACTTCACCTTGCCCACCTGGGTGGCGGAGCAAGGCGGCTGGGAGAACGAGCAGACCCTTTTTCGCTTCACCAGCTTCGTCTTCAAGGTGGCCACCAAGCTGGGGGCGCAAGTCGACCTGTGGTGCACGGTGAACGAGCCCAACGTGTACGCGGTGCAGGGGTACATCGACGGCATCTGGCCGCCGGGGAAGAAAGACTCGCGGGCGGCGGCTCTGGTGCTGGCGCGACTCATCGAGGCGCACGCCTTCGCCACCAGCGCGCTGCGCGTGGCCGACACCGTCGATGCCGATGGCGACGGGCGCGCGGTGCTCTCCGGCCTCGCCCACCACGTGCGGGTGTTTCAGCCCGCGAGCAACTCCACTCTCGACACCACCGTCGCCGGCTTGACCGACGACTTCTTCAACGAAGCCATCGTGCGCGCCGCGCGCACCGGCCGCATTCAGCTCTCGGTGCCGGGGGAGATTGAAATCGACCGCGAGGTCATCGACCTCAAGGGCTCGTTCGACTACTTAGGCCTCAACTACTACACCCGCGACCACGTGCGCGCCGACTTGGGCGACCCCTCGCTCTCCAAGCAGTACGTGCCCAAGGGCCGCCCGGTGAACCAGCTCGGCTGGGACATCTACCCCGAGGGGCTCTACCAGTTCCTTCGGCGCTTCGGCCAAGAGGGCTGGCCCATCTACATCACCGAGAACGGCATCGCCGACGCCGAGGGCACCGAGCGCCCCTACTTCTTGCGCGCGCACCTCTACGCGGTGGAGCGGGCCCTCGCCGAGGGAGTGGACGTGCGCGGCTACTACCACTGGAGCCTGCTCGACAACTTCGAGTGGGCGGAAGGCTACGTGCCGCGCTTCGGGCTCTACCGCGTCGACTTCGACAGCCCGGAGAAGGCGCGCACCCCCACCGAGGCGGTGGAGACTTTCCGGGACATCGCGCAGCGCGCGGGCCTGTCGCCACAGCCCTAAAGCGCCCGCTCCCAACAAGACACCCCGCCGGCATTGGCGCCTGCTGTTCCTGAACGTTAGCTTCAGCCGCCTTCGCCGAGACACACCGCTCCCCGAGCGGAAATCGAGGGGTGTGGTTTATGCTGCCGGCGAGCTCTTCATGCAGACGCTCGACACAGTCGACTTCCCGGTGATTCCCGCTCACGTCCAAGGCGCCTTGCGCGCACTCAAGGACCGGCTGGCCGCCAGGTTCGGCCAGAAGTTCCTCGAGATGCGCCTGTTCGGCTCTTTCGCCCGGGGCGAGCAGCACGAAGAGAGCGATGTGGACGTTCTGCTTCTGTTTGAAGAGAAGCCGGACCTGAAGGAGCAAGATGCTCTCTTCCGTGAAGTGGCCGAAGTCGACGTCGCCTATCGACTGTGGATTTCTCCGCGCGTGCTTTCGCGCGAGAAGTTCCAGTCGATGCTCGCCGACGAGCTTCAGCTTGCGCTGGACATCGAGAACGAGAGGATTCTCGTATGACTCGGCCGAATCGCCAGAGGGCGATCGTGAAGCAGCTCGTCAAGGCGCACCGCGCGCTGGCCGCCGCCGAGCACGACCTCCAAGGTGGCTATCCAGACGCCGCCGCGAGCCGTGCCTACTATTGCGTCTTTCACGGCGCTCGCGCTGCGTTGTTGACCGTCGGCGTGCAGCCGAAAACCCACAGGGGCGTCAATGAGCGGTTCAACATGGACCTGGTGCTCCCAGGAAAGATCGAAGCCGAGTATCTGAGCATTCTCGGTCGCGAGCAGACCGAGCGCGAAACCGCGGACTATTCCGT
>JBMORE010000091.1:0-4687 GCA_049322255.1 Myxococcota bacterium | reverse complement strand
TCGGCTGTGCAGGCGCCAAGCCGCCGCCTACCCCGATTCTCCGCGGCTTGCCCTTCATCTCCGACGACTACCCGCGCGCGCTCGCCGAGGCGAAGCAGAGGAAGCTGCCCCTCTTCATCGACGCCTGGGCCGACTGGTGCCACACCTGCCGCTTCATGAAGAGCCATGTCCTGGTGCGCGAGGAGCTGACACCGCACGCCGGGCGCTTCGTGTGGCTGGAGGTGGACACCGAGAAGGAAAAGAACGCCGCCTTCCTCGAGAAGCATCCCATCGAAGTGTGGCCGACCTTCCTGGTCATCGACCCCGCCACCGAGACGGAAGTCTTCCGCTGGGTGGGCTCGGCCACGGTGGAGCAGCTGACCAAGCTCTTCGACGACGCCCACCGCGCCTGGCAAAACCCTTACGGAGCGGGCGCGAACGGAGCGCTCCTGCGTGCCGACCGCAGCTTCGCCCAGAAGCACTACGCCGAGGCGGCGCGGACCTACCGCGAGGCGCTGCTCCTCTCCACCGGCGAATGGCCCAAGCGTGGGCGCGCGGTGGAGTCGCTCCTCTTTGCTCACTACTCAGCCAAGGAGCTCGAGCCTTGTGCGCAGGCGGCGGCCGACCTGGCACCGACGCTGTCGCGCGGACCTTCTTTCGCCAACGCGGTGGTGATGGGCCTTTCCTGTGCGCTGGCGGGAGAAGGAAATTGGCGCGACGAAGCGCTCGCTGTGCTCGAGCCACTGGCGGTGGAGGCGGTGTCAGCTCCGGGGCTGTTGGCCGACGACCGCTCCGGCGTCTTCGACGTCTTGGTGGAGCTACGAAAGAAAGCGAAAGACGAGGCGGGAGCCCGAAAGTGGGCCAGCCAGTGGCTCACCTTCCTCGAGGCTGAAGCAGCGAAGACACCCACTGTCGAGGCGCGAGCGGCGTTCGACTCGCATCGGTTGGTGGCGGCGCTGGAGTTGAAGGCTCCTGAACGGGTGCTGGAGGCGCTGACGCAATCCGAGCGCGAGCTGCCGCACGACTCCAACCCTCCCGCTCGACTGGCGATTGCTTACCGCGAGCTAGGGCGATTGGACGAAGCGCTCGCCGCCGTCGAAAGGGCGCTGGGCAAGGTGGCGGGTCCGCGGCGCATCCGCGTGCTGGAGACCAAGGCCTCGGTGCTGGAACGAAAAGGCGACACCGCCGGCGCGCGGAAGACGCTCGAGGAGGCGCTCTTTTTCGCCCAGAGCCTACCCGCGCCGCAGCGCTCTGCGACAAGTCAGGTACGGCTGCAAGCGGCGTTGAAAAAACTTCCCTGAAGTGCAAAGGGAACCACCGTGTCACGTTTCGCCCCCATCGCATCGCTCACCTTGGCTGCCTTCGCCGCCGGGTGCCGCAAGGAGCCGTCAGAGGCTGCGAGCCAAGTCGCGCCTGCTTTCGCGCCAAGAAGCGACGCCGAGCTGTCTTTGCTCGAGCCCTCGGGTGGCCAATGCGTTTGGAAGCGGGTCGGCTTACCTTCGAAGGCCACGACCGAGGTGGCGCGCTTCCCAGGAAGCTGCGTCGGCGCCCGGGTCGCCTGGTCTCCCGACCTTTCGCGCGCCGTTGTTTGGTTCGACCCCACGTTCCGCAGCGGCACGACCTACCACGGCCCAGACACTCCGGGGTCGGGTCATCCGGAGGACCCCGCGGTCGACGGGCCAGTGCGCCTTTTCCAGGTCGACCTGGCGACGGGAAAGGTGGTGGTGCTCCCTGAGCCAGTGGTGCGCGGGAGCCTGGCCGACCTGGGGTTTGCTGCCACGGGAGTGCTCGCCTTCTCCACTGAGGATCTGCCCGACGCGAAGGAGGGCGACGCGTTCGATGTCGGGGGTGAGACCATCACCTTGCCCCTGATTGCAGACGGGCTGCCCGCCCTTGCGCACGCGGTCCGGCTGGAGGGCGCTGCCTGGACAAGAGTGGAGAGCAAGGTCACCACCACGGGTTGGGACTACGCGGCGGGAGCCGCAGCGCTCGACTCCTGGAACCAGCTGGGGCCACGCACCGAAGTGCTGTCGACCTTCCACTCGCTGGGCGATGCCGTCGAAGACGAGGCGACCAGAGCCCTGCTGGCGCCGTGGACGCCTCCGCCAAGCGCCGACGAGACGGACGGGTGGGCGGTGCTTCGAAACCCGCTGGGCAACCTCTTCGGTTGGCAGGTGTCCGGCGAATTCGCCTACACGACCGGGCTCCTCGTCTTCCAGCCCCAAGGCAAGCCCCCCGCACCGCTGCCCAACCTCGGCTTCACCCGAGGAGACCTCTTGGCCATCGAGCTGCGCGGACCCTATCTGCTCGTCGCTCTCACCAGCGTCGGCACCTGGCCGCGGGTCTACGACCTCCGTGAGGCGAAGCTCGCGTTCGCGTCAGACACCGCGCGCGCCGCGGTGTTTTGGCCGAAGGTGAAGCCGGCGGCGAAGTAGCAACGAGCGCACCGCGCCTACTGGCTCACCGTCCGGTCGAAGCGCACGGTGGCGATGGGCGAGGCGAGGTTGGCCACGTCCGCCACCCGAATGCCGGCGTCGGAGATGGCGTAGACGAACTCGTCGGCCATCACGCTGCGCCGCACCATCGGCGTCCAGTAGTAGTACCAGCCGTAGTCGGTGTAGCTGGTGTAGAGGTCTTTCATCGACAGCGCGCCCTTGGGGGTGAAGCCGGTGGTGGGGTCGACCTCGAACACCCGCAAGTCTGAGGTGAAGCCCGCCCAGTACTCATCGGAGGTACGCGCGTCCCACCGCCAGTCGAAGAAAGGAATGGCGAGCAGCTTGCGTGCGGGGAAGTAGTTGAAGGCCTTGTGCTCGTACTGCGCTTCGCTCCAGCCGTAAGCGGTGCCCACCTGTTGGGTGAAAGTCTGTCGGGGGTTGGCCAGGTCGGTGACGTCGAAGATGGACAGCTGCAAATGACGCTCGCGCCAGTCGGTGGGGTTCTCCGGCTGGAAGGTGCCGATGGTGAGCAGGTGTCCGTCATCGATGGGATGGATGTAAGTGGAGAACCCGGGAATCTTCAGCTCGCCCACTTTGCGCGGCTGGGTGGGGTCGGAGAGGTCGAAGGTGAAGAGCGGGTCTACCTGGCGGAAGGTCACCACGTAGCCTTTGTCTTCGGTGAAGCGCGCGCTGAAGATGCGCTCGCCTTTGGCCAGCTCCTCGCTCTGGCCGGTCACCTCGAGCGCGCCGGCGTTCTCTTTGAGCACGAAGAGCCTGTTGGTGGTCTCCAGCCGGCCCCAGGGGTTGTTCAGCTCAGAGACCCGGGAGGCGATGGTGGAGGCGATGCGGAAGTAGCCCTGAGCGTTTTCGTCCATGGAGAACTGGTCGACGATGGTGCCCTCCACCTTGCCTGAGGCGACGTACACCGCGCGATCAGGGTCGGTGAGGTCGAACTTGTGCAAGTAAGTCGCGGTGGTCTGCCCCGGCTGCGGCCACCACCACCAGTGCCCGTTGGCCACGTAGAGCGACTTGGCCGAGGCGTACACCTGCCCGGTGTGGGCGATGATGTTCGTCTCGGTCATCTGGGTCGGGTTGGCCAGATTCAAGGTGGCGATGGTGAGCAGCCCCAGCTCGGTGGGGGCGTTGGTCTTGTGGAAGGAGTCACAGGCGCGCGCCACGGAGTGGATTTGGCCGTCGGGAGTGGTGACCTTGGAGGGCGGCAGCCACTGCGTCAGGCTCGATGCGCGGATGAGCTTCTCGTTCTCGGCGATGAGCCGGTCGTACTCCCGCGCCAGCCGCGCCTTGTCCTCGTAGAGCCCCTCCGAGTACTCCGGGTACCAGCGCATCGTGGGCGGGAAACGGAAGGAGTCGGAGAGCACCAGCCGCACCGAGGAGCCGACGCGCCGCGAGTTGGAGTAGCTGCCGGGAAGGTAGAAGGACTGGGTCTCCTTGGGCGCGGCGAGGTTGGAGACGTCCACCACCGTCACCTTCACGGTGTTGGAGTAGTAGTACCCGCAATCGAGCGAGGCGCAGGCGTCGCCCGTGTAGCGCGCGTCCATCGGGTAACGGTTCCACACGCTGGAGAAGACGACGAGGCGGTCGTTCTCCTCGAGGAACATCTCGCGCGGGTAGCCTTCAATCTTCAGCTTGCCCACCAGCGACAGCGCGCTCGCCGGCCAGCTTTGCGAGGCGTAGAGGGTGCCGCCCGAGAGCACGAAGATGCGGGTGCCATCGTTCTTCACGAAGTCCGCCTCGTCCACTCCCGCCACCTGGGTGTTGGTGGTGGTGTAAGCCGAAGGAGCGGAGCGCGACGAATCGGCAGCGGCACCTGCCGCCTCCGCCTGGGGCGCTCCCATCATCACGTCTCCGCCCCACCACCAGCCACCTCCGCCTTCCTTCTGTAGTTCCAAGCTGGTGCGCATCTGCAGCACCGCGGTGTCCTCGATGTACTTCTCCAGCTCGGCACAGGCGTTGGGGCCGGCAAAGCTCTGCAGCTCCACCCGGTTCACCACCCCTTGCGGCGTGGGGATGTTGTTGCCTCCACAGCCCCACAAGGCTGCTCCCAACAACCCCGTCATCACGTAGGTACGCGTCATCGAAAGTCCCTCCGAAAAGGTACGGCGGCCGCTGGCCATGCTGCGAGGTTTGGGCCAGGGGGAAGATACGGCTTTTAGGGCACTTAGACGGCGGCGAAGCGTCAGAAAACCGAGGGGCCCACGGAAAATCGCGGCCCTTGCGCCCGACCAAGGAAGCCGGTAGGCGAGGTGGCCGTG
>JBMORE010000090.1:0-18157 GCA_049322255.1 Myxococcota bacterium | reverse complement strand
GAGCGTCGCGATCGCCAGCTGGCAGGAAGAACGTCCAAGGGAGCGGATCAAAGGGAGAACCTGGGGAGCGGCCGAGGCGGCAAGGTACGGGATCGGCGAGGGCTGTTCAAGACGGGGTGCCGGCCTCCAGCCTGGCATGATGAGGTATACCTAGGTATACTTTTGTCATGCTTGCCGCCGAACCCTTTGCGACGAAGATCCCAGGAGATCTCAAACGAGCGCTGGACAAGGTGTGCCGCCGGTTTGGGCTGCGCAAGAGCCACGTGGTGGCCGAAGCCCTTAAAGAAAAGCTCGAGGATCTGCTCGACGCCTTCGAGTTGGAAGAGGCTCGCAGAACGGCCACTTCCTTCAGCTCCTGGAAAGAGGTCGAAAAGGAGCTCAAGAAGCGAGAGGGTCGGTGACCTTCCACATCGAGGTTGAAGAGCGCGCGGTGCGCGAGCTCCTCGACCTGCCGAAAGAAGCCAGTCAACGTATTCGCAGCACCATTTCTCGTCTCGCACAGAGCTCTCGGCCGCCGGGTGCAAAGAAGCTCACGGGGCGCGGGGGGTACCGCGTTCGCGTTGGCGATTATCGGATTCTCTACGAAATCGACGACGCCTCGAAGCTGGTCCGAATCTACAAGGTCGGGCATCGCAAGGACGTCTATCGATAACCATGCACGCACCTGTGAGCAGCATCGAAATCCTCGAAGATTTCTCGGCCACCGCGCGCTGCGACGAGGGTTTCTTGCGCCTCAAGCGCCTGCGCTGCCGCAACCTTCGCTCGGACGGTTCGACCTCGCCCATCTATCGGGTCGACGTCATCGACCGGCCGCAGCTCGACGCGGTCGCGGTGCTCGTGCATCGCCGCTCCTCGTCGGGCATTGAGGTGCTCACCCGCATGCAACTGCGCCCCGCTGCTTACTTCCGTAAAGAGCGCGCCGCGGGCATCCCCTGCGAGAGCGAGCACCTCTTCGTCGAGGAGATCGTTGCCGGGGTCCTCGAGCACGCCGACGTCGGCGAAGCGGGGCTTAGGGTGCGGGCGGCGGAAGAGGTGCGCGAGGAAGCGGGCATCGTCGTCTCCCCCGAAGAGATGACGCTGCTCGGAGCGCCTTTCTTCCTCGCGCCGGGAATTCTCTCCGAGAAAATTCACCTCGCCGCCGTCGACGTCACCGGCAAAGCCCAAGGCGAAGCGCTCGGCGACGGCTCGCCCCTGGAGGAGAGCGCCATCTTGCGTTGGCGGCCGATCGCCGAGGTGCTCTCCGCCTGCCGCTCGGGCGAGATCCAAGACGCGAAGACCGAGCTGGCGGTGCGCCGTTTCCTCGACGCGATTCCCTCTCCCTCTGGGAGAGGGCGAGGGTGAGGGGTAGCGGCTCGACGAGTTGACGTTCCCTCACCCAATCCCTCTCCCAGAGGGAGAAGGAGGGTCGGCCGTGACAGGGACCGGTTGCGGTACAAGGGCCGGGGCGGCCTTTGGCTGCGGCTTGGCGTGCCACACCCGGGTGCAGAGGTAGAGCCCGATGAACGCCACCGGGAGCATGGCGATCGGCCAGTAGCTCCAGCTCGCCGGGTGCTTGGCCAGCTCTCCCTTGGGGAGAATCTGCCCCACGATGAGCGACTGCAAGCCCGTGCCCAGGTAGACGAAGCCGTCGATGATCCCCACCGCCACGCCCGCGTTCTTCTTGCCCCCGAAATCGGCGCTCGCGGTGCCCGAGAGCATGCCGTGCACCCCGACGTAATTGAGCGCCATGAAGACCAAGACCCAGCCGATCCACCCGTAGCCCAAGGAGAAGGTCATGGCGATGGCCCCGAGGGAAATTCCCGCGTAGAGCACGGTGGCCACTGGGCCCCGGCGTGAATGGAAGATGCGGTCGGAAATCACTCCGGCAAACATCCCCCCGATGATCCCGAACACGCACAGGAGCATTCCCCAGTTCGCGGCCACGAACGACTCGCTCGTTCCTACCGCCTTGGCGAACTTGGGGTACCAAGACATCACCCCGTTGCGCAGGAAGCCGGTACAGAACTCGATGGCCACGATGATCATGATGATGGGGTTCTTCACCATCGACACGAAGACGGGCACCACGCCCACGCGCTGGCTCGACTCGCCCGACGAAGCGTCCGCCACGTCGAAGTCCTCGAACCCGGCTTCGCTGGGCGTGTCTTTGATGAGCAAGAGCCCGACGAGAAACATGGCGACCAGGACGGCCGCGGGCACGAAAAAGGCGAGGTAGGGAGCGTCCGGTGCGGCTCGTACAATCGCCCGGCTCCAGTCGTAGCCGAAGTAGATGCCCAGCGAGATGAGAATGCCGAAGACCCCGCCCTGCACCCCTCGCTCGCGCACGTGGAACCAAGCCGCGTTGACCTTGACGATCGACACCGCGCCAAAGCTCTGGAAGTACATGTTCAGGCCGTAGAGCACGCACAGCCAGAGCACGATGCCGCCCGGCGGTGACCAGCTCTCCCGCACCACCCCGTACACCAAGGCCCCCATCAGCGCGTTGGAGAGCGCCGAGCCCAACCCGGAGATGAGAATCGTCTTGCGCCCACCCAGCTGGTCGGTGAGGGGGCCATTGATGATGAACGAGCAGCCGTACACCCAGGCGCCGACGGCGAAGATCGTCCCGAAGGCCGAGTTGTCGGTCAGCTTGCCCAGCGCACTGGTGGCCTCATTGATGTTGTAGCGGCCGAAGTAAAGGAAGGCGTACGTCATCCCCAGCGGGAACCAGTTGAAGAACCTCCGCCGCTTGAAGGCGTCGCTGTGACCGAGTTGCACCTTGGGCAGCCGCCACAAGACGAGGCCGATGACCGCCAAAAGGATGACGATGGGCAACAGATCGCTCGCCCACTTGGGAAGCGGCATCACTCTCTCCGGGGAAAAAGGCCGACGCACCTTAGCGTTTCGCTTTGGGCGATGACAATCGAGGGCGAAGCCTCGCCGCAGCGCGTCGCGAAGGCGGCAAGGTGCGCCGTGACACAATCGTGACTAAAGTGCCCGTTGTGCGCATGCCGTCCGCCGAGCCGCTCCTGCAGAAGCGGCTCGACATTCACGATCGCAAGCAGTTCGAGATCAAGCTCGAGTACCAACCGTCAGGGAGCGACCCGAGCTCGAAATACCTGGTCGAGACGTACATCTTCTTGCCGGCGAGCCTCAACGTCGATCAAGACACCTACCCGCGCGACGACTTCTACGCAGACATTCACAACTACGTACGGCTGAAGACGCCGGTGCTCAGCTTCGAAGAGCTGCTCACCGCCGAGCACTCTCCCCTGGTCAAGCTGGAAGAGAAGCTGAAGACGGCTCAGCTCCACCCGGAAAGCGAGCTGGTCTACGACGCGAAGATGCTCAGCTGCGTCTTGCGCGGCGGGCTGCGCCGCTTCGTGCGCGAGGTCGACGTCTCCTGCTCGGTGCCCGCAGGGAGTGAGCCGCAGGCGACGCACGGCCAGGCGTTGCCGGTGTTGGTGCGCGAGACCCTCGCGCAGGTGCAGCGGATGTTCGAGCGCTTCCGGGACGTCACCCGCGCCTTGGGCAAGTACGCCCTCGAGGAGAAGACCAAGGCTTCCTTGCGTCTGGTCGACGAGTACATGAGCCTCTCGCTCGAGCAGTTCTTCCGCAAGGCGGTCGCGGACATGGAGCGCATTCCACGGACCGGGGTGTACATCGATGTGCGCAAGGAGCTGATGTCCGCGGTGGTCGCGGAGGAGGCCTACCGGATCGAGAACAACTTACGCAGCGTCATCTCTCCCACCGGTGACAACGAGGAGTACATGCACCGGATCGGCTTCTTGAAAAAATTTTGCATGAACATCCTCTTCCTCGCGGTGCGGCGCGGCTCGGCCCGCAAGAATTGGGAGGAGCTGCTCTTCGCCATGGCCGCCGGGCTCGCCATGGCCTTCGCCACCGCGGTGGCCTTCGCCGCCCAGCTGCGCTTTCCTCAGGTGTCCTTCAACTTCTTTCTCATCCTGGTCGTGGGCTACATGTTCAAAGACCGGATCAAGGAAGGCCTGAGGCACATCTTCCAGACCTTCGCCTCCAAGCACCTCTTCGACCGCACCACCCGCATCATCGACCCGGTGACCAAGGAGGAAGTGGGGGTGTGCAAGGAGAAAGTCGACTACGGGCGGGCGGTGACGGTGCCTCCGGAGATCACCGAGCTGCGCCGAACCGACGACTTCGTCACGGTGTCCCAGGGTGAGCTGGCGGAGATGGTGATTCGCTACCAAAAGCAGATCGACCTCGAATCGGAGATGCTGCCGCGCATGGGGGGCGGCATCGTCTCGGGCGTCACCGACATCATTCGGCTCAACGTCGACCGGCTCTTGCGCGACATGGACGACCCCGAGTACGCGCTGGAGTACGTCGACCTCGAGGACTTCTCCATCGGCCGGGTGAAGGCGGCCAAGAGCTATCAGATAGATTTGGCGTTCCGGTTTTTCGTCGACGACGCCGACACCAAACGCACCTCGCTGCAATTGGTGCGGCTGGTGCTCGATCGCAATGGGCTCAAGCGTATGGTGCGCTTCGACCCCGAAGGCAGCTCGCCGGTACGGCCGGCGGCGTAGGGGACCGTGACCGACTTCAAGAATCGCATCCGTTCCGACTGGCCCAGCGTGCTTCGCGGCGTGCTCGACAAGGCGCGCGCGCTGGGTG
This sequence comes from Myxococcota bacterium, assembly GCA_049322255.1. Taxonomy (GTDB): domain Bacteria; phylum Myxococcota; class Myxococcia; order Myxococcales; family Myxococcaceae; genus JBMORE01. Next base: position 13,525 of record JBMORE010000090.1, on the reverse strand, counting down.
GCCCGGCGTTGCTCGCCTTCGACCTCGACTCCACTCTCTTCGATAACCGCCCGAGGCAGGCGCGAATCCTGCGCGAGTTTGGCGCCGCCCGAAAAGTCTCTGCCTTGACCCGCTGCGCGGCGGAGCACTGGGTGTCGGGTTGGGACATGAAGGCGGCGATGGTGGCGTGCGGCCTTTCTTCCAGCGAGGCCGAAGGGCTGTACCGGGACGCGAAGGCGTTCTGGCTCGAACGTTTCTTCACCAGCGAGTACTGCGTCGACGACGTGCCCATCGCCGGGGCCCCGGAGTACCTGCGCGAGGTGGTCGAGACCGGTGCGACGGTGGCCTACGTCACCGGTCGCCACGAAGCGATGCGCGTAGGCTCGGTGGAGTCGATGCGCAAAGCAGGAATGGCCACTCCCGGCGGCAAGGTACACCTCTTGATGAAGCCCACCTTCCAGATGACCGACGACGACTGGAAGCGAGAGGCCCACGCCCGGCTGGGCGCCTTGGGTACGCTCATCGCCGCGTTCGACAACGAGCCCACCCACGTCAACGACTACGCGCGACAGTTTCCTGACGCGCTCGCCGTTCACCTCGCCACCGACCACTCAGGCCGTCCGGTCGAGATTCTCGAGCACGTGGTGAGCGTGCCGCACTTCGACCTGCCCTGAACGCTCGGTGCTTCTAAAACGGCGCGAATCGCCGAGAGCTCTGCTATGCACCGCCCACTCTGACGGAGGCGAGTGTGCCCAGCGTTCCGCCCAACGACATCCTCTTGTCGATGTACCGGAAGATGACCTTGATCCGCCGCTTCGAAGAGCGGGCCGGCCAGCAGTACGGCCTGGGGAAGATCGCCGGCTTCTGTCATCTGTACATCGGCGAGGAGGCGGTGGCGGTGGGTGCCATCGACGCGCTGCGCCCCGACGACTACGTGCTGGCGGCCTACCGCGAGCATGGTCACGCCCTGGCCCGCGGCGCCGATCCGGGCATGGTGATGGCCGAGCTCTTCGGCCGCGACGCGGGCTACAGCAAGGGTAAGGGCGGCTCGATGCATCTGTTCGACGTCGAGCACCACTTCTACGGAGGCTACGGCATCGTCGGCGGGCAAATTCCGCTCGCCGCCGGCATGGCCTTCGCCTCCCGCTACCGCAACGAAGACCGGGTTACCGTGTGCTTCTTCGGAGAGGCGGCCGCCAACCAGGGCTCTTTCCACGAGACGCTGAACATGGCGTCGAAGTGGAAGCTGCCGGTCATCTACGTCTGCGAGAACAACCGCTACGGCATGGGCACGGCGATCGACCGGGTGTCGGCGGTGCCCGAAATTCACAAGCGCGCCCACGCCTACGCCATGCGCGCAGAAAAGGTCGACGGCATGGACGTGATCAAGGTCTGGGAGGCAGTGGCCGACGCCGCTGCCTACGCTCGGGCGGGAAAGGGGCCCGTGCTGCTCGAGGCGGCGACCTACCGCTTCAAGGGCCACTCGATGGCCGACCCTGCGACCTACCGCACCAAGCAGGAGGTGGAGGAGGAGCAGCGAAACGACCCCATCCCCAAGCTGCGCGCGGCGATCCTCAAAGCAAAAGCGGCCAAAGAAGCCGAGCTTCACGCCATCGACGAGCAGATGAAGAAAACCGCGGCTGAGGCGGCGAGGTTCGCTGACGAGTCTGCCCAGCCTTCGCTCGACGAGCTGTGGCGTGACGTCATCGTCGAAGAAGGCGAAGACGACGTGCGCCCCCGCGAGCGCGTGCTGGGCGCCAAGGACGTGAGCTGGCCGAGCTACCCGGGCGACGCCGATCTCGAGGTGACCTGGGAGTTGGAGCCGCCGGCTCGGTCGCTCGGTGAAAGGCGCGCTCAGGCTTCCTCCCGTGCGGAAGAGGGGCAGAGCGTGCCGCAAAAAGAGCGCCGCAACGGGAAGGAGGCCCGCTGATGGCCGAGCTCTCGTACCGCGAGGCGCTGAACCAGGCGCTTGCCGAGGAGATGGAGCGCGACGCCCGCGTCTTCTTGATGGGAGAAGAAGTCGGCCGGTACCAGGGGGCGTTCAAGGTGTCGCAGGGGCTTTTGGAGAAATTCGGCAGCGCCCGGGTGGTGGACGCGCCCATCTCCGAGCTGGGCTTCACCGGCCTGGGCACCGGGGCGGCGATGGTCGGCCTGCGCCCGGTGATCGAGATGATGACCTGGAACTTCGCCGTGCTGGCGATGGACCAGATCCTCAACAACGCGGCGAAGCTGCGCCACATGTCGGGCGGCCAGCTGCGCTGCCCCATCGTCTTCCGCGGGCCGGCGGGCGCGGGAGGCCGGCTCTCCTCGCAGCATTCCCAGGTGTTCGACAACGTGTACGCCAATTGGCCGGGCATCAAGGTCGTCGCCCCGGCCACACCCGCCGATGCCAAGGGTCTGCTCAAGGCGGCCATCCGCGACGAGAACCCGGTGGTGATGTTCGAGGCCGAGCGGCTCTACTCGGTGAAAGGTGACGTCCTCGAAGGGGAGCACCTGGTGCCCATCGGCAAGGCCGACTTGAAGCGTGCGGGCACCGACGTGAGCGTCATCACCTGGTCGCGCATGTACTACTACGCCGAAGAGGCGGCGAAGGCGCTGGAGGACATGGGCATCTCGGTCAACTTGCTCGACCTGCGCTCGTTGCGCCCCTTGGACGAGGAGGCGGTCTTGGCCGCGGCTCGGAAGACTCACCGCGTGGTGGTGGTGGAGGAGGGCTGGCCCCACGGCGGCTTCGGCGCTCAGCTGGTGGACCTCATTCAGCGTGAGGCGTTCGACGACCTCGACGCCCCGGTGGAGCGCGTCACCGGCCTCGACGTGCCGATGTCGTACGCGGCGAACCTCGAGACCGCGATCGAGCCCAACCCCGCGCGCATCGTTCGTGGGGTGAAGAAGGTTCTCTACCTCGAGGAGGAGTGAGCATGGCGACCCCGGTACAGATGCCCGCGCTCTCCCCGACGATGAAGGAGGGGAAAATCACCCGCTGGTTGAAGAAGGAAGGAGAGAAGGTGTCCTCCGGTGAGGCGATCGCCGAGGTGGAGACGGACAAGGCGAACCTCGAGGTCGAGTCGTACGAGGACGGGTTCCTGGTCAAGGTCGTGGTGGGGGAGGGCGCTTCGGCGCCAGTGGGCGAGCCGATCGCCTTCATCGGAGCCAAGGGCGAAAAGGTGGAGGGAAAGCCAGAGACGAAGCCGGTGAAGAAGGAGGTTTTCGAGGCTGCGCCCGCTGGAGCTCGTCTTCGCGCCTCGCCCTTGGCCAAGAAGATGGCGCGCGAGGGGGGGCTCGAGCTGTCGCGCGTGAGCGGCACCGGCCCGGCGGGGAGAATCATCAAGCGCGACGTCGAGCAGGCGCTGGCAGTAGGCCCCCCGGCAGCGCGCCCTCCGGCATGGGTGGCGCGCGCGTTCGAGCGCGTCGAGCCCGAAGCGTTGCCCTTGTCCTCCATGCGCAAGGTGATCGCCGAGCGCATGACCCAGGCCAAGCGCGAAGTGCCGCACTTCTACCTCGCCGTCGAGGTGGAGATGGACGCGGCGATGAAAATTCGCGAGGAGGCGAAGGCGCTCGACACCAAGGTGTCGCTGAACGACGTGGTGGTGAAGGCGGCGGCAATGGCGGTGCGGCGCTTCCCGCGCATCAACGTCCAATTCCAGGGCGACCGGGTGCTCAAGCTACGCAACATCGACGTGGGGGTGGCGGTGGCGCTCGACGAGGGGCTCCTCACCCCGGTGATTCGCGACGCCGATCAAAAAGGGCTGGCGCAGATCAGCGCCGAGATGCGCGACTACGCCGAGCGCGCCCGAGCGCGGAAGCTGCGCCCCGAGGAGTACACCGGTGGGTCGATCACCGTCTCCAACCTGGGGATGTTCGGCGTCGACTCGTTCGTGGCGGTGATCAACCCTCCGCAGCCGGCGATTCTCGCCGTGGGGGCGGTGACTCCGAGGGTGGTCGTACGCGAAGGACAGATGGTGGTGCGGCAGATGATGTCCATCACCTTCTCGGGAGACCACCGTGTCATCGACGGTGCCCTCGGGGCCCAATACGTAAGAGAGCTCCAGTCGCTCCTCGAGCACCCCATGCGCCTGTTGCTGTGAGAGCCTCCCTCTCCCTTTTGGGAGAGGAGGGGTCTACGGATGATAGCTTCCGACGGTGCGTCGCTCGCGGGCATTGAGGGTGAACGACTGCTCGACGTGCTGCGCCTCGCCCTCGTAGCGAGGGTAGCGCCAGGTCTTGAACTGCTGCCGTAAGCAGGTGGCCAGGGGGCTGTCTTGTTGATCCTTACGGCCCATCGTCACCTGATCGACCCTGCCCTCGCGGGTGACCATCCAGCGGATGTCGTACCTCTCTGACGCCGGAGGAACCAGGCGCTCGGCTTCGTGGGCGAGGCACTCTTGGAGCAGCACCGAGAAGTGCTCGTTCACCGCCTTCACCCGTTCGGAGGAGAGCCCCTGGCCCGACCGTTCCAGGGAGAAATCGCGGAAGGTGTAGTCGCGGTAGAGCTGCTTCTCCAGCCGGCGGCAAGCGCCCGCCCCCGCACGCTCGTCGAAGCGGGCGCAAACACGGTCCAGCTTGTCGGAGCGAACGAAGGGCTTTTGCTCCTCGGGCAGATCGACGGCGGCGAGGCGCACCTCGGCCAAGAGAGTTCGCGCTGCTCCCTCGGGGTCATCGGCTTTCAACTGAGCGTTCGCCAACGTTTGAAGTGCCCGCCGGCGCAAGGGTAAGCAGCGCGGCTCCTGGCACTGCCGCTCGGCGCGCGTCAACACGGCGATGGCTTCTTGAAGCCGGTTCGCTTCGCCCGCCAGCGCCATGCCCTTGGCCAGCTGGGCGCGCGCGAGCATGAGGTTGTCTTGCATTCGCTGGTAGAGAGAAACGGCCGCGGTCCAGCAGGCGGCAGACGCCTTCTTCGTCTGCTCCGCTCGGCGCACGCAGTCGTCGGCAGCGCGCACCTGCTTGATGCGCTCGCGGGAGTGAGCGCTCGGCGGAGAAAGCCCGGCGGCCTGGGTCCATGCCCTCGACGCCTGAGCGCGGCAGCGGTCCACTCGCTCCGGTCCGCAGGCCGCCAACCAGCTCTCGGCTGCCCACCGCGCGGTCTTGGCGTCCTTCGTTTTCAGCGACAGCGTGCAAAGCAACTCGTGGGCGCGCTGGACCTCGAAAGGGCCCATCGTCGCGGAGCGCTGAAGGAGCTCATCCACCGCCGTTTTGGCTTCTTCATAGCGTTTGGCCGTCACCAACCGCTTGGCCTGCGCCAGACGATCGGCGAAGGCCGCGCGCGCGTCGGTACCAGAGTCGACAGGAGAGGTGGTTGCCTGGGGAGGAACGCTTCGAGGCGCGGCGGCCGGCGCAGACGGTGGCGAGGGCGCGTCAAAGGCGGCAGCGAGGGCTTCTTCGCTCGGCGGGGCCACGTCGAAGGCGGCGCGCGAGGGCCTTTCTGAGCTCGTGCCCTCGGGCCACTCCAGCTCGTCGCCGGGAGGGGGCTGTGGTGTCGAGGCACACCCCGTGGCGACGCAAGCGAGAATCAGCCGCCCGGAGAAACGCACGGCATCATGTTAACGGCCTTGCGCGTCGTTCGACAGGCTGGATTTCGCAAGCGAGGGTAGTATCGGCATGTGGGGGGGAGGGGAGAGAAAATGCCGATCGTCGAGCCGCTCGCCGTTTTGTACGTCGACGACGAGGCGACGAATCTGCGGGTGTTCGAGGCCAACTTTCGGGCCCGGTTCAAGGTGATGACCTGCACCTCGGCTCAGGAGGCGCTGGCGATGCTCTCTACTCAGGCCTCAGAGATCGGCGTGCTCATCGCCGACCAGCGCATGCCGGGGATGACCGGCGTCGAGCTTCTCGAGAAGGTGCGCGAGAGCTCCCCCGACGTCTCCCGGATGATCATCACCGCCTACTCGGACCTGCAGGCGGTGATGGACGCGGTGAACCGCGGCCAGGTGGTTCGGTACTTCATCAAGCCCTGGGTGCGCGAGGAGCTGGGGGCCGCCCTGGAAGATGCGCTGCGCATCTGTGCGCTGCAAACGCGCCTGCGGGAAATCGAGGTGCGCATGCTCCTCTCGGAGCGGTTGGCCACCATCGGCCAAGTGAGCGCAGGAATCGCCCACGAGCTGATGAACCCCGTGGCCTACATGACGCAGAACATCGGCGCCCTGCGAGAGGAGCTCGACCTTCTCGAACGCTACGTGAGGCCCTTCTTGGCCACCCACCCCGACGAGGCGGTGCGCGGCACGCTCGACGACTTGCCCAACCTGCTGGCCGACGTCGAGGCGGGCGCCAAGCACATTCGTGAGGTGGCGCTGGGTGTGCGCTCTCAGGCCCGAGCCGACGAGGAAAGCGCCACCTGCGACATCGCCGACGTGGTTCAGTTCGCGGTGCGGTTGGCGCGCGCGCAGGTACGGCAACCCACCCGTTGGGTGGTCGAGGGCCAGCCCACCCCGGTCGCCTGCGGCGCGGTGAAGTTGACGCAGGTGTTTTTGAACCTCTTCCTCAACGCCACGCACGCGATGGAGGGTCTCGACCGCCCGGGGCGGGTGGACATTTCCTGGCGTGTCGACGGCGGTGCGGTGATTGCCACGGTGCGTGACAACGGCTGCGGTATTCCTCCCGAGCTGCAGCCCAAGGTGTTCGAGCCGCTCTTCACCACCAAGCCTCCGGGTGTGGGCACCGGGCTGGGGCTTGCCATTTGTCGTGAGCTGATGCGCCAGATGAACGGGGAGGTTCGCCTGACCTCGGAGGTCGGGGTGGGCACGGTGGTCGAGGTGGTGATGAAGCCGGCCCCTGGCTAGGAGAGCCCGATGGCGGCGCGCAGGAGGCTCCGCAGCCGCTGCAGCGTCTCGCTCTCCTCGCCAGTGACGTTGGCCACCAGCACCTCGCGAAAGAGGCCGCCGCGTTCGTCCTCGAAGTCGACCGTGAGGACGAATCGCTGGTCGGCCTGTTCCAGCACCGCGATGTCGCGCACTCGCTGAAAGGGTACCACCATCGTCCGGGGCAGCCCTCGCACCACGGTGGTGAAGTCGAGCCGCAGGGTGTGGCTGGTGAAGCCGATGACGAAGCGGCGCTGGCGCCTGACGTGCCGTTCGAGCAGGGCGGCGGCGAGAAAACCAGCGGCGGACAGCGCTCCCAGGCCCGCCGCTGCGGCGCCTTCCTGGGGCACGGCGAGGAGTACCGCAACGCAACCGACCGCACCCACGACACCCGTCGTCAAAGCGAGCGCCGGCGGCCAGCGCACGGAAGGAAGCCCGGCCTCGCCGACGAGCTGCGGGGTGTCGAAATGTAACCGCACATCGCCGAGCCAGCGAGGAACCGGCCCTTTTTCGAGGATGTTCGAAAATCCAGAGGTCAGGGCGTGCGCCTCGGCTCGCCCCGCGACGTCGGTGTGATGCCGAGCGAGCGTGCGGACGAGCGGTGATGTGGTCGCTTCATGCCACTCAAAGCCAACACCAGGCGGGCATTTTGGCCAAGCCCTTCATGCACGCGGCAAGCCCAGGCCGCATCTTTTGGTGCGTCAAGATGGCGCCGAAGGGTCTCACAGCCAAGACAACGTCTCTCGATGCGCGAGCCTTGCGGACTTTTGGAGTGCTGGCGCGCGTGTGCCTGTTTCTGGCGGTTCTGGTAGCGGTGACCGTGCTCATCAGCTGGGGGATTGGAGCGGCGTGGCTCCGGTCGTGGGTGCGGGGTGGCTGGGAGATGTCGGGGGCTGCTGCATTCGCCGTGCTGGTCGCTGCCGCGGCGTGCGGCCTGTTGCGGCTGGGAGCGGTGGGGCGCACCCGGCAGCGAGTGGGCCGGCCAATCGCAGCGGTGCTGGTGGTGGGAATGGCCGGCCTGCCCTGGCTTTCCACGCTCTCGCTGGGGACGAACGTCACCTTGGTGCTTTTCGGGCTAGGCCTGGTGGTCGACGCGCCACGACGATGGCGCAGGGCGCTCAGCACCGCATTGATTCTCGGAGCGGCGCTAAGCGCCTTCGTCGTCCTCTCCGCTTATGCCTTTCAAGCGACCTACACCCGGGTACCGAATGCCGTTCCGACCCGTGGAATGTCTCTACCGACGGCGGTGTCGATCTTGCTCCTCGCCGTGGTCGCCCTGACAGGAGACCCCGCGCACGCTCCCTGCCGGTTGTTCTGCGGCGCTGGTCCAGGAGGGCTCCTCAGCCGCCGCTTGATTCTACCGGTGCTTTTGCTCCCGCCCGGCTTGGGGCTGGTCGCAGGGGCGCTGCTCCGGGCTGGCTTAAGCGATGTGCCGGCGGTCTTGTCGGCGCTCGCGGCGCTCGGCAGCGTGATCGCGACGGGCGTCATTCTCCTCACCGCCAGGCAGCTCGAGGTGGTGGCGGCGGAGACGCGGCGCGCGCACGAAGAAGAGAAAAAGCTTCGTCGGCAGCTGGAGGCCATCGGAAGGGCGACCATCGCCGTGCAAGACGCAGCGGCCATGGTGCCAGATGCAGATCTTCGCCGGGTGCTTTTGACGATCTGCCAAGAGGCGCAGACGATTACTGGAGCGCAATACGCGGCCTTAGGCATCGGCACCGATCCCTCCCGTCCATTCGACCCATGGGTGTTCACGGGAGTGAGCGAAGAGCAGGAGCGCGCCATCGGGCGCCACCCTCGGCCTGTGGGCCTTTTGGGGAAGGTGATTCACGAAGCCCACCCTCTGCGAATCCCAGATATTCGCCGCGAGCCCGCCTTCCTCGGGCTGCCTCCGCATCATCCAGAGATGACCAGCTTTCTCGGTGCTCCCGTTCGTTACCGGGGGCGGGAGCTGGGCAACCTGTACCTCTCCAACAAGCAAGGCGCGGAGGAGTTCACCGAGGACGACGAACGGGCCGTCGCCATGCTCGCCGACCGGGCGGCGGTGGCGATGGAGGTCACCCGGCTCCGCCAGCTCGAGGCGCGGGAACGGAGTTGGCTCAAGCAAGTGATCGATCAAATGCCAGAGGGGGTACTGATTGCCGATGGCTCAGGTCGGGTCGTCATCCTCAACCGCGCCGCCCAGGCCTTCACCGTTGGCGATCGCGGCGAGCGGGACGTGTTTGGAAACCCGGTTCTATTCGACGTCTACCTGCCCAGTGGGGCGCCGGAGGTCATCAACGAGCTGCCATTGGTGCGCGCGCTCCGCGGAGAGACGGTGAGGGGTGTGGAGCTGCTCCTGCGTACCAAGGACGGCACGTTGGTTCCCATCCTCGCCAGCGCCAGCCCGCTCCAAGAGGGCGAGGCACCTGCCGGTGCGGTGGCGGTGTTTCAGGACATTTCGACGATCAAGGCGTTGGAGCGGATGCGTGAGGAGTGGACGAGCGTGGTCGCGCACGACTTGCGGCAACCCATTCAGATCATCGCCCTCGCCGCGCGGATGGTGGAGCGAGCTCACCCAGGGGGAATGGGCGCGGAAGAATCGAAATTCCTCGCGCGGATCCAGCATTCGGTACAGAGGCTCACGCGGATGATCGACGACCTTTTGGACGTCAGCCGCATCGAAGCCCATCGTTTGAAAATCGAGCGTGAGTGGATGGACCTCGTGTCTTTGGCCCGGGAGGCGGCGGAGCGCAGCGAGGCGCCCGACCGTCCCGTGCGGGTCGAGGTGGAGGGCGACGTTCCGTGGGTCGTCGCCGACTCCGGCCGGCTGGAGCAGGTGCTCGGCAATCTTCTTTCGAACGCGATCAAATACGGAGCGCCACGCACCGAGGTCGTCGTCGGTCTTCGTGCGCGAGGCGACGAGGTGGAGGTGGCGGTCACCAACAAGGGCAAGGCGCTGTCCGATGAAACGATTCAGCGCTTGTTCACCCGTTTTCATCGAGGGGCGTGGGAGCGAAAGACCGGCCTGGGGCTGGGTCTCTACATCTGCAAGGGCTTGGTGGAAGCCCACGGTGGGCGCATTTGGGCCGAAAGCACCCCGGAAGAAACGACGTTCCACTTCACGCTCCCCATCGAGCCGCGGGCGAAGACTGCGCAGGAGGAATGGGCACCCCAAGCGCCGGGATAGGAGTCGTGGACTTGCGGGTACAGCTCAGGCTGAGGTTGGCAAGGTGCGCGCCGCCAGCGCTCGAACCGCCCGGACATAGCGGCACGGTGCGGCCAGGTGCACGACGTGCGGCTTTGGCCAGGACTCGACTTGGAGATCGGGTTTTGCTTCGAGGGCGCGGTGAACGTCGCCGTCATCACAACTTGACCAGCTCGACCCGCCGATTTTTCGCTCGACCCGCTTCGGTGTCGTTGCCGGAGACTGGGTAGCGGTCGCCCACCCCGTGGCTGACGAGCCGCTTGGCGTCGCAGCCGTTCTTCACGAGCCAGTCCTTCACCGCCGCCGCGCGTTTCATCGACAGCTCGATGTTGAACCGAATGCCGCCGACGCTGTCGGTGTGTCCCTCGACGAGCAGCTCGAGCTTCGGGTTCTGCTCGAGGAGCTTGGAAATCTCTCTCAGCACCTTCGCGGAGTCGGTCGTGATGGCTGCCTTGCCGGTCTCGAAGTTGATTCCGTAGACAGAGACCGAGCCCTTGTCGTTGAGGGCCTGAAGAAAGGACGCGGCGTCGGTGGCGTCGATCTTCTGCTCCATCGACTTGACCCGAACGATGTGCAGCTCGGCCTCTCCGTCGGCGTTCGGACCGTCTCGGGAAGCGATTTCAATCCACATCTCTTCGGAGCCCTTCTTCAGTCGGCCGGTCTGATGTCCCTGCTTGTCGTCGTAGACGAGGGTGAAGCCGGCCTTCTTGAGGGCTGCGGAATAGTTTCGATGTAGCTGGAGACCGGTGACTCCAGCGCCGACCGGCCAGTACTGCAGGTAGTCGTACGCGCCCTCGAGCGCCTGGGTCTTCTCCTCCCCGACGGTGAGCTCTCTTCGTTCGAAGTCTTTGTGTTGGCACTCGTGAATCGTCGAGCCAGGGTAGCGGGTCAGAAACGGAGGGTCCTTACACCCGTCGGCGTCGTTTCCCGCGGCCATCGCCACCGGTGCCAGAGCGGCCCAGACCATGACCCAACCCGTTACTCTCATCTGCTCCTCCTTCAACGCTCGAAAGCGGTCGAGGCTTCTTAGTACGAGTCGAGGCGCACTCAGAACAGTTCGTCTACCTGGACGAGAGAAACACGTTCGAGCTTGGCGCGTGCCTTGAGGGCGTTCGAGAAGCCAGCTCTCGCAAATACGGCTAACCGGGCTTGTGAGGCCTTTGGCCCAAGAGCAGCCCGGGCCCGAAGAAGCTCGTCGAGAACGTCCTCCTGCAAGTGTCTCGTCGACCACTTGCACGAACCAAGCAAGCCGTACCCTTTCCCTTCGGCCACGGCAACCGTTCCGCCACCTTCGGCCGATCCAAAGTGACGCCGTAGAGGAACCTCAAGGCGGCGACGTTCATCTTCAGCGTCTCCGGTCCGGTTCCCTTGAACTGCAGGTGCTCGAGGTACTGCTTGATCGCCGTCTCACCCAGCTCCCTCGGCGAGGTCATGTGGTACCATATGAAGTGGCAGCAGCAGCGCAGGTACTCTTTCTGCGTCGTCGCCGCGAGGTTCTTCAGCGCCAGGTCCCGAGCCATCTTGTTGTACAGTTCGCCCATCTCGTTGCTCCTTGTGGTTGGTAGTTGCCGGGCGCCGGCGGCAACCGGCGCCCGGTTCCACAAGGCTCGATGGGAGCGCTACGACCGAGAAGGAACAACGTTCGAAGGCGCAGATCGAGTCGACTCCATGGCCTACACCCGGACAACACGTCGAAGCGGTGTCTTTCTGGGGCTCGTGGGGATGTTGGCGCTGAGCGCGTGTCGGACAAAGCCAGATTCCGACGTTCGGGGGATAATCGATCTCGAGGTTGTCGTCCCGGCGGATGTCGGGGCCCAACAGGTCCGAGTGCTTCTGTGTGGCCAGTCGTACCTGGCCGAAGGACCTCACGCGCGGGAAAACCCAACAGACGAAGCACAGGCGCAATGCGCTCGGGGCCAAGCGACGTTCGTAGAGAAGTTCTTCGTTGCTGACCCCCGCGAAGGTGCGGATCCCATCAAGCAGCTTGCCCTGCCTTGTCGTGCTCAATCGTGGGATATCGACATTCCCACGCCGCGACAGCTTTTCCGGGTGACTGATTCCTGCGAGATCGGCGTCGTCCTAAAGACAAGCCGCGGTGAGCCGAGGTTCATGGTGGATGCTCGATTCGATGCTCCAGCCTTGTCCCCGAGTTACCAGGTGCGACTCGACGGTGAACGCGCGTGGCTGACGTGGACGCCTTGAGACGCGGCTCCCCGGGCGGCACGTTCGCGGCCGAGCGTCCGGGGACAAGTGGCGCGGCGCTGGTGACTGGTTGGCGGAGCCACCAATGCGCTTGTGGTCTCCACGGCCCCGGCTGCCGTCAGGCTTCGTTCAACGCGGCCGAACGCGAGCCACCGATAGCGATTCCGCCATTACCTCGTCCCTCCCCGTGCCGCGCCCGGAGGGAACACCGATGGAACAAGAAAGCCCCGGACGACTGGTCCGAGGCTTCTTTCCGTCGAGAACGGCGTATGACCCTGCCGGGATTCGAACCCGAGTTTGTGCCGTGAGAGGGCACCGTCCTGACCACTAGACGACAGGGCCTTATTCGATTGTGCGGTCGGATACGTACGTGCAACTCGTGGCCAAGTCAACCTGCCGAAAGTTCGAAAGCTGGGGTTCGCTGAGGGTTTTCAGACCTCCTCGAAGGACTCCTCGGCGTCTCCGTCATCGAGAAAGAAGATCTCGACATCGCGCAGTTGGGGCAGCCCCTTCGGCTTCGGTATGCGCAGGCGATCGAGCATGTCGAATACTTCAGGCTGCTGTCCCGTGACATCGACGCTTTCGATCTGCAGAACCCGCAACGATCTTGCGCACGGGGCCTCGGTCAACCACCTCGCCACCTTCGCGAGCTGTCCGAGGGCAGTGTCGAGCTTGGAGGCAGGCTCGTTGCTGGTGTCGGAGTATCGAACGGTCAGTGCGCCGAGGAGCCGCGTCACCGGGGCTTCGAGGAATGCACGGAACCGCGCGAGCGCGACTTCCCCCAGATCGACAGCGGCCGATGCGACAAAACCGCCCTCCCACCGTCGGACATCGATTTGGCCGGCCCATACCGAATCCGCTGCGTCTCCGAAGAGGGTGGTCTTGAGTTGCTCTACCAACTGCTCTGCCTCGTCCGCTCGATCTTCATTTCGGAGCTTCCACAACTTGCCGCGAGGATCACGGCGCTGAGTCAACCACTGTGCATAGGTGTGCCACCTGGCCGCGTCATCGGGACGCCGGGCAATCGCCAGCTCCAGCTTCGCGTCGTTCTCGAGCCTTCGATCGTCGCGCTTGGCCTTCTGCCCCCCCGCGCTCAAGAGCCTGTCGGCAGCGGCTTCGAGCTGAGCTGGGCTTGGTGATCGGCGCGTCCTCGTCATATCCCCGCAGTGCAGTTCGCATCCTAGAGAACGGCAACAACTAACCACGGAGAAACACTTTGAAAACTAGTTCAAAAGCTGGGGGACTAGGGGATGTCCCTAATGGGTGAGAAGTCAGATCGCATTGTTTCCTCCGGAGCCGAATTTTCGGCCTTCGGCCGATGAGTGGAGATCGAAGTTGCGTCAACGATCGAAATTTGATCAACGCTGGG
>JBMORE010000089.1:0-18259 GCA_049322255.1 Myxococcota bacterium | reverse complement strand
AAACCACGCACGTACCCCGTGCCGGCGAGGATGAGGTTTCTGCTCGCCGCGAGCAACGAAGTCACCTTCCCACCAGAGGGACCGGTCGCCTCCCACTGTGGAGTGGGCCCTGCCGAGAAAGAAGAAACCGAATGCCGGCAGACCGGGTTGTCGCCCACCGCCACCGGAAGGCCCCCGCAGCCCTCGCAGACGTCGGCGATGTCGGCGACGCCCACACACGAACGGCAGCTCGCCGCCAAGAGCGCGCACGCGAACGCGATGACGCCGCGCGCTGTCATGGAATGACTTTGCTTGCCTCGTTGGAGTGTCCGCTCTCGTTGCCGCTCGTATCGTAGGCGGTGACCGCGAAGTACCACGGCCCCTGGGTCAACCCTTCCACCACGTACCCGGTGGCCGACGGATCACGAATGTCGATGACGTTGGTGTACGTGCCAGGGGTGGAGCCGTAATAGAGCTTGTACCCGGCGAGGTCGGTCAGGGGAGTGCCATCTGCACTGGTGGTCGGCGGGTCCCAGTTGGCGGTGGCCGTCGTCGGCGCCCCCAACCCGTCACGGCGAACACCTACTCCCACGCTGCCGGAATCCGCAGTGCGCAGCCGCGGAACCTGCCGGGCAAAAAAGGTCTCCATGCGCGCCCGCGCCGTGGGAGTGAAGCGGCTCTTCAGTCGCTCGAAGGAGGTGCGCGCCGCCTGCTCGTCCTCCGGGGAGAGCGGCCGGGCGGCGAGCGAGTGAATGAGCTGGTTGACATCACTGGCATCGACTCGTCCATCGTCCAAGGCGACCCGATCGAAGCGCTGCGACACAGGGAGAAAGTCCTGCGGGTGGAGCGTCTTGGCGGGGTGGGCGACCCGGGTCTGCACCAGCGGTCGTCCGACGTGGGGAGCAACCGGGTTGCGCCGCGGCGCACTGTCGAACCCCACCCGGTCGACGTTGCTGGGCGTTGCGGGAGTCCTGGGCTGCCAGCCGGTGGGAGCGGTAGGCGTGACGGACGTCGCGGGCGTTCGGGGCGGGGTGACCTGGGGGTCATCCGTGCGCTCGACGGGAGTGGGCAGGTCGTTGCGTCCGATGCGAGGCATGGGAGCTCACCTCCTGAAAGCGTGTGAGGGGCGTAGCAAACCACATTTTCGGGCACCAGGCCCACCCCCTATACTGCGACGCGCATGAGCCAACAGCCTCCTGTGCTTTCCCCGGTCGGGCCCGAGCGACTCACCCAAATCGCTCGCCGAAAGCTCGCCGAGCTGAACGTCGCCGCCGAGCTCGCCCAGGACGGCCAGACGCTGGAGGGAGAGCTGCCTTTTCCCGAGGGCACGGTGCTGTACCCGGGTCGCAACCTGCCCATGGACTTCGCCCGTTTTCGCGTCGAAGGCTACAACGGCTTGCGCTTCCTCGACCCTCCGTTGTCAGCGCTGCCTCCGATTCAGTTTTTCAACGCGGAGAGCACGACGCAGCTCGAGGAGCGCGTGGCGCAGATGCTCCGCAATCGCCTGGAGGCCCTGGCGCCGGTGGCGGAAGCCATGCGCGGCTGGGGGTTGGATCCGGCCCTCGAGCCAAGCGCTTTGGTGATGCGCGCCGTCCTGCAAACCGAGCGCGTGGCGTACGAGCTCCTCGGGCTCCCCGGGCAAATCAGGGTGAGCCGCGTGCTCCCCAAAGGCGGTACCCCCGAGGTGGTGGGACAGAGCCTGGCGCTCCTCGACCCCAAACAACTGCCGACCCGGGAAGCGCTGGAGCAGCACCTCACCGCTTGGAGGGAAAGCCGCCACGGTTCGCCGCCCGCTTCTCCGAAGCCTTCGGGCACGCCGGCGATCGAGCTCACCGCGGTGCCTCCGGCGGCCGAAGCGCTGACCTTGGGAGCGCTGGTGCAGAAATTCGGTGATGCCGCGCTCTCCCCGGCCACGCAGATCGAGCTCATTCAACAGTTCGAGGTGAGAGGCGAGCGCTACCAGTTCCTCGCCGTGCAGGAGGTGGGCACCGTCTTCGCCGCGCGCCTGTTGGGGCCGCTGGGGGACGAGTGGGAGGGGTCGTTCGACCTGCAGCAGTTCTCCGGCATCCAGCCCCTGCTCACCTCGGTGTTCACCCGCAAGCACGGGCAACAGGTGGCGGTCCAGCCGCACGGGGCGCCAGCACCCAAGGAAGTCGACGCCTCGAGCGGGCTCCCTCGCCCAGCGGTGGGACAGTTCTGGGTGATGTCCGTGGTGGTGGAGCAGGAGGTCGGCGACGAGGTGCGCTACGTCGGCCTCAATGCCCACGGTCAGCCGTACGGGGCGGCGCGCATTCTCAAGAAGGAATTCTTCGAATCCACCTTCTTTCTGAGCCGGGGCTCCTGGAAGTTGATGATTCGTATCGAACGGGTCGAGGGCAACGAGGTGTACTACGTGCAGGTCGACTCTCAACGCCAGCCCCGCGGGCAGTGGCGGAAGGTCGACTTGGCGGCACTGGTGTCCTCGTTCCTTCCGGAGTCGTGAGGCTTTAGGCGCTCTTTTCTTTCACCGGGGTCGCCCGGAGAGCGGCCTTGCCGTCTTTGACGAAGACGTGGAAGCGTACACTGCGGCAGCTGTACTTCTGCACCAGGGCTTCCTTGTTCTTTCGCAGCTGGAGAACGAACTTGCCGTAGGTCAGCCCGTCGGCTGGCTCGCCACACCGCTCGCGGGTGGCCACGAAGTCACGGAAGACCTCTTGAAAGTGCTGCTCCTCCGGAGAAACGGTCGCCGGCGCCACCGGCTGCACGCTGGGGAGCGGTGGGGGGAGGTGGGGCGAGGAAGGCTCCGGCTCGAGCGCGGTGCGGCTTTGGCTGGCCTGGAGGAGGTCCTCGGAAACCATGGCCACGCGGGTCGCGTCGGGATTGGGGACGTTGAGGTCCATGCGGGGGATGGACCGGGTGCTGTCATCGTCCGAGCCCTCCTCGGCGACCGGGCGAGGGGGGAGCGGAGGCGGTGCTGCAGCGACGGGAGCCGCGGCTTCGATGAGATCAAAGCCCTCGACGTTCGCCGCCGGCTGTTCCACTTGGAACGCGGTGGAGACGACGGAGCTTTCCTCAGGCTGCGCCCCGGCCTGCTGCTTCTTTTTCCGCCGGATGCGGCCTATGAGCGTTCGTCTGTCCAAGCCGATGACGAACATCCATAGAGAGGTGAGGGTCACCATGCCCAGGCACAGAAGCAGCGCGGCACGTTGATAGCCGGCGAGCGCGCGCATGAAAGGGTCGACCCCCACCACGACCACGGCTTCATAAGGCGTGTCGGGCAGCTTCTGTCGTGTGGCGACCGCCAGAGTGGCGTCACCGCCCAAGAGATTCTCATGGGTGGCCAGCGGTAAGGCCAAGGGCCCGAAGGTCGCCACCGCGCCGCGCTCCACCACCGCGCTCTGCCCGGCCCTCAGTGTCTTCGTCGCTGCCTCGGCGACGGGCTTGCGGCCACCCACGTCCACGACTTTGCCCTTGGCGACCAGCGCCACCGCAGAGACCTTGAGCTCCTTCGCCGCTGTCTCGGCAACTTCTTGGGGAAGCAAAGGAGCCCCAATCACCACGTGACCATAGACCCTCGCCTGGTCGGGCCTGTCGGGCACCGCCACCGGTACCGAGACGAACAGGTAAGGAACGCCGAAGGCTTCGTCGACGACGCCTTTCGGGTCCGCCCCTGCCAGGCTCATGACGTCGAGCTCATCGTCTTCGTGGGCGATGACCGGCTCGGCTTCCCCCCGCGCCCAGATGCCGCCCGCCTCGTTGACCCAAGCGGCCACCACCGTTGGGCCCAAGGAGGGAGGAAGCGCCTCACTGACCGCGAAGCGCACCACTGAAAACTTGTCGGGGCCGGGAGCCTCGATTTGGTTGCCCGAAGGTCGCAGCGCCGAGAGCACCGGCGAGGTTCCGGCCACCTCGAGCGCCGCCCGCTGCAGCTCGATGCGGCGCTGATCGATTTTTTGCGCCATCGCCGCCGACGCCGCCGCTGCCTGGCTGGTAGCCAGCTCTTCCACCTGCAGGGAAACCTTCGATGGGAGCAGAAACAGGAAGCCTAGCCCCGCCCCCAGAACGATGACACCGAAGGGGAGGAGCTTGAGGCGGGCCATCTAGTTTTGAGGGGCTCCCTGGAGAATCCAGCACCCCACCAGCTTGCGGAACTGGGCTTTTTCGGTGGCATTCATGTGACACAACGCGCCTGTCCCGCAGGCGGGGGTTATCGCCCCGCCGCAGCACGCGGGCATGTGGTCTCCACACGGCGGCACCTCGTCAGTGGGCTTGCGGTACAAGAGGCTCAGGGAGGGGTTGTTGGGGACGACCCGCTTGTACGCACTGTAAGAGGGGTCGCTGCAGGGAGGCGGGGTGCACGTGCCTGAGCAGCCGGTGCCCGACGCCGTGTTGACCAGCTGATTCCTTATCGCCACCGGGTCTCCGGCTGGGTCGAGGATCATTCCTGCTGCGGTGGGAGGAACGGGGGAATGGCAACTCACGCACGCAACAGCAGGGTTCGCACTCCCCATTCCGAAGAAGGGCATGATGTCGTTTTGGAAGCTCACCGATGACGGGCAGCAGGTCGCTCCGCCCGCGCAGACCTCTCCCGCAGGGCAGCAGGTGGTGCCGCAGCTGCGCGCGGGGGGGCAGCACTGGTTGGCGACACACTGATCGGTGCTGCCGGGGCAACAGGCACCATTGCAGACGGGGTTGGAGCAGCACGCGTTGTTGACGCAGGTTTGCCCGGCGGTGCAGCACAGCTGGTTGGCGTTGCAGGGGTTGTTGCAGCAGCCCTGGCTGGTGCACTGTTGCCCGGCGCTGCAGCATTGGCCGCGGCAGCAGAAGGAGCCGGCGGCGGTGCAGCAGTTGCCGCCATCACATTGCTGGCTGGGGGTGCAGCAGGTCGTTCCTCCCACGCATTTGCTTCCGGCCACCGGACAGCACGCGTTGTTGCAACAGTCGGAGGCGGTGCAGCAGGCGGCGCCGCAGGCTTGACCTGCGCAGCAGGTGGAGTTGTTGCAGACGCCGGCGTCGCACGGGCTGTTGCAGCTTCCGCAGTGCGAAGAGTTGGTGGTGGTGTTCACGCAGGTGCTGCCGCAGCAATTGGGAGTGGGCGCGTTGCACGCGTTGACGGTGGTCGTCCACCCCGCGTCGGTGCAGGTCTGGGTATCGTTTCCACAAGGGCCAGTCACCTGCCGGGTGGCTCCGCGGCAGTCGGGGTCGCTGCAGTCGGTGCCCTGATTGCAATCGTCGTTGATCAGGTTGTTGCACTGCGCGCCGGTTTCGGTGAGAGCGGTGGGAATACACGCCCCGCCGTCGCAGGTGTTTTGGCACGCCTGCCAACCACCGTCGAACCCGCAAAACTGAATCCCGGCATCGCAGGCCCCGGCCCCACAGGGGCGAACCGCTCCGGCACACTGCGGATCCAAACAGTCGGTGAATTGGTCGCAGTCGTCATCGATGCCGTTGGAACAGGCTTGATCGCCCTGCTCGGGGACGGGCGCCCTCGCGTTGCACACCGGTTGGCCGTTCTGGCAAACATTGACGCCCTCGCCACAACCTTTGTTGCAGGAGGTGCTGTCTTTCCCTTCGCAGTTCGGGTCGGCGCAGTCGGTCAGCTGATCGCAGTCGTCGTCGGCTCCGTTGGTGCAGTCTTCGGCGAGTGGGAGGGGAGCATTACAAGCGACGTGGCCGCCATCCTGACAACGCTCCAACCCAGTCCCACAGTCGCTCTTACAAGACTTGGTCGCTCCCTCGCAATCTTCTTCCTGGCAGTCCGGGCGCCCGTCGCAGTCGTTGTCCACCCCGTCGAAACACAGTTCCAGAGTTTCCGTTACCGGAGCTCGCGCGTTGCAACCCACCGGTACTCCCCCCGAGCAGGTCGCCGCGCCCTCATCCCCGCACACACCCACGCAAGCTACGGTCGCGCCGTTGCAATCCTTGTCGGCACAGTCGGTGAGGCCGTCGCCGTCGTCGTCCAGCTGGTTGTCGCAGTCGCACTCCTGGCCGACTTTGCACTCGGTCCCTCCCCCGTCGAGGCGCGTCAAGGGAGACACCGTACAGCCCATGGCCAAGGCCAGCGCTCCGGAAAACAAGAGCCTCCAAGCGTTGGCCGAGAAACAAAGCCGCGCGAATCGGTCGAGGGAGAGCATGTGAGGAGAGATTATCTCGGCTGGCATCGCGCGGAGCAACCGCTTCCGCGTTCTCTTTGCGGCCCCCTACCTACTCCTTCGAAGCAATCGCAACCTGCGCTACGCTCGCTTGCGAACGGAGTCAGCCATGAGCCCACGCGACCTCGCAGCTGTTGCCCTCGTCTGTCTGAGCGCCCTCGGGTGCAGTGGCACGGGGAAGGACCGCTGCGATCCGTCGACCTGCCAAGGCTGCTGCGACTCGACCGGTCAATGCCAGCTGGGCACGAGCACCTCGGCGTGCGGTGCGCAAGGCGCTCAGTGCGCCGCGTGTGCCGCATCGGACGTATGCACGGGAGGAACCTGTGCGACTGGCGATGGTGGCACGGCGACCGATGCCGGGGGCGGGACGGCTCCCCAGGCCGGCGAGCTCGCTGCCACCTGTACCACCACCGCGGAGTGCAACGACGTTCCGGGCGGTGGTGGGGTTTGCCCGCCCCAAGGGTTTCCCTCGGAACAGCTGGGGTGTGGAAAGGCGTGCAGCTCCGACACGGATTGCGGTAGCGGCAACTGGTGCGTCGATTTCACCGACGCCGGGTTCACCTTCCTCGGCAAGCTGTGCGTGCGGGGCTGCAGCGTGAACGGCGATTGCAACGCCGGCTACCAGCAGCAATGTGTCTGTGACCTCGTCGGGCCAACGAAACGGTGGTGCTCACCCTGGCCGGGGTCGTGCTGAGCGCTCGATGTCGTGGCCTCGCCAAGGCCTGTCGATGAGCTTCCGCGTCCAGACGCTGGTCGCGATGGGCAGCGTGGTGTTCTTGGTCGCGGCCTTCTTTCTCATCGGCACGGAGCTGGTCTTGCGCCGCGAGCTGCACGGCGCGCTCGAGGAAGATTTGGCGGCGACCGCCCACGCGTTCACGGCCCAGATGCAACTGTCGTCCGACCGGTTGCTGACCGAGGCGCAAATTCTGGCGGAAGAGCCGATCGTGAAATCCGCGGTGAACACCTGGGACCTCGATCGCAAGACCGTCGATGACATCACCGAGTCGATGCGACAGCTCTCCGGCTGGGACCTGCTGCTGCTCGTCGACAACAACGCAGAGCTACGCTCGAACGTGGGAGCTCGTCTGAAAGGGGCCCTTCCTGAGCTCATCGCGCAAAGCGCTCAGCAGGGGCCGACCGTCGGGCTGTGGAAAGTGGTCGATCGCCCCACCAAGCTTCTTCCCACCCGGCTCTTCCAGGTGGCGGCGGTTCCGTTGGCATTCGGAGATGTTCCCTCGGGAGTGCTCCTCGCCGGCAACGAGCTGTCGAATGAGCGCATCCTTTCCTTCAAGAAGCTCATTCGCGCAGACATTGCCGTCTTCGACGGGGACGAGCTTTTGGCTACCTCCTTCGTACCCGGAGGCGCAGAGTACAGGGACCTGCTTCGAGCCGAGATTTCCCCCCAGAGCACCGAGGTGGCGCTCGACGGAAAGAAATTTTCGACGACGAGTCTGGCGCTCAGCCCCACCGAGAGGGCGGTGGTCTTTCGCTCGGAGGCGCCGGTGGTCGCCACCTACGGGAGGCTGCGCTGGACCCTCGGGGTCTTGAGCCTCACCGCGCTGCTTTTTGCGGTCGTGGCGGCGCTCCTCTGGGTCCGGGGGCTGACTCGCCCGGTGGCGGACATGGTGGCGCTGGCGCAGGTGGTGGGCGGGGGAAATCTTTCCGCACAGCTGGAGCCCAGTGGAGGCAGCGAGCTGCGAATGCTCGGCCACACCTTCAACAAGATGGTGAGGGATCTCGCGGATCAGCGCCGGGAAATCTTGCGAACCGAGACACGTTTCCGCGACCTCATCGAGACCGCGCCCGATGCCATTTCCATCGTCTGCCAAGGAAGACTGGTCTACTGCAACCCGGCGATGGCCAAGAGCCTGGGCTACGCACGGCCGGACGAGCTGGTGGGCAAAGACTTGTCCGAGGTGTTGAGCGGAGCTGATCCGGCGATTTTGGCTCGCCTGTCCAATCCCCCTCCTGGTGTCGGTGGCGCGTTTTCTTTGCAAGAGCTGCGGTTTCGTTCGCGGTCCAGCGGAGAGGTCATCTTCGAAATTCTCGCTGGCCCCACCGAGTTCGAGAGCTCGAACGCCGCCATTCTTTTTGCGCGCGACGTCACCGAACGAAAACAAACCCAGGCGCGCCTGCTCCTCGCCGATCGATTGACCTCGGTGGGAACGCTGGCTGCAGGCGTGGCCCACGAAATCAACAACCCGCTGTGCGCGGTGATGCTCAATCTGGAGTTCCTCGGTGAGCAGGTGCGCGACTTGGCCCAGACACATCCGAGCGAGCTGACGAAGAGCTTCGCCGAAGTGGTTTCACAGGCGTGGCAAGGCGCCGAGCGGGTCAGCCACATCGTGCACGACTTGAAGACGCTTTCACGCGCCGATGAAGAGACGCGCGGCCCTGTCAACGTCAACAAGGTGCTCGAGTCGACCATCAAAATGGTCTGGAACCAAATCAAGCACAGCGCACAGGTGATCAAGTCTTATGGAGTGGTTCCCTTGGTCGACGCCAATGAATCACGGCTCGGGCAGGTGTTTCTCAACCTCTTGGTCAACGCCGCGCAAGCGATGCCCGAGGGCCGGGCGCGCGAGAATCGGATTCACGTCGTGAGTCGAGTGGATGACCTGGAACGGGTGGTGGTCGAGGTTCGTGATACGGGGGCCGGTATCCCCGAAGAGGTTCGCGCGCGCATCTTCGAGCCCTTCTTCACCACCAAGCCGGTGGGGGTGGGTACTGGGCTGGGCCTGTCGATCTGCCACGGAATTCTCAAAAGCTTCGGAGGCGAGATTTCGGTCGAGAGCGAGGTGGGCAAAGGCACCACCTTTTTCGTCATCCTCCCGCGATCGACCGAAACGGTCGTGTCAAAAGAGAGCGCAGCGTACTCGCCCGCGCCGAGGCGAGGCCGCATCCTCATCGTCGATGACGAGCAGATTGTCGCCACCTCGCTGGCGAGGCTTCTTCGCTCCGAGCACGAGGTGGAGGCAGTGAGGAGCGGCAAGGCCGCGCTCGAGCTCCTTTCGGCCGACGCGAGCTTCGATGTTATTCTGTGCGACCTGATGATGCCCGACATGACTGGAATGGACCTGCACGAGGAGCTTCTCCACCACCGGCCCGATCTCGCGCCTCGAATGATTTTCGTTTCCGGAGGGGCTTTCACCGAGAGGGCGAAGGCGTTCTTGGATCAGATCGCCAACCCGTGCCTGGACAAGCCGTTGGATGGCAGCGCTCTGCGGTCGCTCATCAATCAGCGACTGCACCAACGGCCTGTATCGTCGTGAGCTGCGCAAGGCTCGTTGGAATCTGGGGGCTGTTGGAGCTGCTGGTTTCTTCGGCCAACGCCCAGCCCACCGGAGTCGTCGAGGGCACCGTCTCGCTGACGCGGCTCAGCGTGGGCTCACAGCTCTCGGGCCCGGAGGACGTGCTCGTTTTCTTGGAAGACGCTCCGTCGGTCAAGCCCGCCGCCAAGGGCCCTTTTCAAATCGTTCAGGCCCAAAAGGCTTTCAACCCGCGGGTTCTCGTCGTGCCCGTGGGTGCGACGGTCGAGTTCCCCAACGCCGACGATTTCAGCCACAACGTTTTCTCGCCCTCGCCGACGAGCAAGTTCGATTTGGGTTTTTTCCCCAAGGGCTCCTCGAGGTCGGTGACTTTCACCGAGCCAGGCATCGTGCCTGTCTACTGCAACGTTCACCCGAACATGCTCGCGTACGTGGTGGTGGTGAAGAACCACTTCTTCGTCCGTCCGGATGCTTCGGGTCGTTTCCGCTTCGAAGGTGTTCCCCCCGGGGTCTACCAGGCGGTGGCTTGGTCTCCCTTCACCAACCTCGCCCGCGTGGAGGCGCGCGTTTCTCCGGCCGATGTGCCACCGCTGGAGCTCAAATTGCGCGAGCGGATGGGCGCAGGCCGGCACTTGAACAAAACAGGCAAGCCCTACGGCCTTTATTGAACGGCGAGTCGTTGACTCGAGAGAAACGCGCTCCTACGCTCGCCGCCGATGAATTTGTGGGTGCAGTTGAGCTTGCGAGCGCAGGCGGCGATCGCCGTCCTGTTGCCCTGCGTCACCGTGGCGGGAATTTCGTCCATCTACTTCCCCGCGCGACTCAACGCCCAGGCCGAGGAAGGCCTGGAGCAGAAGGCACGGGCGCGGGGAGCCTTGGCGTCGGCGGAGATTGCTCCCACCCTGCGACTGCTCGCCCATGGGCAAGGAGCGGCGCCGGAGGATTTGGACGAGGTTTTCGAAGGAGCGGCCGATCGTGTCCAACGGGAGCAGGGCAAGGCCGCCGGGTCGGCCGAGGTCGACCTGACCGGTAGTGACGTCGACTTCATCGCCGTCATCAGCCTCGACGACACGGAAACCAAGGTGAAGGCGACCCGCCAGAGGGTGATTCGCAAGGCCGTGCAGCCCGACCCCGCGGGAGCGGCCCGCGAGCTTCCTGTCACCGAATTCGAGGTGCCCCGCTCTCACGACCATTGCGAGCTCGACCGCGGGGCGATGCTCGTCATGCGCTGCTTGGTGCAAGACCCCGAGGACTCCTCGGCCAAGGCGCTGCTCGTCGCCGGCTTCCGGAAAGATGCGCTCTTCGCCGCCCGACGGGAGAACCTGCTCGCAGGCCTGGGGTTGGGTGTGGTCGCCGCGGCGTTGGGGCTGGTGTTTGCCTTCTTCTTTAGTCAGGCCCTGGCTGGCCCGGTGGCCCTCGTGACTCAGCGTGCGCGCGAGGTGGCCCAGGGTGACGTGACGGTTTCGACCGTCCAGGTGACCGCGGCGCAGGAAATTCGATCGATGGCCACCTCTTTCAACGAGATGCTCGGCTCGTTGAAAAACCTCGTGGGGCAGACGGTCTCTCTCACCGGGCAGCTGGGCTCGGCGAGCCAAGGGCTGATTGGCGCCTCCAAAGATCAGGAGCACGTCACCAGCCAACAGGCGGCCTACGCTCAGGAGATTGCCGCCACCTTCGAAGAGCTGTCGCGCACCGCCGAGCAGATTTCTGCGTCCACCGAGGTGGTGGAGGTGGCCGCACGCAACACCAACCAGGCGGTGGAGCAAGCGCGGGCGGTCGTCGCCGAGGTGGTCAGCGGCATCAACGAGATTCGCGGGGAATCGAAAGAGATTGCAGACGCCATCATGCGCCTCAACGGCGACCTGCAGCAGGTGTCCAAGATTGCCCAGGTCATCAACTCGGTGGCGGAGCGCAGTGACCTGTTGGCGTTGAACGCGGCGCTCGAAGGAACCAAGGCCGGCGAGGTGGGCCGTGGCTTCTCCTTGGTCGCCGCCGAGATGCGTAAGCTGGCCGAGCACGTCTCGGTGTCCGCGAGGGACATCGGCCGCATCGTGGAAAAAGTGCAGGAGTCGGGAGACCACGCGGTGGCCAAGGCGCGCGGCGGAGTCGAGGTGTCCGACCGCGGGGTGCGGGTGGCCGAGCAGGCCTCCGAGGTCTTTGGGCGCATCAGCGAGCTGGCCAAAGGCACGAGCGAGGCCGCGCAGCAGATTCTCGTCGCCACGCGCCAGCAGCGCCAGTCGAGCGACCAGGCGGTGACCGGCGCGCGCAACGTCGCCGATCTGGTGAAGCAGGGCGTCGATGCCACCGGGCGCACCAACCGCATCGCCCATGACCTGGAGGCGGTGGCCCAGGCGCTCCACCAAGTCACCAACCGCTTCAGGGTCGAGCGAGAGCAGCTTTCGAGCTGATCAGCTCGGCGACCGCCCGTGCATCGAGCGGTCTGCCCAACAGGTAGCCCTGCGCCTGCTCGCAGTCGAGCGCAGCGAGGTGGGTCAACTGGGCGTCGGTTTCGACTCCTTCGGCGGTCACCCCCAGCTTGAGCCCACGGGCGAGCACGATGATGGCCCGAACGACGTCCACCGCGTGACCGGGGACGTCTAGCTGGCTGACGAAGGAACGGTCAATCTTGATTCCGCTGAAGGGAAGACGGTGCAAGTAGCTCAAAGAGGAATAGCCGGTGCCGAAATCATCCATCACCAGCCGGACACCTCCGTCTCTCAGCTTGGAGAGAACGGCGATGACCGCGTCGGTGTTGTCGCTGACCACGCTCTCGGTGACTTCCAGGCTCAAAAAACAAGGGTCGAGCTTGGCCTCTTCCAGCGTCTGCCAAACGGTGGGAACCCAGTCGGCGCGCTCGAATTGGCGTCGGGAGGCATTGACGGCGACGAACAGCTGCCGGTGCGCTGGGGAATGCGTCTGCCACTCCTTGAGCTGGGTGCAGGCCTCCTTGAGCACCCAACGGTCGATCTCCACCACCTGACCCGTCTCTTCGGCCAAAGGAATGAACTGCTCAGGGGCAATCAGCCCGCGTTGGGGGTGGCGCCATCTGGCCAAGGCTTCGAACCCCAAGAGCCGACGGTCGGCAACGGAGACGATGGGCTGGTAGTGCACCTCGAGCTGGTTGGCTTCGACGGCGCGTCGCAGCTCGCTTTCCAGATGCAGAATGCTCACCGCGCGCTGGTGCAAGACGTCGTCGAAGATCGCGTATCGCCCGCGACCCAATGACTTGGCGCGGTACATCGCCGTGTCCGCGTCGCGCAGTATCTCCTCCGGCCGTTGATAGTCCCGATGGTAGATGGCGATGCCCACGCTCGCGCCGGTGTACACCTCGCGTCCGGCGATTTCGAACGGCTTGGACACCGACTCGATGACGCGCTCGGCGACCCGGGTGGGGCCGTCCGGCTCACGCGCATGATCGAGGAGGATGGTGAACTCGTCCCCACCGATGCGGGCCACCGTGTCCACCCCGCGCATGCAGGACTCCAGACGGCGCGCGATGCCCACCAAGAGCTCGTCGCCCGCGAAGTGCCCCAGGCTGTCGTTGACGATTTTGAAGCGGTCGAGATCCAAGAACAGCACGGCGAAGGTGTAGTCGCCCTCCCGGCGCGCGCGCGCGAAGGCACGCTCCAGCCGATCGAGGTAGAGCACCCGGTTGGGCAGACCGGTGAGCACGTCGCGGCTGCGGCTCTGGGTGACGTCGGTGAGCGAGCCGGCCATGCGCGTGGCCACTCCGATTTCGCTTCTCACCGCCATGCCCCGCGCCAGCACCCACCGCCAGGTGCCGTCACGGTGCATCACCCGGTGCTCGCTCTCGAAGTGTTGAATCTTCCCCGAGACGTGGGCGGCCAGATCGGACTGGAGCCGCACCAAGTCGTCCGGGTGCACGCGGGAGTGCCAGGCCTTCATCTCGTTGGGAATCTCGCCGTCTTGGAACCCCAAAATCTGCTTCCAGCGGGGGGAGAAGTAGATTTTCTCGCCGCCCACCTTCCAGTCCCACACGCCGTCGTTGGACCCGAGCACGGCCAGGGCGTACCGCTCTTCGCTCTCGCGTAAGCGCTCGAGGGTTCGAGCACGCTCCAGCGCGTAGCGGACGACGCGCTCGAGCACCGCCGCTCCGAATTCTCCCTTCACCAGGTAGTCGACCGCGCCCGCAGTCATCGCCTCGAGGTCGAGCTGGTGATCTCCTTGGCCGGTGAGCATGACGATCGGTGTCCGGCACCCGCGGGAAACCACTTCCCGTAGAAAATCGAGCCCCGACCGCTCGCCCAGCTGGTAGTCGAGCAAGCACACATCGACTTCTCCCCCGAACAGCTTCTGCATTCCGGTCGCGTAGCTGTCGGCCCAACGAATCGACAGCTTCCCCGGGATTTCTTCGAGGTAGGACTCGAGCACGTGGTAGGCGAACTCGTCGTCGTCGACGAGCAGCACTTTCATCGGCGAGGTCACGGGCGCACCCCGTAGCTCGGCAAAAACCTCTGCGGCGGTTCAGCAGGACCCAAGCCGAGGCACTCTACCACGTGGCCGCGCGAGGGGCGGTGGGGCCCTGGGCGGTTCATCGGCAGGAAAAGGCCTTCTTTTCCTCGGCGAGCTTCTCCCGGGGAGCGGTGGGGGTCTTCCCGGCGACGGTGAGGGTGAAGGTCGCCTCGCAGGTGAGCGTTTGCCCGGGAGAGGCGAGCACGTTGCTCACCTTCGCCTCCAGGCTGCCCACCTCAGGGTTGTCTTTGCTGCGCGTGCAGCCGGAGGAGCCGTCGCTTGCCCACTCCTGGCAGGTGGTGGACCAGAAGTTGGAAGAAAGCTGGCCGCAGCGCGACATCGCGGTGGCGAGGGTCGCCCCTTCCGGCCCGCTGAAACGCGCGGCGACGTTGACGATGTACCAGGTGCCCGCCGCGTCTT
This sequence comes from Myxococcota bacterium, assembly GCA_049322255.1. Lineage (GTDB taxonomy): Bacteria > Myxococcota > Myxococcia > Myxococcales > Myxococcaceae > JBMORE01. The sequence continues at coordinate 3,987 of JBMORE010000089.1, read as the reverse complement.
GGCGCAAGACGTCGCAGGTGATGTCCGAGGCGGACACCGAGGGCCCGCCGCAGGCCGAGAGCACGCCGACGGCGGCGAAGAGCCAGCGCGGCATTCGTCACTCCACCTCGCTCTGCACCAGAGCGTACTTGTGCAGCAAAGAGTAGAGGTGCTTGCGATCCAGGTTGGCCTCTCGGGCGGCCTTGGCCACGTTGCCCTTGCAGCGGGAGAGCAGCCGGGTGAGGTACTCCTTCTCGAACCCGCGCACCAGCTCGTCCTTGCACTCCTTGAAGGGGCCGGCGTAGCTCACCGGCAGCGAGTCGGCCTGGCCGCTTTGGGGGACGCTGACGTCGCGCAAGAGGGCGTCGCTCGCCAGCTCGGGAATGTCGGCGAAGTGCCGCGCGCGCTCGAGGGCGTTGCGCAGCTCGCGGACGTTGCCTGGCCAGGTGTGGCTCATGAACTGCTCGCGCACCTGCTCGGGGAGCCGCTCCCACAAGGGGGTGCCGGCGAAGGCGTCGACCAGGAGCGAGACGTCCTCCATTCGGTCGCGCAGCGCGGGCAGAAGAACGGTGAACACCGAGAGGCGGAAATAAAGGTCTTCGCGGAAGCGGCCCGCTTGGGTTTCCGCCCACAGGTCTTTCTTCGAGGCGGCGATCACCCGGGTGTCGAAGTGGATGGAGGCGCTCGAGGCGCCCAGGCGGCGGAACTCCCGGTCCTCCAGCGCGCGCAACAGCTTGGGCTGCAGGTCGAGCGGCAAGTCGTCAATCTCGTCGAGAAAGAGGGTGCCTCCGTCGGCGCGCTCCAGGCAGCCCACGCGCTGCGATATGGCGCCGGTGAAGGCACCCTTCTCGTGGCCGAACAGCTCGCTCTCCACCAACGAGGCGGAGACCGAGGCGCAGTCGAACACCACCAAGGGGCCGCCCGCCCGTGGAGAGAGCTGGTGAATGGTCTTCGCCGCCGCGCCCTTGCCGGTGCCCGTCTCGCCGACGAGTAGGAGCGTCGAGTCGGTAGGGGCGATGCGCTGCAGCAGCGCGAAAATCTGCCGCATCGGCACGCTCTTGCCCACCAAGTCCCCCAGGCGGTGCTCGGTGGTGGGGTCGATTTGTACCTCGGCCACCTGGGGCTGAAAACGCAGCTGCACGTCCCCCACCTCGAGCAGTGCGCCCGGTCGCAGGTACGCCTCGCGCACCTGGGCGCCGTCGATGAAGGTCCCGTTGGTCGAGCCCAGGTCCTGCACCAAGAAGCGGTCGCCTTGCCGGCGTACCTCGAGGTGGTTGCGGCTCACCGTGGGGTGGTCGATCACCACGTCGTTGTCGGTGGCCTTGCCGATGCGCAGGGTGTTTTCGAGAGGATAGGCGGTGCCTGCCTTGTCGGTGTTGATCAGGACGAGGTGGTACTCCTGGGTCCCCAACCGATCGAGCTTGGCGCGCGTGCCCAGAACGGTGTGCGTGGGAATCTTGGCGCTGGCCATCGACGGCGATTCTACGCCCCCGGCCGTAGCGCACCAGCAATTCAAAAAGCTCGGCTGCCTACTTGCCGGTGTACACGCCGATGGCGCCCGCGCCGAAGGCGACCAAGATGCGCCGCTGCCCGCCGACGACGTCGCTCTGGATGTCGGGAACCGCGCCCTCGATGAGCTGCTCGCCGAAGACATCGAGCGAGTAGTGCACGTACTGGCCGCCTTGCAGCCGGGTGAGGCCGCCGTAGATGTGGCCCACCCACACCGAGCCATCGGCAGGGTCGATTTCGAGCGCGGTCACCTTGGGGTCGACGAAGAGCCGCTTGTCGAAGAAGGAGGCGACGGTCGCCCCCGGGCTCACCACCGCCAACCCGTTGGGGATGGAGCCGATGAACACCGCGCCGTTGGAGGCGACGGCGAGGTCCTGCACGAAGTCGTCGGTGCGCTGGTCGGGACGGCCGTCGTCCTCCACCGCGTCGGGCCAGACGTCGATGATGGGCTCGACCGGACCCCAGAAGCTCCGGTTGGCGCCGAACTGCAAGCGGGCCAGCCGGTGGCCACCGCCGAACCAGAGGTCTCCGCTGGGGTCGAGCCCGATGCCGTACCAGTCTCCCGAGAGCAGGGTGTAGGCGCCGGTGCCGGTGTAGCCGTTGATCGCCGCGTGCTGATGCTCCTGAATGCGCTTGTAGGTTCCGTGCCACAACGCCACGCCGTGGTTGCCGCCGAACCACACGTCGCCGGAGGCCCGGTCGTAGAGAATGCGGTTGATGGTGCGCACCAGGTCGCGCCCGGTAGGGTAGTTGGGGTCGCCGGGGGGAGTGGCGATGTCGAAGTGGCTCACGGTGATGCCGGCGCCGTTGAAAACCACCTTGTCGGCGTCGCCGCTCTTCAACAGGTCGGGTGGGTCGTTGAGGTCGAGCCCACCGAAGCGTCCTTCGTAGCCGACGAAGACCGTGTGGGCCGGGCCCCCGCGCACCGAGAGCACCTTCTGCGGTTGCACCCCCGCCGCGTCCACGTAAGGGGTCAGTCCGTCGGCGACGGTGAAGCGGCGGAAGGAGGTCGCGCCCGGCGCAAGCAAGAACAGTCCTTCGTCCCCCCCGGCCACCCACAGATTGCCCGTGGCGTCGCTGGAGACCCCGTACACCTCGCGGGGGCCTCCGTGCTGGGGGCCGAAGAACTGCCAGCCGCTCGCCGAAGGGAGAACGATGGTGCCCGCGTCGACGCCCGCGTCCGGTGCACCGGCGTCCAAGACGCCAGCATCCCGAAGGCCGGCGTCGGCCCCAGCGTCGGTGGGCGACACTCCGGCGTCGGGGAGGTGGGTGGCTGCATCTGCGCTGTCCGCATGGACCTCCAGCAGCCCGCCGGGCTCTGGGTGCACGCGCTCTTCCTCGCGGCACGCTCCCCATACGAGCGCCGCCACGCCCACTCCGACCGCCCCTACCCAGCCTCGTCCCGTCATCGCCCCAGTCGTGAGCAATGCCGGTGCCACGGTCCCTACGGCCTTGGGCGCGAGAAGGTGGGCACAGAGCTTCCCTCAAAAGGGCAAACGGGTTCTCCCCGTACACCGGTTGCATGCTACGCAGCATCGAATGCCGCTGGCGTTGGTGGGACCAGAGCCGGACGTGACGTTCTATGCCCGTCAGGTGGCCGTGCATGGCTCACCGGTGCTGGTGCTCGGGTGCGCCAACGGGCGGCTGGCCTTCGCCCTGGCGGCGCGTGGCCACGAGGTGACAGGGGTCGACCCCGCGAAGGTGATGATCCACTCGGCCGAAGAGCGAAGGGGGCGCGAGAACGGGGAAGTCGCCTCGCGGGTGCGCTTCATTGCCGCGGATCTGCGTGCGCTGCGCCTGTCACAGCGCTTCCCGACGGTCTTGGCGCCCAAGAACGCGCTGGGGTTGATGGGCTCGCGCGAAGATCTCGAGGCGTTCCTGGCGACCGTGCGGCACCACCTCGTCTCCGGAGGAGCCCTGGTCTTCGACGTGACCAACCCGGGCGCGCGCGGGCGGGCCGACGTGGAGCGCGAGGACGTGAGCGAGCCCTTGCCCGAGGCGAGCCGGCCTCTGTTTGCTCCCCACCTGCGCGAGCGGAAAAGGCGCTCCGACGGCCGCGAGGAGCGTGCCATTCGCCGTCTGCGGCTGCGTCAGTTCGAGCCGGTGGAAATCGACACCTCCCTGGGAGAGGCCGGCTTCGTCGCGCTCGAGCGTTTCGGCAGCTTCGACGGCAAACCGTTCGACGACGACGACGCGCTGCAGATTGTGATTGCCGAGAAGAGCTCTACTTGAGTGAGGAGGGCCCTTCGGCTTCCATGCCGTAGGCCAGATCGAGCAGATCGAGCAGCTGGGCCTTGGCCTGCTCGGTGTCGGCAGCGAGCACCACCACCTCGACCGGGAGCCGGTCTTCGACGGGCACGGGCTCGGGCTCGACGGGTTTGCCGGTGGGGTCTAAGTCTTCCACCAGCAAGTCTCCGTCGCGGTGAATGGTGTAGCGCCGGTACATGAAAAGCGATGTTACCCGTCCGCGTGGACTGCGGGCTAGAGTGGGCCGCCATG
>JBMORE010000088.1:15770-18287 GCA_049322255.1 Myxococcota bacterium | reverse complement strand
GACTTGTTCTTGTACTTGTTGTAGGCGAACACCACGCTGACCACGACGAAGGCGATGGCGACGATGATGCCTAGGTAGCGCTTCATGAAGGCGGGCTCCTTTGCGGGCGAGGGGCAGTGATATGGGAATTCACTCCGTTGATCCAGAGCGAGCCGCGCGCGGTCTTGCCCTTCACCCCACCTCTCTCCCAGGGGGAAAGGGAGTCAGCCGCCCGCGCAGCGCGCTCACCAGCATGTCGATCGCGGTGTCGTTGTTGCCGCCGTGGGGGACGATGATGTCCGCCCAGCGTTTGGAGGGCTCGACGAAGCCCATGTGCATCGGTCGCACGTGGCGGAAGTACTGGTGGACGACATGGTCGAAGTCACGCCCGCGCTCCTTGATGTCGCGGGTGAGGCGCCGAATGATGCGCACATCGTCTTCGGCGTCGACGAAGATGCGCACGTCGAGCTCGGCGCGAATGGCGTCGATGTACAGCACCAAGATTCCTTCGATCAGCACCAAGTCGCCCGGGCTCACCGCCACCGTCTGCTTCTCGCGGGTGGAGCTGACGAAGTCGTACCGCGGTTTGTCGATCGCCCTGCCCTGCTTGAGCTCGCGCAAGTGCCGCACCAAAAGCTCGGTGTCGAAGGCGTCGGGGTGGTCGAAGTTCACCTCGCGCCGCTCGGAAAGGGGGATGTCGGAGAGGTCCCGGTAATACGAGTCTTGATCGATGAAGACCACCCGGTACTTGGACAGCGCCTCGTGAATCTTGCGCGTGACCGTAGTCTTCCCCGATGCGGTCCCGCCGGCGATGCCGACGACGAGTGGCGGCTGCATGCGCAAGGCTACCTATCGAATGCGCCGGCCGCGGAGCAAGCGCGCCATTCCGAGCAGGGCGACCCACCCCAGCGCCACGCTTGCCAGGCTCTCCGAGCGCGCCTGGCCGCACCCGCAGCCTTCCTTGGGGGTGAGGGAGACTTCCACGACCGGGGTGAGATTTACCTGCGCGGCGACAGCCATGGCACGGCTCAGCTCGCCATCGACCACTTCGAAGCGCCAGCGCTGTGGCTCGTCGAGCCGTCCGGAGTTGTCGAGAAACTCCACCACTTGTTCAGCGGGCCGCACCAGCGCGGCCAAGTGGACTTCGCGGGTGTCCTTGATGAGGTACCGGTTGGGACCCAGCGCCACCAGCCCGGTAGGCAGCGGCAGGGTGTGCTCGGGAGCGCCGAACGCCGAGGCCGGGTAGTCGACCCAGCGCTCCTCGTCGAGCGCCGACATGAACGCGATGCGGTCGTGCTGCAAGGGGAAGCGCATCGAAATCGCTCGCTGAGCGGTTTCGCCCACGTCGAATTCCGCCAAGAGCTCGACCCGGTCCTCCGCCAGTCTTCGCCACCGCACCGAGGTGGGCCGCCCGGGTGCCGACACCTGAACGTCGAAGAGCGGGTCGATCGGCTCTCCCGCCAGCTCCGCCCGCTTGGGGTCGTCCTCCACCTCCCCCGTCGCCAGGTCCACCCGTCGGGTGGCCGCACCGCGCAGCGCCGGGTGATCGATGCAGCGGATGGCCGCGTCGATGGCCGCCTGAGCATGGCGGAGCGAGTAGTTCACCTCTCCCAGCCAGGGGTTCCAACCGGTGGAGTCGGAGACTTGAGCGAGCGACAGCTCACGACCGGCCTCCTCCAGCGCCTGTTGCCGCTCCGCTGCCCCCGGGCGGCTCTTCGCCCATTCGGCCACCACTTCGCAGGCCCGCAGGGTGTGGCTGGCGCGAACGTTTCCGCTGAGCACGGCGTTGTCCTTCTCGGTGGGTACGAAGGCGTCGAAGATGCCGCCGGCGGCGCCCATCCAGCGCCACACATTGCGTGTGCTGTTGGGACGCCAGGTTCCATCGGTGATGGGAGGCAGCGGGGGGAAAGGCGCCCGCGATTTGGCCAGCTCGGAAAGCTCGCTCACGGTGATGAAGCGCACGCCGGCGGCCTCTTGGGCGAGATGATCGTCCTCCCACTTCTGCAGATCCTCGGGAACGGCGCGGAAGGCCTCCAAGCCCAGGTACGGGTTGGTGCTCCCGGTGATGATGACCTCTCCGTCTTCCGGGCCGTCCCACTCCACCTCCAGGTCGGCGTGAGGGCCGCCCCGCCCCGCCAGCGCCACATCCACCCCGAAAGCCTGGAAGAACATCGAGCTGGCGGGACGACCCTCGAGATGCTCCAAGAGGTGCTTGGCGAGCACCGCGGTGGAAAGGCCGTGGTCGCGCATGAAGCTCAGCATACCTTCGCTGAACTGGCCTTCCTGCGCGAAGACCACCGTGGACAACGGCAACCCCTGCTGCGCGAAGGCGGCGCGGGTGAGCGCGAGCGAGCGCTCCATGTCTCGACGCGGGTACGCCAAAAAGAGCTGGTCGCTGAAGTGGAAGCTCACCAGCTCGATTTGTCCGCGCATCGCCAAGGTGCGTAAGTCCTCCAGCACCTGGGGGTGGCGGGCGGCGAGCACCTCCACGAAGAGCCCCTGCATCTCCAAGTCCGCCTTCCACGTCGGGTGACGGAG
>JBMORE010000088.1:0-15670 GCA_049322255.1 Myxococcota bacterium | reverse complement strand
CCAGCTCGATTTGTCCGCGCATCGCCAAGGTGCGTAAGTCCTCCAGCACCTGGGGGTGGCGGGCGGCGAGCACCTCCACGAAGAGCCCCTGCATCTCCAAGTCCGCCTTCCACGTCGGGTGACGGAGGAAGATTTTCAAGAGCGGCGCGAAGGACTCCACGACGATGAGGTCTTCCACCTGCTCTTCGGAGAGGTTGTAATTGGGGTCGCGGCTCTTGCCGTCCGGGTAGTTTTGCATCCCTCCTGCCACGTACTGGAGGTTGAAGTGGTAGAGGGTCGCCTTCACCCGTTCGGCGTGGGCGGCCCCTTGGGCAAGCAGGGCGGCCAGAAACGACAGTCGAAGAATCATGCCGCCGCTCGTAGCGCGTGGACCGGGCCTTAGGCAAATGCTCCCCACTTGTTTCAACGGCCCCGACCCTGCTATCGCGCCACCCTTATGCGAAACGCCCTCCTGGTCCTGTCCGTGCTCGTCCCCACCGTGGCGAGCGCGCAGTCGGAGCAACCCAAGCCCGCCAACCCCGGCGAAGAAGCCCCGGCAGAGCTCGCCCGAACTCCCGCTGACGAGGCGCCTAAAGCTGAAAACGCCCCCGTGCCCGCAGTGACACCTGTGCCAGCGGTGGTGCCAGCCCCTGCTCCCAAGCCGGCCGGCCCGACCGCCGACGTCGGCGTGCGCCGCCCCTCGGAGCCACCGGCAGCCGTCGAAGGGTCCAAGCTCACCACCAAGGTCTCCGCCTCCTTGCGGGTGGGAGCGCTGGGCAGCAGCGCCTTCCCCGTCGACACCCTGGGCACGCCGCTGTCGCCCACACCCGTCGAGGAGCGGCTCCGCCTGTCGGCCGAGGCGCGCTACGGCGGCTTCGGCCTCATCGGCGAAATCGATGGTGCCTCGGGGGCGATCAGCGGGTTGCCTCCCAGCGAGCTGGTCGCTCCGCGCATGCCCAACCCCGGGTTCCGTGCCCTCGACCTGCGGCAGCTCTACGGCGAATACAAGGGAGCCACCTGGGTCGTGCGGGCCGGGCAGCAGGGGGCTCAATGGGGCTTGGGGCTGGTGGCCAACAACGGCGCCAAAGACGCCGAGGTGGGAGACTTCGGCGACGCCTACTTCGGAGACATCTCCTACCGCGTGCTCCTGGCGGGCCGACCGCTCTTTGGCTTGGGGGGCGCCTTCCGCGCCATCGAGCCGGCGGTGGGCATCGACCTGGTGATGCGCGACGACACCGCCGACTTCTTCGCAGGAGACCGCGCCCTACAAGGAATCTTCGCGCTGCGCTTCGCCGTCGACGCCGATCATTACTTCGGCGTCTACAGCGTGCTTCGCCGCCAACGGGCCGAGGGAGTCACCGACGGTGGCCGCCAGACCGATGCTTTCGTGGTCGACCTCGCCGGCAAGTGGCTCTTCGGCAAGAAGGGCCGCGACAACGTCAGCCTTGGCTTCGAGCTGGTGAGCATCAGCGGCACCAGCACCCAGACGCGCTCCGACACCGCCCCGGTGATGCAGGTGCAGCAGCTGGGGGCGGCGGTGAGGACGGCGGCGGAGAGTGGAAATCTGACGGCGTTCTTCGACTTCGGCTACGCCTCGGGCGACCAGAACCCCTTCGATGACCGCCTGGAGAACTTCCGCTTCGATCCCGACTACCACGCCGGGCTGGTGTTGTTCGACCAGGTGCTGGGTTGGCAGTCGGCCCGCAGCGCCGCCCGCGCCTCCGACCCCAACCTGGTGGGGGTTGCTCCGGAGGGCGTTCATCTGCTCCCCACCCGCGGCGCGGTCACCGGGGCTTGGTACCTCTTCCCCCGCCTGCGCTACGGCATCGAGGAGTGGCTCGACGTGTACGGCGGTCCGCTCTTTGCCTTCTCCACGGCGCGGATGATCGACCCCTTCACCTCGCGGGTGAACGGCGGCGGTCCGCTCAACGCCTGGGGCGGAGAGCCCGGGCGCCACTTGGGCACCGAGCTCGACGTCGGGGTACAGGCCCGGTGGAAGCCCCACGCGACGACCACCGTCACCGCCACCGCGGAGGGCGGCTACTTCTTACCCGGCGATGCCTTCGCCCTCCCGGGAGGTGGCAACCTGCCTCCAGTGGTGGTGGGCCGGCTTCGTCTGGGTGTGGGCATTTAGGGAGCGTAGAACCATGAACCTCATCAGGCTGACGACCGTCGTCTCCATCGTTGCGCTCGCCGCGTGCGCTCCCTCACCCGAGGCAGAAGGGTTACGCCTCACCGACGAGGGCGTGGGCGCGCGTGTGAAGTTCGACCTCTACGCCCGGCCATTGCCGGAGATTCCCATCCCCAACGACTTCGCCACCCGCTACGACCCGACCTCGCCGACCAAGCGGCGCATCAACGCGAGCCAGGTCGCCGACACCGAGTGGGAGCGGGTGGTGCGCAAAGACTTGGACCAGCTCGACGGGTGGGGCACCTTCTCGGCCATCTCCGTCGGGTTCGAAAAACCCTTGGACGTCGAGGTCATCTTCGAGCGTCATCGCGACGACTACGACTTCTCCAATGACGCCGTCTACGTGCTGAACATCACCCCTGACTCCCCCGACTTCTGCCAGGCCGTTCCCCTGGACATGGGCGAGGGTAACTTCCCTTTGACCATCGAGCGGCCCGACAAGTACTACCCCAACGACCCTCGCGGCCATCTCTCCCAAATCGTGTTCGACGAGGTGGAGGAAGACAAGAACGGCAACGGGGTGCTCGACTTGGGCGAGGACACCGACATGGACGGGGTGCTCGACCACCCCAACTTGCGCTTCAAGGACGGAAATCCGCGCACCGACCTGCTCACCTTCTACGAGCGCGAGACCAACACCCTTCTTTTGCGCCCGCTGATGCCGATGCGCGAGGGCACCACCTATGCGGCGGTCCTCACCAAGAGGCTGCGCGACGAGGACGGCCACGTCGTTCGCTCGCCTTTCAAGTACATCAACTACACCGCACAGACGGAAGCCTTGAGCCCATTGCCCGAGTGTCTGGGCAAGTACGGGTTGTCGATCGACGACGTCTCCTTTACGTGGAGCTTCACCACCCAGAGCATCACCCACCCGCTACGGGTGGTGCGCGACGGGCTCTATGGCCTAGGCCCGATGGCGTATCTCGAGAGGGACTTTCCGCCCGAGGAGCTGCGGCTGCACAAGGTTCGTTCCCAGGGCGGCGACAACCTCACCATCGTGCCGGGGGAAGACTTCGTCGCGTTGGCGAAGACGCTCTTGCCCCAGCTCAACAAGGGGAAGATCGAGCCTGAAGTGCTGGAGATGATCGACTCCTACAAGTTCGTCGGCTTCCACGCGGTCGGGTCCTTCGAGTCTCCCCAGTTCTTCCCCCGCACCGACGCCGAGGGGAACATGCTCCCCCTCTACGAGCAGGTGTGGAAGCTCGACCCTCTCACCGGCGAGGCCTTCGTGCGGCCCGAGCGAGTCACCTTCTGGCTCACCGTGCCCCGCCCGGAGTACAGCCGCCGGCCCGCGCCGCTGGTGATCGTCTCTCACGGCTACACCAGCAACAACCTCGAGATGGTCATCTACGCGGGTTACTTCGCCCGCCACGGCATCGCCACCATCAGCATCGATTGCGTCAGCCACGGGTTGGAGCTGGACGACACCGACACGCAGATCGCCCGCGCGGTCTTCAAGGGCCACAACCTCGAGCCGATGATCGACGCGCTGATGGCATACCCGCGCGCCCACGACTGGAACCGCGACGGCCGGCCCGACTCCGCCTCTGACTTCTGGACCGCTTACGTGTTCCATACCCGCGACGTCGTCCGCCAGTCGGCGGTGGACTACATGCGGCTGGTTCGGCTCATCCAGACCTTCGACGGTGCCCGCCGCTGGAGGTTCGACGTCGACAAAGACGGCACCCCGGAGCTGGCCGGTGACTTCGACGGCGACGGCCTGGTGGACATCGGGGCGGGCGCGAGCATGGCCGTCACCGGCGGCTCCTTGGGCGGCATCATGAGCTCGGTGCTCTCGGGCATCGAGCCGAAGATCGACGTGGGGGTGCCCGTGGCAGGCGGCGGGGGCCTCACCGACGTCGGCATTCGCAGCATCCAGGGAGGAGTGGCCGAGGCGGTCAACCTGCGCACCTTCGGGCCGCTGATGCTCACCCTGCCCGACACCGAGGGCAAGCTGGAGCTGTGGCAGTACATCCCCGAACGGGAAAAGCTGGGCAAGATGAAGGTGCAGCCATTCGACGTTCCCCTACAGGGGGGCGACACGGCGGTGCTGAAAAACCTCAAGACGGGCGACTACCGTTGCGGCCCGGTACTGGGGGGCGGGCTCTTTCGGGTGGGGGTTTCCTCCGACGAAGGCGACCCGCTGCAGCTCGAGCTGTACTCCGGCACCTTGCCACCGCAGCCGCGCCAGGGCTGCTCCATTCCCGAGGCGGCGCAGCCTTCGGCGGTCATCAATACCTTCTCGCTGGAAGTGACCTTCCAGGGGCGCACCATTCCCGCCGGGTCACCGCTGGTGGCGATCGGCGACGGGTTCGGCATTCGCCGCTCGACGCCCGAGATGCGGCGCTTCATGCAGATCGCGCAGGTCATTCTCGACCCCGCCGATCCGGTCAACTTCGCGCCCTACTTCGAGCACTGGCACCTCCGGTTGGGCACCGGCGAAGAGTCGGGCGCCCGGGTCGTGGTGGTGAACACCATCGGAGACATGAACGTGCCGGTGAGCACCGGTACGGCGATCGCCCGCGCGGCCGGCTTCATCGACTTCCAACACCCCGATCCACGCTGGGGCAAGACTCCCAACCGGGTGCTCATCGACACCGGGGTGCTCGAGGCCACCGAGGTCACCAACCGCTACATCAACTCCAGCGGAGAGAGCGTGCTGATGGACGTCGACTACCTGGCGGCCGTTGGCACGGGGGTCGACGGTTTCGACGTTCCCCGGCTCGACCCGCCGCTGCGCTTGGTGAGCCACTCCAACCGGGCCGGGGGGTTCAGCGGGGTTCTCTTCCCCTTCCCACGGCCTACCGGGAAGCACGGCTTCGACTCACCTGATTCGTCCGACCCCTTCAATCTGGGCGGGTTCATGCTCAACCTCTTGGGGCGGTATGCGACGAGCAAGGGCCGCGAGTTCAGCTTCGACCCCTGCCACATCGACTCGAGCTGCGCGTGGGTTCCGCCCGTGCCGGCGGAATGACCTCTGCCAACAACCGGGAGCGGGAGCAGGAGCGGGAGCGTTTGCGGGGACGGAGTCGGGGACGGTCCACGTCCCACGTCGCCGGGCACGTGACCCGACCTGCGTGAGCCGTACGCGTCCCCGATGCCCGCAAACGCTCCCGCTCCCGCTCCCGCTCCCGGCTTCTTCAGCGGATGGCTCGAGGCCGAGCGCACGAGCGCGAGGGCCGTCTACTCCGCCCGCATCGCCTCGACCGGGTCGAGCCGAGCCGCGCGCGCCGCTGGGTAGATGCCGAACAACAGCCCCACGCCTGAGCTCATCGCCAAAGACAAAGCGACGGCCCACGCGGGCACCGACACGAAGAGCCCCATCGCCCATCGGCCCAAGAACGCAAGCCCGAAGCCGATGGTCAGCCCCATCACCCCGCCGACCAGGGCCAGCGCCACGGCCTCGGTGGCGAATTGGCCTAGGATTCGCCGGCGGCGTGCTCCCAGCGCCTTGCGAATGCCGATCTCCCTCGTCCGCTCGGTCACCGCCACCAGCATGATGTTCAAAATGCCGATGCCGCCCACGAGCAGCGACAGAAAGCACACCCCGAAGGTCGCCGCGGTGATGACGACCGACAGCTCGTTGAGGGTGCGGGTCATCGACTCGTTGGTGGAGAGCTCGAAGTTCGACGCCTCGTTGGGGGGCACAGCGCGACGCTGCCGAAGGAGCCGTTCCACCTCCTCCATCGCCCGCTCCATCGTCTCGGCCGACGCCGCCTGAACGTTGATCGTCACCGACTTCCGCTTCCCGAACACGCCAAGGAACGTGTTCATGGGGAGGATCGCCAGCTCGTCCAGATTGAACATTCCCAAAAACTTGCCGCGGCGCTCGAGCACACCCACCACGGTGTAGGGCCGGTCGCGAATGCGCACCTCCTGTCCCAGCGGGTCGGAATTGGGGAACAACCGATCGGCGACGTCGGGCCCCAACACCGTCACCGCGCGGCCCTCGAGATCGTCGAACTCGCCGATGAAACGCCCCGACGCGATGGTCACGCCTGCGGTGTCCAGGTACTCGGGGGTAGTACCGAGCACGAAGACCGACGGGTTGGTTTCGGCGCTCGCGGTGGCCACCTTCTGACCGTACTGGCTGGCCGACGCCGAGGCGGTGAGCACCGAAGGGCAGCTCTTCACGATGGCGCGGCGGTCTTCCTGAGTGAGGTTGGGGCGCTTCTCATAGCGCGCCCAGTCCATGTGTCCGCCCCCGATGCGAATGCCCGAGGGCCACTTGTCGACACGAAAGACGTTGGCGCCCAGCTGGGAGAGGTCCTTGTTCACCTTGAGCCGCAGGCCCTCGATGAGCGCCATCATCGTCACCACGGTGGCCACTCCGATGACGATGCCCAAAAGCGTGAGCAACGAGCGCAAAGGGTGCGCCGCGAAGGTTCCCGCCGCCAAGCGAAGGTTGTCGAAGAAGGCACGCATGGGTCACTCGTGCCGAAGGGCTTCGACCGGGTCCATCCGGGCGGCGCGGACGGCCGGCCAGATGCCGAAGAGGAGCCCGACCAGCGCCCCGAAGGAAACGCCGAAGACGATGGTCAGTGGCTTGACCGTCGCCGCCAGCGGAGTGACCAGCGAGACGACCTTCGCGCCGCCCAAGCCGACGACCGTCCCCAAAAGTCCTCCCACCGCCGACACCGCCATCGCCTCGAGCACGAACTGCAAGACGATGGTGCGCTGCCGGGCGCCCAGGGCGCGACGCACGCCGATCTCCCGCGTGCGCTCCCGCACCGACACCAGCATGATGTTCATGATGCCGATACCGCCCACCAGGAGCGTGATGAGCCCGATGCCCACCGCCACTCCGAAGAGCGCACCGGTGAGCTGCTGGTAGGTCGAGGCGAGCTGCTCCGGCCGGTTGATGGAAAAATCGTCGGGCTTCTCTGGAGGAGTGGAGCGCGACCGCCGAAGAACTCCCACGAGCTCGTCTTCGGCGGCGTCGAGCTCTTCGGGGCCTTTGACTGCTACTCCGATGCGAATGCCCCGCCGCAGCCCGTAGGTCACCCCGAAGGTTTCGAAGGGGACGAGCACGATGCTGTCCAAGCTCTGCTCGAGAATCTTCCCCTTGCGCTGCAGCGTACCGATCACCGTATAGGGCCGCCCATCGATGCGCACCGACGCACCCAGGGGGCGAGCGAGCGGAAAGAGCGTCTCCGCCACGTCGGCCCCCAGCACGGCCACCCTTGCGCGGGCCTGATCCTCGGCTTCGGTGAAGAAGCGACCCAGCGCCACTTCGTAACCGCTCACCTCGAGGTACTCGGGGGTCGAAGCGGTGAGGTCGACCTGGGGCAAGGTCGCGCCCAAGAAGCTGACCTCCTCCCTGCGGCTGATGCTGGGAGCGACGGCCATGGCGTAGACCGAACGCTCGCGAATCGCCTGCACGTCGTTGAGCGCCAATTCCTTGCGGTTGCGCAGCTCCCACCATTTTCCCATTTGCACCCAAGGGCGCTTCGAGACTTGGAGGCTGCTCGAGCCCAAGCTCGCCAGTTGGTTGGCAAACGAGGTGTCCAACCCCTGAATGATGCCGACGATGGCGAGCAGCGTGGCCACGCCGATACCCACCCCCAGGGTGGTGAGCAGGGTGCGCAGGCGGTTGGTGGTGAGCGACAGAAGCGCGATGCGCGCGCCCTCCCACAAGTCGACGCGCAGGTTCATGCGACCGTTCCCATCGCGCGCAGGTTCTCCAGCGCCACCTGGCGTCCCTCGCCGTCGGCGATCACCTTGCCGTCGGTGAGCCGCACCGCCCGCGGACAACGTGCCGCCAACTTGGGTTCGTGGGTGACCAGTACGATGGTGTGACCGGAGCGATGTAGCTCCTCGAAGAGGCGGACAATCTCCTCCCCGGTGGCCGAGTCGAGGTTGCCGGTGGGCTCGTCGGCGAGCAAGAGCGAGGGCTCGGCGGCCAAAGCGCGCGCGATTGCCACCCGCTGCCGTTGGCCGCCCGACAGCTCGGTGGGGCGATGGCTCATGCGGTCATGGAGCTTCACCCTTTCCAGCGCCGCCTGGGCACGCTCCCGCCGCTCCGTGGCGCGCAGGCCCCGGTAGACCAGTGGCAGCTCGACGTTGGCGAGGGCCGTTTCCCTGGGGAGGAGCTGGAAATTTTGGAAGACGAAACCGATTTCTCGGTTGCGGATGTCGGCCAGCTCGTCGTCGGCGAGGCGGGCCACGTCCTTGCCGTTGAGCCGGTAGCTTCCCGCGCTGGGAGTGTCGAGGCAGCCGATGACGTTCATCAGCGTGCTCTTGCCCGAGCCCGACTGTCCCACGATCGCCACCCACTCACCCCGGTCGATGGCCAATGACACTCCGTCGAGCGCGCGCACCTCTTCGGTGCCGACCTGGTAAACGCGGGTGATGTCCGCAAGCTCGATGAGCACGCTTTAGCTCCGGCTGCGCCGCCGCTTGAACTTTTGGCCCGGCTTGAGCTCCTCCACGCGGTCGCCGTCTTTGAGCTCTTTGGCGAGGGTGCGGTAAGGGCCTTCGACCACCCGATCTCCCTCTTGGAGCCCCTCGACGATTTCCACCTCGGTGTCCGAGGCGATGCCGGTGCGCACCCTTCGCGCGCGAACACGGTTCTCGCCGTCAATCACGAAGACGACCTTGGCGAGCGTCTCGGTCTTCTTGGTGGCGGCCAGGGATGTCGTGCTCTCCACCGGCCCCGCTGCGTCGGAAAGGCTTTTCTCCGGCCGAACGGTCACCGCCTGCACCGGCACCACCACGGTGTTCTCCCGCATCTCGGCGGCGATGCGCAGCTCGGCGCTCATCCCCGGCAGTACCCCTGGCGGCCGCACCGGCAGCGCCACCGTCACCGGAAAGGAGGTGACCTCGTTCTCGGTACCCTGGTTGCGGATGTTGGCCTTCTGGGCAATCTCCACCACCTCGCCGGCGAATGTTTGCCCCTCGAGAGCGTCGATGGCGACATCTGCCTTCTGGGTCGCAGCCAGGTGCACCACTTCGTGCTCACCCACCTCGATGCGCACCTCCATGGCCGCCAGCGCGGCGATGGTCATCACCACGTCCTCGTTGAAGTCGGAGCCACGCACTCTCTCCCCCACCTCGCGAGTGACCTCGATCACCGTGCCGTCGATGGGCGAGGCGAGCGTGGTCTTCGACAGGTTGGTCTGCGCTTCCTCGAGGCCGGCAGAGGCTTGGGCGTGTCGCTCGCGCGACGAGGCCAATCTCGCCTGCGCAGCGTCGCGGTCGGCGCGTGCGCGCTCGAGCTCCGCGGTCGAAGCCATGCCCTTTTGCACCAGCCCCTCCACCCGCGCGTGCTCAGCGGTGCTGCGATCGACCTCGACCTGGGAAAGCTGCATGTCCGCCCTCCCGGCGCTCTGCGCCGCCGCCGCCTGCTTCATCGCCGCCTCGAAGCGCCGGCGATCGATTCGCCCTAAGACTTGACCCTTGGTCACCCGGTCGCCGACCTTGACCAAGAGCTCGGTGAGGTCTCCGGAGAGGTTCGAGGAAATCTTCACCGTGGTCGCCGCCTGAACTTTTCCGGCTCCGGTGATGGTGCGGGTGATCGCGGCACGCTTGGCGGTGGCGGCCTGCACCTCGACCGGAGGCGCCGGCCGCTCACGCACTCCGGCGACCGTGATCGCCGCGGCGCTCAAGAACAACACGGCGGCGATGACCGCCTTCCACCACGTCATGGCTTCACCTCGGTCATTCCTCCGGTCACCCGGTGCAGGGCGGCGCGGGCAATCTCCACGTCGATTCGGCTTTCGAGCGCCGACAGCTCGGCCTGCGCGAGCTTGAGCTGCGCATCACGTACCTCGAGCGTGCTGCTCGCCCCTGCCTGGAAGCGCTCCTCGGCGAGGCTCAACCCCGAGACGGCGAGCGTACGGTTTTTCAGCGCGATGTCGGCGATCGCCGCCTGGGCGCGTAAGGTTTCCAGCGCGCGGCGAACCTCTCCTTCCAGCTCGCGCTCGGCCTGCTCTGCGGAAAGCGTGGCGCTGGAGCGCGCGTGCTCGGCGCTTCGAGTCTGTGCGGAAGTGGAGAAGCCCGAGAAGAGCTCCCAGGAGAGATTCAGGCCACCGCTCACCGAGTTCTGGCGATCGGGGTACGAGAAGAACGGCTCGGGGCTGGGGGAGCGCCGCCCGTAGGTGCCGAACACCGACAGGCGCGGAAAGTACCCGGCCGAGGCGATCTCCACCGCACGCCGCGCGGCCTCGAGCTGACGGGCGACCACTTTGAGCAACGGGCGATGGTGGCGCGCGGCGGCGAGCGCTTCGTCCAGCGAGGGCGCGGGCAGAAGCGGTGCGTCGAGCGTGCCCGGGTCTTTTGCCTCCAGAGGCTCGGCGCCACCACGGGCGATCCACACCGCCAGGTCGACCTGAGCGGCGGCCACCCGCTGGCCCTGGCGAAGCACCGAGATGCGGTCGTTACCTAAGTTCACCTCGGCGTCGATGGCATCGCGCTTGGCGCCACGGCCGGCGTCGAAGAGCGCCCTTGCCCGCTCGAGCTGAATGGTGCTGCGCTGCACCAAGGCGTCGAGGACCTCTCGGGTCTTCTGCGCGCGGTAGAGCTCGTAGTAGCGGCGCACCGCCTCGAGCTCCGAGGCCAGCTGTTGCTCGGCGGCCTGGCCCGCAGCGGCCTCTTCCTGCGCACCCGCCTGAGCGATCTGATTCCACCAGCGGCCACCGTCGTAGAGCAGCTGAGAGACTTGCAGCTGGAGACTGAACGAGCCGGTGGTCGTCGATTCGTCGACGTTGACCAGCTGCTGGCGAAAGCCTCCGGAGGCGTTGGGGTCGGGCACCAAGTCGAGCTCGCGCCGCGGCCCGTAGACAGTGGCGGAGGAGCCGGCCTCGAGCGTCACCTTCGGTCGAACAGCCGAGCGCGCCACCGTGACGTTTTCCGTAGCGCGGCGGGATTCGAGCTCCGCCTCGAGGGCCTCGGTGTTCAGCAAAGCGGCGGCCCGCACTTCATCGAGACCGATGGGAACGGCGGCGACGACTCCCACCAATAAGAGCGTCGTCATCGAGGCGGCCCTCCGCCGCCACTGGCCATCAGGCCCGGCACGCCGACCAAGAAAACAGCCGCGTACATCACGTAGAGCAGAAAGCCGAGCGCCACCGCCCGACTGCGTCGCATGCCCGAGGCCGCGGAAAAGCCCAGCCCCAGAAGGGTCGCCGACCAGAGGGAGAAAAAGTCGACCGCCCCCAGCGCGCGCTTCCACTCGGGCGACACGGCGGCCTTCATCGCCGCCAAGCTGGAGGGAACGAGCGTGGCAAGCTGCGATTCGGTCACTGCCACCTGCCGCAGCGCCGCGGTCGCGAACACCAAGTGGTAGAGCGCGATGGGCAAAAAAGCGATCGCCGCCGCGCTGAAACAGGCCGCGAACCGAGCGCGCGTTCCAAAAAGCCAGCCGCACAGCTTGAGCGCCACCGCGACGAGCAACACAGACAGCGGCATCACGAAGACGCCCTTGGCCACTCCAGCAACCAGGCGAACACGGCCGGCCTGTTCAATCTTCTCGGCGATCTCCCGTTCTGAGGTGCGGGAGGCCTCGGGTCCGAGCTCTCGAAGCACGCCCGGCCCCGGGTCCCAACGCAGGGCGAACGCCGCGCCGGAGAGGCTGGTCGCCATCGCCAGCGCCACGAGCGGCAAAAACCACCGGCGCGCCTGGACGGCGGCGGTCACTCCTCCCAGAGGATCGATGAGAGCCTTCGCCGGCTCAATGACGGAAACCATGGTCGCGACGGGGAGTGCGTCCTTTAACAGGCTTTGCCCTCTGGCGGGAGAGGTCGACCGTGTTTCGGCATGGGCCGAGGCAGCAAAGTTCCAGGGCCAGTTGCAGGACGCCGGAGCCCTTGAGACCGTCGCTCACTACCTGGCGTTGCTCGAGGAAGCGTTCCTGGTGGCGTCGCTCCAGCAGGACCGTCTGGGAGCTCAGAGTCGTGACTTCAAAACCTTGGCCCGCTACGGGGCTGTAGCGGTTTTTTTGCCACGCCGATCCCTCCGGTGTAGACCCCTTGCTGGGGACAAGCATCCAGGGAGACGAGATGGTCGACAGCACCGATTTTGCTCAGGTGATGGCCGAAGCTGAAGACATCTCCTCGACCGTCTCACAAAAGCTCACCACCGCCCATGTGCTCCTGGCGATGTACACGGTGGAGAACCGCGCCGCCTTGCTGCTCAAAGACCGCGGCGTCGACGAAGACCTGCTCTTGGGCCTGCTCACCGCCGCCCCCAGCGAGCCGGACGGCCTGGTGCGCGACCTGTGCGAGCGCACCCGGGAGATCGCTCAAAGCTGCGGCTCCCACGAAGCGGACTGTCTTCACGCCCTCATCGCCGCCACCCGCATGCGCTGCGCGGCGAATGACCTTTTGGCCAAGGCGGGGCTGGACTTGACCGCCTTGCGCAACACCGCCCTCTCCTATTACCTGTCCGGGCGCATGCCGCGGAAGCTGATGCTCGGCCGCGAGCTACCTCCACATGTGCCGCGCGCCTCCAGCGGCCGGCCAGTGGGTGCCCCGCCCTCTCCTCTGCCGACGTCCGCGAAGACGGCCACCTTGGCGCCGCCTGCTCCCGAGCCCCGCACGGCGATGAGCGCCCGAGATTTGGTGGATGAGGTAACGGCGCGAGAGGCAATCAAAGAGGAGGATTTGGCTTCGCCGCCGTCGACGTGCTTCGCGCCAGCGACCGCGCCCCTCTCCCAGAGGGAAAAGGGGCGGTTGGCGCTGGACCCCAAGGCGTTCCCGCTGCTCACCTCGCTGGGGAAGAACCTCTCGCTCTTGGCGCAAGACGGACAGCTCGACCCGGTGGTCGGGCGTGCCAAGGAGATCGACGAGGTGATCGACATCTTGGGCAAGCGGCGCACCAACAACCCCTGCCTGGTGGGCGAACCAGGCGTGGGCAAGACCGCGGTGGTGGAGGGGGTGGCGCAGCAGCTCTTGCATCTGCGCGGAGGGCTCAGCGAGAAGATCCTCATCGAGTTGGACATGGCCACGCTGGTGGCCGGCACGCAGCTGCGCGGCTCCTTCTCCGAGAAGCTCAACGGGCTCAAAGACGAAGTGCGGCGCGCCGACGGTCGCGTGGTGGTGTTCATCGACGAGCTGCACACCCTGGTCGGCGCCGGCTCCACCGGCGACGGCCCGCAGGACGCCGCCAACGAGCTCAAGAGCGCGATGTCGCGCGGCGAGTTTCCCTGCATCGGCGCCACCACCCACGACGAGTTTCGCAAGCACATCGCCGCCGACCCGGCGCTGGAGCGCCGCTTCACCCCGGTGGTGGTGAACGAGCCCTCCATCCCCGAGACGACCTACATCCTCCATGGCGTCATCGGCCGCTACGAGGAGCACCACGGCCTGCGCTACACCCCCGAGGCGCTGCAGGCCGCCGCCTCGCTCGCCGCGCGCTACGTGAGCGACCGCTTCTTGCCCGACAAGGCGATCTCCATCGCCGACCTGGCCGGCTCGCGCTGCCGCCGCGAAGGCAAGGACGTGGTCGAGCCCTCCGACGTGGCGCGCATCGTGGCCAAGCTCGCCGGGCTCCCCGAGGAACGGCTCTTGATGACCGACTCAGCGCGGCTCTTGCGCCTCGAGGAGGACCTGAGCGCCCGGGTCATCGGTCACCAGGAGGTGATTGCCCGCATCGCCAAGGTGGTGCGGCGTAACTACGCCGGCTTCGCCAGCCGGCGCCCCATGGGCACATTCCTCTTCCTGGGGCCCACCGGCGTGGGCAAGACCGAGCTGTCGCGCGCGCTCGCCGACGTGCTCTTCGGCAGCCGCGACGCCCTGGTGCGGCTGGACATGAGCGAGATGGCCGAGTCGCACGGGGTCTCCCGGCTCATCGGTGCGCCTGCGGGCTACGTGGGCTACGGCGACGGCGGCCAGCTGACCGAGCCGGTGCGGCGGCGGCCCTCCTCGGTGGTGGTGCTCGACGAGATCGAGAAGGCCCACCGCGAGGTGTTGATGCTCCTTCTGCAAATCCTCGAGGAGGGCCGCCTCACCGACGGCAAGGGCCGGCACATCGACTTCTCCAACACCGTGGTGGTGCTGACCACCAACCTGGGCGCCGAAGCGTTTTCCGCCAAGAGCCGCCCGGTGGGGTTTGGCGCCGCCGACTTAGGCCCCGCGACGAGGGACGTCGACGCCGCGTGCCAGGTAGCCAAGCGCGCGCTGCCGCCCGAGCTGTGGAACCGCATCGACGAGCGCTGCGCCTTTCGCCCGCTGCAAGAGATCGACGTGGCGAAGATCGCCTCGCTCCTTCTGGCCGAATCGAGCAAGCGGCTGGCGACGGAGAAGGGCATCGAGTACGTGGCGGGCGAGGACGTGGTGGGGCTGCTCTTGCGCTCGGGCGGCTTCGACCCGCAGCTGGGCGCGCGGCCGATGCGCCAGACCGTCCAACGGTTGGTGGAGGCGCCTTTGGCCGAGCGCATTCTCTTGGGTGAGTTTTCCCAGGGCGACCGCATTCGCATCGCGGTGAGCGCAGGAGAGCTGGCCTTCTCGCGGGAAGCGAGAGGCTGACCATGCCCCCATGGTGACTCGCCCGACCCGAGTGAAGAAGTCGCCCCGCGCGCGCTGGCAAACCCGGCGGCCTAAGGGAAAACCACAGGTGGTGGTGGTCGGCTTCGGGCGGCTGGGCGGCGCACTTTCCTTGGGCCTCAAACGCGCCGGCTGGCCGGTGAGCGTCTTTCCCCGCTCCGGCGACTCGGTGCGCCGGGTGACGAAGATGAACCTTCCCCTGGCCGATCACGACGCCCTGCGAGAGGCCGACCTGTGCCTGCTCGCGGTGCCCGACAGCGCCGTGGGCTGGCTGGCCTCGACGCTGCGCGAGGAGGTCGACCCCCAAACGGCGCTGGTCCACCTGGCGGGAGCCCTCGACTTGACTGCCTTCGGTACCGACCCCGAGATGCTTCGACGTCCGCGAGGCTCCTTCCACCCGCTCTGCGCGGTGTCTGATCCGCTCGCCGATCTTTCCGGGCACTCGGTGGCGCTGGCGGCGAGCGATCGTGCGCTGATGCCCAGCTTGTGGCGCATGGCGCTCGCCTTGAGGATGAAGCCGATCGAAGTCCCCGAGGCGCGGCGGGCCGTCTATCACGCCGGGGCAGTGATGAGCGCCGGGCTGGTGGTGGCGCTCCTCTCGGCGGCGCAGGAGTGCTTCGCCGAAGCCGGAATCGACGAAGACACGGCGCTCTTGGCCCTCTTGCCGCTCTTGCGCTCGGCGCTCCAGGGCGTCGAGGAGCGTGGCCTTGCGCGCGGCCTCACCGGCCCGGTGGCCCGCGGAGATCTCGCGGTGGTGCAGGCGCACCTGGCCGCTCTCCCCGCAGAGCTGGCCAGCATCTACCGCTCGCTTTCATTACGCGCGCTGCAGCTGGTGCGCGACCAGCTTCCTGCGGAGACGCGCAACGCTCTCGAGCGCGCGCTGCGCGGGTGATTTGACGCCCCTCACCCCAACCCTCTCCCAGCGGGAGCGGGGGTTAGACCAAAATGAGGCGCGGGCCTTGAAGTGCCTCGCGCACCACCGCCAACGCGCCCTCGGAGGAGGCCTCGGCCTCGGTCA
>JBMORE010000087.1:0-18309 GCA_049322255.1 Myxococcota bacterium | reverse complement strand
AGAGCGGGAAAAGGGATTTGAACCCTCGACCCCCGCCTTGGCAAGGCGATGCTCTACCGCTGAGCTATTCCCGCAAAAGTGAAGCGGCTGCGCATATATCCACGCCGATACGCAGGGTCAAGCGCCCTACGCGGTGCTCGAGCTCCCCGCCTTTTGCTTGCTCAGCATGGCGAGGAACGCGCGGAAGTAGCCGGCGGCGCTCCACACGCTGAAGACGGTCGAGAGGTACACCAGCGCCTGGCCGACGAGGTTGAAGTCGACCTGGAAGGTGGCCCAGAAGAAATTCACTGGGTGCACGTAGTGCACGCACAGCGCGATGATGCCCACCAGCTGCAAGGAGGTCTTCCACTTGCCCTCCTGCCCGGCGGCAATCACCATGCCCTCGCTGGCGGCGATTTGTCGCAGGCCGGTGACGATGAACTCCCGAGCGAGCAGCACGATGACGATCCACGCGGGAATGCGCCCCAGCCGGGTCATCATCACCAGCGCCGCCATCACGATCAGCTTGTCCGCCAAGGGGTCGAGGAGCTTGCCCACCACGGTGACGAGGTTCCACCGCCGCGCCAAAAACCCGTCGACCACGTCGGTCACCGCGGCCAAAGTGAAGACGAACGCGGCCAAGAACGAATACAGCGGGTCGGCGTCGTAGGTGAACCAGACGAAGAGGGGAATGAGCCCGATTCTCCCCAGCGTGAGCATGTTGGGGAGGTTCCAAAACTCCTCCAGGAGCGGGCTGCGCTTCTTCTGGGCCTTCCGGCGCGCACGCTCCTCGTTCTTCTGCTGGCGAAGCTTCTTGCGCGCGCCCTTGTCCACCTTTAGCGCCCCGGGACAGCGAAGAGCGCCCAGCCTTCGCCCGTGAGCTCGACCCCCGTGCGCGCCGCCGCACCGCCCTCGTCCCACCCGAGCGCCACCAGCCTGGGCGTCAGTGGCCCATGCCAGCCGACGAGCTTTTCGAGCGGAACGACCGCCGGCCGGTCCATCGCCACCGCCAGCGACTTGAGCGCTCCCTCCAGACGCACCAGCACCTTCCCCTTCCCCCTCAGGTGCACCAGGTCGAGCTCGGCGAGCCCTTCGGCGGTGACCCGCCCGTTCTCGAACATCACCGGCTCTTCGAACGCGAACACCGCCAACTCGCAGAAGTAGGCGCTCTCGTCATCCAGGTCGACGACCGTGAAGTGTCGGCCCTGGGCGGCGACGTATGCCACTCCACTTCCCTCGAGGCGCTGCAGCTGCTCGAGACCCTCGCCGAACGACCGATCGGTCGCCTTCCCCCGAAACCGCTTCTTCGCCCCTTCGACCTTCACTCTGCCTCCCAGCGCCACCAGCCCGCCCAGCCGCGCGTAGAGCTCCCCCTCGATGGTCAAGGTGAGGAGCTCGTCTCCCAACCCGAACACCCCCGGCCCCGGGCCAAGCTGCACCTTGGGCGAAAGCTCCATCAGCACCGGCACGTCTGGCGAAGGGCGTGCGGCCGCCGGCAGCTGAATGATGTCGGCGCCGCGCTCCTGGGGCGTCTCCTCTTTCTCTGTCTCCGGAGCCTCCTCCACCTCCTGGGGTGTCGCCTCGATGACCGGCATCTCCACCGGGCTCACCTCGGCCTCCGCTTGCGGTGGCAAGGGCTCGCTCGGCGGGGCGCTGGGCCCCTCGTCGTCGACGAAGCGAATCACGTCCGCAGGCGGCGCGGGCACCTCCGTCTGCGCCTGCCCTTCCCCGTCCAGCCCGAACTGGGCCCCCCACTCGGCCCCCAGCGGCGGCGCCAACGCTCTTGCGCCCGGCGGAGGCTCGGTGCGCACCAGCACGTCCGGGCTCTCGGGGGGCGGAGGAGTCTCATCCTCCGACATCACCTGAAAGCTCTCTTCCGATGGCGGCGAAGCCACCTCCTCGGAGATCTGCTGGCCGCCCTGCTCCTCCACCACCTCGCGGCCTTCGATTTCTGCAAAGCCCTGCTGCTGCGCGGGCGAGGGCTTGCTCATGGGCTTAGGCAGGTTCTCTCCCGCGATCGCCCGGGCCATCTTCTCGGCCATCGCCTCGCTGCCTGCCTCGATGAAGTGCTCGCGCGCGCGCCCGAGCTCACCCGCCTGGGCCAACGCCAGGCCCAAATAGTTGTGCGCCTTCTTGTGCTCCGGCGCCAAATCGACCGCGGTTTCGAACTCACGCACTGCCCGCTGCAGCGCGTTGGTCTTCAAATACACCAGCCCCAAGTTCACCCGGAGCGTCGGGTCGGCGGGGTTTTCGCGCACCAGGGTCTCGTAGATCTCCGACGCACGGTCGAACAGCCCGAGCTTGAAGTAGGTCAACCCGAGCAGGTTCTGCCCCTTCTCGTTCTTCGGGTGGAGCTTGAACGCCTTCTCCAGATGATCTTTGGCTTCGATCACCTTCCCCGCTGCGAGCAGCTCTCCGCCCTTGTACAGGTGGTGGAGAAACTCCTCTTCGGTCGCCGTGTCCGTCGTTCCGCGCGCGCGCGTGGTCGCCATCGATTCAGATCACTCTCGGGCCGCCGCGGCCGTCTTGCTTTCAGCCTGCGCCTTGTATTGGAAGTAGAGGGCAATCACCTTGCGCACGTAGGCCTGGGTCTCTTCATACGGAGGCACCTGGCCGCCGTATTTCTTCACCGCATCGGGCCCGGCATTGTACGCGGCCACCATCCTCACCATGTCGCCCTCGAACAGGTTGGCCAAAACGCGCAAGTAGCGGGTGCCACCCTCGATGTTCTCCTTGGCGTCGAAGATGTCCTTCACGTACATCTCGCGCGCGGTGGCCGGCATCAGCTGCATCAACCCCGAGGCGCCCTTGGGAGAGACAGCGTTGACGTCGAAGGCACTCTCGGCGTGCATCACCGCGCGCACCAGCGGCGCCGGAATACGGTAACGCTTCGCCGAGGTCTCGATGAAGTCATCGAGCTCCTCCACCGCGGTGCCGGCCCGGGGCGTCACCTTCGGCAGCGGCGCGCTCTTCTCCGGGGCCCGGTGGAAAGTGCCGCTCAAGCGCCGCGCTTTCCTCGCCGCCGCACCGGTGGGCTTGACGTTGGTGTAGACAATCGTCCCGTCCGCCTCCACGTAGCGGTAGATGCCTTCGGCCCCCGCCGGAAAAGCCGCGGCGAAGCCCCACAGCGCGACAGTGACCGGGAAGGAACGCATGACAGGTGCCGAGGGAGATTATCGCCGTGCCGGGGAACCCTCAAGAAATGCGCCTTGTTTCCGACATTTACGGGCGTTAAATCGCCCGTTTCGAGCGCATGCCGAACCCCTTCGACTTTCTGGTGTTGGGCGGTGGAATCTCAGGGCTTTCCTTCGCCTTGGAGGCCGCCCGCCACGGCACCGTCGCCGTGCTCACCAAGCGAGCGCGCGACGAGGGAAGCACCCAATACGCGCAAGGGGGAATCGCCGCCGTCCTCTCCCCTGAGGACTCCTTCGAGCGCCACGTGGCAGACACGCTCACCGCCGGCGCGGGGCTGTGCCACCAAGATGCGGTGGAGGTCACGGTGCGCGAGGGGCCGGCGCGTTTGCGCGCCCTGGTGGAATGGGGGGCGGAGTTCAACCGAAGGCCCAGCGGAGAGTTCGACCTCACCCGCGAGGGTGGGCACTCCAAGCGGCGCATCGTCCACGCGGGCGACATCACCGGGCGCGAGGTGGAGCGCGCGCTCCTGGCCGCCTGCGACGAGCAGGCGAACATCACCTTCTTTCCCTTCACCGCGGCGATCGACCTCCTCCTCGATCGCACCTCACCCAACGGCCGCCCGCGGGTCTTAGGCGCCTACGCGCTGCTCGAGTCGGGAAAAATCGAGACTTTCCTCGGAAAGGTGACGGTGCTCGCCACCGGAGGCGCGGGGAAGGTCTACCTGTACACCTCCAACCCCGACGTGGCGACCGGTGACGGGGTGGCGATGGCGTACCGGGCGGGGGCGCAGGTGGCGAACATGGAGTTTTACCAGTTCCACCCCACCTGCCTGTACCACTCCGAGGCGAAGAGCTTTCTCGTCAGCGAAGCGCTGCGCGGCGAGGGGGGCAAGCTGCGTCTGCGCAACGGCGAGCGCTTCATGGACCGCTACCACCCGCTCGCCGAGCTGGCCCCGCGCGACGTGGTGGCCAAGGCGATCGACGCCGAGCTCAAGCGCACCGGCGACGAGTGGGTGCATCTGGACATGACGCACCTGGGCCGCGGTTTTTTGGTGAAGCGCTTCCCCAACATCTACGCCATCTGCCGCGAGTTCGGCATCGACATGGCGGTGCAGCCGATTCCCGTGGTGCCGGCGGCGCACTACCAGTGCGGCGGAGTGGTGACCGATCTCGACGGCCGCACCACCCTCCCCGGCCTCTTTGCCATCGGCGAGGTGGCCTGCACCGGCCTGCACGGGGCGAACCGATTGGCGTCGAATTCGCTCCTCGAGGGGTTGGTCTTCGGGCACCGCGCCGCGCGCGCAGGCGCCCAGGAGCTCCCGACGGTGCCGGCGCCGGCGAGCGCGCCTTTGGAGTGGGACTCGGGCGCTGCGGTCGACTCCGACGAGAGCGTGGTGGTCACCCACAACTGGGACGAGATCCGCCGGCTGATGTGGAACTACGTGGGCATCGTGCGCACCGGCAAACGGCTGATGCGTGCGCGCCGCAGGCTGGACTTGTTGCGCGAGGAAATCCGCGACTACTACTGGCGGTTCAAGGTCACCAGAGACGTGATCGAGCTTCGCAACATCGCCGACGTCGCCCACTTGATCGTCGAGTGTGCCTCGCGGAGGAAGGAGAGCCGAGGGTTGCACTTCACCCTCGACTACCCCAACCGCGATGACCACAACTGGCTCAAGGACACCGTCCTGTCGCGGGAGCCCTGACGGCTTGGCCCTGCAAGAGCGGCAAGTGCTGAGCCCTCCGCCTGGAGGACAACCTGGTGCGGAGCCGCCGCCGCCACGGCCCCCGCTGGCTCCGGTGAGCATGACGGTGCTCGCCCTCGCCGTCGTGGCATTCGCCGCCGACCAGTTCCTCGTCGCCCTTCCCGGTGAACAGCTCGGCGCGCTGATGCAGGAAGGACTGGTCTACGGGCCGTACGTGCGCCAAGGCGAATGGTGGCGCGTGGTTGCCACCGTCTTCGCGCACGGGAACTGGCTGCACCTCGCGCTGAACATGTCGGTGGTGTGGACGCTGGGCCAAACGCTGGAGCGGGCGATCAGGCCCTGGCGATTCGCGCTGGTCAGCCTCGTCACTGCGCTCGGCTCCTCGCTGTTCGTGCTCCTCTTCGCGTACCAGCAGCCGACCCTGGGCGCCTCGGGGATGATCATCGGCTACGCGGGGGTGATGCTGCCCATCGCCACCCAGCGGGGCCGGCGAGAGCTTTCCACGTGGCTTTTGCAGATCGCCGTCATCAGCTTGCTCCCGGGCATCAGCTGGCAGGGCCACTTGGGCGGCTTCCTCTTCGGGCTGCCGCTCGGCTGGGCGCTGCGGGGAGGGGCACCACGTTTTCGTTACGCGGCGCCGATCGTTCTGTTCGTCGTCGCGTGTCTGGTCGTTCTTGCGGGAGCGGGGTATTTCGCGGGTCCCTCACCCTTGCCCTCTTCCACGGGGAGAGGGATGCCGTGATTTCGCGAATCTGTGTTTTCTGTGGCTCGAAGAATGGCATTCATCCTGAGTTCGCCGACGCGGCGAAGCGCCTGGGCCGCGCGCTGGCGGCACAGAAGATCGGCCTGGTCTACGGCGGCGCCAGCGTGGGGCTGATGGGCGCGATCGCCGACGCGGTGTTGGCGGACGGCGGCGAGGTGCACGGCGTCATCCCCGGAGGGCTGGCCGCCAAGGAGATCGCCCACGACGGCCTCACCCAGCTGCACGTGGTGTCCACCATGCACGAGCGCAAGGCGCTGATGGAGCGTCTCTCCGACGGCTTCATCGCCATGCCCGGGGGCTTTGGGACGTTCGAGGAGTTTCTCGAAATCGTCACCTGGACCCAGCTCGGTCTGCATCGAAAGCCCGCGGGGCTGCTCAACGTGGGCGGCTACTACGAGCCGCTGCTCGCGCAGATCCGCTCCGGGCTGGATGCGGGCTTCATCCCCCAGGAGCTCGCTCCGGCGGTGGTGGCGGAACGCGAGCCCGAGGCACTCCTGACCCGGCTCCTCTCCCACCAAGTGCCGCCCCCTACGGTGAAGTGGATCACCCGCGAAGAAACGTAGCCTCGATATGGCTCATTCGAAGGCACCGTATTGCTGTTCACAACGCCGAGGACCATACTGCCCTCATGCACAAAACGACCCTCGTTTTGGACGAAAAGAAGCTCCGGCGTGCACAAAAAGTGCTCGGCACGAAGGGGATCAAGGACACCATCGACCGAGCGCGCGACGAAGGTCATGGAACTACTCGCCCGGCGCGGCCACCATCGCGGTGCGAGCATTCCGGACTTGTTGATCGCTGCGATCGCCGAACGAACGGGCCTCACCGTGCTCCATTACGATCGCGATTTCGACCTGATCGCCGCGGCGACGGGCCAGAGAATGGAATGGGTCGTTCCCCGTGGCTCGGTGCCTTGAGTCGGAAAAACCCGAAAGCCATCAAGGGATGAAATCCTTGCGGGTGAAGAGCGCGGTCACCGAAACGCCCTTGGCTTCAATCGCCTCGCGGCCGCCCTCGAGCCTGTCGACGAGGGCGAAGCACCCCGCCACCTGGAAACCTTCGGCCTGGGCGCGCTCGATCGCCTTGAGCGACGAGCCCCCGGTGGTGATGACGTCTTCGAGAATCGCTACCTTTGCGCCTTCCTCCAGCGTCGCGGGTCGCTCGAGCCACTGCCCGGTGCCGTGCCCCTTGGGTTCTTTGCGGACGATGAAGGCAGACAGCGGCTTGCCCTGAAGGTAGCTGGTGAGGCTCACCGCCGACGCCAAGGGGTCGGCGCCCAGAGTCAACCCGCCCACGCCCTTCACCTCGGGACAGCGCTCTTGGATGGCCAAAAAGAAAAGCCGCCCGATGAGGTAGTGCCCCTCGGCGGTCAACGCAGTGCGCTTGCAGTCGATGTAGAAGTCCGATTCGCGGCCCGAGGCGAGCACCACCTTGCGTCGCTCGAAGGAGAGGCGGGTGAGCAGCGCGAGCAGCCGCGCGCGCTCGTCCACTTCAGCGGCCCTCGAGGAAGGCCACCAGTTCGGCGGAGTAGCGAAGCTGCTCCAACAGCTCAGCCTTGCGCTCTTCGTCGAGAGAGCCGAACACGTCGGCGAGCAAGGAGAGGTCCTGGTTCAGCTCTCCTAGGCGCAAGGTGACGTTGGCGGCCAGCTCGTCGGCGTCGACCTCTTGCTCCTCCTCGTCCTCCACCGACTCCGGGCCGAGCTCGTCGCCACCCGAGAGCGCCTTGTCCAGCATGTCGCGAGCGGTTGAGGTGAGCCGGCCCTCCTGTTGAAGCCGCGCCCGCACCATCGACAGCTCCTCCTGCCCCACCCCCTGCCCATGAATCGCCGACGCCAGCGCCATCAAGAGCGCGTCTTCGTCGGAGAGGTCGGTGTGCAGCCGCGCCAGCACCTTGTCGCGCTGCAAGAAGCGCAGGGCCGCCACCCGGCGAAAGCCGCAGACGATCTGGAAGCGGTCGGGCGGCCGAAGCCGCAAGTCGACGGGGAAGAGCTGCCCCAGCCGCGCCAGATCGGTGGCGAGCAAGGACAGCTCCCCTTCAGGCCGGAGACGAAAGGTGAAGTCCTCCTCCACCCGGTCGAGGGCGATGAGCGCGGGGGCGACATGACTTTTACGCCCGCGTTCGGGCAAGGAGACCACCGTGGCCACGGGCGCGGTGGGCGCTGCCTCGGCGTTCGCTTCGCCTTCAGCCGGCGGGTTGGTCGGATTCTCCGCTTCCACGAGCAGCTCGAGAGTTACCCCGTTCGCGCAGGAGAGGGAAGTGGCTCACTTCACCTTCTTCTTCACCACGACCTTCTTCTTGCCCGCCTCGGCCACCGCCGGCGCTGCGGGCGGAGGAGGCGGCAACGGCTTGGCCGCTGGCTTGCCCTTTTCGATCTTCGTGGGCACAGGGGGCGGGCGCGGCGGCCCGGCTGCGGGTGCAGGCGACGGGCGGGGCGGAGGCGCCACCGCGCGAATGGCCGGCCGTACCGTCGCGCGCGGGCGCTCGGCAGCCCGGCCGGGCTCGACCTCGCCCATGTCCACCCGACCGCGGAAGCTGGCGCCATCGACGATGATGACACGCGGCGAGCGAATGTCGCCCACCATGCGGCCCTCGCGGGTGAGCTCGACGCTCTCGGTGGCGGTGATGTTACCCACCACCACCCCCGACACGATGGCGTTCTTCACCGCCACGTTGGCCTTGACGATGCCCGACGGCTCGACGATCAAGGTATGCGAGAGGGTGAGCTCCCCCTCCACCCGGCCGCGAACGGTGAGGTCCTCATCTCCGGTCAGCTTGCCGCTGATGAGGATGGAGGGACCGATCACCGTGTTGTCCGCGCCGCCACCAAATTCCTTGGGAGTCGCCATGGCGTCAGCGTTCCTTCACGTCCATGTCGACGTTGCCCTTGAACGAGGCTCCGTCGGAAATGAGGATGCGCGGAGCGCGAATGTCGCCCACCACCCGGCACTCGCTCTTGAGCTCGACCTTGTCGCTCGCCGAGATGTTGCCGGTCACCCGGCCGGCGATCTCGACGTTCTGGGTGTCGATGTCCGCCTCGACCACGCCCGAGCCCTCCACGAAGAGGCTCTCCTTGAGACTGATCTTTCCCTTCACCGTACCCTGGATGACCAAGTCTTCATCGCCGGAGATCTCTCCGTCGATGACGATGCTCGACCCGATGACCGTGTTCGCCATTGTGCGTGACTCCCCTCACCCTTGCCCTCTCCCACGAAGGAGAGGGGTACTCTTAGATGTCCTCTGGTAGTTTGACGTCCATCTCGACAGAGCCGTTGAACACGGCGCCGTCCTCGATCACCACCCGCGGCGCCTTGATGTCTCCTGCCACCTTGGCGCTCGCGTTGATCGCCACCTTCGAGGAGGCATCGATGTTGCCGCTCGCCTCGCCGTTGATGGTCAGCTCTTCGGCGCGGATGTCGGCCTCGACCTTGCCCGTGCCTTCGATGGTCAGGTGGTTCTTGAGGGCGATCTGCCCCTCCACCCGCCCCTCGATGACCAGATCGCCGCCGCCGGTGAGACTGCCGCGAATGGTGATTCCCTTGCCGATGATGTTGATGTCGCCCTGGGCCATGCGTCAATTCCCCTCTTCGAAGCTCCCCGAAGACGCCGTGGGCACGCTACGTCACAGATGCGCCGAGATCCAGCCCGAGATGTCACGCCATACTTCCTCCCGGCCGATCTCGTTGAGCGGCTCGTGCCGCATGCCGGGGTACTCTTTGAGCTTTTTGTCGTTGGAGGCGATGGTGTCGAAGAACGCCCGGGTGGCCGTCGGCGAGGCCACCGCGTCTTCCGAGCCGAAAAGGGTGAAGACCGGCAAGGTGACGACAGGCCCCAGCCGCGTCGCCTGCGCCTGAGCCCGGGTGCACTCGACGAACCAGCGCACGGTGAGGGTGCGGTTGTAGAGCGGGTCGTGGGCCGCCTGGTGCTGCTCCTGCGTGTCGCGGGTGAGCGTTTCGGGAGCCAAGGGCATCTTCTGCGGCAGCCAGGGAACGATGACGCCCACCGCACGCGCGGCGATGACCTGGAGCGGGTTGGGCGTGAAGGCCAGCTTCAAGTACGGCGCCGAGAGCACGGTTCCCCGAAGCCCTTCCGGCCGCCGCCGCAAAAAGTGGAGCGTCATCAGGGCCCCGTGGCTGTGGGCGAGCAGGAAGGCGGGGGTCTTTCCGGCGGCCTCGCGCACCCGTTGCCAGAAGCGTTCGAGGTCGTCGACGTACTCTTCGAAACGGTCGCAGTGCCCCCGCCGCCCGTCGGCCTGGCCGTGGCCCCGGTAGTCGAACGCGTGCACGACGAATCCCTCGCCGGCCAAGGCGTCGATCGTCTTGCGGTAGCGACCGGCGTGATCGGCGTAACCGTGCACGATGCCCACGTGCGCCTTCGCCACCCG
Organism: Myxococcota bacterium; assembly: GCA_049322255.1. Classification (GTDB taxonomy): domain Bacteria; phylum Myxococcota; class Myxococcia; order Myxococcales; family Myxococcaceae; genus JBMORE01. Next base: position 8,345 of record JBMORE010000087.1, on the reverse strand, counting down.
GCCGTCGGAGGGCCGGGTGGTCTCCCAGAACAGGCGTAAGTTGTCTTTGGCGGAAAAGAACCCTTCGTCGCGGCCCATCGCGCGTGGAACTTAACGGCCCTTCTCGCCGGTGGATAGCAACTTCAGCTTTCGTTCGATGGCCGTCCGCTGAACCTTCGAGTCGGCCAACTCAGGCGCTTCGCGCAGCGCCTCCAGGGCTCGGCGGTACTCGCCGGCGGCGTCTTGGCGGCGGGCCAGATGGGTGTAGACGTCACCTAGGTGCTCGTGGATGGTCGGCTGACCGGGAGTGAGAAAGAGGGCGCGCTCGATCAGCTCGGCCGCGCGCGGGAAGTCACCTTTGCGGAAGTAGACCCAACCCAAGGAGTCGAGAAAGGCGCCGGTGTCGGGGCGCAGCTCCAGCGCGCGGCGCAGCAGTCGCTCGGCCTCGTCGAGGTCCAGGTTGCGCTCGGCGAGCGTGTAACCGATGAAGTTGAGCGCCAGCGCGTTGTCGGGGTTCACCGCCAACACCGCGCGCATCTTCTCCAGCGAGCGGGCCACGTCGCCCTTCTTCTCGTACGTGGCGCCGAGGGTGAAGAGCAGCGCCTCGTCCCGCGGCCGGCTGGCCAGCGCACCGGTGAGCAGCTCGATGGCGTCGGCCAACCGGCCCTGGCGCTCGTAAAGAGAGGACAGGGCCTCGAACAGCTCGGGCACCGGCGCCTCGTCGATGGACTTGGCCAAGAAGCTCTCGGCCTGCGCCGCCTGCCCGGCTCGCTCGAGCGCCCGGGCATAGCTCGTCCGCAGCTGGAGATACTGGGGCTTGTCGACAAGCCCCTCGCGAAAAAGCTGCAAAGCGAGCTTGTGCTGGCCGAGCATCGAGACGCAGCTGGCGCGGTGCATGCGCGCCTCGTGAAAGAGCTCGCCCGCTTCGGGCTCCACCGCGGCGTAGGCCTCGGCGGCGCTCTGGTAGCGGCGCAGCTTCTCGTGCACCAGCCCGGCATAGAAATGAATGCGCGGCTCGCGCATGCCCGCCGCACGGGCGCTCTCCAGCACCTCGGCCGCGGCCGGGAGCTGGCGGGTGGTGAGGTAGCTGAAGGCGACCCTCACCGCGAGCTCAGGGTCGCGCGAGACGGCCAACAGCCGATCGAAGTACGCCCGCGCCTTCACCGAATCGCCCATGCGCAAGGACACGCGGCCCGCAGCCAGCAACACCTCGCGGCTCCACGGGTCGCGCTCGAGCGCCTTGGCAAAGGCGCCCTCGGCGTCGGCTGGGCGATCGGTCGCTTCGTAGAGCTGCGCGAGCGCCACCCAGGTCTCGAAGTCGCTCGGGTCGCGCTCGGCGGCGCGGGAAAGCATTCGCTCGGCGCGTGCAAGGTCTCCCCGCTCGGCGAATGAAAGACCCAAGCGCTTGTAACCCACCGGGTCCCCCGGGAGCGCGGCCCCCAGCTCCTCCGCCACCCGAACCGCCTCGTCGGGCTTTCCCTGCTCGAGCCACAACTGGATGAGCACCAGGTACGGCTCGGGGACGCTGGGCGCCAGCGCGATGGCCCGCGACAGGTGCACCTTGGCCCGGGTGAGCCTTTGCGCCTCGAAGAGCACCCGACCCATGAGGAGCTGGGCGGCAAAATACTCCGGGCGGGTTTCAATCACCTTGCGCAGCTCGCGCTCGGCACGGCCCAAGTCTCCGACGCGCGCGTATTCTTCGGCGAGCGCGGTGAGGAGGTAGGGGTTGCCGTCGTCGGAGGCGAGCGCCAGCCGCATCTCCTCCAAGGCCTGGCTGTGGTCCCCCTGGTGGTGGGCCAGGCGGGAACGAAGAAAGTGCGCGTACGAAGACGACGAGCCGAAGTACTCGTCGTCGCCCGCCTGCATCGCCTCGCGCATCGCCTGCGTGTCGACCTTGGGACGGGTGGGAGCGCCGGCGAAGGCGACCTGACAGGCGAAGAGGGGGAGAAAAAACCAGACCACGGGGTGATTCTAATCCAGCAAGCCGTCGGGCACTTTCGCGCAACCGGAAAGGTCGCGCACCTGGGAGCGGAACGAAACGCCCGTGACCTCCTCGACCTCCGGCGCCAGCCGCGACAGGAACTGGCGCCCTGCCTCTTCGGTGGATTCGGGGAGCAGCACCGCCAGCCGCCCTTCGCCCAGGTGTCCCACCACGTCGGACGAACGCAGCTTCAAACGCACCTGGGCGGCGAAGGCACGCAGCTTGTCCCCCACCGGCGCACCCGGGGTGAGGACCGCCACCGCCAGCGGCCGTTGGTAACGACGAGCGCGAGACAGCTCTTGGTCGAGACGCAGGAGCAGGCCTACCCGATCGAACAACCCGGTCTCGGGGTCGTTGCCGCTTTTGCGCAACAGCGAGCGGCTGCGGGAAAGCTCTTTTTCTGCCTGGCTCAGGCGAATGGCGCGATCGGCGCATCCCAAAAGCTCCATCGCCTGGAAGGGCTTACCCAGGTAGTCCACCGCGCCGAGGTTGAGAGCGCGAACCTTGTCCGACACCCCCTGGTGCGCCGAGAGCAAAATGACCGGTATCTCCGCCGTGTCGGGCGACTGCTTGAGCGCGACGGCGGCGTCGAGCCCGTCGAGCTTAGGGAGGAAGACGTCCATCACCACCAGGTCCGGCCGCAGTGCGTGTGCCTTGGCAACACCCTCCTCCCCATCGCGGGCGACCTCCACCCGGTACCGCGAGCGCAAAATCTCGGCGACGACCGCCGCCACCTCTGGCTCGTCTTCCACCACCAGCACGCGGGAGGGCTCTGGGCTTTCCTGCGGCGGAGGTTTCCGCGACAGCTCCTCCAACGGCCGCGCCAGCGGCAGTGTGAAGACGAAGGTCGAGCCCCCGCCTTCGGTCGCCTCGGCCCAGATCTCCCCGCCGTGGAGCTCGATGAAATCCTTGCAGATGGTGAGCCCCAACCCCACACCGCTCTTCCCCTGGTGGTACTTGTCGAAGAGCAGCTGCAGCTGGTCGGCAGAGACGCCCTGCCCGTCGTCCTGCACCATCACCTTCGCCGCGTCGCCGTCGGGCCGCTTGAGCCGTTGCACCCGCAACACCACCTCGCCCGAGGCGCGCGCGTGGTGAATGGCGTTGGTCATCAAGTTTTGCACCACCTGCCGCATCTTCACCTCGTCGCCCACCACCACCAGGCTCTCGGGAGTCTCGGCGCGCAAGGACACGCCCCGCTCGGCGGCGAGAATCTCGAGCTCGGCGGTGGTTTCTTTGCAGACCTCGGCGATGTCCAAGGGCCGCGGGTCGAGCCCCAGCCGCCCACCGTCGCCCCGCCCGCGCTCGAGCAAGCTCTCCACCAGCTCGAGAATCTTCCGCCCCATGCGCACCACCGCCTCCACCGACGACTTCTGCGGCGCAGGCAAACCGCCGTCGAGCAAGAGCCGCCCGTGCCCGAGCAAGACTTGAAGAGGCGCACGCAAGTCGTGGGAGCAGACGGCCATGAGCTCGTCCTTTATCCGGCTGGCGTCACGCAGGCGCTGGTTGGCCTCGAGCAGGTCCCGGTAGCGGTCGACGTAGGCCGACTCCAAGTCTTCGCGCTTCCTTTTGAGCGCGGTGTGCAAGCGCGCGTTGCGAATGGAGTTGGCGAGCGCGGCGGCGACGGCCTGGGCGAACGCGCTGTCCTCCCGGGTGAACGACTCATCGGACCGCGACAGGCGCAGGAAGATGGCTCCCAAGAGGTCGTCGTGGCACACCAAAGGGTGCACCATCACCGATTTGATTCCCAGCCCCACCACCACCGGGCGCACCTCGGCCATCAACGGGTCTTTGGCCACGTCGTCGACCTGCACCGCGGAGCGGGTCTCCAACGCCCGGCGGAGCTCGGGGTAACGCACCAGGTCGAGCGCGAAGGGGGCGAAGTTGGGCACGTCGTGGGAAGCCACCACCCTCGCCACCCGTGGGCCCTCTCCCTCCACCAGCACCACCGAGCAGCGATCGGAGGAGATGACTTTCCCAATCTTCTCCACCGCGATACCGAGGATTTGCTCCAGCTCGAGCGAGCTGGTGGCGGCCTGGGTGATTTCCAAAAGCGCCTCCATGCGGCGCCGGGCCTGCTCCTCGCGCTCCACCAAGCGCTTGGCGCGAATCGCCGCCGAAAGGCGCACGGTGAGCTCGTCACGGGTTCGCACCAGCTCGTCCACGCCCAGCCGCCGGAGCGCTTGCCCCCCCCGCCCTGACACCTCGGCGAGCACCGGCAGATGGCGCAACGTCTCGTCGGCGCGCACCTCACGCAGCGCCTCCGACGCACGGGCCGCGGACGTGGCCAGTACGATCGCCTCGGGCCGAAGCTTCGCCGCCGTCGATTGCAACGAATTCTGCTCTGCCGCAGCGCAGAAATAGCCCGCCGCCGTCAGCTCCGTCAGGAGCTCGTGGGTCGACGCGGGGCTGCCCAAGAGCAGCACCCGGCCCCGCGACGCTGGCAAGGCGACGTTCACCGGACCTCGAATTATGCCGAGGGGCTGTGCGCGAAACCAGCGCGCCTGGGGAAAGGTGCTCCCGCTACCCACATGTTCGATGCGGTCAGCACACTTGAGCGCTCCCAAGCGGGGGGTATAGTCGCGCCGCCTTAGAAACTCCTGGGGATCCCATGCGCTTTTGCCTGGCTGTCGTGGCGGTGTGCCTGTGCGGAACGGCGAGTGCCCAGACGGGTGACGAGTGGAGCACCTTTCCGCCAGCGCCCTCCGCTGCGCCTGCAGAACCGAAGGCGCCACCCGAGGCGCCCGCGAAGGGCCTCGAGCCGGAGGCCAAGAAGCGCGTCGAGGAGCGGCTGCGCAAGGCCGAAGCCAAGAAAGAAGGCAAGCAAGAGAACAAGGCCGACGGTGACAAGGTGGTGTCGACCCAGGAGCGGTACCTGCCCGGCAGCGAGCCGCACAGCCCCTCCACCTGGGGCAAGGCGTACAACGACCGGCTCAACCTGCGCGTCGCTCCAGGAGTGGCGGGCATCGGCCTGTTGCACGTGGGCAGCGCCGACTTGGGCCGCAAGGGCCTGGTGCGCTTCTCGGTGACCGGCGAGTACATGGCCCAAAACGACTTTCCGGTGCGACGGGCAGAGAACATTCGCTCCGCGGGGACCTTCTGCGCTTCCTTCGTGCCGCTGGAATTCGTGGAGACGTACCTGGCCTACGCCGCCGCGGCGAACACCAACTCGCGCTCCTCGCCCAACCTCATTCAGGCGCTGGGGGACATCACCTTGGGAGCGAAGGCCTCGCGCCAATGGGCGAAGGGTTTTTACGGTGGCGTGGAGCTGGCGTTCACCAGCTACTCCGCGGTGGGGAACCAAGGCCTCAACAACGGCGCGGTGGGCCTGTCGCCACGGGTGCTGGCGACCTACGACGTGCGCGAGGCGTTGCCTAAGGTGCCGGCGCGGGTGCACGGCAACGTGGGCTTCATTTTCGACGGAACCGGCGCGCTGGTGCAAAACCACACCCTCAACGCCGCCGAGGAGTTCGCCCTCAACGTCAACCGCTTCAACCGCTTTGCCCTCGGGCTGGCGGTAGAGGCGCCGCTTCCCGCGGTCACCCCCTTCCTCGAGTACGCGCTGGAGCTGCCGTTGGGCGTCGAAGGAGGCCAGCTGGTGGGCCCCGACGGAGTGCTCGTTCCCGCCACTCAGGCGATGCCGCAGACCCTCGGCCTGGGGTTGAAGGTCACCGCGGTGAAGGACCTCACCCTGCTCGCGGCGGTGGACTTCGGCCTCACCCGCTCGGTGGGCCTGGGGGTGCCGGCGACGCCTCCGTTCAACTTCCTCTTCGGTGCCGCCTTCAACATCGACCCCTTTCAGCGCGGCGAGACCAAGCTGGTGGAGACGGTGAAGGAGCGCCCCCTCGAGCTGGCCCGCCCAGAGCCACCCAAGACGGGCAAGGTGGCAGGCACGGTGCTCGACGCGGCGACGAAGAAGCCGATTCCCGGCGTCATCGTGGCGATGGTGGGGGCGGGGCTGCCCCCGGTGGCTTCGGACGCCGACTCGGGCCGCTTCCTCACCCACGACCTGCCCAGCGGACCGGTGAAGCTGGTGGCGCACAAGGACGGGTACAAGGAGCTCGCCCAAGAGGTGCAGTTGGAGGCGGGCCAAACCGCGACGGTCGAGCTGACGCTGGAGTCGGAAGCCAAGAAGGCCCGCTTCGACGTGCTGGTGACGGAGAAGAAGAAGCCGGTGGCGGCCCAGGTGTCCTTCAAGGGGCCCGCCGAGCACCAAGCGGTGACCGAGGCCGCCATCAAAGACCCGGTGCGAGTCGAGCTTCCCGCCGGGCGCTACGTGGTGAACGTCACCGCCGAGGGCTACCTGGCGCAGACCCGCGACGTGCAGGTCTCCGAGGGCGCGGCGATGCCCCTTTCCTTCGAGCTGGTGCCCCAGCCGAAGAAGAAGCTGGTGGTGGTGAAGGAGAACAAGATCGAGATTCTCCAGCAGGTGCACTTCGCCACCGCCAAGGCGACCATCCTCGCCGACAGCTTCTCGCTCTTGGCCCAGGTGGTCGACGCCATCGTCAAGCACGACGTCAAGCGCCTGCGCATCGAAGGGCACACCGACAACAAGGGGGCGAAGGCGAAGAACCAGAAGCTGTCGGAGGATCGTGCCGCGGCCGTCGCCGACTTCCTGGCGGCGCAGGGCATCGACCGCGCGCGCATCGAAACCGCCGGCTTGGGCGACAGCCGCCCGGTCGCCCCCAACCTGACCGCCCGCGGACGAGAATTGAACCGCCGGGTGGAATTCGTGATTCTGGAACGCTGAAGCGGTTTCGGGGTTCGACACGCTCGTCCAACCCCGATTGCCTTAGAATGCCAACGTGCGCTCCGCCCTCGCCCTCCTGCTCCTCGCAGCATTGGCGTGCAGCCCCTCACCCCCGCCCCCTCCTCCTGGGAAAAACCCTCCCCAGGTGTTCCTCACCGCGCCCGAGTCGAACATCGTCGGCACCGGGCTTTCCCTGACGGTGAGCGTCAATGGCTGTGAGCGGGTGCAGAACCTCTCGATTCTCGAGCACGACACCTTCGTGCGGAACGCCGACTTCACCCAAAACCCCACCGAGGTCACCCTCGCCGCCAACGAGTTGGGAGGGCTCTACCCCACCCTGGGGATCGCCGCCGACCTCTCCCTGATCGCCAAGGCGACCTGCGACGATGGGCGCGCCAACACCTCGCAGCCTGTGGCGGTGCGCTTCTTCCCGGTGGAGCGGGTGGTAGCCACGGGGCAACAGGTCGTGCCCGACGCCTTCTTCGCCGAAGGCGGGCTGGGCGGCTCGCCGGTGACGTTCGTGGGGTGCGTGGGCGCTGCGAGCACCCAGACCGGCACTGCGCTGGTGCGGGTAGACACCAACGGAACGGTGACCGGCGCCAACACCCAGCTGCCGTTCCCGTGCTCCTACAACTCGCAGTTCACCGACCGCAACCTGGCCAGCGGCAAGCGGTGGCTGTGGGAGCGGGGAGTGGGGGCTTTCGCCTTCGACCCAGCGTTGAACATCACCTCCATCGCCTTCGGCAGCTTCGTCGCTCTGGGGGTGGGGCCCGACGGCGACGCGCTGGTCTACGACGATAAGGCGCGGCCCGGAGCGCTCAAGCGACTGCGGCACGCGCCGGGCGGCGGCTCCAACGTGGTGTGGGGCTACGACCCCGCGGGTCTGCTCATGGGCAACCCGATCGTCGAGCCCAACACCCAGACGGTGGCGCTGCCGGTGTTCATCGATGACTTGGGCGCCTACTCGGGCACGGTGGCGGTGGAGCGAGTCGCCTACGCCAGCGGCTCCGGGGTGTCGCGCTACGACATGAAGCTCATCAACTACGGCGCCCTCAACACGCCGCAAATCCCTCCCGGCGTCTTCGACCCCAGCGGCAGCGTGCTCTACTTTCCCTACCAGGCGGGCACACAAAACGGCATCCCGACTTCGGCGATTCTGGCCTGCGCCACCAACGCGACGGGGTGCGCCAACGCAGCGCTGCGCTGGCAAAGCCCCAACCTCACCGGGCTGGTGCTCGCCACCCTCCCCTTCGCCAACAGCAGCCAGATCGCCGCCATCTCGGCGCAGCACCTGTGGTTCATCAGCGCCAGCAACGGACAGATCACCAGCTTCGCCAACAAGCCCATCGTGGCCGACGGCGCGCTCACTGCCCTGGGGGCACAGGCCGGGGTGGGCACCGACTTCTACATTCTCAACGGCCCTGCGAGCGGCTACCCGGTGGAAATCGTCGCCATCGACGCGCCGGGCTCGGGCGAGGTGTACCGCTACCAGATGAGCGGAGGGCTTTCCCCCACCACCGCGCTGACCGTGGCGATCGACGACGCCGGCGGCGCGTGGCTACGCATCGGGCTTTCACTGGTCAAGCCGCTGCCGCTGAGCGAGTACCGCACCGTGCGCGGACCGAGCAAAGAGTAGCC
>JBMORE010000086.1:0-18422 GCA_049322255.1 Myxococcota bacterium | reverse complement strand
AAGCGCGACACGGCGCCGTCGGTCTTCGAGATCTTGATGATGGCGTTGGGAAGTTCGGGCTTTTTTCCCTTCGGCGAACGTCTCTTGCTCGGGTCGGCTGCCTGGTACACCGCTGCTTCGGTGAACACGGCGACGTACAACGCTGACCGATCTACCGCTATCGAGGTCACGTCCTCGCCCGAGGCGCGAGCGACCACAACGGTTGCCACCCCGCCCTTCTTTGGAATCCGAAGGACTCGGCGGTTCCCGACAACGCAGTACACATCGGAGTCATCGAGCGCGCAGAATGACAATCTTTCCTCGGTGGAGAAGAGCGCCTTCGCTTTCCCGCCGGTCCGACGTACGACGAAGAGTGTGTCGGCCGTCACGACGTACGCCGCCACAGCATCGACTCCAACGAGAGTGGGAGGCATCTCAAACTCCGCCAGAGTTTGAAGGGTGCCGCCGCCCTTGGGCGCCTTCCTGAGAGCGCCCTCCCGATTCGTCCAGTAGATGGAACTCTCGTCGAGGGCCAACGACAAAAGCTCACCCTCTCGCGATGCAAGCGTCAGCGAAGCCGGCGCTCGCGACTGGGCGTTGCTTGCTTCAGCGGTCCCAGGCCTTCGGCCTCTCTCGGCATAGCCGGAGGTGGCCGCAAGCGACACCAGCGTCGCTAGAAATAGGTTGGCCCTCGGCATATCGTCGCGGTCTATCACGCGGGGTCCCCGAGGCTGCTAATGCCAGGGGAGATTTCACCGAGATTCTGATGAGGGCTGACACTTCCAGATTGTTCGTATTGGCACTCTGTGCCGGCAGCACCTGCCTGGCGCTCGCGGCCTGCGAGAGGAAAAGCGCCGAACAGTCCATCGAAGAGCTGAAGAGGTACACGAAGGGGCTCGATGAGCCATTTCAAGTTTTCCTGAGCAACCGCGACTACGAGTTGGTCAGCGGCGAACACGATGCAGACATGTTTTCGAGCTGGGGCGTCTTCCGGTTCAAACGAGTCTCAGGGAAGTCCACCGACACCGCAGTCATGAGCCAAATACTCCGAGTGGCGCAGAAATACGGCTGGAAGCAGGCCGAAGATCCGGTCGATGTCGTCAACATCAAGCTGGCGGCGTATGGCATTGGCAGCATCGGGAACAACAGGAAGTTCAAGCGTTCCGAGGGCCCCTTCAAAGGAGACGACGAGCCTACCCGCTATCACTGCCAGGTATGGGTGCCTTCGGACGGCTCGTTCATAGTGGTCGCATTCCGCGTTGATGCGGAATAGTGGCCACGCTCGAAGATCTGGAAGTTCGTGGCGACGCCGCGTCGAGAGAAGAGAGGCCTCATGAAGAAGGTATTCCTCACCGTTGTTCTCGCAGCGGTGATGGCTCTCGGCGGGTGCGTTGCTCTCGGTTGGCGTTTTGGTCCAGGTTTCTCGTCCACGGACACAGCGCTCTTCTCGGCACCGCCCGTCGTGGAGCACCGGGGCGGGGAGTACTTCCTGGCCTGGACCCAGGGGAATCATCCGTTCTTCTTCCAGCCGAACTGCAAGGCAATAGATGGACGGCTCGTGTTCGCGCTGGCGGCCACAAGCAGCTCCGGGAATCTCGCTGGACGCCACCGGGAAATGAAGATCGAGGGTGTCGACAACCTTCAGGCACTGCAGCGCGGAGGCGCCTACTGGTGGGAGCGGGAGCCGGAGCCCAACGGAACGTTCGTGCCGCTGAGAATCGTGGAACCGGCCCCGCCAGCAGTGGCCCAGTAAACGTCTCGGCGGCGCCATCCTATCGCTCGGGGCTTGCCGATTGGCTTGCTCCCCGCTACACCGCCGCGCGGAGGTGACAGGTGGGCATCCTCGACATCTTCAGCGGCTCGGGACCGCAGAAGGCGCAAAAGCTCAAGGCGAAAGTCACTCAGAAGTACGGCGATGCCGCGGCCAGGCAAAAAGCCATCTCCCAGCTGGGGGAGATGAAGTTCCCCGAGGCGATCTCGGTCTTGCTCGCCCGCTTCACCATCTCGGTCGAGCCGCAGACCACCGACGCCGACGAGAAGGAGCATGTCTTCGAGCTCATCTGTTCCCACGGCTCCGAGGCAGTCGGCCCGGCAAAAGAGTTCCTCCACAAGTCCGACTTGGCGACCTCCTGGGCGATCCGCATTCTCTCTTCGGTGCTCCCCGAGCCCGAGGTGATCGGCATCGTCACCGAGCTGCTCGGAAAGCTGGGAGCGACCTACACCCGCAACCCCGAAAAGAAAGAGGTCCTCCTCGGCTTCGTCGAAGACAAGGACGACCCGCGCATCGCCCCCGCCGCGCTGCCCTTCCTCGAGGACATGTCCGACGACGTGAAGATTTCGGCGCTCAAGGTGCTGGGGCCGAAGAAGTTCGAGCCGGCGCGCGAGCCGATCTTGAAACTGCTCACCGCCGAAGAGACCGCTCGCCGCGTGCGCACCGCCGCGCTGGCCGCCCTCCATGCGAGCGAATTCGGCATCCAGGGTTTTCGCGAGAAGGTCGAAGCCGTCCTGCAAGACCCCTACTTCGTCGACAAGGCGGGAGCGGTGAAAAAACGTGGGTAAGACCTTCACTGTGCTCTTGTGCGCAGCGCTCCTTGCCGCCTGTCCGGCACCCACGCCCACCGAAGATGCGGGGGTCGACGCCGGCCTCACCCTCTCTCCCGTCGAGCTGTGTGACCGGCTGGCGGCGGCGCGCTGCGACTTGACCGCGCGCTGCTACGCCGCCTTCCACCGCGAAACGGCTGCTTCCTGCCGCTCCCTCGAGCAGGCCCGCTGCCTGGCCGAGTACGAAACCCTGCGCCCCTATTTCGACGCCCAGACGGTGGAGATCGACGCCGCCAAGGTCCTCGACTGTGAGGAGCGCATGAAGAGCTCTTTTTGCGCGCCCACCTTCCCGCCCGGTTACCCGAACATCGCCGCGCGCCCGTTCTCCGACTGCACCCTCACCTCCGGGCTGCTCGTGGGCAACGTTCCTTCCGGTCAGCCCTGCGAGCACGCGGTGGAGTGTGCACCGGGAACGGTGTGCATCAAACCCGGAGGCGTCTGCCGCGGCACCTGCTCCACCCAGCCCACCAACGGCGAGCCGTGCGGCTTTGGTTGCGCCCCAGGCTCCTTCTGCGATGACCAATCCACCGCCGACCCCACCGATGACCGCTGCACCCCCGCGCGCACGGTGAACGAGGCCTGCGCTTCCAGCGACGAGTGCGCCGCCGCCTTGTATTGCCTGTCAGGCAGCTGCCGCCCTCGCGGCAAGGCGGGCGAGCCTTGCGTCTTCGACGTCCAGCGGCTCTCCACCTGCGAGCCAGGGCTGGCCTGCGACGTGGCGCCCTTCGTCCGCGGCGAAGTGGGCACCTGCGTCAAGCCGCTCTCCATCGGGCAGCCTTGCAAGTTCCACTGGAGCTGTGAGCCAGGGCTGGTCTGCTTCGACATCGACTTCACTCCTTTCCCCGACGCCCCCCCGGTGCCCGGCGTGTGCCAGCGCCCCGCTCCCGTGGGCGCCAACTGTCTGCACACCCCTTACGCCCTCTACGTGGGCGACCAGTGCGAGGCGGGCACGTATTGCGACAAGGCGGCCAACCAGTGCTCGCCCACGCCCACCCTGGGAGATGCCTGCACGGTTTCCTCGCAGACCTGCTCGGGGCTCGAGGTGTACTGCAAGCCGGGAGGGAGCGGCGACTTCGGCACCTGCACCGGTCCCGCCGGCCAGGGCGAGCGCTGCGCTTTCCCCGTCGATGCCACCCGGGTGGTCACCGTTCCGTGCGCCAGTGGATATTGCGACGCCGAAACGACCCTCACCTGTCGGGCGCCCAACAAGTTGGTGGGGCAGCCCTGTCAATCCGACGGGGAATGCATTTCAAATCGCTGTGCAGTGCAGGAAGACCGCACCCTCGAGTGCGCACAGGCCTGCCTGTAACGCGTACCGGCCGTGGGCAACGAGACCACCCACCCCGCCCTTCGGCGGCTGAAGCTCGTCGGGGAAGAGGCCCCCACGCCACCGCTGCGCAAAAAGCCGCCTGAGCGCGCGCTGGCGCCCCTTCGTGCCTGCGACGTGGAGCGCGCCTTTTCCGCCCTCGCCGCCGGCATCCTCCAGGCCGCTGGCGCCCACGAGGCCGGCCGCTCTCCCCTGGCGGTGGTGCAGGAGCTTCTGGGGGCGCGCTCTTGCTTCGTGCTCAAGCCCGATGCCCAGCGCGAGCTGCTTCAGGTGAGCGCTGCCAAGGGCCGCAACGATGAACGCGTGGCCGCCGCCCGGCCGGGCCAGGGGGTGATTGGCCGCGCCTTCGCCCATGCCCGGGTCGAACGTGAGCCCGGCCTGTGGGCGGTTCCTCTAGGGGAGGACACTTCTCCCACCGGTTGTCTCGCCGTGGTCGACCCACGCTTCGACGCCTCCGACGAGCTTCTCCACGCGCTCGCCGCGCAGATCTTGGCGAGCATCGAAGTGGCGCGCTTGCGTGACGAGGCCTTGCGCCGCACCAAAGATCTGCAAACCGCGCTGGGGGGCCTCAAGGCGGTGGAAAAATCCCGCGAGGAGCTTCTGGCCAACGTCTCCCACGACCTCAAAAACCCCCTCTCCACCCTCAAGACCTACCATGCGATCTTGCTCCACGGGACGCTGGGGGAGCTCTCCGAAAAGCAGCGCAAAGCCATCGGCACCTGCGAGCGCAACGCCAACCGGCTCCTGCGGATGATCAACGACCTGCTCCTCGTCTCCCGCCTGCAGCGGGGAAAGATGCAGCTTGCCGACAAGCCGTTCGGGCTCAAGACGGCGGCAGAAGAAACCCTGCAGGCTCTCACCCCCATCGCCAGCCGCGCCCAGGTGCGTCTGGAGCTGGCCAGCAGCCCCGAGGTCTACGTGCGGGGCGACCGTGAGCGGCTCATCGAGGCGCTCTCCACGCTGGTGGAAAACGCCATTCACCGCAGCCAGAACGAGGGTGAAGTCACCATTCGCGTCACCGGCCACGAGGGCCTCGCCGACGTCAGCGTGGTCGATCGCGGAGAGGCCTTCGACCCCGAAGACTTGCTCCACGTCTTCGAGCCCTTCTACCGGAGCAAGGGCCCTGATGCGATGCGGGTGGCTGGCGGAGGGTTGGCGCTCTCCTTGGTGGCGAAGGTGGCCCATTTGCACGGCGGGCGCGCCCTGGCGCACGCCGACGGCGGCGAAACCACCTTTCGGTTGGTGCTACCGATGTTCGCCGGCGCCATCGACCCCGCCGAGCTCGCCCAGCCTCCGCGCCCGGGCGGCATCCTCCTCGTGGAAGACGACGCTGACTGCCGCGAGGCGCTCCAGCAGGTCTTGGAGATGGAGGGCTACCGGGTGCAGTCCACCGCGAGCGCCACCGAGGCCAAGTCGGCGTTGGAGCACACTCGCCCGGCGATGGTGCTGCTCGATCTGCGCCTCTCCGAGGAGGACGGGATGAGCGTCTTGCACTTCATTCGCGCCACTGCCCGCCTGGCCGACGTCACGGTGTACATCATCTCGGGCGCGCGCGACTTAGCCTCGCTCTCGGCCGGCCAGGGCCTCGACCGCATCGACGGCTTCTTCGAAAAACCACTGCAGCTGGGCAAGGTGATCGACACCGTCGCCGCCGTGGTCCGTCCCTCCCACCAGATCTGAACAGATCGAACGTCCTTTTTTTTTCGCCACCATCGCCGGCACTAGCCAGCGCGCGAGGTCGTGCCCATCTCGCCCGACGAATCGCACTCGCTCTTGGCTTGGGTGCGAAAGGGGAGATCCATGAAGAGCTCGTTCGCCGTCGCCGCGTTGACCTTCGCCGCCGCGTGCACACCCGACATCAAACAAGAGCCCGCGCCCCGAGTGGTGAGGGCGCGCTTCGACCCGGCGGCGACGCCTCCTGTGGTGCCCACCCCCAACGACCTCGCCGAAGACCCCGTCACCGGACAGCTCCGCATCGTGCCCGGGCCCAACGCGACCCCCGCCGATCTGGAGCTCATCGCCTTTCTCAACATGCTCAACGGCTTTCCCAACACCAGCGTGGGGAGCGCGAGCTTCACCGGCGCTCTCGACCCCTCCAGCGTCACTCCGGGATCGGTGGTGGCCTTCAACCTCACCCGCAACGTGCAGGTGACCGGGCTTCTGCCGCGTTTCTCCGCCCAAGACATCGCCGAGGCGCCCGGCGAGGTGAACGTGCCTCCTCCTCCGGGCGGGTGGACGCCGGGAGACCGCTTCGCCATCGCGATGATCGGCGGCGCCAACGGGCTCAAGGGCGCCGACGGCGAGCAAGTCGCGGGGACGCCTGCATGGGGGTTCGTGCGCGCGAAGAATTCGCTGGTCACCTGCGAGGACCTCACCTCGCCCGACTGCCGGACGACCACCGAGCTCATTCCCTCCACCCAGACCGACCCCGAGGCCCGCCTGGCGGAGCAAACCCAAATCGCCATCTCCCTGGAGCGCCTGCGCCGCAAGTACGAGCCGGCGATTGACGCGGTGGTGAACGCCACCGGGGTGAGCCGCGAGGAAATCGCGCTCCTGTGGACCTTCCGCACCACCGACATGGCCTCGGTGGCCTTCAACCCGGCGGTAGGTCAGGTGCCCACGCCCACCGACTTGGTGTTGAACCCCGCCACCGGCCGGGTGAATGCGCCCATCGACCCCTTCGCCTCGCCGGCACAGCAGGAATTCACCCGCGACTACTTGAACACCCTCGACGGCTTTCCCGTGAGCTCCACCGCGACCGCAACGGTGATGGGCGGGACGCTCGACCCTGCGACAGTCAGCGCGCGCACCGTCATTTTCCAGGAGCTCTCCCCCACCGGCTCGGGCGTCACCCCCGACATTTCCTACGACGCCACGGACGGTGCCATTGACGTCACCCCTCCAGGGGTTGGCTGGCCCAAGGGGGCGCGCTTCGCCATCGCAATTCGAGGTGGCCCCAACGGAGTGAAGACCGTCGACGGAAAGAGTGTGGTCGGCTCCGAGGTGTGGGCGCTGGTGCGCAGTGAAAAGTCGTTGGTCACCTGCCAAGACCTCGCCTCCCCTGACTGCGCGCCGACGATCACCGTCACCTCGCTCACCACTGTTGAGGCGATCGCCCTCGAGCGTATTCGCCGCGCCTTGGCGCCCCTGCTCGACCAGCTCTCCGCCCAAGGCATTCCGCGCGCGGAGGTCGCCGCCCTGTGGACCTTCACCGTGGTCAGCCTGCCGATGGCGACCTTCGACCCGGCCGCTGGCGTCATTCCCTTCCCCAACGACGTGCTCCTGCAGAACGGGTTGGTCAAGCTGCCCACGCCGCCCAACGCCACGGCGGAAGAGCAAATGCTGATCGCCGGGCTGAACACGCTCGACGGCTTCTCCACCACCGCGGAAATCGTCTCAGAGAACGCGCCGGGTGAAGGACCTCTCGATTCGGGCGACATCGACCCGGCCACCCTTTCGTCCGGCACCGGCTTTCTGAAGCTTCAGCAAGGCGGCACCGCACCACAAGTCGAACCGTGCCTCAGCTGCGTCTCCAGCAAGCAGACGGGAGGCGGTCCGTCCACCGCACGGGTCGAGCTGCAGTTCGTGCCCAAGGTGCCCTTGGACGAGCGCTCGCACTATGCGGCTTTCATCAACGACGCGCTGATGGACACCTCGGGCAAGCCCGTGGTGGCGACGCCGCAGTTCGCGCTCCTTCGTCTGACCAGCCCGCTCGTCGATGCCAACGGCAAGAGCCAAGTGAGCGGCGTCTCCGACGCGCAGGCGGCGCAGCTCGAGCCGGTGCGCCAGGGAATGAAACCGCTGTTCGACATGCTCGCGGCAGCGGGCCAGGAGCGCCGCGCCCTCGCCCTGGCGTGGACCTTCACCACCCAGAGTGAATTCACTGCGCTCACGGGGCTGCAGGACGTTCCCCACCAACTGGGCAGTCAGGGGCTTCTGCCCACCAGCCCCGAATACCTCGTCGACATCACCGCGAGCGCGCTGGCCGGCAGCCCACTGCCGTCGACGAGCATCGGCAAAATCTTCACCGGCGTGCTGACTCTTCCTCATCTGCTCACCGGCCCTGGCGGAACGCTGCAGCTGCCGCCTTCGGGCTCCACCGTGCGCGCGCCGTTTTTGCTCATCACCCCGGCGAGCGCCGCCCCATCCGGCGGTTACCCAGTGGTGCTCTTCGGCCACGGGCTGTCTCGCGGCGGCGTCGATGCCTTGGGCATCGCCAATACCCTGGCCGCGGGCGGCTTCGCCACCATCGCGATCGACACCGTCTTCCACGGCGAGCGCAGCACCTGCACCGGCTCGGCCGCCTTCCTGGGAGCGGCCAGCGACGACGCCGCCTGCGCCGACCGAATGACTCAGCGGTGCAGCCCCGAAGGCCGGTGCGTCGCGCGCAACCCATCGGAGCGGCCGACCTGCGACCCCAACGGCGCCGTGCCCGGAGATTTGCTCTGCGCCCTCGCTGGCCTGGGCGCCTGCGTGCCTGACGGCGTCGGAGGCAACCTCTGCGAAGGAGGCGACTTCGCCCGCGACGCCACGGGGGTGCCTCACATCTCCGGGTGGAATTTCATCGACTCCTCCAACCTCTTCGCCACCCGCGATCACTTCCGCCAGCCGGTGGCCGACTGGGCGCAGGTGACGCGCATGCTCGTCAGCAACGGCAACGGCAGCTTGAACACCCTCCTGGGGGCGAACGGCCCGATCAACGGCAGCCAGCTGCACTTCGTGGGACAGAGCCTGGGTGGCATCTTGGGCACCCTGCACACCGCCTCGTCGGCGCAGGTGCGTCGCGCGGTGCTCAACGTACCGGGAGGCAGGCTACCCGACATCATTCTGCAGTCGCCGGCCTTCGCCGAGCAGCGGGACGCGCTCTTGGACACGCTGGCCGCCCGCGGCATCGAACCGGGGACCTTCGCCTTCGACAACTTCCTGCGCACCGCCCGGTGGATTGTCGACCCGGCGGACCCAGTGAACCTCGCCTTCGAAACCGAGAGCTCGGGCATCGCGCCAGCCGACCGACAGGTGCTGGTGCACTTCATCGAGGGGGACCCGGTCATCCCCAACTCGACGACCCGGGCCCTCATCGACGCCGCCAACCGCTCGCCGACGGTGAATGTGGTGAGCGTGGTGATGTTGAACCCCTCGCTCTCCGAGCTACCCACGGCGAGCCGGCACGGGTTCTTGCTCAACTTCGTCAACCCGACGATCACGGCCACCGCGCAGGAAACGGTCGTGGGCTTCGTCTCCACCGGCAACGCGCCGTAACGCGAGGAAAAGACCATGAACCGACTCATTCTCGTAGCGGGCGTGCTGGCAGCGATGGGAGCCGAAGCTGCCGGTTTCTCCGTGGACACCCAAGGGGGCCGGGCGACAGGCATGGCGACCGCCGTCTCGGCGCACATCGACGACGCCTCGGCGGCCTTCTACAACCCAGCCGGCACCGTGCGCGGCCCGGAGAAGTACGACCTCATGTTGGGAGACACCCTCATCTTCCCCAACTCCCAGGTGACCACCGCCACGGGCATCAGAACCGACAGCCAAGTGGACGTGGTGCCCCCACCGCACGCCTACTTCGCCTATGGAGTGAACGACCAGGTGAGCATCGGCCTGGGCTTCACCTCTCACTTCGGTAACACCACCGAGTGGCCTGAAGACTGGGTCGGTCGCCAGCGCAGCATCCGCTCGGAGCTGCAGGTCTTCGACTTGAACCCGGTCGCGGCCTACAACTTTCATGACCGCGTGCGCCTGGGCGCGGGCTTTCAGCTGGTGCGCTCCACGGTGGAGCTGGTGCGGGGCCTGAACTTCGTCGACTCTCAGGGCACCGTCGAGCTGGGAGGCGGCGCCTGGGGTTATGGCGCCAACGCAGGCGTGCAAGTGGACGTGGTTCCCCGCGTCTTGCTCATCGGCGTCTCCTACCGCAGCGCGGTGAATCTGGAGTTCGACGGGGGAAGGGCGCATTTCGAGAACGTGCCGCTGGAGCTCTCCGACCGCCTGGCCGATCAGCCAGTCTCCGCCGAGGTGACGCTCCCCGAGGTGGTGATGGGCGGGGTGGCCGTGCGTCCCATTCCCTCGCTGCTCTTGGCCTTCGACGTCAACTACTTCGCCTGGTCGCGCTTCCAGGAGCTGACCATCCACTTCCAAGACCCCGCGCTCAGCTCGACCCTGCCCAAGCGCTGGGACGACGTGGTGAACTTCCACCTCGGAGGCGAGCTCGCCGTCACTCCCAAGCTCAAGCTGCGCGCGGGAGCGGTGTACGACCCCACCCCCTCGCCCAGCGACACCTTGACCCCCGACCTCCCCGACTTCGACCGGGTGAAGCTCACCGCGGGCGCCGGGTACCGGGTGGGAAACATCTACGGCGACTTGGGCTACCAGTTCGTCTGGCTCACCGAGAACCAGAGCACCGCGCCCACCTTCCCGGCGACCTACAGCGGCACCGCGCACCTCGTCGGGCTGACGTTGAGCATACGCATCTAGCAAGAACGACGCTGACCCGCCTGGCCGGCGTACCAGTGTTCGGCCCAACGCTGACCCTCGCTTCGGGTGGCATTTGCCACCGGGCTTCTGCATCGTTGCGAAACGTGTCACCGTCCTCTCGCAGGCTGATTCCCGCTCGGTTCTTGCGCGCCTTGCAGGCGATGGCCGAAGCGGTCTTCGCCGGACCTGGCGGTCCTCCGCCGAAGGAGCGGGTGGCTTGGGTGAGCCGCGAGTTCGAAGACCTGCTCATTCACGGAGGCGTTCGCGCGCGCCTGGTTTTACGTCTGAGCTTGTTCGTCGTCTCCTTGCTCGCCCCACTCTTCATCGGACGGCTGCCGACCTTGCGGCGACTTCCTTTGCCCCAGCGCATTCGAGCGCTCGACCGCATGGAGAAAAGCTTCGCCTCGCCACCGGTGCTCGCGGTGAAGGCGATTCTCTGCATCCTTTATTACGAGCACCCCGACGCGGCGCGCGAGGTGGGTTTCGTGGGGCAGGGTCTGCCACCAACGTTCGAGAAAGTGTCGTGAAGGTCCACTCGCACGCACAGACACCCGGAGACGTGGTGCTCGAGGCCGACGTGGCGATCGTCGGGTCAGGGGCGGGGGGCGCCGTGGTGGCTGCCGAGCTGGCCGAGGCGGGTCAGCAGGTGGTGGTGCTCGAGGAGGGCAAGCACATCGAGCCGGAGCGCTACGGCCGCATGCGGCCCAGCGAGCAGATGCGTCACATGTGGCGTGACGCGGCGATGACCTTTTGTACGGGCTTAGGCGACACGCCGATCATCAACGTCGCCATGGGAAAGTGCGTGGGCGGCTCCTCGGTCTTGACCGGTGGGGTGTGCTTTCGCGCCCCGGGCGAGGTGCTGAAGACGTGGCGAGAGGAGCGCGGGTTGAGCGAGCTGACCGAGGCGGCGCTCGACCCTTGCTACGCCGCGGTGGAGAAGGCGATTCACGTCGAGGAGGTGCCGGAGTCGATGCGCTCGCGCTCCACCTTGCTCTTCGCCGAGGGCGCGCGAAAGCTGGGCTTTGAGCTCAAGCCTGTTCGCCGCAACACCGATGGTTGCCGCGGGTTTGCGCGCTGCAACTTCGGCTGCCCCCACCGCGCCAAGCTCTCGGTCGACGTAAGCTACCTGCCGCGCGCGCTGGCGCACGGTGCGCAGATTCACAGCGACTGTCTGGTGGAACGGGTGCGCATCGAAGGAGATCGCGCCACCGGGGTGGAAGGCCGGGTGCTCAACGGGCGTGACGGTCGGCCCGGCGGGCGGCTCTCGGTGCGCGCGCGCCGGGTGGTGCTGGCCGCGGGCGCCTACCACTCCCCGCTGGTATTGCAGGCGAGCAAAGTGGGACGCGCCAGCGGCCAGACGGGAAGGAACCTCACCCTGCACCCGGCCTACCGGATGATGGCTCGCTTCGATGAGCCGGTACACGGCTGGCGGGGCGCGTTGCAGAGCGCCTACTCCGACGCCTTCGAGAAGGAAGGCTTCACCTTGATGGGCATCTTTACTCCGCCCGGGGTGCTGGCGGCGACGATGCCCGGCATCGGCCCCACGCACGTGGCTCGCGCCAAGGACATTCCTCACCTGGCGGCATTCGGGGGGCTCTTACACGACGAGGCCTCGGGCCGGGTGAGCCGCGCCCTCTTCGGCCGAGAGCCTTTCGTCAGCTATCGCATGAGCCAGGCGGACCGGGCGGCCGCGCGCCGTCTCATCCGCCGCTTGGCCGAGACTTTTTTGGCCGCGGGGGCGCGCGAGGTTTTTCTTCCCGTGCTTGGGCTAGGCCCGCTCGATGCCGATCGCCTGCGCGCCTTCGACTTCGACCACTTGTCCCTGCGTCACACCGAGTGCAGCTCACAGCACCCTTTGGGCACTTGCCGCATGGGCAGCTCGCCTGCGCACTCAGTGGTAGGGCCCGACGGCCAGACGTGGGATGTGCGCGAGCTGTACGTCGCCGACGGCAGCGTGCTCCCCTCCAGCCTGGGGGTGAACCCTCAGCTCACCATCATGGCCCTGGCCACCCGCATCGCGTGGAAGATGCGTGAGC
Source organism: Myxococcota bacterium (assembly GCA_049322255.1). GTDB lineage: Bacteria > Myxococcota > Myxococcia > Myxococcales > Myxococcaceae > JBMORE01. The sequence goes on along the minus strand of JBMORE010000086.1, from coordinate 6,008 downwards.
TGCCGCCGCCGCCGGTATAAACCAGCTCTTCGATGAGCACCTTCGTCTACGACCAGTACCGCGCTGCCTTCAGCTTGGCGCTCGCCAAGGCGCTGAGCGCCTCGCCGGAGGAGATCGACCCCCAGGTCAAGCCGGCCGAGCCCGCCCACGGAGACCTCTCCTTCGCCACCTTCCCTTTGGCCAAGACACAGAAGAAGGCGCCGCCGGCGATCGCCTCCGCCCTGGCGCAGAGCGTGTCGGTTCCCGGCATGGAGATCGTCGCCGCCGGGCCCTACGTCAACGCGCGTTTCACCTCTGTTCCCTTCTCGGCGCAGGTCATCGATCAGGCGCGCCAAGGGGGAGCTCGCTACGGGGCGGGCGAAGCGGGTGCGGGGAAGACGGTGGTGATCGACTACTCCTCGCCCAACATCGCCAAGCCGATTGGGTTCCACCACATTCGCTCCACGGTGATCGGCCATTCGCTGGCCAACCTCTACCGTTCACAGGGTTGGCGGGTGGAGGGCATCAACTACCTGGGCGACTGGGGGAAGCAGTTCGGTTTGGTGGCGGTGGGGCTTTCCGAGTACGGCGACCCGGCGCGCCGGCGGGAGATGGCCCACCTGGTCGAGGTGTACGTGAAGGCCAACGCCCGGGCGGAGAAGAACGAGGCCTTCGACGAGAAAGCGCGCGAATTCTTCCGCCGCATGGAGGCCGACGACGGCGAGGCGCTCGGCCTGTGGAAGGAGCTGCGCGAGACGTCGCTGGCGGACTTCAAGAAGGTCTACGACCGGCTGGGCATTCGCTTCGAGCACTACGAAGGCGAGAGCCGCTACCAGGGGAAGATGGACGCGGTGATCGAGGAGATCTCCCGCACCGTGGGTACCAAGGAGTCCCAGGGAGCGCTGATCGTCGATTTGCCTTACGCCGACGGCGAGCCCCCGGTGCTGCTCAAGAAGGCCGACGGCTCGACGCTTTACGCCACGCGCGACCTGGCGGCGGCGATCGACCGTTATGAACGCTTTCACTTCGACCTTTCGCTGTATGTCGTGGCCACCGATCAGGCGCTCCACTTCCGCCAGTTCTTCCGGGTGCTGGAGAAGATGGGCAAGCCGTGGGCAGGGCGGATGCTCCACGTCAACTTCGGCCGCATTCACGGCATGAGCACCCGGCGCGGGCAGATCGAGCTGCTCGACGACGTGCTTGAAGAGGCGAAAAACCGCGCCCTGGAGAAGGTGAAGGAGAACATCGCCAGCGGCCGTATTCATACCGACGAGCCCGAGAAGCTGGCCGAAGCGATCGGCGTGGGGGCGGTCGTCTTCGGAGACCTCAAGAACCGCCGCACTACCGACTACACCTTCGACTGGGAAGACGTCTTGAGCTTCGAAGGCCACAGCGGGCCGTACCTCCAGTACGCGCATGCACGGGCCTGCAACATTCTCCTCAAAGGCGGCGGAACGCCCAAGAGCTACGACGCCGCGCTGCTGACGCTCCCCGAGGAGCAGGCGCTGGTGCGCCAGGTGGCGCGTTTCCCCGTGTCAGTGCGCGAGGCGGTGGAGCAAAACGAGCCGTCGCTGGTGGCCCGCCACCTGCTCGACGTCGCCGCTGACTTCAGCCGCTGGTACACGCTGGGCAACCAAGACCGGAAGAAGCGCGTGCTCATCGAGGACGACGACGCGCTACGCGCCGCCCGCACGGCGCTCACCGATGCGGTGCGCGTGACGCTGGCCGCGGGGCTGTCGCTCTTGGGCGTCGCCACACCCGAGCGCATGTAGCTCTGCGCCGTGGGAGATCCCGAGGGATTGAAAAAGGGCCGACATGGGCGCCCGCATGGCGCTGACCGACGCCGTGCGGGTGACGCTGGTCTCTGGGCTGTCGCTGCAGGGCGTCGCCGAAGACGACATGGTGTCAGCCCCCAAAGATGAGAATCCCGAAGCCGCCCTGGTACGCGACTCCAGTGCCTGCATAGGTGCTCACACCAGGAGCAGCGGCGATCGGATAGAGGACCGACAGCTCCGGCATGAGGCGAACGCGTTCCGAAATCTTCCAGGCAAAGCCCACCGACGTTCCGGCAAGGAGCGCATTGACGGCGCGCGCGGCAGGCTGAGCTGGGTCAAACCAGAGCTGGTCAACCAACCGGGGGCCCAAGACGAGCTGGTGCCCTCCGCGGAAATTGAAACCCAGGAGCAAGGGAACGGCCACGGTGAGCTTGTTGGGCGCACCCCACCCGATCGTCGGGTCGAAGGCCACATCGAGTCCTGACTCTGGGTTGGCCGACCGAATCAGCTGGACCTTCGCGTCGAGGGCGGCACCGAGGTACCAGGCTTTGAGCCCCAGCTCCACGTCATCGGTGAAACCGTACCGACCGGCCAACTCGAGCTGCGGGAGGACGCCGACGCCAGAATGGGTGGCGCTACCCATTCCCTCGGCTGCGACGAGCAATTGCGTCTTCCCGCGGCCGATGGTTCTGGCCGTTCCCATCGTCGAGAACGAGGGACATCCGAACAGCGCCAAGGCGAGGACCGCCAGAAGACAGGTGGGTTTGGAGAGCGTCATGGACATGGCACGCCCTCCAGAATCCAGGTGTCTCCAAGCAGAGCGTTCTGCCCCTGCCAGCCACCGAACAAGACCAGACGCCGCTTCGCAGGATCAAACGCAACGACGAAGTGCCTACGCGGCGGCGGAAAAGCCCCCGCTTCGAGCCGGGAAAAACTGGCTGCGTCGCCGAGCACCAATGACTCGGTGAAGGCGACGTCGTGGTAGTCGACGTTGTCTCCTCCCGACAGCCAGAGAACACCGCACTGCGCATCGGTTGCGTACGCGAAGTGGGCGCCAGCTGCCGGCGCTCCAGTGGGTTTCAGTTTCTCCCACTTCTGTTCCGCCAAGAGAAAGCGCCAGGTCTCTCGAGTGGGGAAGAGCTCGTCGTGTCCGCCGGTGACGTAGAGCGCTCCGTCGTGGAGGCCGATGGCCGAGTTGGTTCTCGGCGAGGGATTCACGATGCCCTTGGGAAGCTCGCGCCAGGTCTGGGCGGCGAAATCGAGCTCCCAAAGGTCGTCGAGAGCCGCTCCGGGTTGCTGGGGGAAGGACTTGCCAAATCCTCCATACACCCAGGCCCGCATTCCATCGGAAGTCATCGAGACGTCGAAGCGGGGCGATGGGCCGGTCGGGAGTTTGCGCCACGTGCCGGTGGCCAACTCCAGCGCCCATAGCTCGTCGCTCAGCTTTCCTTCATCCCCGCCGAAAACGAGCATCTGATCGCGAGCGGCGTCGATCACGGCACCGGAGGTGTAACGAGCCGTGGGGCCGCCCTGAAGCTCCAACCTTCGCCAACTCTCGTTTTGCAGGGAGAGGGCCCAAACATCTCCGAGCCGTCCGGCTGCTCCGGTACCCCCGAAGACCAGCACTTCGTCCCGCCTGGCGTCGTACACCGCGGTGTGGCCCCACCGGGGCTCGGGCCCACTACCTGGCACCTTCCTCCACGCAACGGATGCATCGCGGGCCGGATACCCTCCGCACGCCGCGCCGGCCACCACGGCCACCAAAAGCGACAAAGTCTGCTGCATCGGCTCCCTCCCAACCCCTTGTAAACCTGGCTGATCAAGGGCATTGTTTGACTGAAATAGTTATTGATATATTGGTTTAACCATATGTCCTTTAAACCTGTCAAGCGACAGCTCGCTGTCGACGAGGTGGCGGCGCAATTACGCCGCGAAGTTCTCAGTGGCTCCATTCGTCCGGGCGAGTTGTTCCCGCCTGAGCGGCAGCTGGCTGAAACGCTGGGGGTAAGTCGGTTGACTTTGCGTGCGGCGCTCTCGCGCCTCTACGGGCAGGGCCTGGTCACCATCCGCCAGGGGGACGGCGTCCGGGCCGCAGACTTTCGACGACGAAGCACCCTCGATGTCCTGGTCGATCTCTTCGACGTCTTCGCGACCGACGTGGAGGCCGGGACGAAGCTGCTCCGCGACCTCCTGGAGCTGAGGCGAGTGCTCGCCGCAGAGATGGTGGCGCTCTCGTGCGCCCGAAAAACAAAGGAGACGCTCAAACGTCTGGCGGAACGGGTTGACGCATTGGAAGCACTGGCGTCGAAGAACGTTACTCGGAGGGAGATCGCCGCCGCCGAGATAGAAATTTCGCACGCCCTGGTCGAAGCCTCAGGCAACGCGGCGTTCGGCCTCATCTTGAACACGCTGGAGCGCTTCAACGAGGTTCACCCTGAAGTGGTGGAGGGGATTCAGGTGGACCCGATGTTTCTCGTGGCGAGCTACCGACAACTCGTCGCCTCCATTGAAGCCGGCGACGCCCAGGCCGCGCGCCAGATGGTGGTGGAGGGAATGGCCGCGATCGATGAAACCGTGGTGCAACAGTTCATCGACTCGAAGAGAAAGCCGCAGCCTTCGAAACCGACCCCAACTGAATGACCGCGACGCGCCGTTTACGGCACCGGCACCGCGCGCAAGAGCCGCTGCCCGTCGGCCTCCACCCGCAAGAGAATGGACGCTCCGCGCTTGGCCTTCTGCAGAATGCGCATCAGGTCCTTCGCCGAGCGCACCGGTTTTCCGTCGGCCTCGATCACCACCATTCCCGGGTAGAGCTCCATTCGATCGGCGACCGAGCCGGGGACGACGTCGGTGATCAACGCCCCCGGTGCCCGGCCGCTGCGGGCGTCGACGTCCTGAACTTTCATTCCCAGCTTCTGGCTTTGCAGCTCGCCCTGCACCTCCGGCAGGGGCGTCTGCACGCCCTCCAGGTCCGGCCGCTCGCCCAGACGAACCTGGACCTCGCGCAGCTTCCCTCCCCGGTAGACCTGAAGGCGCACCGACTCCCCGGGCTTGCGAAACCCAACCGTCCGGGTGAGCGCGCGCGCCGATTCGACCGGCTGGCCCTCGATCGCCACCACCACGTCCTTCTCCTCGAGCCCCGCCTTCGCCGCTGGTGTCCCCGCGCTCACTTCGGCGACCACCGCCCCCCGCTCGGCCGAAACTCCCAGCGCCCGCGCCAGCTCGGGGGTCAAATCCTGCACCGCGAGCCCCAGCCAGCCGCGGTGAATGACGCCCTTCTCCAGCTGCGGCAGGAGAAACTTGGCCATGTTCGACGGCACTGCGAAGCCGATGCCCGCGCCTCCTCCCACGATGGCGGTGTTGATGCCAATCACCTCGCCGTGCATGTTGAACAGCGGCCCGCCGGAGTTGCCGGGGTTGATCGCCGCGTCGGTCTGGAAGAAGTCGTCGAAGGGCCCGACCTGAATGTCCCGCGCCCTGGCCGAGATGATGCCCGCGCTCACGCTGGACGCGAGCCCGAAAGGGTTGCCGATCGCCATCACCCAGTCACCCACGCGCATCTTCTCCGAGTCGCCCAGCTGCACCACCGGTAGCCGCCCGACCTCGCCCTGCAACTCGAGCAGCGCCAAGTCGGTGAGCGGATCGCGCCCCAGCACCTTGGCCTCGAAGGTGCGGCGATCGTCCAGCTGCACGCGGATGGAGAGCGCTCCTTCCACCACGTGGCTGTTGGTGAGCACCAGCCCGTCCTCGCGGATGATGAACCCCGAGCCGGTGCCCAACCGAATCTGCGAGGAGCCCGGGGGAGCGCCGAAGAAACGCTCGAAGAGGTCCAGCCCTTCGAGGCCCTCCATGCCTCGCTGCTGCACGCTGACGTTCACCACCGCCGACTTCACCGCCTCGACCAGCGGCGTGAACGATTGGGGATGAGGAAAGTCGCGCGGGGCCTGCACTGCCTGCGCTGCTCCGACCGAGGACGAGCCGCTGCACACGACCGCCAGCATCGCCGCCGCCACCACCGCCATCGCGCCACGCCGTCCCACGTGCTCGAAAAATTAAGAATCGGGACGGGCCACCACAACTCCCTGATTTTCCGCCGTAGATCCGCCGTCACCTCACAGACAGACGCAGTGGGCTTGATCCGGTTTCGTGGACACCAATGAAGAGGCGGATACGGTGTTCAACATGGCAGAGGAATCGACGAAGAAGGCGAAGCGACCGCGTAGGAGCTTCACGGACGAGTTCAAGGCCGGCGCA
>JBMORE010000085.1:0-18436 GCA_049322255.1 Myxococcota bacterium | reverse complement strand
GCCAAGAGCCCCTTCCTTGATCCGCACCCTTTCGCCGACTAGCGTCTGGCTGCCTTGACGAACGCAAAGGGGACGCTTCTCGTGCAGCTTTTCGGTCGCGCCTTATCCGTGGCCCTCGTGGTGTGGGGAGGCGCCGCACTGGCCGACCCCAACGACTTTCGCATCTACCAGCTGGGCAATCCGTCTGCCGGAGGGACCGGCTACGACCCCGACGCCAACGCCCACTTCCGCATCTTCACCCGTGAGCTGGCCGCGGCGCTCACCTCGGTCAATCTGATGCCGCCCGAGACGCTGGGGCACGCGGCCTTCTCGGTCAACGCCGAGCTCTCGGTGGTCAGCCTGCAGACCGGCAGCTTCACCTTCCCCACCGAGCGCGCCTTCGGGGGCACCCTCTTGGTCCCCTCGGTGCACGTGCGCAAGGGGTTGCCCTTCTCCTTCGAGCTGGGAACACGCGCCGCGTGGATTGAAAAAAGCCGCATGGCTGCGGGCACCATCGAGGCCAAGTGGGCGCTCAACGAGGGCTTCACCTATCTGCCGGACATCGGGGTGCGCGGCTACGGCACCCGGCTGCTCAACTCCCGCGACTTCGACCTCACCGTCGCCGGGCTCGACGTGGGCATCGGCAAGCAGTTCGCGGTGGGGGGAATGGTGACCCTCACCCCTTACGTCGGCTGGAACCTGGTCTGGACGGCGGCGTCCTCGAACAACGTCGACTTCCGCCCGGAGCGCACCCACGAGGAGTCGATTGGCTCGCCCGCCGCGCAGTTGCAGGACACGGGCGTCTTCGACGAGGTGACCCTGGGCGCCAACAGCCACAACCGCTTCTACGGCGGCCTGCGCTTCATCGGCGGGGTGGTGCAAATCGCCGCCGAGGTCTCGGTGTCCCAGCTGGGCCGCTTCCGCGACGCGGCGGGGCTGGAACACTCCATGCCCTCGGTGCTCGCCGCCAACGGCACCCTGGGTCTCGACTTCTAACGGACGCGCAGCCTGCGCGGCTGGTTGGTGATGAGGTAGTCGACCCCCCACGTCTCCAGCTCGGCCGCGCGCCGAGGCGAATCGACCGTCCACACCGCCACCTCGAGCCCTCGCTGGTGCCAAGCTCGCACCCGCGCTGGAGTGCACGCGCTGTCGCTGGGGTGCACCGAGTAGCTCGCGACCAGTGGCAAAAGAAGGCCCGCGTGCCACAGGTGGCTCTTGTCCGGGTCGAGCAGGTAGCCGCGCCGAAGGCGGGGAAAGGCCTTCGCCAAGCGGAACAGACTCAGCGCGTTGAAGCTCGACACCACCACCCGCTCCGTCAGGCCGGCACGGGTGAGGTAGGCGCCGGCCGCCACCGCCAGCCCCTGGTCGTCGGCGCTCTCGCACTTGAGCTCGACGTTGAGAACGAAGTGCGCGGGCAAGGCCTCGACCACCTCCTCCAAGAGGGGAATGCGCGCGGGCGCAAAGCCCAGGCGGCTGCCGACGTCGGCGTGCCGAAGCTTCCAGTACGGGGTGGCGGCGACCTCCCAGTCGACGCCCGCCAAGCGCGAAAGCCGTTCGTCATGGCACACCACCAGCTCACCGCTGCCGCAGCGCATCACGTCGAGCTCGACGCCATCGGCCCCTTGGGCCACCGCTTCGGTGAAGGCGGCCAGAGTGTTCTCCGGGGCATCGGCGCTGGCGCCGCGGTGCGCGAGCAGGAGCATCGCGATGCTGCTTCCCTCAAGCGGGGCAGGGGGTCAAGTTGCGCCCAAGGAGACTCTCAAGCATGGTGGTGCCATGTCCTGCGGCACCGGTGAGCTCATCGTCCTCGGGTTGGTCATTCTGGTGGTGCTCTCCGCCTCACGCATGGCCGCGCTCGGCAACGCCCTGGGCAAGTTCGTCTATTCCTTCAAGAAGGCGGCCAAGGGCGAAGGTTTCATCGATGCGGCGCCCCCCTCCCGCCGCCTGGAGAAGCACGAGCCCCCGGAGGACGCTCAGTGGGTGGACGAGAAGAAGCGCCGCTGATGGCCGGCTCCCCGCGCTGAAGGAGCTGCCGCGCCTGCTCGCGCAGCGCCTGGTGCACCGCGGTGTTCTTCGCCAGCTCGTCCAGGTCCACCGCGTTGAGCAGAGGGACAATCTTCGATCCCACTTCGGGCGGCAGATAGGGGTTGAGCACCAGCGCCCGGCGCACCGCGTGACAGACGGACCAGCGGGGAGATTTCCAGATTTCCACCAACGGTTCAGGCCGAGCCGGCCGGCGGGCAGCGATGCGCACCACCTGCGGCTCGGTCAGCCGTGGGTTCAAGAGCACGTTGCGCACCACTGTCGGGTCGGAGGCAGTCGCCAACTTGGCCAGCTCGTCGGGGTTCTTGGTCAAGCGTGCCTTGGTCTTCAAATGTCCCAAAGACTCGGTGAAGAGCTTGGCATCGGCGCGGGCGGCGGCGTCGGCGTGCATCTCCTTCTGGGGCGGAGCGGCGGTGAACAGCGCCGACACCGGCTGCAGCTCCTGAAGGTCGGCCAGGCGCTTGAGCGCTTTGGCGTAGGGAATCTCCTTCGTGTCCCAAAGCAGGGCCGAGACCACCGCCGCGAGCGCCACAGCCGCCTCGGCGTCGCCGGCCTGATAGAGCTGGATCAGCCCCCCGATGAGGTCGGTGGCGTCGGTAGGGTCCATTCGACCCAGCTCACGGGCAGCCGCCTTTCGCAGAAGCTCGGCTCCCCCTGAGAGGGCGGTGAGACGGCGGGCAAAGCCGCGGGCCTTCCTGCTCGAGGACATCGCCATCACCTCGCCGCCGTCTGCCCTGCTTTCGCGTGCTCCACCGTCACCTTCACTCGGAAGGCCGGCAGGTTGGGCGGGTACTCGTAGAAGGTGAGCAAAAAAGGCGAGCGCGCCCCGGGGGCCACCTCCACCGCCTTCTCGGTGAGCCGCTGGTGGAGCGTTTCGACGTCGGCGGCGCTGGCGATGTCGAAGAGCTCCTCCGGGGTGGGGGCAACGCCCGCGTGGCCTTCCACCGCTCGCACCAGCTGTACCCCGTCGAGAATCTCCGCGCGCACCTTTATCTTTCCCGCCCGTCCGCTGCGGTTCTCCACCTCACCGCGTACGAAGAAGACCGGCCGGCCCGCGCGGGTGTCGTACAGACCGTTGGAGACGTCGAGCGCCACCACGCCTTGGGGCGACAGAAAGAACGAGCGCGCCCGCTCCAACGACAGGGAGGCGGGGTCGAGCTTGCCCTCGTTCAAGAAGGCCCAGCCCACCGCGCCCACCATCAGCAAGAGCACTGCGGCCACCACGACGTTGACCACGAGCGCGGTCAACCGGCGCGTGCCCCCGGTGTCCTGGCGCTGTGTCAGGCTCTGCGGCACGCCGACGTGGGCGACGCTGCCGGCCGGCTTGATCAGCGACCCTACCTTGAGCGGCATCACCGCCACGTGCTCGCCTGAGGGCCTACGGCTCTCCTGCGCGCCCGAGGGAACTTCGCCAATCACCTCTTTCCGAGGAGCTGGCATGTCGAACAACTGGTCGCGATTTCCCGAGACGTCGAGGCCGGGCTCCATCGGCACATCATCGAACGCGGTCGACGCCGGCGTGGCCCCGCTCGACTCGCCTGAAAAATCAGCGGCCTCTGGCACGTCCGCAAGCAGCGACGAGTTGCCCTCCGCCGGCGGTGGCGTGGAAGGCGCGGCAACCTGGGGAGCAGGCCCGAAGATCGCAAAGGGGTCTTGGGCGGACGGAGGCGGCACCGGCAGGGCAACCGGCGGAACAGGTGGGGCCACCAGGCTCTCACCCTTTTTCACCCGGAAGGTGTGCTGACACTTGGTGCAGCGGACCTTGACCCCCTTTTCGGTCACCTTTTCATCGGGGATCCGAAACCGCGTCTTGCACTGGTCGCACTGAACGATCATCGCCGTGGCTTTCGGCCGCGAAGTATAGGGCTTTCGTTCTTCGAGGGCGTGAGGAAGGAGCTGCGCGCTGAACGAGGCTTGCCCGCTTCGATCTCGTCTGCTATCTGCCCTTTCAGCGCAGCGCGTCAAATTCCTTCGCCGCGCTTCGAGGATGGCGGGGACATGAGCGAAGTCAACCAGGCAGGCAGCCCGGGGCCGTCGAGCCGCGAGCCGAAGATCATCAAGCGCTACACCAATCGCAAGCTCTACGACACCGTCGAGAGCCGCTACGTCACCCTCGACGAAATTGCCGAGATGGTGAAGGCGGGCAGCGAGGTGAAGATCGTCGACAACCGCTCCAAGGAAGATCTCACCTCGGTCACCTTGGCCCAGATCATCTTCGAGGAAGAGAAGAAGAAAAGCCGCATGCCCCTGGCGGTGCTGCGAGAGATCATCCGCCACCCGGGCGAGTCCATCTCCGGCTTCATTCAAAAGGAAGTGTCGCCGCGCGTGGCCTCCATTCGCGAGGAGGCGGAGAGCCGGCTGGATCGGCTGTTGCGCCGCGAGGAGAAAGGCGGTGAGACGGGCGAGGCTGGCCCCGACTTTCTCAAGGCCAGCCAAAGAACGCTCGAGGAGTGGCAGCGGCGGGTCGACGAGCGGGTGAAGCAAACGGTGGAGAGCATCACCGGTAGCCTGCCGGCGCTGGGGCGCGATCTGCACGCGCTCATCGAGCGCATCGAGACGCTGGAGAAGAAGCTCGACGCGCTGGAGAAGAAGAAGTAACCGCTCACCTCTTTTAGCGCGCCGCGGCAACGTCGAACGGCGGGGCGGCTGCGCCGTCCGCGTCGAACACCCGCTCGGCGATCTCCTGCAGCATCGCCGCGCCGCGGCTCCAAGGGGCGTATGCGAAAATCGTCTGCCCGTGGCTCTGCGCCTCGTCGATCTTCACGTTGAGCGCCAACGGCTCTGCGCAGCGCCCGGGGAAGTAGCCCTTGAGCTTGTCGAGAATCTCGTCAGCCAGCGCCGTCTTCCGGTAGAGGGTGGGCACCACCAGGCTCACGTGAAGCGCCGGGTGGTCGTGCTCCAGGCTCACCCGGCGCATCGTCTCTACCATCTCCGCGCAGCCGTCGAGCGCCAGGTAGGTGAGCGCCACCGGAATGACCACTTCGGTAGCCGCCATCAAGATGTTCACCGTGGTGAGCCCCATCGACGGTGGTGAGTCGAAGAGCACCACGTCGTAGGCGCTCGCTTCGGCGTCCAACCGGTCGGCGAGCAGGCGCACCCGGCGCGGGTTCGACGCCACCGCCAACGGAAAGTCGGCCATCTGCTTGTACGAGGGCACCACGAAGAGGCCCCCCACCGCGGTGGGGCAGGTCACCTCGGCCAGCCGCACGGCGCCGTCGGAGAGCCAGTGGAAGACGTTGGGCTCGACGCTGCGCACGTCGATGCCCAGCGACTTGGCCGCGTGCCCCTGGGTGTCGAGATCGACCAGGAGCGTGCGTAAGCCTTTCTTCTGGGCGAAGTGCGCAGCGACGTTCACCGCGAGGGTGGTCTTACAGGTGCCGCCCTTCTCGTTGATGAAGGCGATGCGCCGGGCGGTCACTTCCCTTGGCTCCCGAGCTTGTCGACCTTCTCCTCGATGGAGGAGAGCAGCCGCTCGAGCTCGTCGACCTTGCCCCGTAGGAGTTCGAGGTCGCCCGTGGAGGGCAGGTTCATCGCCGCCAGGGCGGTGCGCAGGCTCTTGTCCAGGGTACCCTTGGCCGCCAACGAACGGGACACGAGGGTCTGCACGGCGGCGACGAACTTTTCGTTGGAAAGCAGCTGCTGGGCGAGCTTGCCGATGCGCTCTTCGCCAGTCTCCATCAGCTTCTTCACCATCGGGTTGTTCTTGAGCATGGCGCGGCGGATGCTGTGCGGTGGCTTGACGGGTGTCAAGGGCGCGCGTTAGTCGAATCGACCCCCATGGCCGTCCTCTCCGACAAGCGCCTCGTCATCGTCTCGGGCAAGGGCGGCGTAGGCAAGAGCACCGTCTCCGCCGCGCTGGCGCTGCGCTTTTGCCGCGCCGGCCTGCGCACCTTGGTGTGCGAGGTGAACGCCAAGGAAAGGGTGAGCCAGCTCTTGGGGCTTACCGAAGCGGGGCCGCGGGTGACGAAGTTGGAGGAGAACCTGTGGGCGGCCAACGTCCGGCCGGACGAGGCGATGCGCGAGTACGCGCTGATGATCTTGAAGTTTCAGAGCATCTACAACGCGGTGTTCGAGAACCGTCTGGTGCGCTACTTCCTCCACTTCATTCCCTCGCTGGCTGAGCTGGTGATGCTGGGGAAGATTCTCTTCCACGTGCGCGAGAAGGAGGGCGAACACTTCCGCTTCGATCGGGTGGTGCTCGACGCACCAGCGACCGGGCACGCGCTGACGTTCCTCTCGGTGCCCCAGGTCATTCTCGACACCGTACCCCCGGGCGCCCTGGCCCGCGACGCGACGTGGATGCGCGACCTCCTGGTCGACCCCGCCACCACCGCGGCGGTGCTGGTGTCGCTGCCCGAGGAGATGCCGGTCAACGAGACGCTCGAGCTGGCGACGGCGCTTCGCACGAAGGTGAACGTCCGGCCTGGGGCGGTGGTGCTCAACGGTGTGTTTTCGCAGCGATTCGATGACCGCGAGCTCGCCGCGCTGGCGCCTCACCCCTCGCTGGCCACCCTGGCCCAGGGCCACCACCAGCGCGCCCGTCTCTCGCTGGAGTGCCATGACAAGCTCGCCAGCCGGCTGGGTTTGCCCGTCTACTCGGTGCCACGGCTTTTTCTCCCCGCGTTCGGACGCCCAGCGGTGGAAGAGGTCGCCCGCCACCTCGCACCCCTCACCGACGGCGCACCATGAGCAGCGGCCCGCTCGCCGAGGCGTTGGCCTCGAAGAACACGCTGGTGTGCGTCGGCGCGGGAGGCGTGGGGAAGACCACCGTCGCCGCTACCCTCGCCTTGCGCGCGGCGGTCGAAGGAAAAAGCGCGCTGGTGTGCACCATCGACCCCGCCAAGCGACTGGCGAATTCGCTCGGGCTCGAAGCACTGGGCAACACCGAAACGCCCATCTTGGACGAAAGCTTCGCCGCCGCTGGTTTACGCGCGCGCGCCCCGATGTTCGCGATGATGCTCGACATGAAGCGCACCTGGGACGAGCTCATCGAGCAGCGCGCCCCCGCCGACAGCCGCCAGCGAATCCTCTCCAACCGCTTCTACCAATCGCTCTCCTCCGCTCTGGCCGGCTCGCAGGAGTACATCGCGATGGAGAAGCTGTGGCAGCTGCGCACCCAGCGCGACTACCGGCTGATCGTGCTCGACACCCCGCCCACCGCGCACGCGCTCGACTTCCTCGACGCCCCCAACCGGGTGCTCGACTTCCTCGACAACGAGGCCGCGCGCTGGCTGCTGACTCCGGCGCTGACCGCGGGCAAGGTCGGCCTCAAGCTGTTCAACCTGGGCGGCAGCTACGTGGCCAAGACCATCGCTCGCTTCACCGGGGTCGAAACGCTCCAGGAGCTGGCCAACTTCATGCTGGCGATGAGCGGAATGAACGAAGGGTTTCGCGAGCGCGCCCACCAGACGAGGGCGCTTTTGGCCGCGCCCTCTACCGCCTTCGTGCTCGTCACCGGCCCCATGCTCGAGCGCCTCGACGAGGTAGAGCACTTCCACACTCTCTTGCGCCAGAACGAGATGCGGGTGGCGGCGGTGGTGGTCAACCGGGTGCACCCGCCGGTGCCCGCGGGCGACTGGGACGACGCCCGCGCGCTGGCCTCTCCGCTCAAGGAGAAGGTTCTTCAAACTCTGGAAGAGAGTCAGGCGCTCGCTACCCAGGACTTTGCGGGCATCGAGCGCTTGCGAAAGCTGTGCGCCCCCACCCCTCTGCTCGTGGTGCCCCGCTTCCCCCTGGACGTGCACGACCTCCAGGGCCTGTGGCACGTCGGCCAGTACCTCTTCGCCGATACCCCCTCTCCCTTTGGGAGAGCGTTGGGGTGAGGGGTACAATCCGGAACCATCTTGCCCACAGTGCTGTCGAACGCATGTCCTTAAGGGCCTCTCGATGAGCGTACGCGCAGTGATTTGTGGAACGTTGACAGCGGCGATGGCTGCCGGGTGTGCGCACTTCCAGAAGACGAAGACCCCTCCGCGCGAGGTGCGCTTCGACCCCATGGTCATCACCGGCGACCTCGAGTTGGAGAAGCTCAACGACGAGGAGCTGTTCGCTGCCGGCACCTCCTTCTTCGCTGCGCAGGACTTCAAGCAGGCCGCGCGCTATTTCGGGCGCCTCTCCGACTTCCACCCCGGCAGCCTTCACCGGCGCGCCGCGCTCTACAACGCGGGGCTTTCGCACCAGAAGCTCAAGGAGTGGGAGGACGCCTACCAGCGCTTCTTCGACCTTGCCGACGCGCAAGCGGGCAACGACGACGCGATCGATGCCACCTTCCGGCTCGCCGAGTGTCAATACCACCTCGAGCGCTTCGACGACGCGGCAGCGCTGCTCGACATCGTGGCCAACCGAACCGACCTTCCGGTGAACCGGCGCATCGAGGCGCAGGTGCAAAAGGGAATCTGTGAGCTGGAAGGCGGCAAGAGCGACCAGGCGGAGAGCACGCTGCGCAAGGCGTTGGGCGTCTACCACGAGCTGGAGAACAAGGACGAAGTCGACGATTACTACCCAGCGCAGGCGCAGTTCTTCCTCGGAGAGATTTTTCGCCTGCACTTCGAGACGGTGCAGCTCGACCCGGAGAAGGGCATCGATCAATTGGCGAAGGACCTCGAGCTCAAGGCCGAGCTGCTCTTGTCGGCCCAGGGCCACTACTTGCGCTCGATTCGCATGGGCAACGGCTACTGGGCGACCGCGGCCGGCGCGCAGATTGGCGGCCTGTACGAGAACCTCTACGACCACATGGTGAATTCACCCGCCCCCAAGGAGCTCAACGGTGAGGAGGCCGAGGTGTACCGCCAGGAGCTGCGCAAGAAGATTCGCGTCCTCATCACCAAGGCGATCACCATCTACGAGCGCACCCTCGAAGCGGCCGAACGCATCGGCGCGGCTAACCCCTTCGTCGAGCGCACCCGCGAGAGCCTGCGCAAGATGAAGGACCTGCTCTTGGCCGACGCCGCTGCCGAGGAGGCCGAGAATCCCCCTCCGCCTCTCCCCGAACAGAAACCACACACGTGACGTGACCGACCTGTTCACCGCCGCTGAGCTCGCGGAGATAGAGGCGTACCACTTTCCCCACTACCTCTGGGGCGCGGTGGGCGATGCGGTGAACCTCGGGGTCTTCGCCCTCGTCCTTCGCTTTCTGGTGCACCCGCTGTACCGCTGGTGCGAATACGCCGCCGCGACGATGGGGCAACGCCTCTCTTTCCTGCTGCGAATGCCTTTCCTTCGGGTGGTGCCGAGCGTTCTGGAGAAGCTGTGGGGCGGGCCGGGCTGGGGCGCGGCGGTGTGCTTCGCCGCCGCCGATTGCCTGCTCGTCGCTCTCCTCTTTCTTCCGCTCGACGTGTACTTCGACTACCTCCACGAGCACCGCTACGGCCTGTCGCGCTACACGCCGGCGGGCTTCGCGCTCGACCACTTCAAGAGCGTGGTCTTGATACTGGCGCCCACCACCGCGCTGGCTTTTGGGCTCTTCGGGCTCGCTCGGCGAACGAGGCACTGGTGGATGCTCCTGGGAGGAGCGGGAGCGGCGGTGCTGCTCGTCTCCGCCAGCCTCGACCCTTTTCGCGCGCGTGCCTTCTTCGAGCAGACGCCTCTCCCCAGCGGGAGGTTGTCGGAAAAAATCTCCGCCTTGATGGTGAAGGCCGGCATCGAGGTTCGGGCGGTGGTGGTGGAGAAGACCTCGCGCGCCTCCGCCCGGGTGCAAGCGTACTTCGCTGGGATGGGGCCCACGCGTACCATCGTGCTCAACGACCGGCTCTTGGAGGAGCTGAGCGAGGAAGAAATTCTCGCCGCGGTCGCTCACGAGGCCGGGCACGTTCACCAGTCTCGCTGGCCGAGTTACCTCGGCTCTGCTGTGGCGCTGGGGGCCTTTCTTTTTCTGGTGAATCGGATGTTCGTGCTCGCCGCGGCCCGCGGATGGTTCGGCACCACCCGCTTCGCCGACATCCGAACCCTGCCGCTCATCACTCTGATGTTCTACTTGGCCAGCGGAGCTGCCCAGCCGGTCAGCGCCGCCTTTTCCCGCGAGCGTGAGCGCGCGGCCGACCTCTATGCGTTGCGCCTGACCAGAGACCCCGACAGCTTCCGGCGCATGCTGGTGAAGGCCGCACGCATCAACAAAACCGACCCCGATCCGCCCAGGTGGGTGGTGCTCAAGAGCCATTCGCACCCGTCGATCCTCGAACGCATCGCCGCGGTGGACCGGGGCGACTGGAAGCTTTAGAGGCCAGGCCGCGCTGCCTTGCCCGCTTCCACCGCCATCAGGGTGATGGCCTCGACCAGCGCCCGCGCTCGGCGCCCAGCCGTCGTCTCGCCCTTGGGGTCGGCCTCGACTGCACCCGTGAGGTCGGAAAACCCGTTCTGGTCATTCGCCTGTAGCCGCAACACTCCCCGGTAGGCCAGGGCGACGACGCTGTTCGGGTCGTGCTCGAGGGCCGCCGAATAGGCCTCCTTCGCATCGGTGGTGCGCCCCAGCTTTTGGTACACCGTGCCCAGGGCGGCATGGCTCGCCGCGTCCTTCGGGTTTCCCTCCACCAACCCCTCGAAGATGATGCGCGCCTCCTCGAGACGGCCGGCGGCGGCGAGCTCACACCCAACCTGGGCAATCGCCTGGGCCTCCTCGAAGGTCATGCCCTCGACCTCCGCCCACGTTGCTTCGCCCGCGGCGAACTTTTTGAGCTTGGCTTTCAGCTCGGGGATTTCCTCGTGCTTGACGATGCGGCCCATGGCTTACGCCCTCCCCAGATTGCCGATGGCGGTGCGCGCCATCTCGTTGAACTTCGCGGACATGTTGCTCATCAGGTCGAACATCTGTTTGCGGCGTTCCACCAAACGCTGGAGCTTGAACTGAAGCATGTCGGCCTTCGACTGGGCGGCGGCGGTCGCCTCCTTGTTGGAGCCGCTGGAGCCCTTCGCTGCCGCGTCCTGCGCCTTGCCGACGTTCTGTTGCGCGTCGGCGACCTGCTCCATGGTGTCGAGTATCTCTTTGTCCAGCGAAGCGAGGATCTTCATCATCAAGAGCTCTACCTTCTCCTCGATGCTGAGCGTCGGATCGCTGAGAATGGAACGACACCAGCCCGTCGCACCCCCGGCCGATGGTTGCCCATTCACGACGTTCGAGTCGGTGCAACCGCTCGGGTGGGTGGGCTTCGGGTCGTTTGCGCTGACGCCAGGGGGTGGTGTGGGGCGCCGGCGCACCACGAGCTCGGTATCGCCGCAGATCGCCTCGAACACGCACCTCACCCCGAAGTGCGCTTCGAATTCTGCCCGAAGCGCCGGGTTGTTCATCAACATGCGCTTGAGGTATTTGGCATAGCCCTCAGGCCTCCGCCAGCTTGTCACGCCCCAGCTGACCATGCCCTGGCCGTTGCCGGCCGAAAAATCGTACCGCAGGCGTTCGGCAGCCAGAGATGGATCCGAGGGAACCCAGCTGAGCACCTCGGGGGACGTGAGGCTCAACGCTTCCCGCTTGCCGAAGCCGTCTCCCGGGTCAGTCGGAAGCGTGGGCGTCTGCGGTGCCGCGTACCCTTTCGAACAAAGCGCTTCGTTCTTCGAGGGTGCATATTCGGTGTCGATGGGTTGGTTTTTGGCTCCGAGGGTACCCGCCATCTCCACGGCACCGTCCGCAGCCATCAGCATGTTACCCGTGGCGACCCCGATGCCGACCTTCGCCACTGCCTTCAGCTCTGGAGGCAGGCCGAGCAGTTCGAATGCCTTGTCGATCCCGATGTTCAAGGGGTTGAACATGTTGAGTGCGTCGATGGCCCCGCCGATTGCCGAGAGAATGCTGCTCATATGCGTTTCCTTTCATTGGGCGCCCGTGTGCGAGCGCTGATGAGGCGGCATTGCAGCCCCGGTGCCGCACGAAGTTCTCCTGATTCCGGTGGTTTGGTAGGCGCAGGGGCGAGCCCTCGTCCTTCGCTGGAGATGGCCGGTCCGCTCCGGCGGATTGGGGGTAGATTGGCCGGCGCCATGCGTGCGATGGGCCTGGACGTGGGGAGCAAAACGATCGGGGTGGCGGTTTCCGACCCGTTGGGAATCACCGCCCAGGCCGTCACCACCTTGCGCCGAAAGAACCTCGCAGCCGATCTGAAGGCCCTGCGCGAGCTCGCGGCCGAGCGCGAGGTGGCCCAGCTCGTGGTGGGGCTGCCGCTGAACATGGACGGCAGCGAGGGCGACCGCGCCGTCGAATCGCGCAAGCTCGGCGAGGCGTTGGCCGCCTCATCGGGGCTGCCGGTGAACTATTGGGATGAGCGCCTCACCACGGTCGCCGCCGAGCGCGTGCTCCTCGAGGCAGATGTCTCTCGCAAAAAGCGCCGCCAGGTCATCGACCAGCTGGCTGCCTCGCTGATTCTCCAGGGCTGGCTCGACGCGCGCCGCGCCGGCATCGGCGAGCACGACCCGGAGGTTTCGTGAAAAAGCGATTGGGCTTGCTCTTGTCGCTCGCCATCGCTGCATCGGTGGCAATCGCGGGCTACCTCTACCTCGCCAATACCCGCATCGACAGGTTCGCGCATGCACCTTTTGGAACCGCGGACACCAAGCTCGTCGACATCCCCAACGGTACTGGCCCCAAGGGGGTGGCCTCGCTGCTCGCCAAGGCAGGAGTGGTCTCCAGCGCCGACAGCACCTACGCCTATCTCAAGCGCACCAAGCTCGGCCCCAAGCTCAAGGCAGGTGAGTACGCGTTCGCCGGCCCACTGACCCCCGAACAGGTCATCACCCGCATCGTCTCGGGCCAGGTGCGGGTGTACCGCTTCACCGTGCCGGAGGGCCTGCGCGTCGAGGAGATCCTCCCCATCGTTGCCGGCTCGGAGCTGAAGCTCGACCTTTCCAAGCTCCAGGGGCTCTCCTCCGACGCCCGCTGGGTGCGCGCGCTCGGCGTTCCGGCCGACGGCCTCGAGGGCTTTCTCTACCCCGACACCTACACCTTCACCCGGGGAGCCAGTGAAGCAGCCGTGCTGGCGAAGATGGTCTCACGCGCGCTGGAGGAGCACCAGAAGGCCGCCGAGAACAAAAAGCCGGGCATCACGCTGTCACTGCTCGAGGCGATGACTCTGGCCTCGATCGTCGAGAAGGAAACCGGCGCCCCCGAAGAGCGAGCACGCATCGCCTGCGTCTTTCACAACCGCCTGCGGCTCCACATGAAGCTGCAAACCGACCCCACGGTCATCTACGCGATGATGCTCGCGCGCGGGAGGTACACGAAGAACATCACCAAGAAAGACTTGGAGACCGATCACCCCTACAACACGTACACGCGTAAAGGCCTGCCCCCTGGCCCCATCGCCAGCGCAGGCGCGGCGGCGCTGCAAGCCGTCTACCACCCGCTCGATTGCCAAGACCTCTTCTTCGTCTCGAAAAACGACGGCACCCATGTCTTCTGCCCCGACTTGCGGTGCCACGAAGACAACGTCGAGAAGTGGCAGCGGAAGTTTTTTCGCAACAAGCGCCGCAAAGGCAAGGGTTAGTGGCGACGGTAGACGCGAAAAGGCCGCTGGAAGCCCAAGAGCTCGGAGAACACCCGTGCTCCCAGACGCACCATGCGGCCCTTTCGCTCGAAATGTGGGTCTTTTTGAAGCATTCCCCCCTCGGTGAGCACGAGGAAGTCGGGCTCGACCGCCTGCAGGCGTTCGGAGAACGATCCCCAGCGGTAACGCACCATGCGGCTCTCGGGCAACCCACCGAAAAAGGCGATTTGCAGGTCGAGATAACGCTTGTCGGCGTCGAGAATGACCTTTCCTCCCCGGGGTTTCACTTCCTTCTTGATGAAGCGCGCCACCTCCATCACCGCCGGAGGGTTGGTCGAGGTGGGGCTCACCGGGCGCAGCGCGTTGCGCAACAGGCTCTCCTGGCGGAAGGTGAAGCTGCCCAGTGCGATTGGCGTCCCCACCGCCAACACCACCGCCGCCCCCGCCCACACCCTGCGGCGCACGGACTGTCCGAACAGATGGTCGAACCCAATTTTCAAGAACGGCAAGAGCAACGCCACCTGCGCCAATGCGAAGCGAGCCAGCGGGGAAAAGGTGCCCAACAGGGCACTGCGCGTGGTGAAGTACAAGGTGGGAACCCACGCCGCGAAGAGCAGCCAGCGCGTCATGGGCCTTTCCTGCCAGGCGCGCCACATGCCCACCGCTCCACAGAGCGCCACCAGAGGGGTCAAGGTGAAGAACGCCACCCCGGGCCAGAAAAAGAGGTTCTGTAGCCGGTAGAGAAGCTGCCCCCACGCGGCCACTCCCTCGGTGAACCACTGACGGTGGAACTGCTCGATGTAGGTCACCGGATAGAACGGGTCGCCTTTGGCCAGCTCGTTGCCCTGCATCCACACCATGGGGAAGGGCAAGCACACCAATCCGAACACCACCGCGCGGGTGATGGCCGCCACCTTGTCTTTGTCGGACAAGACGAGCGCCACGGCGAGCAGCGGCATCAACATCCACGACTCGTAGCGGGTGGCGCAGGCGAGGTTGAGCACCAACGCCGAGCCGATCAGCGCGCCGAGATGGTTTTCCTCCACTCCCTTGGCGAAGAGCGTCAAGGACCAGAGCACGAGGAACAGCGAGAGCGCCTCGCTCGCCGCGGTGGTCGAGACTTGCAGATGCAGCCCCCACACCGACAGCGCCAGGCACGCCCACACTCCGGCTCTCCAGCCGAAGTAACGACGGGTGAGAAAGAAGAGCGGCAGCACGGTGAGCGTGCCGAACACCAGCGAGAGCGCGCGGCCAGCGTGCTCCGGCGCCGGCCAAATTCTCAGGGCCAGACCGACCAAGTAGAGGTGGAGCGGCCCAAACTGATAAGCGCCATCCTCGAACGAGCTCATCCACCTCGGGTTTTCGACCCAGCGCGCGGCCAGCTCGGTTCGCGCCACCGCGTCGCCAAAGTAGTTCTCGTTGACCGACATCAGCAAAAGCCGCGGCACCAGCGCCACCGCGAGCAGCCAAAGGACCAGGCGGAGCAGCCGGGGCTCGGGCGCCAGATCGGGTACGGGGGTGGAACCCGGGCGCAAAGAAGCCTCGGGTAGGTCCTGGATGACCGCGGGGGCGGGGCCAGAGCTCATGGAGGCGCACCTTACGCGAAAACTTCGTTTGCCTGGCTGCTCTGCGGCCTTACACCGGGGCCTGATGTGCGTTTTTAAAGGGAACGCGCCGCCGCGCTTCGGGTGTTCTTCGACCGCCTTGCTTATAATGGGAGCGCCTTTTCACCCCGTGGCCGGTTGCGCGGTCCGACTCCGCGCCGGGGTCCCGAGGAGGCGTTGCACCCACCTTGGGACCAAGAAGGCCCACCCGCTTGAACCCGTGAAGGAAGAGTGATGAAGGACGCTGCCACCACTTGGGTCTCGAAGATCGCCGCCCTGCAGGACGCCAAGCACTACGCAGAGCTCAACTGGGAGGGCTCGTTCGAGGACTACCTCGAGATCGCGCGCAAGAACCCGAAGGTCACCCGCACCGCCTTCCAGCGCATCTACGACATGATTTTGAGCCACGGGAAGACGGAGTACATCGACAACAAGAAAAAGCTGATTCGCTACCATTTCTTCTCCGACGAGCGCTTCGGCGGACGCGACGCCATTTACGGGCTCGACGTGCCGTTGATGAAGCTGGTCAACGTCTTCAAGAGCGCCGCCCAGGGCTACGGCACCGAGAAGCGAGTCATCTTGCTGCACGGCCCGGTGGGCAGCTCCAAGTCCACCATCGCGCGGCTGCTCAAGAAAGGCATCGAGGAGTATTCGAAGACCCCCGAGGGAGCGGCGTACACCTTCTTTTGGAACCTGCCCAAAGAGAAGATGAAGTGCCCGATGAACGAGGAGCCGCTCAACCTCATCCCCAAGGAGTGGCGCGGGCAGGTCTTCGCCGACCTGTGCCCACCCGACTCGGGCTTCGTCATTCCCGTGGGGAGCGAGCTGTGCCCGGCGTGCCGCTACGTCTTCCGCGACCTGATGAACACCTACGGCGGCGACTTCGCCAAGGTGATCGGCCATGTGCGGGTGAACCGCCTCATCTTCTCGGAGAAGGACCGGGTGGGCGTCGGCACCTTCCAGCCCAAGGACGAGAAGAACCAGGACTCCACCGAGCTCACCGGCGACATCAACTACCGCAAGATCGCCGAGTACGGCTCGGACTCCGACCCGCGCGCCTTCAACTTCGACGGCGAGTTCAACATCGCCAACCGCGGGGTCATCGAGTTCGTCGAGGTGCTCAAGCTCGACGTGGCGTTCCTCTACGACCTGCTCGGCGCCAGCCAAGAGCACAAGATCAAACCGAAGAAGTTCCCGCAGACGGACATCGACGAGGTGATCATCGGTCACACCAACGAGCCCGAGTACAAGAAGCTCGAGAACAACGAGTTCATGGAGGCGCTGCGGGACCGCACGGTGAAGATCGACATTCCCTACATCACCAAGCTGGCCGAAGAGGTGAAGATCTACGAGAAGGACTTCAACGCCCGCGCGATCAAGGGCAAGCACATCGCCCCGCACACCCTGGAGATGGCGGCGATGTGGGCGGTGCTGACGCGGCTGGAGGAGCCCAAGAAACACAACCTCTCGCTCTTGCAGAAGCTCAAGCTCTACAACGGCAAGACGCTCCCCAACTTCACCGAGGACAACATCAAGGAGCTGCGCAAGGAATCGGTGCGCGAGGGGCTCGACGGCATCTCGCCTCGCTACATCCAGGACAAGATCTCCAACGCGCTCGTCTCCGACAAAGGCGAAGGCTGCATCAACCCCTTCATGGTCTTGAACGAGCTGGAGGCGGGCCTCAAGGGGCACTCGCTCATCTCCAGCGAAGAGGCGCGCAAGCGCTACCGCGAGCTGTTGACCTCGGTGAAGCAGGAGTACGAGGACACGGTGAAGAACGAGGTGCAGCGGGCGATCAGCGCCGACGAAGACGCGATCGGCAAGCTGTGCGGCAACTACATCGACAACATCAAGGCCTACACCCAAAAGGAGAAGGTGAAGAACAAGTACACCGGCCTCTACGAAGAGCCCGACGAGCGCCTGATGCGCTCCATCGAAGAGAAGATCGACATCCCCGAGAGCCGCAAAGATGACTTTCGCCGCGAGATCATGAACTACATCGGCGCGCTGGCGGTAGAGGGCAAGACCTTCAACTACCGGACCAACGAGCGGCTACACAAAGCGCTCGAGCTCAAGCTGTTCGAGGACCAGAAGGACTCGATCAAGCTCAAGAACCTGGTCAGCTCGGTGGTGGACAAGGAGACCCAAGAGAAGATCGATCTCGTCAAAGACCGGATGATGAAGAACTACGGGTACTGCGAGATCTGCTCCACCGACGTGCTCAACTTCGTGGCCAGCATCTTCGCCCGCGGAGACGCGAAGGAGTAGCGGTTGGCGCTCAAGATTCACCAGGACCACTCCCGCTTCAAGGAGATCGTCCGCGGGAAGATCAAGGCCAACCTGCGCAAGTACGTGCAGAAGGGGGAGATGCTCGGCAAGAAGGGCAAGGACGTCATCTCCATTCCGGTGCCCTTCATCGACATTCCCCACTTCAAGTACGGGCACAAGGAGCAAGGCGGCGTCGGCCAGGGTGACGGCGAGATTGGCCAGCAACTGGCGCCGGGCGCGGTGCAGCCACAGGACGGACCGGGGCAGGCGGGTCAGGGCGAGGGGGAGCACGCGCTCGAGGTCGACGTCACCTTGGAGGAGCTGGCGCAGATCCTCGGCGAGGAGCTGCAGCTTCCCAACATCGAGCGGCGGGGCAAGGAGAAAATCGTCACCACCCGCATCAAGTACACCGGGGTGAACACCACCGGCCCCGAGTCGCTGCGCCACTTCAAGCGCACCTACAAACAGGCGCTCAAGCGGCAGATCGCCTTGGGGAACTACGATCCGCAGAAGCCCATCATCATCCCCACCCGGGAGGACCGGCGCTACCGAAGCTACCGGCTGGAGAACCTGCCGGAGACCAACGCGGTCATCCTCTACATGATGGACGTCTCGGGCTCGATGGGCGACGAGCAGAAAGAAATCGTTCGCATCGAGAGCTTCTGGCTCGATACGTGGCTGCGCCACCAGTACAAGGGCCTGGAGACGCGCTACATCATTCACGACGCGGTGGCGCGGGAGGTGGACCGCGAGACCTTCTTCCACACCCGTGAGTCGGGCGGCACGATGATCAGCTCCGCCTACAAGCTGTGCCGGGAGATCATCGCCGCCGACTACCCCTCGCAGAGCTGGAACATCTACCCCTTCCACTTCTCCGACGGAGACAACTGGAGCGCCGACGACACCCGTCACTGCATCGAGATGCTTAAATCCGACATCCTGCCGGCGGTGAACCAGTTCGCCTACGGGCAGGTGGAGAGCCCGTACGGCTCGGGGCAATTCATCAAGGACCTGCGCGAGACCATCGGCGACGCCGAGAACGTGGCCCTCTCGGAGATCGCCGACAAGGACGCCATCTAC
>JBMORE010000084.1:0-18449 GCA_049322255.1 Myxococcota bacterium | reverse complement strand
CCCGCGCTACGGGAGAACGAGGCCGCGCGGCAGCTGTCGCGGAAAATCGCCGAGCTGCTCCTGGAGAAAAAGGCGCTCGACGTGGTCATCCTCGACGTGCGGGGGATGACCTCCTACGCCGACTACTTCGTCATCGCCTCCGGAGACTCGGAGCGCCAGGTGAACGCGATGGCCGAGCACGTGGAAACCCAGCTCAAAGAGACCCAGGCGCTGCGCCCCGTCGGCGTCGAGGGCCAGCAGACCGGCCACTGGGTGCTCATCGACTACGGCGAGGTGGTGACCCACCTCTTCTTCGCCGAGGTCCGGGCCTTCTACGACCTCGAGGGGCTGTGGACCGACGCCCCGCGGGAGAAGGTGGCCTGAACCTCCGGGTCGCCTCGGTGGGCAAGGACCGCTCGGGGCTGTTTTCGCCCGCGGCCGCCGAGTACCAAAAAAGGCTGACCCATTACGTGCGCTTCGCCGCCGTCGACGTGCCCGCCTCCCGCCACCCAGGAGCGCGCGCCCGGGAGGAAGAGGCGAAGGCGCTCCTCGCCCTCGCCAGCCCCCGCGACTGGCTGGTGGCTCTCGACGAGCGGGGCAAAGAGCTCTCCTCCCTGGAGCTGGCCCAATTCATCCGCCGCGCCCAAAACGAGGCCAAAGACGTCTTGTTCGTGATCGGCGGCGACGAGGGGCTGGGCGACGCGGTGCGGCAACGCGCCCACCTCACGCTGGCCCTCTCGCGAATGACCCTGCCCCACCGGCTGGCGAAGGTGGTGCTGCTCGAGCAGCTGTACCGCGCTTTTTCGCTGCTCAAGGGCGAGCCGTACCACAAGTAAGGAAGCGGGGCTTGGCGCTGTTCTGGCGCCCCTCACCCCGGCCCACTCCCACGGGGAGAGGGAGGGAAGGGGCGGAAGTTCGCGCCCAAGCGCGGTTTCCTTTACACTTTCACCTCAAGGCTGCCGCCGGGGTGGCCCCCGCCCGCTCGTGCCGACATGAAGAGGATGATTCGCCTTCTGCCTCCGCTCCTGGCGGCCGCGGCGCTCGCCGGGTGCGCGCGCACCGAGCCGCTCTTCTGCGGCCAGTTGGGCGATCCGCCCTGTCCCGAAGAGATGGTGTGCGTGGACGGCCGCTGCGTCCCCGACGTCGGGACGGCGTGCGCCAGCCCCAAGACCCGCTGCAACGGCACGTGCATCAACCTCTTCATCGATGCTTCCCACTGCGGCAAGTGCAATCGCCCCTGCCCGCCGGAACAGGTCTGCCAAGGAGGGGTGTGCGGTAGCAGCTGCTCGGGCGACCTCACCCTCTGCGACCGCTCTTGCGTGGATACCCAAACGGACCACGCGCACTGCGGAGCCTGTGGCAACGGGTGCGATGTGCTCGAGGCCTGCGCCGAGGGCAGCTGCCTGTGCGTGGCGCCGCTGCGCGAATGCAACGGGCTGTGCGCCAACCTCGACTCCGACGTCAACAACTGCGGCGAGTGCGGGCGCGCCTGCGCCGCGGGCCTGTTGTGTCAGGCGGGAACCTGCGTGGGCAGCTGCGGCACGGGCCTCACCCAGTGCGGCCAATCGTGCGTCGACACCAGCGCCGACCGCTTCCACTGTGGCGCCTGCGACAAGGTGTGCGCCCTCACCGAGGCGTGCCAGAACGGCCAGTGCTCCACGGTGTGCACGCCCTCCGAGGTGAGCTGCGGCGGCTTCTGCAAGAACCTCCAAACTGACCCGGCCAACTGTGGCAACTGCGGCAACTCGTGTGGCCCGGGCAGAAGCTGCAGCGCCGGCAAGTGTACCTGTCCCGGCGGCCTGACCGACTGCAACGGCGTCTGCGTGGACACCGCGAGCGACCCCCTGCACTGCGGCGCTTGTGGTCAGCTCTGCCCCGCCGGCCAGACGTGCCAAAACGGCGCCTGCCCATGCACGGCGCCGCTCGTCTCGTGCAACGGCCAGTGCATCGACACGCGCTCCGACCCCCGCCACTGCGGCGGCTGCAACAGCCCCTGTTCTTCCGGCCAGGTGTGCAGCAACAGCGCCTGCACCACCAGCTGCAGCGCCGGTCAACAGAGCTGCGGCGGCAGCTGCGTCGACGTCAACACCAATCCCCGCCACTGCGGCGGCTGCAACAAGCCCTGCCAGCCGGGGCAGAGCTGCCTCAACGGCGCCTGCACCTGTCCCTCCGGGCAGACGACGTGCGGCGGTCAGTGCGTTGACACCTCCTCCAGCACCTCCCACTGCGGCGGCTGCAACCGCCCCTGCGGCACCGGCCAAAGCTGCGTCAACGGCACCTGCGCCTGTCCCTCTGGCCAGACCTCGTGCAACGGCGAGTGTGTGGACACCTCCTCCAGCTCCGCGCACTGCGGCGCCTGCAACCGCCCTTGCTCCGCGGGGCAGGCTTGCCAAAACGGCGCCTGCGCCTGCGTCGCGGGCCAGACTTCGTGCAACGGCCAGTGCGTGGACACCGCTTTCAACTCCCTGCACTGCGGCGGCTGCAACCAGGCCTGCGGCGCCGGTCAGGTCTGCGTGAACGGCGCCTGCCGGTGTACCAACGGCGACACGCTCTGCAATGGGCTGTGCGTCGACACCACCTCGAGCCCGCAGCACTGTGGCGGCTGTAACCGCCCCTGCGGCGTAGGGCAAAGCTGCGTCGGCGGGACGTGTCTCTGCTCCGGCGGAGAGGTTTTGTGCAACGGCGCCTGCGTGAATACCCAGACCGACGCACGAAACTGCGGCGGGTGCGGCACCGTGTGCGCCTCCGGCATCTGCTCTGGAGGCAGCTGCCAGTGCCCCAGCGGCCAGACCAACTGCAACGGCTCCTGCGTGGACACCTCCACCAGCAATGTGCATTGCGGTGGTTGCAACCGCCCCTGCCCGGCGGGAACGAGCTGCGCGGCGGGCACCTGCGTCTGCGCCAACGGCCAAACCCTGTGCAACGGAAGCTGCGTCGACACTCAGACCGACGCCGCCCACTGCGGCGCCTGCGGCAACTCCTGCGGCGCCGGGGGGACCTGCGCCGGCGGGGTCTGCCAGTGCCCCAGCGGCAAGACGCGGTGCGGAAACACCTGCCTCGACACTCAAACCGACCCCGCCCACTGCGGCACCTGCGGCACCGTCTGCCCCAGCGGCATCTGCATCGTCGGGGTGTGCCAGCCCTCGTGCCCCGCCGGTTACCTGAAGTGCGGCAGCCAGTGCCTCAATCCCGTCTCCGACCCGCAGAACTGCGGCGGGTGCAACAACGCCTGTGGCGCCAACGCCTCGTGCGTCAACAGCACCTGCGTGTGCAGCGCGGGCTTTACCCGCTGCGGCAACCAGTGCGTGCGCCTCTTCAACAACCATGACCACTGCGGCCAGTGCAACCGCGCCTGCGCCGCCAACCAGGTGTGCAACTTCGGCACCTGCCAAACCCAGTGTTTCGGCTTCCAGACCAACTGCAACGGGCAGTGCGTCTTCACCCAGAACGACCCCCAGAACTGCGGCGCCTGCAACAACAACTGCGGAGCGGGGAACGGCTGCCAGAGCGGCCAGTGCGTGTGCCGCAACGGCACCACGAGGTGCAACAACACGTGCGTCGACCTGCAATCCAGCCCGCAGCACTGCGGGGCCTGCAACCGTGCCTGCACCGCCGGCCAGGTGTGCAGCAACGGCACCTGTCAAACGGTGTGCCCGCCGGGCCAGGTCAGCTGCAACGGCGCGTGCAAGGACATCGCCACCGACGAGGCCAACTGCGGTACCTGCGGCCACGTCTGCGGCACCAGCGAGAGCTGCGTGGGCGGCATCTGCCTGTGCCCGCCGGGAAGCAGCTACTGCAACGGCGTGTGCCGCAACCTCCAAAGCGACCGCGCCAACTGCGGGCAGTGCGGCCGCACCTGCTCCTTCGGCCAGTTCTGCGTCGCCGGTCAGTGCACGTGTCAGGTGGGCTTCACCAACTGCAACGGGGTGTGCCGCGACCTGCAGAACGACCGCAACAACTGCGGCTCCTGCGGCAACGTCTGCCCCGGCAGCCCGGGGGTGATGGGCTGTCAGGGGGGGCAGTGCGTGTGTCAGACCGGGCTCACCTTGTGCAGCGGCGCGTGCGTCAATACCCAGTTCGACCCCGCCAACTGCGGCGGCTGCGGCATCGCCTGCGCTCCCAACCAGGTGTGCAACATGGGCGCCTGCATCTCGCCCTAGCGAAGTAGGCTTTCGCGACGATGGGAAAGCTCTCGGAGCTCTTGGGGGTCGTCTTTCCACCCTCCTGTGTCGCCTGCGCCAAGGTTTTGCGCGTACACGCTTACTTTTGCGCCGACTGCGAACGGGAGCTACAGCGCACGCCCTCGATTCGGTGCGCGCGCTGCTCCGAGCCGGGGCGCTTCGACGGCGGCGAGTGTCCCCGCTGCACGGCCTGGAGGCCTTCCTTCTCTGTCGCCTTCGCTCCCTTCGCGCACGAGGGCCCCGTCGCTCGAGCCATTCACCAGCTCAAGTACGAAGACCACCCCGAGCTCGCCTCACCGCTGGCCGCCTTGCTCTGCGCCGAGGCTCGGGACTTTCTCGCGGCGGCGCCCCCAACCCTGTGCGCCATCGCCCTTCACCAGCGGCGGTTTCGCGACCGCGGCTATGACCAGGCGATGCTCCTCGCCGCCGAGCTCGCCCGCCTGACCGGCCGCACGCTGGCCGACGAAGCCTTACGGCGAGCTCGGGAGACCCGGCGGCAGGTGGGGCTCTCCGACGACCAGCGGGAACGAAACGTGGCCGGCGCCTTCGAAGCGCACCCCTCGTGCGCCGGCCAGCGCGTGCTTTTGATTGACGATGTCTTCACCACCGGCGCTACTGCCCGCGCCGCGGCCTCGGCGCTCCTGCGGGCAGGCGCAAGAGAGGTGCAGGTGCTGACGCTGGCCCGCGCCAACCGCGAGCTGGGGTGATGCCGCCCCTCACTCCACCTCTCCCAGAGGGAGAGGGAGTTTTCTTGGCCGGCGGATGTTGGGTCTCGCCTCGGCGGCCTGGTAGACCTCCGGGCTTCAAGACTCGAAAGCGAAAAGGATGGCCGCGTTGAAGTTCCCCCGATTCCCGGCAGTGGTGGCCCTGACGGTGCTGTTCCCGGCGCTGGCCTTTGCCGCCCTCGACAACCCTTCCACCGAGCTGGCCAAGGAGTACGGCAAGCAGG
Organism: Myxococcota bacterium; assembly: GCA_049322255.1. Taxonomy (GTDB): domain Bacteria; phylum Myxococcota; class Myxococcia; order Myxococcales; family Myxococcaceae; genus JBMORE01. Next base: position 13,340 of record JBMORE010000084.1, on the reverse strand, counting down.
CGCTGGCGCGGCACACCTCGCCGCGGGCGGCGGCCTACCTCCTTCGCCTCCACGCGCTGAGCGACGAAGTCGACGACTTGAACCTTCTGGCCCAGACGTACGCCAGCTTGCTCGGCCGCCGGTCGACGCACAAAGACGTGCGCGCGCTCACCCAGCGGTTGTACGCGGAGGTAGAGCGCGCCCGTGGTCACCTCACCAAGGCGAGCACCCTGCTCGAGCCCTTGGGCCTGCTGCGCTCGTTCTACGTGGTCGGCTCCTTCGACAACGAGGGCAAGGCCGGCTGCGACGTCGACTTCGGCCCGGAGGCGGGGGTGAGCGACCTCTCCACTGTCTACGCCGCCAAATCCAAAGAGCTCGGCTGGAGACCGCTCACCACCACCGCGCCCGACGGCTACGTCGACCTCGCGGCGGTCCTTCGCCCCAACACCGAGGCGGTGGCCTACGCGCTCACCTTCCTCGAGGCCGCCGAGGAGACCAAGGTGCAGCTCTCCGTGGGCACTTCGGGCGCCTTTCGCCTGTGGGTGAACGGCCAGAAGGTGGCCTCGGCCGAGCGCTACAACCAGCCTCGCCCCGACCAGGCGAAGGTGGCGGTGCGCCTGCGCAAGGGCATCAACCGTTTGCTGCTCAAGGTGTGCCAGGAGACGGGGCCGCTGGGCTTCTACCTGCGCTCGGAGCGCACCGAGGGGGCGACCGTTTCGGCGCGTCCCGCCTTTCCCTCCAAGGTGCCGCCGCTGGAAAAGGGGCCGCCGCCTCAGCCGGTGCTTCTTCCCACCCTGACCCAGGCGCTCGAGCGGGAGGTGAAGCTCAAGCCCACCGACGCGACGCTGCGGGGCGAGTACGCTACCGTGCTGGCGCACCAACGGGCCTTTGATGCAAAAGCGCGCGCCGATGTGGTGGAGGCGGAGAAGGCGGCAGCGCTGGCGCCCAGCGACGCCGGCCTCTTGCTCCTCGCCGCCGAGCTCCAACGCGACGACCACAACCTGCGCCGCCGCCATCTGGAGTCCGCGCTCGCCGCCGCGCCCAAGAGTCCGCGGGTCCGCCTGGCGCTCGCCCACCACGAGCTTGCCCGCGAGCATCCCGAGCGCGCGCTGCCGCTTTTGGAGGCGGTGGTAGCCGAGCACCCCCGCTTCGCTCCCGCCCGCTTGGCGCAGGCACAGGCCCTGGAGTCCCTCACCATGTGGCCGGCGGCGGTCGAGCGCTACGAGGCGGCACTGCGCGAGCTGTCGCACGTCCCCGAGGTGGTTCGTGCCGGGGCGCGCACCGCCCGTCGCCTCGATCGGCTCGAGGAGGCGGTGGCCCGCTATCGCACCGCGCTCGGCCTTCGTTTCGACGATACCAACAGCCGGCGTGGGCTGGCCGAGCTTCTGGCCGACTTGGGTCGCATCGACGAGGCGGGCGAGCAGCTTTCCACCCTGCTCAAGCTCGCTCCCTTCGAGAACAGCGCTCGGCTGCGTCTCGCCGGTCTCTACGCAGCCAACAACCGGCCGGAGGCGGCCGCCGCCCTTTTTGCCGAGGCCAAGGTGCTCTCTCCCGACGAGCCGGAGGTGCACGAACGCGAGGGCCGCGCGCTGCTCGACGCCGGGAAAAAGGACGAGGCGCTGGCCGCCTTCCGCCGGGCGTTGGGCTTACGGCCGCAGAACCCTCCGCTCAAGGAGCTCTTGCGCTCGCTGGAAGGCGACACGGCTCCGGTGGGCACGCCGTACGTGCTCGATTGGCGACCGCTCTTGCCCGCCGCCGATGCGCTGAAGAAAGAGGATGCGGTCTATCTGGTCGACTACACCTTCACCCGCGTGCAGCCCACCGGGCTCTCCTCGCGCTTCTCACAGGTGGCAGTGAAGGTCTTCACCCAGCGCGGGGTGGAGGCGTTTCGCTCCTTTCCCCTTGCATACACTCCCGACCGCCAAGAGCTGCGCATCTTGCGGGCGCGCGTCACCAAGGCCGACGGCTCGGTGGTCGACAGCTACGCCGAGTCCGAGCGCAACATGAACGAGCCGTGGACCGGCATGTACTACGACCACCGCTCGCGCATTCTCTCCTTCCCCGCGCTCGGTGCCGGTGACGTGCTCGAGCTGTGGTTCCGCCTCGACGACAGCGCGCAGGACAACCTGCTCTCCGACTACTGGGGCGACGTCGACCACGTGCAGAGCACCCACCCCAAGCTGCGCTACCAGTATTTCGTGGAGATGCCCGCCTCCCGCCCGCTCTTTTGGAACCAGTCGCGCCTGCCACCCACGGTGCGTGTCGCTCGAGAGCGCAAAGAGGACCGGGTGCTCTACCGCTTCGAGGCAGGCGAGGTAGCCAAGGTGGTACCCGAGCCGGCGATGCCCGGGTGGGCCGAGGTGGCCACCACCCTGCACGTATCCACCTACCGTACTTGGGAGCAAGTGGGGCGCTACTACTGGGGCCTGGTGCGTGATCAGCTCGAGCCCAACGACGAGCTTCAGCGCACGGTGGCCAAAGTGCTCGCCGGGGTCGACCGCAAGGACGAGCGGGCGGTGGTGCGCGCCATCTACAACTTCGTGGTGACTCACACCCGCTACGTGGCGCTGGAGTTCGGCATTCACGGCTACAAGCCCTACCGGGTCGACCGGGTGTTGGCGCGGCGCTTCGGCGACTGCAAGGACAAGGCGTCGCTCATCCACGCGATGCTGAAGGTGGCAGGGGTGAGCTCGCGGCTGGTGCTCTTGCGCATGCGCCACCTGGGCGCCATCGGTGAGGAGCCAGCCTCGCTGGCGGCCTTCAACCACGCCATCGCCTACGTGCCCAGTCTGGGCCTGTTCCTCGACGGCACCGCCGAGTTCCACAGCGCGCGCGAGCTCCCCTCGGCCGACCGGGTGGCGGACATCTTGGTGGTCGAGCCGGAAGGAACGAGCCCCTCTGGCACCACGCCCGAGGCGCAGGCGGAGGACAACCTCTCCCTCTTGACGATGAAGGTGGCGCTGAACCCCGATGGCAGCGCCATGCTGGCGGGGGAGAACGTGGTGAAGGGCCAAGGCGCGCCCGCCTACCGTCGTGCCTACCAGACGCCGGCCACCCGCAAGAACACCTTCGAGCAGGAGTGGGCGCACTCCTTCCCCGGGCTCAAGGTCGAAGCGCTCGCGGTGAACGACACCGCGCGGCTCGACGAGGACGTCACCTTGAGCTTCAAAGTGAACGTGCCCCGCTTCGCCGAGACCGCAAACGCTGGTCTTCGCTTCCACCCCTTGGGCAGCGCGCGGGCCTACACCCAGGCCTACGCACCCCTGGTGGAGCGACGGTACGACTTGGTGATGCCGCAGCCATGGCTCAACCGCTTTCGGGTGGAGTACCACTTGCCTGCGGGCTTCGCCGCCGTCGACTTGCCTGGAGACGTGGTGGAGGACTCCCCCTTCGGCACTTTGCGCCTCTCGGTGCGCCAGGAAGGGGCGACGCTGGTGTGCGAGGGCACGTTGAGCTTCACCGTGGCGCGGGTGAAGGCCGCCGACTACGCCGCCTTCCGCGCCTGGTTGGGCAAGGTGGACCAGGCGATGTCCAGAAAGTTATTGGTGCGGCCGTCGAGAGCTTGACCGTGAAGCGCGTTCTCGGAGCGGCCCAGTTCATGTTGTGGGTGGTGCTGGCGGGCGCGTGCGGAAAACCGCCTCCGGTGCAGCTGTCCACCGATTCGTACTCGGTGGTCGTCGCCGATGGCGACCTTCTCACGCTTCGGCGTGGGGGAGCGGTGTTGCTCAGCTTTCCTGCCGACGCTTTCCAGCTCGGCACCGTGCCCGCGCCGCTCGAGGACACCAAGAGCTACGACCCGTACTGGCTGGTGTCGAGCGACGCCTTTTTCCAATCGGTGATTCCCAAGGGCCTTCGTTTTCGCAAACCGACCTCGGCGGAGCCGACACAGACATCACCGACGCAAATCGACCTCGCGCTGACCTTCGAGGGAGAGCTCTCCGCCACCTTGACGCTGACCGCTGACGCCGAGGGGCGCTTTCAAGCGCGGCTGGTGCCAGGCCCGCTGCCCTCGACGACCGCCATCGCTTTCATGCGTCTGCGCCTACGCGCCGCTTCCGACGAAGGATTCTATGGAATGGGCGAAGTCTTCGACGAGGTGAATCACCGCGGCAAGTTGCGGCCGATGCAGCTCGAGCCTGACCTGAATCTAGAGAGCCTCAATACCGAGACGCATGTCCCGGTGCCGCTGCTCATCGGCACCCGCGGCTGGGGCCTGTTCGTGGCCAGCAAGCGTTACGGGATGTTCGACGTCGCCCGCGAGGAGAGCGACCTCATCGAAGTGACCTACGGCACCGCGGAGCAGAGCGGCGAAGGCCTCGTCTTTCATCTCTTCGCGGCGGAGCACCCGCTCGACATCACCCGGCGCTACTACGATGTGACGGGAGACCCTCTGCTCCCGGCTCCGTGGGCGCTCGGCCCCTGGCTGTGGCGCGACGAGAGCCTTGACCAAGCCCAGGTGCTCGATGACGTGGCCCGCATTCGTTCGCTCGACCTGGCCACCTCGGCGATGTGGATTGACCGACCCTACGCGACCGCGGTGAACACCTTCGACTTCAACCCCTCATTGTTTCCCGACCCACCGGCGATGGTGCGGACGCTCCACGATGCCGGGCTCAGGCTGGCGTTGTGGCACACGCCCTACCTCGAGCCCGCCGCGGGAGCCCTGCACGACGAGGCCCAAGCGAGCGGCTACTTCCCTCCCCAGCTGGGGCCGACCGCGCGCTGGGGGCCGCCGATCGACTTCACCCGTCCAGCAGCCTTCGCCTTCTGGCAGAGACAGGTTCAGCGCTACATCGATCTGGGCGTCGAGGGCTTCAAGCTCGACTACGGCGAAGAGGTGCTCGCTGGCCTGGCGGGCGCAGGCACCGGCTGGGAGTTCTCCGACGGAAGCACCGAGCGCACCATGCAACACGACTTCACCCTTCTCTACCACCGCGCCTACGCCGAAAAGGTGCCAGCCGAGGGAGCGTTCTTGCTCTGCCGTGCCGGCAAGTGGGGAGACCAAAAACAAGCGAGCGTGATTTGGCCCGGCGACATCGACGCCACGTTGACGAAGTGGGGCGAAGACGTGGTCGATGGAGACAAGACGGTGGCAGGCACGGGGGGGCTGCCGAGCGCGGTCGTCGCCGGGCTCTCGCTGGGACCTTCGGGCTTTCCTTTCTTCGGAGCGGACACCGGCGGCTACCGGCACAGCCCACCCAACCGGGAGACGTGGATCCGCTGGGTCGAGCAATCGGCGCTCTCCACCGTGATGCAGACCGGTGACAGCTCGAGCCAGATGCCCTGGGAATACACCCCCGCCAACGGCCGCGATGATGCCGCGCTCGAGCTGTATCGGCAATACGCGCGGCTGCACTTGCGGCTGTTCCCCTACCAATGGACGCTGGCGCAACGGCTGACGACCGACGGCCGTCCGCTGCAGCGGGCCTTGGGGCTCGCCTACCCGGAGCTGGGGCGGCACCCGAACGACGAGTACCTCTTCGGAGACGACCTTCTGGTGGCGCCGGTGGTGAGCGCGAACACCACCTCGCGGCTCGTGCTCTTTCCTCCGGGCGAATGGATTGACTGGTGGGACGGCTCGGTGCACAGCGGCGAGGAGAACGTCGCCGCCCCGCTCGAACGGTTGCCGCTCTACATCCGCCGGGGTGGCATCGTGCCCATGTTGCGTCCGACCATCGACACCTTGTCACCTGCGACCCTGGCTGACGTCGACTCCTTCGCGAACGATGCCGGAGTCCTCTGGGTGCGCGCGGTGCCGGAAGGGAAGATGACCCTCTACGACGGAACGCGCATCGACATCTCCCTGAGCGCGGTGGGGCTGCAGAGCGGCACGGTGTTCACCAAGGGAGCGGTGATGGAGTTGCTCGGGGTAGGTCGACCCGCATCAGTTTCGTTGACCGAGCGCTTCAGCCGCGAGGAAGTTGCGGCTTCCAGTGAAGGTTGGTTCTGGGACGGAGCACTGTGGTTGCGTGTGCCTGCGGGGACCAACGTAGAGCTGACTTTCTAGACCCGAACGTGCGTTCGCCGACCCGCACCCGTGGCCGCAGGGACGCGCTCCCCTCACCCGCGACACATTTCCCTCCTGTGGCGCGCCGCTCGCACCTTCTTTGCAGAGGTGCTGCCGACCACAAACGCGCAAGGAAATTTCATGAACACAGCTGTGCCGCACGCCGGCGGCTCGGACCTCTCCGTCGACCTGCCCACCGTTCACCAGATGGCCGCACGAGTGCGCCGTCCTCGTCGCATTCTCTTCGCCGCGATGGGAGTAGGACTCTTTGCCGAGCTCTTCTTCGACGAGCGTCCGCTGGGGCTTTCTTTTCCACTCTTCGTCGTCGGCTCGGTAGCGGCGCTGCTCGCGCTGGGAGGCAAGGAGGCCTTCTCCCGCGCGCGCAAGAACACATGGCTACTCGCTCCGCTCTTCTTCTTCGCGACGATGGTCTTCTGGCGCGACAGCCTCACCCCGTTCAACGTGGGAGCGAGCGCAGTGCTCTTTTTCTTGCTCGTGCACCTGTGGGCGGCCGACCGGGTGGAAGATTTGGCGCTCCTTCAATATCCGCTCGCCGTGCTGCGCAGCGTCGCCTACGCGATGCTCAAACCGCCCGGGCTGGTTTCCTCCGCCGTCGACGTGCAAGGGGCCCGCACCGTTGTCGGTCCTTTGCTTAAACCCCTCCTCCGGGGAGCCGCACTCACCCTTCCCGTTCTCCTCCTGTTCGGGGCACTCCTCTCCTCGGCAGACCCCGCCTTCTCCGCGGCGCTCGGCCGCCTGTCGTTCGATCCGTTGATGACCGCGTGGGACTTGGGCGAGCGATTACTCGTGGTCGCCGGTTGGTCCTTCGCAGCCGTCGGTCTCTTCTCCCATGCCTTGCGTCGCAGCGTTGGCTCGGAGCTCGTCCCTTCGCTTCCAGCCACACCGAGGTTGGGTTTCCTCGAAGGAACGATGTTGCTCGTTTCCACCAACACCCTCTTCCTGGCCTTTACCTTGGTGCAGGGCGCCTACTTCCTTGACGCCAGCGAGCTGATGGGAATCCCCCACCTGACCTACTCCGACTATGCGCGGCGCGGTTTCTTCCAGCTGGTAGCGGTGGCGATGCTCACTTTGTTGCTCCTACTCGCCGTACAGCGCTGGCTACGCCTCTCGAGCCCCCGCCAGGCCGCCGTTTTCAAGGTCGCGGCCACCGCGTTGATCGGCTCGACGATGCTCCTTCTCGCCTCCGCCCTGCACAGCATGCACCTCTACGAAGAAACCTACGGCTACACCCGGCTGCGCGTGGACAGCCACGTCTTCATGCTCGCCCTGGGTGCCTGTCTTTTCTGGCGCGCCGTCACCTTATGGTGGCGACCGGAGCGTTTCGCCTTCGGCGCCTTCCTCTGCGCGCTTTCCTTCGGGGTAGTGCTGAACTTGATCAATCCTGACGCCTTCATCGCGAAAAAGAACCTCGCGCGCGAACACGTCGACGCCCTCTACCTCGCCGAGCTGTCGGCCGACGCCGCCCCCGCGCTCGCCGAGGCAGTGCCGCGCCTGTCGCCGCGAGATGCAGAGCTGGTGCAGTACGCCCTCGATCGGCACGCATCGCGCACAAGCGGGCTGCTATCCACCAAGCTTCCGGTGTGGCGAGCGGCCACCCTCGCTCGATCAGAGGACGACCACGCCGCGCTGAGAGAGCACCATGATCTCTGAATAACCACGCGAATAGACAAGGCTCTTGGGTGGAGAGGGGCCAGTAAACAAGACGGGCGACGCCAGAACCTCCTTGAAAGCTCGTTCAAAGTTTCCTGGGCGCGGCCGGTGGTATTTCGAAGCTCCCTCAGAGTCTCTGGGCGCCGCTGGGGGTACTTCGAAGCTCGTTCAAAGCCGTCCGGGCACCGCTGGGGGTACTTCGAAGCTCGTTCAAAGCCGTCTGGGCGCCGCCGGGGGTACTTCGAAGCTCGTTCAAAGGCGTCTGGGCGCCGCCGGGGGCACTTCGAAGCTCGTTCAAAGCCGTCTGGGCGCCGCCGGGGGTACTTCGAAGCTCGTTCAAAGGCGTCTGGGCGCCGCCGGGGGCACTTCGAAGCTCGTTCAAAGCCGTCTGGGCGCCGCCGGGGGCACTTCGAAGCTCGTTCAAAGCCGTCTGGGCGCCGCCAGTGGTACTTCGATGCTCCCTCAGAGTCGTCTGGGCGCCGCCGGCGCACTTCGAAGCTCGTTCAGAATCGGCGGCGCCTTCGAATCCGCGTGAGGCTGTAACTTCCTCAATAGACCGGGTTGGCGTACGCCGCGGAGAGCGAGCGCATCACCTCGAGCATCTGCACATAGCTCTTGAGCGCGGCAGCGGCGTAGAGGTCTCCGCCCTGGGCCAGGGTGTTGAGCTCGTTGGCCCGCTGAATCATGCGCGCGGCGACGCCCATCTCGATGACGCCCTGGAGGTAGGAGATGGCGACGTAGGTCTTCCCGCTCTCGGGGTCGGAGAAGCTGGTGGTGGGGCGGGTGGGCGTAATTTGTTCCCCGTTGCCGGCGAGCCAGATGCGGGAGGCGTCGACGAAGGTCTGGTCGTAGGTGCCCGAGATGAGCGCCACCCCGAAGACGCTGGCGTACAGCTGCACCGAGAAGCCAATCGCCGGGTCTACCGGGTATTCGCCCGCGGGCGGAATGGTAATCGGCTGGGAGATGGGTCGGCGCCGGTATTCGGAGCCGGTCCAGGTGGGGCCCAGGCGGTCCCAGCGGTCGGTGAGCAAGCCGCCATAGACGTGGTCAATTTGGCTGGGGAAGAGCCGATAGTAGTTGATGGCGTATTGCCGCGTGTCGCTCGCCAGGTCTTTGCCGAGGAAGTACGTCTCGGGGTCGGTGAGCTCGGCGAGCGCTGCCACCTTGTCCAAAAAGCTGCCGATGTGGCTCACCCGCTCGTACCAGTAGTAGCCGGAGTCGAAGTCCCACTCGGTGGAGAAGAAACGGCCGTTGGGGATGTCGATGCGAAACTCGGGCGCACCACTGCCGTACTCATCCATCAAGTACGCCAATCGGGTGTCATCCAACTGGTAGAGGTAGTACGGCCCCGGCTCGGGCATGGTGAGAATGTCGCCCAGGTGGTTGAAGCCCTCGGTCACCGCCACCGTGTACGGGCCCCAGGCGTCGGGGGCGCGCCAGAAGTTGCCCGGAGTCCCGTCGTCGGGAAGCGCGTCTTCCAAGTCGGCGCGGTAGAGGACGTAGAACTGCATCTGGGAGCGCAGCGGGTCGAGGTAGCGGATGAAGAGGTCATCCAAGTAGTAGTCGGCAGAGAACCCCAGCCGGTCGCGCTTGAAGTTGTTGAAGAGGTAGTAATTTTTGTACTGGTCGATGAGCGCGGTGGCGATTTCGTAGACGTCGGCACCGCGGTCGTACGCCTCGCAGCCCGGGCCCGAAGCCTCGAACTCGTCGGAGCAGAACTTGTACGGCACCACCAGGCGCCGCTGCGCGTCGTGCTCCACCGCATCGGGGTAGGCGCAGTCGGGGCGCAAGATGGACTGCTGCACCTGAGAGAAGGGCACGTCGGAGCGCGCGTCGAGGTCGGCCAGCTGCGGCAGCTTGGTGTAGTGCACGCTGATCCAGTTGTTGCCCGGGCAGTCCACCAGGAGCGGCTGGGGCTCTCCCCAGGTGACCGTCGCCTGCAGCGCGCCCAAGAGGTAGTTGTCCCGGGTGGTGTTGAAGACCTCCACCAAGTCTCCGTAGCCGAACTTGAGCGCGGCGTGGTCGTAGCGTCCCAGCCCGTGGAGGTCGGAGTTGAAACCAGCGCCGTAGTCCATGATCGACGACTGCATGAACTCCCAGATGCCGCCCTTGAGGCCGCTGTTGCCCGCCACGCCCTGCTGTTCTTCAGGCCGCTCCGGGTCGAGGTAGCGCGGCCTGGGGGTGTGCGTTCCGTTCTTGGTCCGCAGGTCCCAGTAGGTCTTGGGGTAGTTCATCGCATCGAAAGACGCCGCGAAGTTGTGCCGCAGCCCAAAGGTGTGCCCGATCTCATGCAACGCGGTGGAGCGAAAAATCTCCTTGCGCAAGGTGCGCCACAGGTCGACTGAATCGATTCCTTTTTGCGACAGGGCCAACCCGATGACCGAGTCGTCGAAGCTCGCCGCCAGGTCGACTCCCTTGGCGCCCAGCCGCCGGCGCTCTCGTTGGATGAGACGAGCCCGCTCGGGGGTGACCATCGAGAGCGGCTTCACCGCTGCCGGGTCGAACGTCGCCGCCGACAACCGGGGGTCCATTCCGCGGGCGAGGAGAATCTCTCCATTGGCCAGCTGACGCTCGAGGTCGGTGCCCGTAAGCTGCGCCAATCGCCGCGCCGTGTGACCGCGCTCCACTCCCAAGGCAGTGGTCTGCGCCAGCGCCGCGCTGCGCTCGCGAATCATCTGCCGCACCGCACGTGCCGAGCCCTTCTTCACGTGGGGGATGCGGGGAAGCGCCTTGGTCCACGACAGGTCCATCGCGCTGCCCATGGCGTCGACCTCCGCCTGGCTGTACTGGCGCGCCTTGGTGCCGTTTCGGTGGGATTCCACCCAGGCCTTCACGTCCACCCCTTCGATGAACCGGTCTGGCGGGAGGTCTCCGTTCACCAACCGGACGATGTCGCGCGCCGTCGCCGCGTACTCGTCGACCATCGCCCCGTAGACGAAGGCGGAGGCGGAGATGATTTCTCCTGTCTCCGGATCGGCGCTGGAGGGCCCGTAGCCGAGCAGCTGCGCCGAGGTGGGCTCGTCGACCCAGTAGAGGAAGCTGTAGCGCAAGTCTCCGATGCGGGCGTGGGTGCCGGCGGGGCCGCACTCATGGGGGTCTCCCGCCTTCACCGGGTTGTTCACGCACACGGTGAAGAGGGTGGTGTTGGCGTTCTTGCCGGTGAGCTGCCGGTAGATGGTCTGCAGTGTCTGGTCGTACTCGGCCGCCATTTCCAGGGCGACGTCCTTGAGGTCGGCGGGGTAGGAGTCGTTGAGGTGGTAGACGACTTTTCGTGGGCCCAGGTCGAGGCTGTTGGGGTTCGAGGGGTCTTCGAGGTTACGCACCGCGTAGGGCAGCGAGCAGCGCCCGGTGACCGAGCCATCGGGCGCCACTTGGGCGTCGGGTAGCTCGCGGACGCAGCGCACCCCGGGCTGCGCCGGAGCGCACTCACTGTCCTCTTTGCAGGCCTGGGTGGTGAGACTCTTCTGCCAAAGGTTGTGGCGGTTGATGAGCCGGATGCGTCCGCTTTCGGTTTGGCCGTACTGCCGGTTGTAGGAGGTGCGGGTGGTGGTGAAGTAGCCGAAGCGCTCCATGCGCTTGTCGTCGTAGGCGAACGGCTCGTAGTCGCGCGGCGTGACGCGCAAGAAGGAGCTGCGCACGCGAATCTCTTGGCTGGCGCAGTCGGAGGTCGAGTACTCGAGGAAGCACAAAGGCACGTTGGCCCAGTCGACGAAATCCACCGTCTCCGGAGAGGCGATGATTTTCTGCGTCACCTCGAGGTAGTTGGCCGGCTGGTCGGGCGCCGCTCGTTCCACACGCATCGCGTCGGGGTCTTCAGGATCGCTGACGTAGTACGGCGCCGAGTCTTGTTTGATCGCCCCGAAGACGTCGTGGTTGTAGTCGGCGAGGAAGAGGAAGTTGGTGACCAGGTTCTCCGACCAGTCGACGCGAATGAAGGCACGCTCGAACCACTTGCGCTCGGTGTTCTCCACCAGCTTGTCGTACTCCTCGCCGGTGGAGGGGTTGTACTCGCGCACGATGTCGAAGTGGCTCTTGATGCGAAAGGCGGCCACCGGCGCGCCCAGGTACTCCCTGCCGGCGTTGCTCGGCTCGCCCTGCTCGGTGCCGCGCACGAATTCGTAGGAGCGCCGCGCGGTGAGCACGTCCTCCTGAATGTCCCAGCGGATCTTCTCCAGCCCTTGATCGCCCTGCTCGCCGATGAAGGTGAAGCCGGTGGTGAAGGGCACCCCCACCACCGTCTGCTGGTAGTACCAGACCCCTTCCAGGTCGCTCTTGGCGATGGCGTCGACCTGAATGGTGTCGCGCGGCTCGGGGCGGCCGGCGCAGGCGGCGGAAAGGAGGAGGACGGCAGCAAGAAAACGGGACATGGAAAACCTCGACGGTTACTTCGATGAAGCGTGGGCGAGCTCCGCGGCGCTCACCGCGAAGGACAAGTAGAGAGTGGAGTAGTTGTCGCGGGTGATGTGGAGGAAGGGGTTGCCGATGGATCCGTCCGGCGCGCGCAAGGGGCGGAAGGTGGACAGACCCACCGCCAAGCTGCCCCACGGAAGCGGTTTGAAGCCCGCCTCGAGGTGGAAGGTGTGGCTGTCGCGCTGGCCGCCGCCCATTTGCACCGAGCCCACCAGAGGACCGTCGCGGCAGACGTCGGCGGTGGGTACTCCGGGCACCTGGCATCCGGAGAGCGGGTGCGCCCAGGTATCCAGGAGCGAGTACTCGGCGGAGAGGGACCAAGTGCGCGGCAGCTCCACCGCTATCGAAAGGGTGTTCACCACCCCGTGGCTGGGGTTGAGCTCGCCGCTGGTCGGCCGGTAGGGCTCGACCTCTTGCCCGTTCACCACCACTGGCTCGGGGTTGTACGCGATGGGCACGGTGGCCGAGCCGAAGAGGTAGAGCACCCCGCGCAAGGAGTAGCCGAAAGTGAAGCGCGACAGCTCCCTGGAGAGCGACACCGCCGCCGAAGGCGCGGCGACGAGGCTGGCGTTCCAGGAGGAAATCGACGTCGGCAACACCACCCGCACCGAACCGCCCACCACCACGTTCCAGGGGAGCTTGGCCAACGTGTCGTGGCTCGCGCTCAAGGTGAGGTCTGACAGGAGCACTCGGCGCTCGAGCCCGTCGACCTGATCCACCGGGAGCGCCAGGCGCTCGGGGCTTTGGCGCAAGAGCGCGCTCGAGCCGAAATGGGTACCGCGAAAGCGGGGGTCGCTTCCGGAAAGCTCACCCTCCAGCTGCAACTCGGCAGCGAGCGAGAGCGGCTCGGCCCAGGTGCCAGAAAAGAAGCGGCTGCCCAAGTCGAAGCTGGGAGATAAAACGAGGGCCAGCTGGTTCTCGTACGCCTCCGCCTCGAAGGACAGGCCCGAGACCTCGAACAAGGACACGCCGACGTCGAAGCCTCCGAAGGTGGCCGGCGGAGGAGTGGCGGAGACCTCCTCGGCGCGCGCAGAGGCACCAAGCGCGAGCGCCAACATCGTCGCCAGCCATGCGTGCATTGCCGCCTCCGAAGAGCGCAGGCGTGTAGTGCGCCGGTGGCCGTGGAGTCAAATGCGCGCCTACAGCCTGTCGATGCTCAGGGGAAACTTCCGATTCAACTGCTCAGCAGAAACTTCCGATTCATTCATCCAGTCATCTTGGAGGCGGTCTTTCGTTTTTTCGCCCTCGGCCGCCAATTGAACGGCAGTGCAAC
>JBMORE010000083.1:0-2115 GCA_049322255.1 Myxococcota bacterium | reverse complement strand
AGAGGCCCGCCGTTGACCGCTTTCGAGCCGGTCGCCTAGGGTGCCGCGCCTCGATGACGGACGCGAGGCGACACGCCCCCCGGGTGCACCAACTCTTGCCGATGCTCTCCTGGGGCGACGCGGTGGGAAACCAGGTGCGCTTGCTTCGCCGGCTCCTCGTCGAGCTGGGGGCCGAGTCGCACATCTTTGCGGCGCAGACCGACGCCGAGAGCCGCGGCGAGGCCCGCCCTCCCGAGGAGCTGTTGCGCGCAGGCCGGGAAGACTTGGTGCTGGTGCACCACAGCTTCGAATCGAAGCTCCTTCCGCTGGTGAAGCGGCTGCGTTGCCGCCGGGTGGTGCTGTACCACAACATCACCCCCGGCCATTTGATGCGGCCCTTCGACCGTGCGCTCGCCCAGGCCTGCGACGCCGCCCGTGACGAGCTGTACGAGCTCGCTCGCCTCGCCGAGCACGCCTTTGCCTATTCGCGCTTTTCCGCCGAGGAGCTCGCCGCGGCGGGTTTTCGCTCGGTGGCGGTGCTGCCCTTTCTCGTCGACTGGAGCGCCTTCGACGCCGAGCCCGCCCCCGCGCTTCAAGGCGAGCTCTCCGATGGCTGCACCAACGTGCTGTTCGTCGGCCGCGGAGTGCCGAGCAAACGAATCGATGATGTCCTGCGAGTGTTCTGCGCATATCAGCGCCTGTTCGATCCCACCGCGCGGCTGCTCATCGCTGGCGACTTCCACGCCTTCAGCCCCTACGTGAACCATCTGCACGCGTTGCGGCGGGCGCTGAGGGCCGACCGGGCGCGGTTTTTGGGCAGGCTGTCGGCGAGTCAGCTCTCGGCGTGCTTCGCCACCGCCAGCGTGTATCTGTCGATGAGCGCCCACGAGGGCTTCTGTGTTCCGCTGGTCGAGGCGATGCATCGCGAGGTGCCTGTGGTGGCGCTCGGTTCGGCGGCGGTCCCCGACACCTTGGGCCGGGCAGGGCTGGTCTCGCTCACGGCGGACCCGATCGAGGTCGCCCGGCTCCTCGCCCTGGTGAAAAGGGACGCCTCCTTGCGCGCGCGTGTCCTCGAGGGACAGAACAGGCGGTTGGAGGAGCTGACTGGCGCGTCGGCCGAGGGGCAGGTGCGCGAGGAGCTTTCTCACCTCATCGAGCGAAGGCCCCGCGCGCTGGCCAAACCTCCGGTGGAAGGCGAGCTGTTGGTGGTGTGCCCTTCACTGCGCCGGCAACCACGGGGACGATTGGCCGCGGCGGCGGTGCAGCTTGCCCGTGAGCTGGCCCAGACGAGGAAGGTGCAACTTTTGACGCTCGCCAAGGAGCGAATCGGCTCGCTTTTCCCGCGCCAAAGCCGGTTGGGGGAGCTGGACGTGCTCGAGCTCTCCGCCGACACGCCGGAGGCGGAACGTTCCTCGTCCCTGGGTGCGGCCCTGTTGACCAGCCGGGCGAAGGTGGTGGCGTTGGGCGTCGAGGCGGAGCTTGCCGAGCGCCTGGGGAAGAGACTTCTCACCGTCGAGGTCCCCGAGAGGGGCAGCCTCGACGCCGTGGTTCAGCGCGCGCTCGCTGCGGCGCCCGGGTAAGGAGCAACGATGAAGTCAGAGCAGATTCTCTCGTTCGACCCGTCCGCAGAAGAGGTGGCCAAGAAGGCCGCGCGCCTGCCCGTGGACAAGCAGACCCTCGCCGAGGTGCGACGGTTGCTCGAGGCCACGGTGATGCCTGACGCCGAAATTCCCTGGCCGCCCATTCTTCGCCACGCCAAGGAGCGGGCCGATTCGCGCAGCGTTTCTCCGGCAACCACCCACCGCGGGCTCATCGGCCTGCCGCTGGTCGCGGCCAAGCGTGCCTTCCGCGCCGTCTTCCAGCCCTTCATCAACGAAGTCTTACGCAAGCAGGTGGAGTTCAACGAGGCGATGGTCGCGGCAGCGCTGCAGCTGTACGAGTCGCAGCAACAGGGCGCACGCGACCAGGCGCTGTGGCGAGACGAGCTGTCGCGGCGGGTGAGCGAGCTCGAGGAGCGGTTGCGTAAGCCACCGGTGGAGCGCAAGGGCAAGCGCCCATGACCGCTTCGATGGCCCTCTCAACTTCAACCCCGCGCTTCAGCACCGCTGGCATCATTGACCTCAGGTTGTTTTGCCC
>JBMORE010000082.1:0-18929 GCA_049322255.1 Myxococcota bacterium | reverse complement strand
GGCGGCGATGCCGACGAAGATCAGGTTGACCCCCGCCGCTCCCATGCGCAGGCGCAAGACCGCAATGAGCCCGCACGCTCCCGAGAGGGCTCCGTAGCGCACCGGTACCGGAAGCACGCGTACCTGCGAGACGACGTACGCGACGACGAAAATACCCACCGACACCCAGTCGACTCCCAAGCGCATGGGTGCATCGTGGCAGGGGTGCTCCTTGGCGACAACTTGGGGCAACCGTGTTAAGGCCGCGCCGACTCGAGGAGCCGGCGTGAACCCATCGTTCCTTGCCCACCTCAAAGCCGAAACCGAGGCGCTCCGCCAAAGCGGGCTGTTCAAGGAAGAGCGCGTCATCACCTCCCCCCAGCAGGCGGTCATCCGCGTGCAGGGAGGGGGCGAGGTCATCAATCTTTGCGCCAACAATTATCTCGGCCTGGCCAACCACCCGGCCCTCGTCGAGGCGGCGCGCGCTTCGCTGACCCGCGAGGGCTACGGCATGAGCTCGGTGCGCTTCATCTGCGGCACCCAGAGCATTCACAAACGGCTGGAGGAGCGACTCTCCGCCTTCCTCGGCACCGAGGACACCATCCTCTACTCCTCGTGCTTCGACGCCAACGGTGGGCTGTTCGAGACGCTGTTGGGCGAGGAGGATGCGGTCATCTCCGACGCGCTCAACCACGCGTCGATCATCGACGGCGTTCGCCTCTCCAAGGCCCAGCGCTTCCGCTACGCCAACAACGACATGGCCGACCTCGCCGAAAAGCTCGAGGCGGCCAAGAGCTGTCGCTTCAAGTTGATCGCCACCGACGGTGTCTTTTCCATGGACGGCATCGTCGCCAACTTGAAGGCGATCTGCGACCTCGCCGATCGACACGACGCGCTGGTGATGGTCGACGACTCGCACGCGGTGGGCTTCGTGGGCGAAAAGGGGCGCGGCACCCCCGAGCACTGCGGAGTGATGGGCCGGGTGGACATTCTCACCGGCACGCTGGGCAAGGCGCTGGGAGGCGCCTCGGGCGGCTACACCTCAGGCCACAAAGAAATCGTCGCCTGGCTGCGGCAACGCTCACGGCCCTACCTGTTCTCCAACACGCTGATGCCGGCGATCGCCGCCGCGTCGATCGAGGCGCTCGACCTGTTGGAGAAGAGCGGAGAGCTGCGCGAGAAGCTCCGGAAGAACAGTGCGTACTTCCGCGCCGAGATGAGCAAAGCGGGTTTCCGTTTGGCGGGCGAAGGACACCCGATCATTCCGGTGATGCTGGGCGATGCCAAGCTGGCCACCGAGATGGCCAACCGGCTGCTCGCCGAGGGCATCTACGTCATCGGCTTCTCCTACCCGGTGGTGCCGCAAGGGCAGGCTCGCATCCGCACGCAGATGTCGGCGGCGCATGAAAAAGCGCACCTCGAACGAGCCATTGCCGCCTTCGTCAAAGTCGGCCGGGCGCTGGGAGTGATTCGATGAAGGCCCTGGTCAAAGCGAAGGCGGAGAAGGGCATCTGGATGCAGGAGGTGCCCCGGCCCACGCTGGGCCCCAACGACGTCCTGATCAAGGTGCGCAAGGCGGCCATCTGCGGCACCGACATTCACATCTACAACTGGGACGAGTGGTCGAGAAAGACCGTCCCCGTGCCACTGGTGCTGGGCCACGAGTTCACCGGCGAGGTGGCCGAGCTAGGCGGTGCGGTGACCGGTTTTCACCAGGGCGAGCGGGTGTCGGCCGAAGGGCACCTGACGTGTGGCCACTGCCGCAACTGCCGCGCGGGCAAGCGTCACCTGTGCCGCAACACCGTGGGAGTGGGCATTCATCGCCCGGGCTGCTTCGCCGAATACGTCGCCATTCCCGCGGTGAACGTCTTTCGCGTGCCCAAAGAAATTCCCGACGAGATCGCCGCCTTCTTCGACCCGTTGGGCAACGCGGTGCACACCGCGCTCTCCTTCGATTTGGTGGGCGAAGACGTGCTCATTACCGGCGCGGGGCCGATTGGCTGCATGGCAGCGGCGATCGCCCGGCACGTGGGCGCGCGCCACGTGGTGGTCACCGACGTCAACGACTACCGGCTCGCCATCGCCCAGAAGATGGGCGCCTCGCGGGCGATCAACGTGGGCAAGGTCTCCATCGACGCCACGATGAAGGACCTCGGCATGACCGAGGGCTTCGATGTGGGCATGGAGATGAGCGGCAGCGGTGACGCCTTTCGCTCCCTGCTCGCAACGATGAATCATGGCGGGCGGGTGGCGATTCTCGGCATTCCCCCCAGCGAGGTCCCCATCGACTGGAACCAGGTCATCTTCAAGGGGTTGGTGCTCAAGGGCATCTACGGCCGGGAGATGTTCGAGACCTGGTACAAGATGACCTCCATGCTTCAGAGCGGCCTCGATGTCTCGCCGGTGCTCACCCACCGCTTCGCCGCCGCCGACTTCGAGAAAGCCTTCGACACCATGCGCACCGGCCACTCGGGCAAGGTGGTGCTCGATTGGGCGGTGGGATGACGATGAAGAAGCCCTCTCCTCGCAACAGCCTCAAGGCGCGCCTGCCGGCCAAGAAGCTCTTCGTCGCCATGGCCGGCAACATCGGTGCGGGCAAGACGACGGCGGCGAAGCTTCTGAGCCAGAAGCTCAACTTCGAGCTGTTCGACGAGCCGGTGATCGACAACCGCTTCCTCAAAAACTACTACGGCAACATGCGGCGCTGGTCGTTCACGCTGCAGCTCGAGTTCCTCATCAAGCGGGTCGAGCACCACGAGCTCATTCACACGGTGAAAAAGAGCTGTATCCAGGACCGCACCTTGTACGAAGACCCGGAAATCTTCGCCAAGTACCTCCACGGCCTGGGGAACATGACCGATGCCGAGTTGGACCTGTACTTCGAGTACTTCCACCGGCTGACCAGGCACATCGCCAAGCCGGACAAGGTCATCTGTTTCGACGTGCCCACGGTGGAGGTCTTGCTCTCGCGCATTCGCAGCCGGGGGCGCGAGGAGGAGAAGGGCATTCAGGGCGAATTTTTGCGCGGCCTCAACGGCTACTACTCGAGCTTCCCTTTGGTGGTGAAAAACAAGTACGGCATCGACTGCCTCACCCTCGATGTGACTTCGTTGGACATCCGCACCGGCCGGGGGCGCGAGGAGTTCCTCGACCGGGTGACTACCTTCCTCGCCGCGTGACGAGGCGTGGGCGGCTGCCTATCATTGGTTCATGAAGCGCGAAGACGTCGAAGCGTTCCTCGGCCGCCCCTGGAATGAGCTCGAGCGGATGAAGGAGGACTACCTCATCGAACGCCTCGATCGCGGCGGACCCACCGAGGGGTTTCGCATGGCAGACGAGCTGCGTTTGTCGGTGATGCTGGTCGCAGAAGGCGCCGCGTGGCTCGAACGCGACGAGGACTTCGACAACCACATTCGCCTCAAGCAGCTCCTGGAGCGCGCCGGTGCAACCCAGCACCATTGAGCTGCTTCGCGACCTTCAAGTGCCGCTGAGCAGGCTCGGCCTGCGGTGGTACGTCTTCGGCGCGCAGGCACTTGCGGTGCACGGAATTCCGCGCCACACGCTCGACGTAGACGTCACCGTGGAGGTTCCACAGTCCCAGCTGGGTGCGCTGCTGACGTTGCTCGAGCAGGCCGGCTTTCGCCTTAGAATTTCCGAGGGCGTTGACTCCTTCGTCGCGCAGACGCGCGTGCTTCCCTTGTTCCATGCCCGAACTGGTCTGCCGATGGACCTCGTGCTCGCCGGCCCGGGTCCCGAAGAAGAGTTTCTCTCCCGCGCCACGCACGTGGACATCGGCGAAACGCGAGTCCCGGTGGTCAGCGCTGAAGACTTGGTGGTGCTCAAGGTTCTCTCTGGCCGGGATAAGGATCGCTCCGATATCCGCTCAGTGCTCAGGCGGCAGGGAAAGAAGCTCGATGCCGACGTCGTGCGATCGCGGCTTCGCACGCTGGAGCAACTCGTTGATCGCTCCGACCTCGTTCCGGAGTTCGAGCAACTCGTCGAGGCCTACGAACAAGAGCGTAGGAACCGGGGCAAGAAGCACCGCTGAGGTTACACTGACGCCATGAGCCTCGCCCCCAAACCGCCTCGCGAATCCGAGGTGGTAATGACCCAAATGATCCTCCCTCCCGACGCCAACCCACTCAATGCGGCTTTCGGCGGGAAGGTGATGGAGTGGATCGACGTGTGCGGCGGCATCGCCGCCCAGCGTCACTGCCGTCAGGTGGTGGTCACCGCCTCGATGGACGAGCTCCACTTTCACGCGCCGATCAAGGTGGGATGGATCGTCACCTTACGCGCGCGGGTGTTAGCCGCCTTCCGCACCTCGATGGAAGTGGGCGTCACCGTCACTGCCGAAAATCCGCTTTCCGGCGACAAAGACATCACCACCAGCGCCCTGCTCACCTTCGTGGCCCTCTCTGCCGGGGGTAAGCCGGTGCCGGTACCTCCGCTCCTGCTCGAGTCCGACTCCGAGCGCCGCGCCTTCGCCGAGGCGCAGGCCCGCAGGCAGGTGCGGTTACAGCGCAAGACAGGCACCGCTGCCTGGAGCGATACGTTCCGTTGTTGAACGAATTAGGTGGAGAACGAGCTGCCGCAGCCACACGACGACTTGGCGTTGGGATTTTTGAACTTGAACCCCGAGCCCTGGAGGCTGGTCACGTAGTCAATTTCGGTGCCGGCGAGGTGGTGGCTGCTCATCGGGTCGGTGGCAATCTTCACCCCGTCCTGCTCCCACGTCTGGTCGCCCGCCTTGGTGTCCTTGACCAGGTTCAAATCGTAGCCCAGCCCACTGCAGCCGCTGGGCACCACGCGCACCGAGAGGAAGTAGCCCTCGAACTTCTGCGCCTGGATGATGTCCTTCACCTGCTGCACTGCCGCTGGGGTGAGGACGAAGGCAGAAAGATTGTCCATGACGCTCCTTATATACCTCAACCGTTTCCCCCGTGAATGGAGCGCCCTCCGTCCACGGCGAGTATCTGCCCGGTGACAAAGCGCGGGCCGCACACCAAGAAGCGCACCGCCGCCACCACGTCTTCCGGAGTGCCGAAGCGCCGCTGGGGAATGCGCTCCTTCAAGGCGGCGAGCACCTCAGGAGGCAGCCCTTCCGGAGGCAGCACCGTGCCCGGCGCCACCGCATTGACCCGAACGGCCGGCGCCAGCTCGAGGGCGAGGCTGTGGGTCAGCGAGGCGAGCGCGGCCTTGGTCATTCCGTAAGCGGTGTAGTGCCGCCACGCTTGAAGTGCCCCCCCGACGTCGAGCACGTTGACGACATCACCTCCGCCGCGCGCGCTCATACGCCTGGCCACCGCCTGGGTGAGCAAGTAGGGACCACGCGCGTTCACCTGCCACTGTTCGTCGAGCACCCGTGTCGAGGTGGTGAGAAAATCAGCGCGAAGGAAGAGGGCCGCGCTGTTGACCAGCACCGCGATGGGGCCCAGCTCCGCCTCGACGCGCGCCACCAGCGCCTCGATCTCCTCCTCTTTCCGCAGGTCCGCCGGAAAAACGCCCGCGCGGTTGCCGTCGGCTCGAATGACCGCCGCCGCCTCCTCGGCCCCTTGGCGGGAGGCATGACAGTGCACCGCTACCGCCGCCCCAGAGGCTCCCAGCCCCTCGGCGATGGCTCGGCCCAGGCGCACCCCGCCCCCCGAAACCAAGACGACCTTCCCTTCCAGCGGCCGGTCCATCGTCCCCTCCTCTGAAATCCATACGGCCCTGCGCTATAGAGGGCCTCCATGGCGCCTACTTTCCGTGACGTCCTTGCCTCGGTGAAGAAGGAAATTCGCGAGGTGTCCGTCGACGAGGTGAAGCAGTGGCTCGACGCGAAGCGGCCCGTGAAGCTCGTCGACGTGCGCGAGGGCGAGGAGTACGGCGCCGGCCGGCTCCCGGGAGCGGTGTCGGTGCCGCGCGGCTTCCTCGAGATGCGCATCGAGGACAAGGCCCGCCGCGACGAAGAGGTCGTGCTCTACTGCGCCGGTGGAACCCGCTCGGCGCTGGCGGCCAAGACGCTCCAGGAGCTGGGCTACACCCACGTCTTTTCGATGGCGGGCGGCTTCAACCGCTGGCACGACGCCGCTTACCCTGTCGAGAAACCCTTCGTTCTCTCCAACGAGCAAAAAGAGCGCTACCGCCGGCATCTGGTCATCCCCGAAGTCGGTGAAGAGGGCCAAGCCAAGCTTCTCCAGGCGAAGGTACTCCTGATGGGCGCCGGGGGCTTGGGCTCTCCCGCCGCGCTGTACCTCGCCGCCGCCGGGGTGGGCACCTTGGGCATCATCGACATGGACGTGGTCGACCTCTCCAACCTGCAACGCCAGGTGATTCACACCCAGGAGCGTGCGGGCATGCCCAAGACGGAGAGCGCCGCGGCCGCGATTCGCGCGCTCAACCCCGACGTGAAGGTGGTGCCTTTCCAGGAGCGGCTGACCTCCCAAAACGTGCTGCGCATTCTCGAACCCTTCGACTTGGTGCTCGACGGGGGAGACAACTTTCCCACCCGCTACCTGCTCAACGACGCCTGCGTGGTGCTGAACAAGCCCAACGTCCACGGTTCCATCTACCGCTTCGAGGGCCAGGTGACGACCTTCCTCCCCCGGCAGGGGCCGTGCTACCGCTGCCTCTATCCGCAACCTCCGCCCCCGGAGATGGCGCCCTCCTGCGCCGAGGCGGGCGTTTTGGGAGTGCTCCCGGGCATCGTGGGGCTGTTCCAGGCCAACGAGGCGTTGAAGCTCATCCTCGGCAAGGGCAACCCCCTCGCCGGCCGGCTGGTGATGTTCGACGCGCTCGGCACCCGCTTCCAGGAGCTCAAGCTGCGGCGTGACCCCAACTGCCCGGTGTGCAAGGACGGCGCGAAGGTCGAGTTCATCGATTACGAGCTGTTCTGCTCCACCGCTGCCTAGGGCGACAAGAAGGCGGAGATGTCGAGCGTCTTCTCCACGTGACCGCCGGGCTTGATCTGTACGTCGAAGAGCACGCTCTGCCGAAGACCGTCTCCGCGCAGCTCGAGGTGCTGGCGCCCTTCGCACAGCTCGATCGCCAGCCCCGGCGTATAGGTGCCCATCAGCCTGTCCTTGCGCCAGACGGTGAGGCCGGTGGCGCCTGAAGGGGTGATGCGAAGCTTGAGCGAGCCCGTCTTGAACTCGCGTTCAATCTTCTGCACCTCGCTGGGGCGGCCGGGCGCGAGCACCTCCTCGTGGTAGCAGCCGAGGTCGTCGTTGACGAGCATGAGGGTGTCCAGCGCGTGCACGCCTCGCACGTTCTTGAGCGGCGTGTGCCCCAGCTTCTCCTCGGGCTGCTTCTCGTTCTCGCTCTTGGCGTGGCGCACCACCACCATCGCCTTGGGGTTGGAGGTGACACTGAGGAGAACCGGCTCCCCGTCGCCCTTCCCGCTGAACGCGCCCACCCAGCTGCCGCGAAACAGGGCCACCAGCGCCAGCGCCGCCACCACCGCGCCCACCCACACCACCCGTTTGAGCCCCTGCCGGTGGGTGGTGAGCATCTCGTCGATGCCGGCGTCGCCCTCGCTCGCCTCGCCATCTGGGTGGGTGGGCTCCTTGGGCATCGAAGGAATGGAGCTTCGCCACCTATCGGCGCTGGCCTCCTTCAGCTTGGCGCTGCTCTTTTTGCGCACCCCGGTGGACGAAGTCCTCCGCGGGACCTTGGTGGGCGGCAAGGGGAGCAGGCTGTCGGGCATTTCATCCGAGGGCGGCGCCTGGCGGTCGGGGAGCTCGCCAGGGGGAGCTTTGGGGTGCGCGCCGCTCTGCCGACGCCCCTGGGCCTTGGTCAGCTCACGCAGCCGGGTTCGCGACGGCCGCTCCGTGCCCCACGCACGCGCCTCCGGAGAGTCGCTCCCGGGCGGCGCGGCCCACTCCATGCTGGCCGCGTCGCTCACCGCGAGGGCCTCGCCCGAGTCGGTGGGTGGCTCCTTTGGCGGCGCCGACACCACTTGGCTCCCCGAGGGCGATGCTTCACGCGGGCGAGGCTCTGGGCGCCCCAGCCGCGCTTCTTCTTGGAGGCGGTCGGAAAAGAGCGTGGACATCAGCTCCGACACTTGCACCGAAGTGGCGACCCAGCGCTGCAAGACGAGGAGCTCTTCGAGCGCCATCTGGAAAGCGCGCGCATCGCGGTAGCGATCGTCGGTCGCCTTGGCGAGAGCGGCCATCACCACCCCGTCGAGCTCAGGGGGCACGTCGGCGACCGCCGAAGGTTTCTCGATCGCGCACGCCAGCGCGGCTTGGAGCGTGCCCAGCTCGCTGTCTCGTTTCAGCGGCCGTACCCCGGTGAGCAGCTCGTAGAGCACCAGCCCCAAGGCGAAGATGTCGGAGCGGTGGTCGAGCGCCTTTCCCGCCGCCTGCTCGGGCGACATGTACGCGAACTTGCCCTTGATGGCGCCTGACTTGGTCATCGACACCTGGTCAGCGGCCTTGGCGATGCCGAAGTCCACCACCTTCACCGAGCCATCGAAGCTGATGAGGATGTTTTGCGGAGAGATGTCGCGGTGCACCACCCGCAGCGGCCGCCCCGCCTCGTCGACCTTGGAGTGCGCGTAGTACAGCGCCTCGCACGCCGAGGCGACGATGCGAATGGCCAAGGGTCGGGCGATCCACTGGCCGGTGCTCCAGGCCTTGCGCATCACCCTCCCTAAGTCTTCACCGTGCACGAACTCCATCGCGATGAAGTAGAGGCCGCCTGTCTCGCCGAGCTCGTAGATCTGCGCGATGTTCGGGTGGTTGAGGCGGGCGACGATCTTCGCCTCGTTGAGGAACATCTGCACGAACTCCGGGTCGTCCGCCAAGTGGGGCAAGATGCGCTTGACCACCAAGAGCCGGTTGAACCCTTCGATACCCGTCTCCCGCGCCAGCCACACCTCGGCCATGCCGCCGGTGGCCAGCTTCTTGAGGAGTTGATATTTGCCGAAGGCCTGAGAGTTCATTCCCGCCCGCATCATGGGGGGAGGCGCCCAAAGCGGCTCCAAGAGCGGCGAATGTTAGGCGAGAAGGGCGGTCAGGCCAAGAACGCCCCCCACGGTTCGCGCGTTGGTTTCGGCAATGTTTTTCAGCGCTTACGTCCTACTTGCCCAGGGTCTTCTCGCCCTTTTTCCACTCCACCGGGCAGCGCTCGCCGGTCTGCAGCGCATCGAGCACGCGCAAGGTTTCGCCCACCGAACGGCCGACGTTGGTGTTGTGGTAGAGGGCGTACTGCACCGTTCCCTCAGGGTCGACGATGAAGGTGGCCCGGGTGGAAAAGCCGGCGTCCTCCATGAGCGCGCCGTACTTGCGCGAGACTTCCTTGTTGAAATCAGAGAGCAGGGGGTAGTGCAGCTCGCCCAAGGTGCCGTTGATCCACGCCTTGTGCGAGTGCTTGGAGTCGACCGAGCAGCCGAGCACCACGCCGTTGAGCTTCTTGAACTCTCCCTCGCGCTTGGAGAACTCCTGGATCTCGGTGGGGCAGACGAAGGTGAAGTCCAGCGGGTAGAAGAACAGCACTACCCACTTGCCCTTGTAGTCGGAGAGCGAAACCTTCTTGAAGTCACCCTTGCCAATCACTGCGTCGAGCGCGAACTCAGGCGCCTTCTGACCGACCATCAGCATGAAAAACCTCCAAAAGAATTCGGGTTGAAGTGCGCGGGGGACATAATGAGCGCCCCTTTCTCTGTCAAGGACGGCCCAGGTGAAGCGGCCGCTGCGCGAAGACCTGGTGACTGCCGCCTGCCTCGAGGCGTACGGCTCGGTGCGGCACGAGGGGCGGCTGGCAGATCGAGCGCTCGAGCTCACGTTGCGCCACAAGCGCCACCTCTACTCGAACGAGCGGCGGGCGGTGGCGGAGCGGGTCTACGCGCTCTTGCGCCGCCAACGCACAGTGGATTTTCTGCTCGAGCGAGCGCGCCCCGACTTCCGCCAGCTTCCCACCACCCGGCAAGACTTGTTGCGCTTCGCCGCCGTCGGTGTGCTCGAAGGGCAGGCGCCTCGCCAGGTGGCCAAGTCCCTGACGCTGGGAGGGGACGCCGCCGTTCTCGACCGCCTGGGAGCCGCGAACGCCGCCCTCGCCACCCTCCCTGAGCCCACGCGCCTGGGGGTGACGGCCTCGCTCCCCGATTTTCTGGCCGAGCTCTTCCTCGCCGAGCTGGGGAAGGAGGCCTACGCCGCCGCCGAGGCGATGAACGAGCGCGCTCCTCTGTGCGCGCGGGTGAACACCCTGAAGACGGACCGCCCCGCGCTCATCGCCCGGTTACGCACCGAAGGGGTGGAGTGCCGCGAAACCCCGCTCTCCCCTTTCGGCCTTTGGCTCGACACGCGGCTCAACGCCTTCTCCCTCCCCGCGTTCAAGGAGGGGCTCTTCGAGCTGCAGGACGAGGGCAGCCAGCTGTTGGGCATGCTGGTTGACGCGCCGCCGACCAAGGTGGTCGACGCCTGCGCCGGGGCGGGGGGAAAGACGCTCCAGCTGGCGGCGCAGATGAAGAACCGCGGAGAGCTCTTCGCCCTGGACATCGACGAGGTGCGGCTCGAGGCGCTCAAGAAGCGCGCGCGCCGCGCAGGGGTGCACAACGTGCGGGCCCGGCTGATTCCCACCGGCGAGGAGGCCTTGGCGGCGCTCACCGACTTGGAGGCGAAGGCCGGCCGGGTGCTGGTCGACGCGCCGTGCAGCGGCTCGGGGACGTTCCGGCGCAAGCCCGACGCGCGCTACCGGCTGACTCCCGAGGAGCTTCAGCTCCACGTCGAGCGGCAAAAGGCGCTCTTGGCCCGCTTCGCCACCCTGGTGAAACCCGGCGGGCGACTGGTGTACGGCACCTGCAGCCTCTTACGAACGGAGAACGAGGAGGTGGTGGAGGGTTTTCTTTCCACCCACGCCGACTTCGCGCTTCGCCCGGTGAGCGAAGACTTGGGGCCAGCGCTGGGGGCGAAGGTTTCGCGCGACGGCTGCCTGCGGCTGTTTCCCCACGTGCACGGTACCGATGGTTTCTTCGGCGCCGTGCTGGTGAAAAGAAACCTTCCCTCACCCCCCACCCTCTCCCCAAGGGAGAGGGAGCGCGAGCTGGTCGGCGAAGCGGAACAGCACCGCCCATGACGGCCCGCTGAAGCCCTCGAGAAGCCCGATGCCCGCCAGGAACAAGACCGCGGCCAGCCCGAGAATCGCCGGCACCGCGAGGAACATGAAGCGTAAGGCCCGTCCGGTCCAGGGGCCGCCGTCGCGCAGGCGTTCGAGCGTCTGCACCCGGAAGGTGAAGTAGGCGAACGCGCTGAGCGCGCACACCCAGGCGACGAAGTTCACCAGCGGCACCCCGTGAAACCAGCCGGGGAGCGTCTCATTCCACACCCAGCAGCCGGCCGCGGTGGCCAAAGGGTCGATCTGCAAATCGAGCAGCACCGCCACCCCACCGACCGCGAGCGCCGAGAGCGCCGCCGAGCGGCGCAGCGTGGGCAGCCACTCCCGCAAGCGCCACACGAGGAACATCGCCATGTAGAGCACCACGCACCAACCGACCATGGTCGCCGCCGGCGCCAGAAGTGGAGGAACCACCGTCAAGTCCAGATGGGCCTCGTGGAAGTAGCCGAGCCAAATGCCTCCGTTTTCCAGGCACGCCCCGTAGAAGAGGCCAGCCCCGAAAAGGAGCACCGCGTGGCTCTTGTGCCGGCGGTAGGCGTGCAAAAGGAGCAAACCCGCCCACACGAAGTTCGACAGCTCGTACACCACCCGCAAGGTCTCGATCGAAAGCGGAGAGGGCCGGTGATAGCTCACATTGAGCAACGGCAGCCCCAGCGCGAGCCCCACGGTGACGGCGAGCATGAAGCCCCGGTGGCCCACCTCGGGCGCCCGGTGGGCCCTCACCACGTAGAAGACGATGAACACCGCCACCGGGAAGACGACGGTGTGCGCCAGGTCGGCGCGGGGCGGATCGAAGTTGGTCAGCTGGGTGTTGAGGAGCAGGCAGGCGTAGATGAGGTACATCCACACGGGGAGGAACCGCCACACCTCCGCCAGCGCGCGCGCAACGAGCGGGCGCGCCTCGAAGACATCGCTGGCCAGAGGAACCTGCCATTCACCGGTGTTGCCGTGCATCGCGCAGGCAGGGTGCCCAACCTCCAGGGCGCACGTCAAGCCGTGTTCTGTTTCGAAGCCGGGCCAAGTCGGATATCACCGGCGCCCGTGTCGCGGCCCTTCCATCAGCCCCTCTTGGCCACCGCCGGCATGCTCGTGTTCATGCTGGGGTGCCGCATCGAATCGGCCGCGCCCGGTTCCTCCCCCACCGCCTGCGCCAAACCCGACGCTCCGGCCGGAGAGCTCTGGGTGTACACCTCGATGTACCGCCACGTGGTGGATGCGCTCGAGCCAGTGGTGAAGAAGGCCCTGCCCGACGTCACCGTTCATTGGTACCAGGCGGGCAGCGAAAAAGTCGCCGGCCGGCTCGAGGCCGAGCTTTCCGCAGGCGGCACCCAGGCGGACGTGCTTCTCACCTCCGACCCTTTTCTCTACGAGCGGCTCAAGAAAGAAGGCAAGTGGTTGCGCTACGCCTCTGCCAACGCTTTGCGCATTCCACGCGCGCTCCTCGACCTCGACGGGAACTTCGCCGCGTGCCGGCTGTCGACGATGGTGCTCGTGCACCGAGCCGGCGTGACGCCGCCCAAGCGCTTCGCCGAGCTCGCCGAGCCCGGGTGGAAGGACGAGGTGGTGCTGGGCGACCCGCTCACCTCGGGCACCGGGTTCACCTGGGCGGTGTTCATGGAGAAGCAGCATGGCGGCGTTTTCTTCGAAGCGCTGCGCCGCAACGGCGCCCGCGTGGCCGGGGGAAATGCCGCGGTGCTTCAGAAAATCGAGGGCGGTGAGGCCAAGGCGGGGGTGGTGCTGCTCGAGAACGCGCTCGCCGCCAAGGCCAAAGGAAGCCCGATCGACTTCGCCGTGCCCGAAGATGGAGCCATCCTCATCCCCGGGCACGCGGCGATCTTCGCTTCCAGCCGTAACCCGGTGGCGGCCAAGGCGTTGGTCGACCTGATCCTGTCCGCCCAAGGGCAGGAGATCATCGTCCGCCAGGGCGACATGCACGCGGTGGATCCACGCCTGAGCGGCCCGCGTGGGCTCTTGGGGCTGGCCGAGCTGTTGGAGAAGAGCCAGCCGTGGGACGAGGTCACCCTCGCGCGAGGGGTCGAGGGCGGCGCCGAGGTGAAACATTCCTTCAGCCAGGCGTTCGCCCACTAAAACGATGCGCGGAAGGCTCCCAGACATCGCCGGTGGTCTGGCGGTCACCTTGCCGGTGCTGCTCTTCGCGGTAGGTCCGGTGGTGTTCTTGGTGGCCAAAAGCCTTCTCCTCCTCGATGAAAGCGCGCTCGCCGAGCTTTGGTCGGCGGAGAACCGCTCGGCCATTCTCAACACGGTGACCACCTCGACGGGCGCGGCGCTCTTTTCCCTCGCGGTGGGCTTGCCGCTGTCGGTGCTCCTGTTCCGCACCGACCTGCCCGGGCGCAAGGTGCTCGCTGCCCTCTTCACTCTTCCTTCGGCGATACCCCCGTTCATCTGGGGCATGGGCTGGGTGTCGCTCGCCAACCCGCGCGCTGGGTTTTTGAACCGCCTTTTCGGCGAGGGCGTCATCGACATCTATGGGGGCTTTGGCATTGCCTTCGTCCTCGGCAGCGCCGGGCTGCCGCTGGTGGTGCTCACCGGAGGCGCCGCCCTTTCCCGCCTCGACCCCTCGCTGGAAGAAGCCGCTCGGCTCTTCGGCGCAGGGCCCTTGCGCGCGCTCGCCTCGGTGTCGGTGCCGTTGGCCCTCCCCTCCTTCCTCTCGGGAGCGGTGCTGGTGTTTCTCTTCGCCGCCTCGGCTTTCGGTGTTCCTTACCTGTTGGGCGTCACCGCCTCGCCCCCCACTCAGGTGCTCACCACCCGCATCTACGGCCAGGTGCTCTTGGGCGGCGAACAGAACCTCGCCCGCGCGCTCGCGCTCTCGGCGGTGCTCCTCGCGCTCGCCTCGGCGCTGCTCTTGCTCAACCAGCTTTTGGGACGCACCGGGCGGGTCAAGCTCGCCGCCGGCAAAGGCGTGCCCAAACGGAGAATGCCTCTGCACACCTGGCGAGCCCCCCTGTGCGCTCTCGCCTTCGCCGCTGCCGCTCTGCTGGTCGTCTTACCCCTCGTCGCGGTGTTCCTCACCTCGGTTCAGCGCTCCTTCGGGGCGCCCCTCTCGCTGGAGTCCTTCACCTTCGCCCACTGGGGAACGGTGCTCGCCAGCCCGCGCACCTTGAGCGCCGCAGCTCGCAGCCTCTGGCTCGCCGCCGCCGCGGCCGCGCTCGTCTGTCTGTTCGGGCTGGGCGTGGCGCTGGCCAGAAAGCACCTGGGGCGCGCAGGGCGGATGGTCGAAACGCTCGCCGCCTGGCCCTATGCCGTCCCCGGCACCGTGCTCGCCATCGCGCTTCTGGCCACCTTCTCGCGCGACCTGCGCTTGGTGCTCTGGGAACGGGTGGCGTTGGTGCTCGCGCTGGGCAACTCGGCGTGGATGCTGCTCGTCGCCTACGCCGGCAAACACCTCGTTCTGGGCGGGCGCAACCTTTCTGAAAGCTTGAGCCAAGTCGACCCCTCCCTCGCAGAGGCGGCCCGTGTCTTCGGCGCCCCGCGGGCCCGCGCATTTTTCGACGCCACCCTGCCCCTGCTCCGACCCGCCGCCGTCTCCGCCTTCGTGCTGGCGTTTCTTTCCTGCGCCACCGAGCTCACCATGTCGGTGCTCCTGGTACCGACCGGGCAGGACGTCTTGGGCACGCTGCTCTTCGAGCTGCAGACCTACGCCGACCCCGCGTCGGCGGCGGTGCTCGCCTGCGCCTTCGTGGTGCTGGTGCTGGGAGCCACCGGAGCCCTGGCGCTCGTCCGCCACCGGGAAGCGCGAGTGGGGTGACCATGGCAGGCATCGAGCTTTCGGCGATCGAAAAGTCGTATGGCGCCACCCGGGTGGTGAAGGGCCTTTCGCTGACCATCGGCGCGGGCGAGCTTTTGTCGCTGCTCGGCCCCTCGGGCTGCGGCAAGACCACCACCTTGCGGATGATTGCCGGGCTCGAGCGTCCCGACGCTGGCCGCATCGTAGTCGGAGGCGCCGAGGTCGACGGACCTGCCACCCACCTCCCCCCCGAACGCCGCGGGCTGGGCATGGTGTTTCAGAGCTACGCCATCTGGCCCCACCTGAGCGTGGCACAGAACGTCGCCTACCCCCTTCGGCTCCGGAGCGCTCCCCGTGCGGAAGTCGAAGCGCGGGTGCGCGAGGCGCTGGGGTGGGTGCGGATGGAAGCGTACCGAGACCGCATGCCGCACGCGCTCTCTGGAGGACAGCTGCAACGGGTGGCCCTGGCACGTGCGCTGGTCGCCGGGCCCCAGGTGCTGCTCCTCGATGAGCCGCTCTCCAACCTCGACGCCGCCCTGCGCGAGGAGCTGCGCGCTGAGATCGCCGCCTTGCGCGCTCGGCTGGGCACGACGATGGTCTACGTCACCCATGATCAGAGCGAGGCACTGGCGCTGTCAGACCGCATCGCGGTGATGAACGGAGGAATCATCGAACAGCTCGATCGGCCCGACCGCCTCTATGCCGACCCCGCCACCCCCTTCGTCGCTGGTTTCGTGGGCGGCGCCAACGTGGTGAAGGGAGAGGTCGCCGGTAGGCGGTTCACCACCGCCAACGTGGCACTCGAGCTCCCAGCTGACCTCGCGCCATCGGACGGAAGCGCCACCCTCGTGGTGCGCCCGGAAGACCTCGCGGTGGGTGACGGAGGCACTCCACTGACGCTCTCGGCTCGCCTCTTTCTCGGGAGCGCCACCGAGTACCGTTTCCCCTTGGGCAACCATCTTTTGCGCGCCGTCGGGCCCACCGTCGACGTCCGGCCTGGTCAGCAGCTGGGGGTGCGCATCAAGCGCGGCAAGCTCTTCGCTTAAACGCTCGTCGCTTCCCCCATCGCGCGGCGCACCCGGTCGATGACGTCTTCCTTCCGCGTGTCGAGCTCCCTCGACGTGACGTGAATGATTCTCCAACCCAACGCTGCCAGCCGGGACTGCCGGCGGCAGTCCCGCTCGAAACTCTCTCTCGTCCGGTGAAACTCCCAACCGTGCGCCTCGAGCGCCAGGCGGTGCTCGGGGTAAGACAGGTCGAGCCTCCCCGGGTGGTCCTCGTCGTCCTCAAAGGGCGTGCCCACCCGTGGCCAGGGTAACTCCGCCGCCACCAAGCTCCGCCACAACCGCACCTCCAGCGGGCTGTCCATGGGCCGCCTGCGCCAACGGCATTGAGAAACGAGCTTCTTCAGAACGCCGACCCCACGCCGGTGCCCCAACTGGCTCAGCCGCCGTTCGAGCCAGTCGAGCAGCCCGCTCTTGCTCTTCCAGGCGCTCTCCAGCATCAACGCCAATGCTTCCTCCGGTATGCACGAGGAGACGTCTACCAGGGTGCGCGCCAGGCTCGTCACCTTGAACCCGTCGACCACCCGCCGATCTTCCTCACCCAGGTCCCCGCTCCGATGCACCATCACTCCCTGACAGCGCATCGACCACTCCATCTTGGCCGTCACCTCCACAGCCTCGAGCTCCGCCCCCCAAAGACCCCAAAGCCTCGCCGCTGAACGGTGCGAAACCACTGCCTCGTCACCCAGCCACAAAAGGGCCGCCATCAGCCGCTGCTCGACCGTCGGCACAGCGCCGGGAAGAGCGTAGACGCCTGGGTGCACCCGCCGCCACCGGCCCGAATGCGCCCCCCGAAGCAAGGTCATTCGACCAAGCCCCGCCGCCAGCGCCTGCGAGCGGTGAAACACCCCGTGCTGCCGGCGGGCAAGAGAGCGCAACGACTCAAGCGCGTGCTTCATTCACCGCCAATTAGCATCAGCCTCTGACGCTCCCTCTAGTAGCAAACGGATTGACTCATTTGCAGGTGATTAGAGCACATGGCGATTTGGGTTCTTCGCCTACGAGGGGTGCGCTAGAGAAAACGCATGGCTCCCATCGTCCGTTACGCGGTCTCGATGCCCCGGCCGCACTCGCACTTGTTCGAGGTCGAAGCGGCTTTCCCGGCGACGGGCGAGGCGCTGACGGCGAGGCTACCGGTGTGGACACCCGGCAGCTACCTGGTGCGTGAGTACGCTCGGCATCTGCAAGAGGTGACCGCGCGGTCCGACCAGGGCGAGGCGCTGAGCGTGACCCGGCTGGACAAGCGCAGCTTCCACGTTCCGTCGAAGGGGCGCCCGGTGACGCTGAAGTACAAGGTGTACGCAAACGAGCTCACCGTGCGCACCAGCCACTTGGACGGGTCGCACGGCTATTTCAACGGCGCCACGGTGTTCCTCTACGCCGAGCCGCTGCGAGGCGCAGAGCACCGCGTGGCCGTGCACCCTCCTTCCGGCTGGGAGGCCTTTTGCGCCCTCGACCGCCAAGGCACCGAGTTCGTGGCGCCCAACTACGACGAGCTGGTCGATTCGCCGTTCGAGGTCGGCCCGCACACGCCCTTGGCCTTCACTGCTGCTGGGGTGCCGCACCAAGTCATTCTCTGGGGTGACCCCCAGCTCGATCGGGAGAAGCTGGTCGGCGACCTGGCGAAGATCTGCGAGACGGAGGCAAAGCTCTTCGGTGGGCTGCCGATGCGCCGCTACCTGTTCTTCGTCTACCTGACCGACAAGGGCCGCGGAGGGCTGGAGCACAAGGCCTCGACCGCGTTGCTCTACCCGCGCACCGGCTTTTCCAACGCCAAGGGCTGGGAGGACTTCCTCACTCTGTGCGCGCACGAGTACTTCCATCTGTGGAACGTGAAGCGCATCAAGCCACGTGCGCTGGTGCCGTTCGACTACGGCCAGGAAAACTACACCCGGCTGCTGTGGGCATTCGAGGGAGTGACCTCGTACTACGACAACCTGTTGGTACGGCGGGCCGGGCTGATGAGCGCCGCGCGCTACTTGCAGCGGCTGGGCGAGTCGGTGTCGGCGTTGCATTCTACGCCTGGGCGCAAGGTGCTCCCGCTGGCGGAGGCTTCGATGGTCGCGTGGATCAAGCACTACCGGCCCGACGAAAACACCGCCAACAGCGCGATCAGCTACTACCTCAAGGGAGAGATCGTCGCCTTCCTGCTCGACCTCGAGCTGCGCCGAGCCACCTCCGACCAGAAGAGCCTCGACGACGTGATGCGCTACTTGTGGAAGCGCTACGGCGACGAGCGTGGCGTGCCGGAGGACGGCGTGGAGGCAGCAGTAAATGAAGTGGCGGGCAAGGACCTCTCGGCGTTCTTCGATCGCGCGCTGCGCTCGACCGACGAGCTGGACTACTCGGTGCTCTCGCACGTGGGTCTGGAGGCGCGCTTCCGGGTGCGCGAGGCGGCCAGCGACAAGGGTGGCAGCCCGCCGCGGGTGAAGGAGCCCAAGGCAAGAGGCTGGCTAGGCCTTTCCATCAAAGGCAGCGCGACGATCGCCACCGTGCTCGAAGGCTCGCCGGCGATGGAGGCGGGGCTCTATGCCGACGACGACATCGTCGCGCTCGACGGGTTCAAGGTCGACGGAGGCGCGCTCGTCTCACGTTGCGAGGACAAAAAGCCGGGCGAGGTGGTCAAGGTGACGGTGTTCCGCCGGGACAAGCTGTTGGAGGTCTCCGTACCGCTGGGGCAAAAACCCGCCGACGCGATCTATTTTTCCCGGGTGGAGACTCCCACCGAGCAGCAGAAAAGTTCCTTCCAGGAGTGGCTGGGCGCGGCCTGGGAAGACGCAGAGCAGAAGAACAGCCCGTGAACGGCTCTTCGGGCACGCCGACGACGGCGAAGCCACGCTCCCGCTGGCCGATCGAGGTCTTCCGGTGTTGTAGCTCAGCGATAACTTCCGAGTAAATGCTCAGCGAAAACTTCCGGTCCGAAGTGGCAACCGGGAGGGATGAAATTGAGCAACCGGGAGTGGAAGCGATTGGATGCAGTTGAACGGGTAGGCAAGGGGCTGCTGACAGTGGCCGAAGCTGCCCAGATTTTGGGCATCAGCGAG
>JBMORE010000081.1:0-19155 GCA_049322255.1 Myxococcota bacterium | reverse complement strand
CGGATGAAGGAGCACGCCGATTTGCGCCAGCAGGAGGCGGCGAGGTAGTTACACCCGGTCCCGGCATTTCTCGTTGGCCGGTTTTGGGCTGTCGATCATTGGCCGGTTTTCACGTGTCGACCGAGGGTTTTGCCCAAAGTGCTTCTCGAGCAGCGGTGCGGTCGGCCCACCAGGCGAAGAAACCGACGAACAAAAACGGCAGGACGTAATAGTTGTACCGGAAGTACGCTGCAGGGGCGACGAAGCTGAACGCCAAAGCGTTGAGGACTGGTAGCGCGCACCAAACGACGAGCGCCCAGTTCCTGCGACGGACCGCCATCATCGTCAAGGCGAGCAGGCCCACCAGCGGCAGAGCCGAGGCCCACACCAGGAGCCGCAGTGGTTTCACGCTGCTCGTTGTCGCGAGCACTTGGAAGGCAGTGTTGGAGAAGACGATCGGTGTCACTCGAAATCCGAAAGTGTTCTCAGGATTCGCGCGCGGGTCAGCGAAGAGGTTCTGGTCGCGGAGGCCGAAGTGGTGCAGCGAGCGCGCCACTCGCTTTCGCGCGACCAAAGCCAGATTCTTTTTCACGATTCGTACGTACCCCGCCGCGAAGGGAGCGTGATTCTGTGTGAACCAGTCGAGCTTCACCTTGGGAACGCCAAGAAAATAGACGTCGCCTTTTGCAGGGTCGTAGTTAGCCGCCAGGTCTTTGTGGTCACCCCACTGAGCGATGAAGGCGTGGTCGACGTCGTCGAGGTCGCCCCACGTCGCGACGGCGGCGATGTCGTGAACGAAGGCCACGGCCCAGGTCCAACGAGTCGGCCCGGGGACGCTGCCAGCCAGGCGCGAGGCCGCCGCATGGAGCGTTACCGCGAGGAGGAGCCCAGCGGCAAATCCTCCCAGCCAGCCCTTCCAGGGAGCCGGAGTGCGAACAACGACGAGCAGGGCGATGACGCTGGCAAATATGACCACCAAAACCCCGTCGTGCCTGAACAACCACGGCAGGCCAGAAAGCGAACCCAGCACAAGTCCTGCGCGCGGGGTGTACCGCTTCGAGCGGAGAACCAGAGCCCAGGCGGCGGCGAAGCCGAGGAAACAAATGGCATACGGAACGTCTTTTATGATGGTGAAAAGCTGCGCTCCCAGCGAAGGTAAGAGACCGCAAACCAACGCTGCGGCTGTCGTGGGCCAAAGAGCAGTCTTCGCGGGCCGAGCAAAACCCCTCGCCGCCAGCGCGAGGAGCCCGGCGAAGACCACCGAGAACGACAGGTACTGCGCGAAGACAAGGACCCCAGCGAACGGACGAACTGCCCGCAAGGCGAGGGTGATTGTCACCGAGTGGAGGTCATCGATCGGCTTCATCCGATCGGCCTGCCACATCTGGTCGACCGTATCGAGGGTGATGAGACCGGGAAACTCCGCCAGATACCAAGGGAGGCAGCCCAGGCCGAAGGCCAGCGAGGCGATCGACCACGCTCGGGCGAAGCTGGCTGGCTCGATGAAGAACCGCTTCATCGGATGGCTTCGAGCTCCAGCTCCAAGCACTTTCCGTTGACGCGACCGACTGCCCGGCGGTGAACCTCGGTGAACCCCACCTCGCGCAAGAGTTGCTCCAGAGAGGAAGGGGTGAACATCGTGTAGTGCGTGTTGCCCTCGTATTCCTGCCCCCCGAAGGTGACCTCCCTCAGACCTTCGTAGGGGAACTCGCCCGCGACCCAGCCCTTCATCATCGCCTCGGCGTCGGGGCAGACGATGACCAGCTTGCCTCCGGGTCGCAGCAGGTCGAGCCAGTAGGGGAGAATGCGCGAACGTAGCTCCGCATCGGTGAAGTGCTCGATCAGGTGAGCGCAGTAAAGCTCGGCGACCTGTTGCTTCTCGAAGGGCAGGTGTCGAACGTCGGCGCGAATATCGATGCCGTCGATCGCTCGCTGATCGACATTCAGGTGGTTTTCCCGCCCTTTATCGCCTGAGCCTAGGTTCACCAGCAGGCCACTGGGCATCTGCTTCACCTTGGCGTGGTAGGCCGAGCGGTCGAGGATCTCGGGCTGGGTGAGCCGATCGTGTTCCTCCAGCCGGTGGCGCAACTCGAAGAAAAGTTCCTTGCGAAAGCTCTCGGTCCACTTCGTGAGCCATTCGATCCGCTCGGTCAGCGCGGCCTTCGTTGCAGCCAACTCACCTTTTACGCCGTCAAGGTCAGCACGGGTGACGCGCTCGATCTCCAGCCTCCGTACGTCATCATCGAGTGAGCGCAAAGCGGACACCACAGCTCGGTTGATGTCCGCCTGCACGCCCAGAAAACCCCGCATGGCCCTTCGGAGCACCGCCTTGGCCAATCGCAGTCGGGTTTGAGTAGGGACCTCCAGCGGCGCGGCGCGCTCCAGTGTGTCGAGGGTATGTTGCCGCGCAGAATCAGACATGGCGTCGGTTCTTACGCAGTCGCCCTTGCTCCCAAATTTTCTCTCGGGGAGGAAGACGGTTCCTGGACCAAGTGGAGCTTCGGTGCAGCGGCGTGCAGTCGCCGTGCGGCCCAATATGCGCGGGAGTGGACGTACGTCTTCTTGAGCAGCGTCTTCCAGTTGGGCGCGGTGGGTAGGTCACGCAGCGCAAGCAGCAGCGGCCCGAACAAGCGGGTGAGAGTCATCGGCTCGTAGAGGCGGTTCAAGAACAGGTAATCGAGCGAGTAGTGCGTGATGAGCTGCTTTAAGGTCTTCGTGCCTCGGTTTCCACAACCACCGACGACCGATTCGTAGTGGTAGAGCAGCGCGTTGGGCGCATAGACGAAGTGGTGCCCGTGGCGGAAGATCTGCACTGCCAGGGTCGATTCTTCGCGGAAGGCCGAGCCGGTGAAGCGCTCGTCGAACCAGCTCTCGCCGAAAAGGGCTACCATCGGCGCTCGGCGGTACGCCATGTTGGCGCCCATCGGAGTATGGGGGACCAAGCGGCTCGTGGACTCTACCGAGTCGAAGTTGGTGTCGATGAAGCCCGTCGGGCGGAACTGGCCCACAGCTCGGTGCTTGGAGGTCCGCTTCAGGTCGATGCGCGAGCGAATACGGCCCACCACACCGATCGCGCTCGGGGTGGCAGTGGCCGCTTCGACGTGCGCCGCCACGAAACCAGGCTCCAGCACCACGTCGTCATCGACGAAGATGACCAAGTCCCCGTTGGTGTTCCGCACCCCGGTGTTCCGCGCGCGCGTCAGACTGGGTGGCGAAGAGGGCACGAATCGAAGGTGCGCACCGGTCGTGAGCTCGGGGTTTTGGGTGTAGATGCGCTCCGGCAAACCCTCGTTCTGGAAGACGATGGTGACCGCGCAGTCGATGCCTGATGCGCGGGCATGTTCGGCCTCCCGCAAGAGCGACGGCAGCGACAGGGTGAGCTCCTCGAAGCGGTTGTACGAGCAGACGACCAAGTCGACGGATTTGACAGCCGTGGCTGTCTTGCGAACGACCGGCGTTCGGGTGATCGTCACAGGCGCGGCAGGCTCAGAGCTTGCGCGCGCCCAGGCGAGATAACTGCGGTCGTTCTGAGCGTAGATTTCAGCCAGTCGCTCGCGGTTTTTAGGGCGTTCGTTTGCGTATTGCTCGTACCGTCGCGGCAGCTCGCCGAAAAGACGACGTAGCTGCTCGGTCGTTTGGAACTTCCCCAAGTACCGGATGCCGCGTCGTTCGAATTCGCTGGCCGCTCCGACCTCAGAGGTGATGACCGGCAAGTCCGAGGCGATGAGCTCAACGAGGTTGTACCCGAATGATTCGGAGGTCGAAGCCACCAGCCCGATGTCCACGGTTTCGAACAGGTGGGGAAAGTCATTCTCCGGCACTGCCCCGAGGAACTCGATCTGCTCGGAGGCGACGCTGGGGTATTTCTCCAACAGGAGGCGCTTGTAGCTGTTGAACGGCCCGTAGTCGACGTCGCGCCCAGCTGCCACCACCCGCACAGTCCGCCGCTGCTCCAATGACAGCCCGGAAAGAGCTGAGCAGAGCATGTCGAAGCCCTTGCGCGGTTCCACGCGGCCGACCATCAGCAGTCGCAACGCGCCGTCCGGTTTGCGCAAGGTTCTGCGGGTCTGGCTGGGAACTCGATCGAAGTCGAAGGGGAGAAGAAACACCTTCTCGTCCGCACGCTGCTTGCCGAAAAGAGACGTGCGTACCCGTGACTCGAAATAGTCGCGATAGTCGTGGTTGGAGTACAGGCGACGCTTGAGCAGTAGTTGCTGCGCTGTTTCCTGCAACAGGGCCATCTGCGTGGCGAGGTCGCTCCGGTCGATCTGGTTTTGCCGCACCACCTCTTCCATCGGCGTTACGGTGCGAACGATGGTGCGCGCGTTGAGCTGCGGGAGCAGATGGAAGAAGAGCGTCTCGGCGCGCCAGTTGGTGGTCTCCACCCAGAGGATTTTTCGGTTCCAGAGGTGGACCAGCTCCCATGCGCGCTCGGCCACGCGTAACGCGAAGGCGAGATCGCGAAAACCAAGCCAGCTGCCCAGGCGCGCCGAGAGGGTCTGGGCGGTTTTGTGAAGGTACGACCGGGCTCCATTTATCCGGTGAACCAAGTTCCCCATCTCGTCGAGGTGGGTGAACTCCTCACCGTTGTCGGACTCGGCGATGACTTCGACCTCGTAACCTTCGCGGTTGAGCAGGCGGGCCACGTTGGCGAGTTGGTACGCGTTTCCGCCCCAGTTCGTGTAGGGAGGGTACTCCCCCGAAACGAGAAGGACGATGGGCTTGGGCTGGTACATGTCTTAGGCAGTGAGTCGCTTGGCGGGGTCGTCGTGCCACACGCCGTCCGGGCAGTTCTCTCGAGTGAGCTGCAGCGGAGGCTTCACCGGAGGCTGCTTGCGCAAGACGAGCAACCCGTTGGTGGTCTGAATTTCGAGGAGGTGGAACCCCGCGGGTAGCTTGCCTTCTTGCAGCTCCTCGGAGAGCTCGCGAGGGCCCCACCAGGTCACCGTGTCGTCAATGACGATGGTGCCGGTCGGGGCGAGCAGCTGGAGTGCCTTCTCATAGTCGCTCTTGGCGTACTCGTAGCTGTGACAGCCGTCGACGTAGATGAGGTCGAAGGAGAGGCCCAGCCCGATGAGCTTGTCCAGTTGCGAGGTCGAGTCTCCCTCATGGGTGAAGATGTTCTGCGAAGTTCCCGAGATTCCAGCGACGCCCTCGACGAGCAGTTGCGCGCTGGTATTGGCGCGCTGCCAATTGTCAATGGCGTGGATCTCGATGTCCGGGCATGCCCAGCGCACGAAGCCGGCGGTAAAGCCGCGGTAGGCGCCGATTTCCAGATAACGTTTGGCGCGTGTGGCGCGCGCCAAACCGGCGATGAGCAACATGTTGTCTTGGCCCGAGCCGCTCCACACCGCGCCGATGCGGCTGAGCGGGTCTACCTTCAGCGCCGGCGTGCCATTCGTCGGCTCTGTGCCTTCGAGAAGAAGCGAGCGTATCTCTCGCTTCAGCCGCCGCAGCGGGCGCCTTATCAGCTCACCCTCGAACATCTGTGCCTCCGGTTTGGCCCCCCGGCGGGGCTCGAAAAGGGCGCGCAAGCTACCCGGCTTTGCTCGAATCGGTCAACGCACGGGCAACCTCCCCGTTTTCAGTATCGAGCGACCAGCGGTGCAAGGGTCGCGCGGTTCCGATGTCGCCGACCGACGAACGTACCGCCAAGCGGTACCGGCCGCGGTGGTAGTCGTAGTTCTCGCCCGTGGGAGAGTGGGCAGCGACGTCGAGCGAGTAGTTACCGTCGAGGAAACCCAGGCGCAAAAGCTCGAGCCGAAGGGTTCCTCGTGCGGGCAAAGGCGTAGGCAGCGGCACCCGCTCGACCAACGTGTTGGTCCCGTACACCCGGCTCCCGTTGCCATCGAACATGGCGATGCCGAAGACGACCTGCGTCACCGGTCGGCGGCAGAAGAAGTCCAACTCCACCGAGAGCGCGTCCTCGGTGTCAAAGACGGTCTTGGCTGCACCCTCACGGTCGAGCAGGCGTACCGCGGAGAGCTCGAGATCGAAGGTGCCCCAGCGGTCCGGCGCCGCATCGGGAGTGGGCGGTCGTTTCTCGTCGGGGGTGGAGACGGCCGCAGGGGCAGCCCCGGAAGCTCGGGCAGCCATTTCCTCTTCGGCGACGGTTCGACGATAGCGGTCGATGACATCGGCCGGAGCGCCCTGCGCGGCGATTCTTCCCGCCTCCAGCCACACTGCAGCGTCGCACCAGCGCTGGACAGTGGCGAGGTCGTGGGTCACCAGCACGATGGTTTTCCCCGAGTCTTTGAACTCATTCATCTTCGCCATGCTCTTGCGCGCGAAGTGCTCGTCACCGACTGCTAAGATTTCGTCGACGATGAGGATGTCGGGGTCAACGTGGGTGGCCACTGCAAAGGCCAGCCGCATGAACATTCCGCTCGAGTACGTCCGCACCGGCTCGTCGATGAAGTCTCCCAGCTCGGCGAAGTCGATGATCGCCTGCATGCGGCCCTTCACCTCGGCGTGGGACATGCCGAGGATGATGCCGTTGATGAGGATGTTCTCGCGCCCGGAGAAGTCGGGGTGAAAGCCAGCCCCCAGCTCGAGCAGCGCCGAGACGCGCCCGTGTACGTTCAGACTGCCGGTGGTCGGTGAATAGATGCCGGTGATGAGCTTGAGCAGCGTGCTCTTGCCCGACCCGTTGCGGCCGATGATTCCGTAGGTACATCCCCGCGGAATGGTGAGGTCGATTCCCTTCAACACCTGAGTCGCAGCCGGTTTGGGACGCCGTTGTCCTCGCACCCACCGCATCAGCTCACTCTTGAACGTCGTATGCGATGACGCGACGGTGGATTTGCGGAAGCTCTTGGTGAGGTTCTTGATGTCGATCGCGACCATGGCCGGTGTGGCTTTAGATGAGCTCGGCGAATTCCTCTCGACGGGCCTCGAAAATGCGGGTGGCCACCCAGAGCACCCCTGTCGACAGCACGGCCACGCTGGCCAGTGGCAGTGCAGGTGGCAGCTGGTGGTCGTAGAAGATTGCCTGGTAGGAGGTGATGATGACCGCCATTGGATTCGCGTTTACCAATAGCTCGCGGTACCGCTCAGGGATGACCCTGGCGCTGTAAAGCACCGGGGTGAGGAAGAACCACAACGTTACCAAGTTGCCGATGACGTGCTGCAGGTCGCGGAACCGCACATTGATCGCCGAAAGCGCGAATACCAGCGCCAGCACGAAGAGGGTTTGAATCGCCGTCACCGCAGGAAAGAACACCGCGTGCCATGACGGCCAATCTCCGTACAGCACGCCCAAGAGCACCATCAGTGGCAGCGACAGAAGGTAGTTGCACAAGTTGGTGCTGATGACCGTGGCTGGGAGAACCTGGGCGGGAAAGCGCACCTTGGTCAACAGGTCTCTCCGGTCGCTGATTGCCGAGGTGCCGCCGGTCACGGAGCTGGCGAAAAAAATCCACGGAAGCAGGCCGACGAACATGAAGTACGTGTAGCGGGGAATCTGCTGCCGCATGTACACGCTGAACACCAGTGCGTACACCAGCATCAAGAGCGTCGGATTGAGGAAGGTCCACAAGAACCCGAGGATCGACGCTCGGTAGCGCGCTTTCAGCTCGCGCAAAGTGAGGCTCCAAAGGAGCGCGCGGTACCGGTAGAGCTCGCGCAGGTTTTGAACCATCGCGCGCGGATGTACAGGGGCCGCGTCGCGGGAGCAAGGGGTGCAGACTCACCGCCGCTGATAAGGTACGCCGCCTCGTGGAGCGTTTCCGCCCCTTTTTCTGGCCGTTCGTCTTTTGCACCTTGGGCCTTCTTCTCGCCCATCACCCGATGGTCTTGAGCGGTTTTGCGCGCACCCAGCCCGACTTGGGAGACGCGCGGCTGGTGAGCTACCTGCTCGAGCACGGCTGGCGCTGGCTTTCCCGGCAGAGCGGCCACCTCGACTTCTGGAGCCCGCCGTTCTTCCACCCGGCGAAGAACGTGGGCGCGTACTCCGAGGTGCTCTTGGGAGCGCTGCCGGTGTACGTGCCTTTCCGGCTCTTCCTCGCCCCCGACCGCGCCTTCCAGGCGTGGATTTTGGCGCTGGGAGTGCTCAACTTCGTGTCCGCCTATTTGCTCTTCACCCGCTGTTTCCGGCTGGGAGCGCTCGCGGCTTCGGCCGGCGCGGCGCTGTTCGCCTTCGGCGCGGCGCGGGTGAACATGGTGATGCACTACCAGCTCTTCCCGCATTTTTGGACGGTGGTGGTGACGTACGCGCTCTTCCGACTGCTGGAAAAACCCACCTCCGACGACGAGCGCCGCCCAGTCTTCTGGATTTTTCTGTTCAGCTTCGCCGCCGTCGCTCAGCTCTACGCCGGCTTTTACTTGGGCTGGTTCCTTTCCCTGGCGCTGGCGCTCGCCGCGCTCTTCTCCCTCGTCGTACCCACTTGGCGTGCGCGCCTGTTTGCAGTGGTACGCGCCCACCCGTATTCGCTCGTGCTCGCCGCGGTCCTGGGAGCGGCGGCCATCGCTCCGATGATGGTCCACTACCTCCAGGCCTCGCAGGAGATTGGCCTGCGCTCTTTCGAGGAAGCGCTGACGATGACGCCCCGGCCGCTCACTTGGCTGCACCTGGGTCAGCACAGCTGGTGGTACGGGTGGATGGCCAAGCTCGACCTCTTTCGTGGCATTCCCATGGAGCACGAGCAACGGCCGGGGATGGGGCTGTGCACCACCGCGCTTGCCGTCGCGGGACTGGTGATGGGGCGGCGCCGGCCGGCGGTGGCGCTCTTTGCGCTGGTGGGGCTCGCGCTCGTCCTCGTCGCCACCCTCTACGGCGGCTTTGCTCCATGGAAGTTTTTCTTCGACCATTTCCCCGGGGCCAAGGCGGTGCGCGCGGTGGCCCGCATCTCGCTTTTGGTGCTCTTCCCCGCCGGGTTGGGGGTGGCGCTCTTTCTTCAACACCTGGCGCAGAAGGGCCGCGCCTTCGCCTTGGGCGCGATGGGCTTGGGACTTCTCACCGTGGTGGAGCAGGGCCAGACCACGCCTTCGTACGACTTTCACGCCAACCGCCGCGACGTCGCCGACATCGCCCGGGCCATCGGCTCCGAGTGCCGCGCCTTCGTCTTCAGCCCGGTGCAGGGGTACGGCCCTTACTGGAAGTATCAGGTGGACGCGATGTGGGCCTCGCTGGAGAAAAAGGTGCCCACCCTCAACGGTTACTCGGGGAGCGCTCCTCCGGGCTGGCAGCTGGGACTGACGAACCTGCATTCGCCGTACGACGAGATGCGGGTGGGGGCGGCCATCCAGTCCTGGGTGAGCCAGCGGGGGCTCGACCCAGCGGGCGTGTGCTGGGTGCGGGTGGGGCTTCAAGAAGGGGGCCCGGTGGCGGCGGAGTTCGTCTCCCAGTCGGTGCCCAGCACGATGGTGGCGGGGAAGGCGCTGCCCGTGGTGGTGAGGATGAAGAACGTCGGTACCGAAGTTTGGGCGCGTGCGAGGGGAATGCGCTTGGGAGCGATTTCGCCGCAGGACAACACCTCCTTCGGCACCGCGCGTGTCGAGCTTGAGCGCGACGTCCGGCCGGGAGAGACCGCTGAGTTTCGCTTCGAGGCCGTGCCCCCGCAGCAAGGGCGGTACACCTTTCACTGGCGCATGGTGTGGGAGGGCGTGCGTTGGTTCGGCGCCCAGAGCGAGCCGGTGGTGGTCGACGTCGCTCCGCCCGAGGCGGCCAGCTCCTCGAGCCCGTGACTATTTGGCGCTGGCGACCTGTGTGGTTTCGCTGTGGCAGATGTGCTTGGCGGCGACTTTGACCTTCTTCCCGAGCATGAAAGCGGCGGGGCGGTAGCTGTCTTTGCGTTTGACGAAGACCTCTTTGGTGTCGGGGTAGACGCAGCCGGTGATGGTGGCTTTGCGCCATTCTTTTTCGGGGGCCTCATCCTCGTCCATAAGGGCGGAGCCGTGGCGGGCGTCGACGGCGAAGGTCAGGAAGGCGCCGCCCTCCTCGTCCCTCAGGAGTTGCGCGTCAAGAATGCGCACGCGGCGGTGCTGCGGCGGTAGGTACGCCCGAGTGAAGAGGCTCTTGCGTTCTTCACGCTCCTTCAAGGGCTCGAGCAGCTTGTCCCGGACGACCGCTTGGGCCAACACCTTGACCGGAGTGGATGGCTGCGCCTCAGACGCCGGCGGCGTCGCGGAGACCAGGGGAGTGATGAGGAGCGAGGCGAGTGCCAGAGTGCGCTTCATGGTTCCTCCAAGAAAGAGTCAGTGGATTCGTTCGCGACACCAAGAGCTCGACGGCGCCCGCGCTGCCGACGACGGGC
Source organism: Myxococcota bacterium (assembly GCA_049322255.1). GTDB lineage: Bacteria > Myxococcota > Myxococcia > Myxococcales > Myxococcaceae > JBMORE01. The sequence continues at coordinate 8,923 of JBMORE010000081.1, read as the reverse complement.
AGCCACAGGCTGATGAGGTAGGCGGTGTCGGCATCGACGTTGACGGCGTCGAAGAGAAACAACATCGCCCGTGAGGTCACGGCGACGCTGAGCTGCGCCAGCACGTGCAGCGAACAGCGGCGGTGGGCAGCGTGCTGTCCTTGGCGCGCCGTGCGCACGCCCTGAACCATGGCGACCACGACGATGACCCCGGACAGCATGAAGCCCAGCGTCGAGAGCAAGCCTCCCTTGGCGAAGAGCGAGAGGTAGAAGCCCGAGGGAGCGAGCGCGAGCAACCCGACGCCTCCCGTCATGCGCCCCAGCCAACGGTGCAGCCCCGGTGTGCGCCGCAGCAGCGTCTTTGAGAGCAAAAGCAAACAGGCCGGCAGGGCGAAAGCCGCGGAGACGACGTGGACCTGCAGCGCCACCAGCCAAACGTCTTCGAGCGGCAGCGGCAGCTTCTCGATGACGAAGGGAGCCAGCTCGTCCTCGTCGAAGTAGACGACGCTCGCCGCGGTGATGGCGATGGAGCCCAGCGCCATGGTCAGCAAGGCCAAAGGCGTGAGGAACACGAGGAGCCGCCGCACGGTGCGCATCGGGGGCTACAGAACGCGCAGCTTTGAGAGAAGTTCTTGGGCGTCCAAATCCCGTTTGTTTTCGCAGCCTTGGGGCGAGAACGGGGTGGGGCGTCACATTCCCTGGTTACGGCGCGGCTTCTTCGCGGGCCGCGCGCGCAGCTCATCGACCTCCCGGCGGAGGCGAAGCACTTCGGCGGCCAGCTGCGCGTACGAGTCGCGCACATGGCCGTTGAAGAGCTTCTGCCGCGAGAGCGCCTCGTTGATCAACACCTGGCAGCTCTTACGGAAGGCCCACTTGGCCAAGAGCACGGCGCGACCGACCCCGAAGCGGTGGGAGACGAGCGGCAAGGGGCGGGTGGCGTCGGCGTGCTCCTCCAGCGCCGAGAGGTTGAACGACAACGGGTCGACGCGCGGCTCGATACCGTCGAGGCGAATCGCGTTCACCGTCGGCTCCGCCAGGCCGCGCGCGCGCAGGCGCTCCTCGATGCGCGAGAGGAACGCCGCCGGAATGTCTTTGCCGATGAGCTTCATGGGTGCCTCCGGTCTTCGAGGATGCGGCCGAGCTCCTCGCGGTAGATGTCGATGACCTTCTCCCAACTGTGCTGGGCGGCGAAGCGTAAGGCACGCGCGCCCAGCGCCTCCCTCTCCTCGCCGAGGCGGCGCACCCCTGCCACGAACGAGGCGCGGTCGTTGTAAACCATCCCTGCTTGGGAGCGCGCCAGCTGGCCGGCCACCACCTCGGAGGCGCCGTTGCCCAGCACCGGGGTGCCGCAGGCGAAGGCCTCGAGCGCGAGCAAGGACAGGCTCTCGTAGCGCGAGGGCACCACCGCGGCGAGCGCTCCTGCCAGCCCGTCGTACTTGTCCTGCTCGCTGATGCGGCCGAGGTAACGCACTCCGTCGCCCCGCACTTCCATGCTCGCGGCGCCCGCCAAGACCAGCATCGGCGCGTCGTGGAAGCGCTCACGCAGCGCCGCATGGTGCGCGAGCAGCTCGCCCACGCCTTTTCCTTCCTCCACCCGGCCCACGTACATGAGGTAGGGCTGGTCGAGGCCGTACTTCTCCCGAAAACGGCTCGGGCGGGTTTTGGGCACCTCGACCCCCACGCCCACCACCCGCGCTCGGGCATGCTGCGGGCAGCGGCGCTCGATGAGGGCCAGCTCCTCGGGGGTGTTGCACAAGAGCGCCCGCGGGAGGGTGAAGACGTCGTCGTACACCCCCATCCACAGTGGGGGTTCGTCGTGCGCGGTGGGCACCAGCAACGCGCGCTTGGACACCAACGGCAACCCCCACACCGTGGGCGCGTACAGGTAGGTGAAGAGCACCACGCCGTCGTAAGGCTCGCGGGAGAGATGCTCCAACAGCTCCGGGAGCAAGGGGCCCTGGGCGGCGACCCAGTGCTCCTCGGCGAGGCGGTCGTTGGCCTTGCCGAACACCTGGCGTGAGAGTTGATTGAAGGGGCGGATGCGCCGCTCGCGTGCGGCTGCGAAGCGTACGACGTTCACCGGGCCGTCGCGGTCCTTTCCCACGGGCAGCTCGTTCGCCCACGTCAGATGGTCTTTGGCGCAGGAGGTGAGCACCGTGACATGAAAATGCGTGGCCAGCCGATGCGCCACCTGGCGGGCGTGAGCCTCGGCACCACCAGTGATGTCCTCTCCGTACCGTTGCACCACCAGCGCCACCCTCGGCCTCCCTCTCCCTTTGGGAGAGGGTAGGGGTGAGGGGCGATGGCAGACCGACTCGATCGCCTTCCCCAGGGCCTCAGTGACCCCTGCCGCCGAAAGCTCCTTCAACCTCTCCTTTTGCCCCTCGACGACCTGCCCGCGCAGCCTGACGTCCGTCATCAGCGCCTGCGCGACTTCCGCCAGGTAGGCGAAGCGCTTCTCGTCGAAGGCCACTCCGCGGCCGCCGAGGGTTTCGGGCACGGCGGCGGCGGCGAAGGCCAGCACCGGGACCTCGGCAGCGAAGGCTTCGACCAGCGGCACGCCGAACCCCTCGTGCTCGCTCATCGAGACGAACGCACCCGCGCCCCGATAGGCGGCGACCAGCTCGGCGTGCGTCACCTTCCCGAGGAAGAGCACGTTTCCTGCTTCCTCCGCTTCTCGTTGGAGCCTACGGAAATAGGCGTCGCCCCGGGCGAGCCCGCCGACGACCACCAGGTGCGCATCCGGCTCGAGGCGTCGCAGCTCGCGGTGGAGGGCGAGCAAGTCCTCCACCCGCTTGTGCGCCACCACCCGGCTGACAGCGAGCAGGTAGGGGGCACAGCGGCCAAGCCGGCGCATCAGCTGGGGGTCGGCGAGCGAAGGAGCGAACCGCCCCGGCTCGACGAACAGCGGCACCACGTGGACTTCACGGAAGCCCGCAGCCACCAACTCCTCGGCGTTGAAGCGGGAGACCCCGATGGCGAGGTCGGCGTGCTCAGCCATCGCCGCCAGCTGGGCGCGCCCGGAGACGAGCGCTTCGTGCAGTGGGGTGCGCTCGTAGAACCAGGGAGGGCTGATGTTGTGGAACACCACGCCCTTCTTGCAGGGCAGGTGGAGCAGCCTTCCGGCCAGAGGCGAAGCGATGCCGTGGTGGTAGAGCACCAAGTCGTCGGGCGCGGGTCGAAGCTCGTTGGCCGACCGCACCAGCGAGGCCAGCTCGGGAGCGACCTCAGCGGCGTACAGCTCCCCCGCGTGTCCCAGCCTGCGCAAGAGCAGGCGGCAGTGGAGCGCGGCTTGGCCCATGGCATCGCCAGGCACGAAGTTGGGCACGAGCTGGTGAACCGCCATCGAAGCGGCGGGTATAGCACTGAGCGTTCAGACCGTGCCGGACGCGTCGAGCAGACGCTCGTCAGCGCTGAGCAGCTCCAACCCGTCGATGCGCTCACGGGCGGCGAGGAAAGTCGCCAGGTGGAGCGCATCCAGCGAGCGGAGTGCCTTCCTTGGCGCTACCCGGCAGGCTGCTTCGCATACCGTGGGAGTGAGCTCCCAGATGTTGCAGCGTGCCCAGACCGCATCGGCGTCCTTCTCCGCCGCGACGAGGCGCGCCTCAGGCAGGTCGAATCGCTGTCGGGCGCGGAGAAAGGCCCGGGCGGTCTCGACGAGCGAAAGCCGCGAGGTGACGAGCACGTCTGCTTCGCCAATGCGCGCCTCCAGCTCCGGGCTGGTGCCTGTCTCCAGGGTCGCGCGCAGCACGGCCGAGGTGTCCAGGTAGAGACAGCGCTTCATCCCTACTCCTTGTCGCCCTCGGCGCGAAGCTCGTCGAGCAGCGCACGGGCGGTGCCCGCTGGGAGCCCGAGCCCTTTGGCTTTCCAGATCCAACCTTTCTTGGAGACGCTGGGGCGGGTGATTTCTTTGGCGTCGGCAAGAGCGTCGAGGGTTTCCTCCAGTGTCTGCGCACGGTGTGCCTGCCGGTGGGCTGGCCGGAGCTCGGCCACCACCTCGTCACGCTCCGTCACCAAGACGGTCTCGCCCGACTTCACCAGACGCACGTACTCCGAGAGCCGCGCCTTGAGCTGCTTGATGCCCACCGCCTTCATTCTCTGAAATGGTAGTTACCGGTGGTCACCTGGTCAAGGCGCACAATTCCGCTTGGCCTGCCGCAGGGCGATAGGTCATGCTTTCTGAGGGGTCGCTCGACGTTGGCCCGGCTGGATGGCGGCTTCGTTTTGGGGGTTGTTCAGCGGCGAGCTGAAGGGATGAGCCGAAAGGAGCTCGCCGATGACGCAGTTGCGAATCACGAAATCGCTGGAGTTTTCCACGCGGACCCCGTTGTGGTTGTCGAAGTGCGCGGCAAGGGCCGTGCCCACGATGTCCAGCTGAAGCAGCGTCGTGTTCTGAGAGCCCCAGACGACGACCGACCCGGTGTCCGCGGCGTAGCTGTCACCCTCGAGGATGCGAAAGCCGTCCCACACGACGTGGTTTCGGTTCAGCGCACCAATGAGCGGCCCGGGCCGGGTGAGGATGAAGCGCGAGGTCGAATCGGGCACCGTCGTCCACGGCACTTGCAGCGTCGCGGTTTGGCTGGCTCCGTCATATGAGCCAGCGCCGACGTACGGCTGCCCGGGCAGTTGTTGTTGAGCAATCTTCCGGTGCTGCCCTGCGCCCGTGCCCTCGACGATGCGAATGGCGTAGTCGGCGTAGGTGTCATTGGTTGAGGAGGCGCTGGTATCCAGTTGGACGGTGGATGCCGTCGCCGCACGAACGACTCCCGAGTACGCGACCGATGGGCGAATGGTGACGTTGCCCACGGCCTTGAGCACGATGGGCGCTCCTGCCGTGCCGGAGCTCACCGGGTACAAGGCGGGGTCGTAGTGTTCGCCTGTGCCAGTCGCCTCGTAGATGCCTGATTTGACGATGAGAACGTGCCCCCCTTGAAGCGCCTGGGTCGGGTTGGGCGTGGACCGTTCGGGGCTTTCTCAGAGTGCCCGCCCCGATGGAGGACCGGCGTGCCGGCAACGAGGAGCCCTTCGGGGGGGGGAGGGCCCTCAGAGGGGAAGCTGCGCGCACAGCGCGTCCCACTTTTCGACCCGAGAGTCTTGTTCACCCACCGAATCAACGAGCCACCGACGCACATAGTCGCGGTTGAGGTTTCCTCCTTGCAAGGCGACGAGCCGTTCGACGTCGAGGAGATCCTTCGGTCGATTGAACAGCAACTTGAGCACGGCGCTGTCTTCGGCCGAGAGGATCTTGATTGGTCGTCCCAGTAGCTCGACGGTCACGACCCGCTTTGCGGCACTCGCGTGGAGCGGAATCGAATCGAAGAAGAGGTCGACGGGGATGTCCCCGAGCCATCCCCGCGCTCTTTGGCTGATTCGATGGCCGCTCCTCGGTCGATTTTCAGGCCGGCCGCCCCGAGCACGCTTAAGGCCTGTCCGATGTCGTCGTTGGGAACGAAGACGTTCAAGTCGACGTCCTTCGTTCCTCGAGCCGCGCCCCAGTAGCCGTATGCGATGGCACCGCCGACGGCGTAGGGAATCCCCGCCACGTCGAGGGCGTCAGCGATCGCGCGGACCGTCTGGTTGACATCCACCATTGTGACCCCGTGACCGGAGCTCCGCTCGTCGACGTGCCATCAGATTCCGCCATTTCTCTCTAAAATCCGGCGCCTCAGGATCTCGATAACGAATGGCTCTTTCGAAATCGGGGCGGGCACGGAGAATCTCCCATGCCGCCCGGCAGACCGCCTCCACCGTCTCAGCCCGTTGCTTCGAGGTGAGCCCGCGGTAGGGAGCGATGTCGTCCTCGAGCTGTTCGGCGAGGGGGCGCCGTCGCGCCTCGTCCAGTCGGGCGACGTACTGACGTGTTCTCTCGTTCACGCTGAAAATCTAGCACCGAGGCGTTCGAACCGTCGCCTCTGGTCTCGAAAAAGCGCAACGGTGCCTCGGCCAGCGCGGTATAGCTTTCGGCGTGCAAGCGGCTTTGGGCGAACGGGTGGTGCTCGACGCCTCCTTGTGGGACGAGCCGACCACCGGAATCGGGCTCTACACCCGGCAGCTCACCGGAGCGCTCCAGTCGCTCGGGGTTTCCGTCACGCGCGTGGGGGCGCGTTTCTCGGGGGAGCACCCTCGCGGGGGCATGGGCCGCACCGCCTTCACCTTCGGCAAGCTCCCCGGCGTTCTTTCGCGCATCGACGCGCCGCTCTACCACGCGCTGGGCAACTTCAACCTCCCGCTCGTCCGGCCGCGGGGGAAACGGCTCGTCCTCACCGTACACGATCTCATCCCCGACCTCTTCCCCGACACGGTGTCCGCCGGCTTTCGCTGGCAGTTTCGGCTGTGGCTTTCCCGCTCGCTCCAGGTGGCCGATCACGTCATCTGCGTCAGCCAGCGCACCCGGGAGGACCTGCTCTCCCGCTTCGATGTCGGCGTGGACCAGGTGAGCGTGGTGCACCACGGGGTCGACCACGTCGGGCGGGTGCCGGCGCTCGACGCCACCAGCGAGGCCTACTTGCGCGCGCTGACGCTCCCCGAACGCTACGTCCTCTACGCCGGCTCGCTCGACGCGCGAAAGAACGTGGGCATCGTCCTCGACGCCCTTTTGCGTCTGGGGAAAGAGCGAACGCTGGTGCTGGTCGGCCAAAGCTGGTTTGGCGCCGGGCCCACCGAGCAGCGCATCGCAGAACTGCGCGCCGACGGCTACGACGTGCGCCCCTTGGGCTACCAGGGCGAGCCGGTCTTCTACGAGCTCATGCGCCGCGCCGCGGTCTTCGTCTTCCCCTCGCGCTACGAAGGCTTTGGCTTGCCTCCGTTGGAGGCGATGTCCTTGGGGGTCCCCACCATCGTCTCCAACGCCGGTGCGCTCCCCGAGGTGTGCGGTGACGCCGCGGTGCATGTCGACGCCGGCGACGCTGCCTCGTGGGCGGCGGCCATCGAGCGGCTTCTCTCCTCCCGGAACGAGGCGTACGCGCTCGCGCAGAAGGGAAAGGAACGCGCGCGACAGTTCACCTGGCAGCGCACCGCCGAAAAGACCCTCGAGGTCTACCGAAACGTTTTGCGCTGAGCGTTTGCCAATCGCATCAGGATGATGGATTGTGGCCCGCTCAACGGTTGGGGGGCTCCCCGGCCAATTGCGCGCCAAGCGAGCGCTTGTGGGGCCGGAATGAAGCGACTCAAGGTCGGCATACTCGATCTTCTCACCAACACGCCCAACGAGCCGTGGTTCCAAAGCCACGTGATGGCGCCGAACTTCGCCTCCATCACCCCGCAGTGCGTCGGGGTGTGGGCGGAGGAGCTGGGCCACGACGTCTTCTACGAGACCTTCACCGGCCGCGAGGACCTGGAGCGCTGTTTGCCCGAAGGCCTCGACGTGCTCTTCCTCTCCTGTTTCAGCCGCAGCTCCTTTTTGGCCTACGGTCTGTCCGCCGCCTACCGCAAAAAGGGCGTCGTCACCGTGCTGGGCGGGCCGCACGCGCGCTCCTTCCCCGAGCACGCCCGTGAGTACTTCGACTACGTGTGCCTGCTCACCGACAAGCCGCTCATCCAAGGCTTGTTCCAAGGGTTGTCACGCCAGGAGCGCGGAGTGGTGTTGGGAGCGAAGGGGCAGCCGGGCTCGCTGCCGGGGGTGCGCGCGCGGGCGCGCTTCATCGACGTCGGCATGAACAAGGGCACCTCGCTCTTTCGGGTGGTGCCGATGCTGGGGAGCCTGGGCTGTCCTTACACCTGCGGCTTTTGCATCGACGCGCCCATTCCGTACAAACCGATGCCCTTCGACGTCCTGGTCGACGACCTGCGTTTTGCCCAGGAGCGTTACGGGAAAAACACCGTCGTCGGCTGGCACGACCCCAACTTCGGAGTGCGCTTCCGCGACTACATGGGCGCCATCGAGGCCTCGGGCACGCAGCTGATGCACGTGGCGGAGAGCAGCCTTTCTTTGCTCAAGGAATCGAACCTTCAGGCGCTGAAGAAGGCCAACTTCGTGGCGATGCTCCCGGGCATCGAGTCTTGGTACGAGTGCGACGCCAAAGGTGGTGCGGGGAAGGTCTTTGGCGAGGCGAAGGTGAAGCACGTCGCCGAGCACGTGAACCTCATCATGTCGTACATCCCTTGCGTGCAGACCAACTTCGTCATTGGTCTGGACAGCGACGTGGGCGAGGAGCCCTGGCGCTTGACCAAGCAGTTCGTCGACTTGGCTCCAGGCGCCTTCCCCGGCTACTCGCTCATCTCCGATTTCCAGAACGCCCCGATGAGCGCCGACTTGGCGGCGGCCAACCGGGTGACCAAGGTGCCATACCCGCTGCTCGACAACAACTTCGCCATCAACGTGCGGCTGAAGAACTACTCGCCCACCGAGTACTACGACCGGCTGATCGACTTGATGGAGCACACCTGGTCGTGGGGAGCGCTGTGGCGGCGCGCCTGGGCCAACCGGAGATGGGCGGTGAAGGCGATCAACTTCGGCCGTGCGCTCTCAGAAGGGCGCGGGCGCCTTTCGCACTACCGCTACATGCGCCGTCAGCTCGACGAGGACCGCGAGTTTTCTGCCTTCGCCCGGGGCGAGAGCGAGGTTCCGCCCACCTTCTTCTTCACTGCCATCAAGGAGCAGATGGGCAAGTATGCCGCGCTGGTGCCCGCGGACCTGCTCACCCCGCTCGGGTTCGTCCGCTCGGTGGAGAAGATCGCTCCCGCCCCGCGCATTCCGGCGCAGAAGGTGGCGTAAGTCGACGTTTCGCCCCTCGCCCGCTTGCCCGCCACGCTCACCGAAGTCATTGTGGGCGCGTGAGAGCTGTTCTCTGGGCTGTTGGTCTTTGGGTGGGCGCCTCGTGGGCGCAAGCCCCGGTGTTGGCCACGGGCGAAACCCAGCCGGTGCCCACCGCGGGACAGTCGCTGCACGACCCGGCGATTTGGCTCCACCCCCACGACCTTTCGCAGAGCCTCATTCTGGGCACCG
>JBMORE010000080.1:0-2139 GCA_049322255.1 Myxococcota bacterium | reverse complement strand
GATGAGCGCGTCGGCAAAGCCCAGCACCGCGCCCTCCGCCGTCTCGCGATTGGGGAACCAAAAGGCCTCGACCTCCTTGCGCAAACGCTCGCCCAACAGCCCCGCCAGCCCGAGCGCAATCGCCTGGTGGTCGGGCCGGGAAAGCTCGAAGGCGCCGCCGAGGAGCTTGATGACCGATTTCTCGACCTCCGCCCAGGAGGTAGCGAGCGCATCGATCTTCTTCTTGTCCACTTGCTCGATCGCCGCGAGAAGCTGGCGCTGGGCGGCGTCGATGTGTGGCGGATTGGGGTAAGCCATCGCTGGCGGCATAACCGAAAAACACGGCCCTCCCAAGCCGCTTCGCCTTGCGTCAGCGTGCCCGGTAGAGGTTGTGTCGGCGCGCGTATTCGAGCACCGCCCGCGGAACGAGCTCAGTGGGGGTCTCCCCTCGCTCGAGCGCCTCGCGAATGCGGGTGGAGGACACCTCTGCGAGCGGCGGCCCAACCGCCTGGGGCGAGGGGTACCCCGCTCGGTGGAGCACCAGCACCCGTACCAGCTGGCGAATACGGTCGAAGTCCTTCCACGAAGGCAAGTCCTTCAAGATGTCCGAGCCGATCACCAAGGTGAAGCAGAGCTCGGGAAACTTCGGGAGCAGCTTCTCCAAGGTGTCGATGGTGCGGCCCTCGCCACCGACTTCGCGCTCGATTTCGCTCACCTCGAGCCAGCCGCTGGTCTCCGCGGCCAACGCCTGGCACATGCGCACCCGGTGCTCGAACGGCGCCAGTGGCTTGCCAAACGGGTGGCGGTAGCTGGGCATCAACCACACGCGGTCGAAGCCCTGCGTGGCATGCAGGTAACCGGCGGCCAACAGGTGGCCGACGTGCGGCGGGTTGAACGAGCCCCCTAAGAGCGCGACCTCCACGTTCCCTCACTTCACCGACAGCTTGGTCTTACCGGAGACGACCAGGGCCTGCTGGTCGATGATCGCCCTTCCTTCGAGCGTGAACGCAGAGAAGGAAAGGCCCTTGTCCACCGTCTCGATGAGCGCCACGGTTTGCTCCGGTGCTCCGGTGAGCCTGCCGGGGGTGACGAAGAAGCGCGGGCCGATCTGCACCACCTTGGGCTCGGGCTGGTTGCCGTGGACGAACACGGCGGCGTTGAGCAGGTCCTCACGGTCGAGGTCGTTCTTGTCGTAGACCACGCACACCAGCGTGTCCCCCAGCATGTCGACCGCCTTGTTGGAGATCGACGGATCGCGGTAGTGCAGCGAGTCTTTTTCCGGAGTGCGTAGGAAGCGGTCCTTCACCCGGTTCCAGTCCTCCTCCTCCCGCGCCTTCTCGGCGGCGAGGCCGAAGGCGGGAGGGCGCGGCACCGCCTCTTGCGAGGAGAGGAAGTTGCTGACGTCGGCGAGGAAATCGACATCGGTGTACTCCTTGCCGCCGCGGGACTGTTCCTTCTTCAACGAAATCCACTCGTCGAGATCCGAGTACCTGCCGCCAGCGAAGAAGAAACGCTTCGCGCCTTTGCGCCGCAAAAGCTCGTAGGCGGCGTCGAACGCCTTCAGGTCGCCGTGGCTGTCGGAGAGGATTCCGATCGCCGCCATCGTTCACCCGTAGAGCAGGTGCTTTGCGCGTGAAGGGAGAAACGCCTCGAGCTCGGCGTCGAAGCCCTCCACCAGCCTGGCCAGCGGCCAGCCCGCCTCGATGCCTTTGCGCACCTGGTCGGTCCCGCACAACAGGTCGAAAGCGGGGACGTGGTCGACGAACTCGTAGGCATCTGCCCGCCACCGAAAGCGGCGCCCACCCAGCTCGTACGCCGCCTGCACGACGGCGATGCCGGTGCGCAGCGGGCGAAAAGCAGGCCGGTCGGTGACGTGCATCATCGCACCTTCGCACGAGACGCCCTGGTGCTTGTCGAAGGTGGGGGTGAAGGCCACCGGCCGAAAAGCAACGCCAGGCAAATCTTCACGCCCAAGCCGCTCCACCAGCGCGGCCGCGTCGAGCCATGGCGCACCGAACTGCTCGAAGGGCCGGCAGGTGCCCCGCCCCTCGGAGACGTTGGTCCCCTCGAGCAAGCACATGCCGGGGTAGACCAGCGCCGTCTCGGGGGTGGGCATGTTGGGCGAGGGTGGCACGAAGTGGCGCCCGGTGTCGGAGAAAT
>JBMORE010000079.1:0-19455 GCA_049322255.1 Myxococcota bacterium | reverse complement strand
TACCCGTTCAACTGCATCCAATCGCTTCCACTCCCGGCTGCTCAATTTCATCCCTCCCGGTTGCCACTTCGGAGACCGGAAGTTTTCGCTGAGCAGTTACTCGGAAGTTATCGCTGAGCTACAACAATGCGCGCCTACAGCCAGCCGGCCATCAGGCGAGCCAAGCGCTCCTTGGCGGTGACGTCGTGCTGGGTGATGCGCTCGCTCTGCTTCAAATCCACCTCGAAGAGCCGGCGCTCCATGTCCTCGGCGAATCTCCGGTCGAGGATCACCGCGTTGAGCTCATCGTTGTAGGCGAGGCTGCGCGCATCGAGGTTGGAGGAGCCGAAGGTCGCCCACTGGCTGTCGATGACCGCCGCCTTCTGGTGCGCCATCCTCCCCGTGTACTCGTACACTTCGACGCCGGCGGCGATCAGCTCGGGATAGAAGGAGCGCGCGGCGCGCTTGAGAATGGGGACGTCGTGGTTCTCCCGGGGCAAGACCAGCTGCACCTTCACCCCGCGCTGGGCGGCGGCAGCGAGCGCCTTCACCACCTCCTTGTCAGCGAAGTAGGCGTTGGCGATGCGAATCGAGCTCTTCGCGGTGGCGATGGCCCGCAAGTATGCGGCCTTCATGTTCTGGTCGGCGAACTTCCCCGCGTGGTTCACCACCCAGGTCTTCACCCCGTTGGGAGCCTCCTTGAGCGGGGGAAAGAGCCCGTCGCGATCGACGCGTTTTTTGCTCTCCGCCTCCCACTGGGCGACGAACTTCTCCTGGAGCTGACCCACCGCGGGGCCCTCGATGCGCGCCTGATCGTCGTGCCAGTCCTTCAGGTAAGAGCTCCCCAGGTTCATCCCTCCGGTGAAACCCACCTTGCCGTCGAAGATGAGCACCTTGCGATGGTCGAGGTGGTTGCGCATCAAGGGAGAAGGGTTGACCACCAGCTCGATGCCCGAGGAGCGCATGAAGGCAAGGAGCTTCTCGACCTTCTCCTTGTCGTCCCAGCTGGTGCCCTGCTCGTCGATGAGCACCCGCACCGCCACCCCCTCCTTCACCTTGGCGGCGAGCTTTTTGGCCAAGTCCCACCCCACCTCGTCGGGCTGCCACTGGTACATCCAAAAGTGAATGGAGTGCTTGGACTCGGCGATGGCTTTTTCGAGCTGGGGGAGGAATTCAGCGCCGTCGATGAGGTACTCCACCTGGTTCTTCCCCGCGCTGGGGGTGCCGGTGGCCTTCTCCAAATAACCTTCGTAGCCGGCCCAGTCCCCCGGCTTGGCGGAGGCGCGGTGCTTGACCGCGAGCTTCTCGACTCCAGACACCGAGCGGAGCGCCATTGGCATGCGGAAGTAGAGGTAGTCGAAGGCTCCCGCGTCTGGCGCCGAGGACAAGACTCTGCGAACCGCCTCCTGGCGCTGAAAGGTACGCAGGGTGTCTTGCTGGGGCTTGCCCTGCATTCTCAGCTCGCTGGCCAGCGCCTTGAGCAGCTCGACCTTCTCCTCCCGGGTGGCTTGCGCGAGCACGAGGTCGCTCAGGCCGGTGAGGGAGTTACCTCTGAACCGGAGGGCGCGCTCAATCTCCTGGCGAGCGCTGGAGGTCTGGGGAGCCACCGGGCTCGTCCGGGCGCCGACGAAACCATCGGAGGCCTTGGTCGTTCGATCTCCCCACAGGCGCTGCTCCGGCGAAAGGGCCGGCTCGGCGCGAGCTGGGCCGCCGCCCTTGGCGGATACGGCCTTGGGCGAAGCGGGAACGAGGCGTTCGACTTTCTTGGTCATTGGCTCACGCAAAGCCTAGCACTGGTCATCGCTTGCGCTCGACGCGACCGTCGGCGTGCTGGGCGAAGCGGCCCTCCTTGCGTCCGTGTACCGGATCATCGCTCGCCCACGGCCACCCGCCGAAGTGGGTACGCTGGTAGTCGAGCATCGCGCGGCGAAGCTCCGCCTCCGAGCTCATGACGAACGGCCCGTACTGCGCCACCGGCTGACCGATGGGGCGCCCTTGCAAGAGCAGGACCTCGCACTCCGCGTCCCCCGCGTGCAGCGCCAGCGCGGTGTCGCTTCGCACCACCGCTGCGCAGTGCCCGGGCAAGTCGACGTCGGCGACGCGCAACGACGGCCCGCGGAAGAAGTAGAGGGTGCGCACCGTGGAGGAGTTGGCGGCGGGCGGCAGCTCCCAGCGCGCCTTGGGCTGCAGCCGAACGCACCAGATGGCCACGTCGGTGTCCTTCTGCGCGGCCCACGAGTCGGGTGGCGGAGGCGGCGGCCGCTGACCCGCGAGCTCGCCGGCCACCACCCTCACCTCGGCGCCGTCGAAGGAGAGGCGCGGCAGCTCCTCGCTCCACAGCATTCGGAAACGCGGCTCCACCAGCTTCTTCTCCCCGGGGAGGTTGAGCCAGATTTGAAACAGCTCCACCGGGTTGGGCGAATCGAGTCGCAAGAGCGGGAACATCTCCGAGTGGACGATGCCCGCGCCGGCGGTGATCCACTGCACGTCCCCTTCACCCAGACGGGCGGCCGCGCCCAACGAGTCGGAGTGGTCGATGTACCCGCTGCGAGCGATGGTCACCGTCTCGAAGCCCCGATGGGGGTGCTGGGGAAACCCGGGCACCACTCGCCCGTGGTACATGCTCCAGCCGTCCTTGCCGCTGAAGTCCTGGCCTAAGTCTCTGCCCTCGAGCGTCGCCGCCGGCCCCATGCGCTCGTTGCCGGGCGGGTAGGCGTCGCGGTGGTGCATGCAAAAGAGGAACGGGTCGGTGGTCGCCCAGGGAGTGCCGAGCGGCCGAGTAGAAAAGACGCTCATGACGCCAACCTCGCTGGTGACGGCGTTTCCTCCATCCGCCCCTCGGCGGGAAGCGCCAACTGGTGCAGACCGAGCCACACGAGCAGTATCCACATCACGTCGGCAATGAGCAGGTGGGAAAGCTGCATCCACACTGGGGCCTTCAGCACCACGTTGAGCACTCCGGCCCCCAGCTGCACCGGGACCAGCGCCGCCAACGCACCTGCGAGAGGGCGGTGGAGGCTCGCCAGCCGGCCGGCCGCCGCCAGCACCACCGCCGCCGCGGCAACGGCGAGCACCGGGTGGAGCAGGCGCAGTTGGAGCAAGACCCCCAATAGCGGCGAGCGTTGAAGACTGACCGCGCCCTGGGGCACGGACACCTGCAAGAGGGTGTCGCCCAGCGCGGCCACCGCTCCGCTCACCCCGGTCAACAAGACTCCACCCAGCGCCAAGGCCACCCACGAGAGCTGCCCCGCACGCAGGGGGCGTGGGAGTGGCTCGGCTCCTTCCCGCGCGTGGAAGCACACCCAGGTCAGCGTCCCCAAGAAGAGGAAGGTGTTGACCAGGTGAACGCTCATCGCCATCGCCCGGCCCGTAGAAACATCGTGGGCAACCCACTCGAAGAGCACCAGCCCCGCTCCCAGCCCTGCCTCAAGCAAAAGGAACATCATCGAGGCGACCACCGCGCCTCGCACCGGGTGGCGGCGGGGAAAAGCGACGAAGGCCCACACGAGCTGACCCAGCACCAACAGGCCGGCCAGCCCGCTGGTCAGCCGGTGGATGAGCTCGATGAGCGTCTGTTGCGACGGCGCGCGGGGAAGAAGCTCGCCGTTGCAGGTGGGCCAATGGTCTCCGCACCCTGCTCCCGAGCCGGTCGCGCGCACGAACGCTCCCCAGGCAATCACCCCCAGCATGTAGCCCAAGGTGCCCCAACAGAAGGCACGGAACGCTCGCGGGGAGGAGATCGACATCGCCGACGCTTTCCCTACTCGAAAAAGGTGCCTCTTGCACACTGGTCACCGACAGGGTTTCCTCCCTCCGCTCCTGACCCCTTCCCCCGAGGAACCATGCCCGAGGTCAAGCGACAACATCCCCGCGTGCGCCCCAAAAAAATCATCGTGCGCGTCGCCAATCAGGCCTCGATGAAGAACAACTACCTGCGCGACCTCTCGCAAGGCGGGCTGTACGTGCGCACCGACAAGCCCTTGCCCGAGGGAGAGGAGGTGGCCCTCGAGCTCATTCCTCCCGGCTGGGAACAGGCGCTGGTGCTCACCGGGCGGGTCGTTCGCTCCGGGGTGGAGACAGACAGCGAGATGAGCCGCGGCCCGGGAATGGCCGTGCGCTTCGAAAACCTCTCCCCTCCCACGGCGGAACGGCTGGCGGAGCTGTTGCGCGAGTACACCGAAACTTCTTCCGCCGTGGAGACCGACGACATCATTCGCTTGCGCACTCAGCTGAAGGGGGTGCTGCTCGAGCTCGACCACTGCCGCGAGCAGCTGCGCTCACGCGACTTGTCGCTCGAGGATGCTCAAAGGCAGCTGGCCGCGCTCCGTACCCAGGACAGCTCCAACGTCGATTCGACGGAGACCGCGGACCTACGCCGTCAGGTGGAGACGCTGCGGCTCGAGCTCGCCGAGGCGCGCGGGGCCCTCGAAGCGGTTCAGGCCCAAGTCGCGGTGGTGGAGCAAGACGAGGCGGACAGCCGCCAGCTCGCCGAGCAGCTCGCCACCAAGTTGGCCGCCGTCGAGGCCTCTGTGAAGAAGGAGGCGAGCCTACACAAAGAAGCGCAGAGCTCCCTGGCTGAGCTTCGAATGCAACTGTCCGAGGCGCAGGCGACGCTCGAGCGCGAGAAGGAGACCAGTGCCGCGCTCGCGTCGGAATTCCAAGAGGCCCAGCGGGTCATCCAGCAACTGCGCGCGCAGCTTTCCCAGAAAGAGCACCTCGACACCGAGCAGTTCCAGGTCGAGAAGGAGCGGGGAGCGCGCCTGGAGCGGCAGCTCTTGGAGGCGAAGGACCAGCTCGAGCGTTCGCGGGCCAAGGAACGCGACCTGCGCAGGCTGCTCAGCCTCGTCTCCAAAAAGACGGACGACGACGTCGTCATGGTGGCCGATGAGGGCCAAAACGAGCAAGAGGAGGAGGAACCGCTTCCTGAAGCTCCGAGCGACCCCGATCCGGCCGGCGCCGAGCCAGAGCAAGAGTCAGCCCAGGAGATATCGGCGAGCGAAGAGTCCATCGACATCGATATCGATCCCGCCCCTGAGGCGGAGGGGGAGCCGCCGCCGTCCGCCCCTCCGCCCGAACCTTCCGCTTTCGAAGAAGCCTTCGACGATCTCCCCGTTCCCGCCCAACGGTCGGAGCCGGTAGTGGCGCTTTCCTACGAGCAGTTCGCCCAGCTGGTCAAAGCGGGCGCCCAGCTGGTGCTTACCCCGAAGTTCCACCTGTCCATGCCGACCGAGACCAACGAGATGCTCGTCTCCTCGTGGCTGGAGACGAACAACACCTTGGTGCAAATCGTTCGCGCCGCGCGGGGGAGGCTGGCAGCGGACGACATCCTCCAGGTCCTCCACCGGTTGAGCGGTCGCAAGCTCATCGAAGTGCGGGGCGCGGCCGAGTAGGCGGGCTTACCGTCACGGGCACAGCTCGTAACGCGCATCGTTCTGCAGCGCGTTCGACGCCCGCAGTACCGGCTGAACACGCAGCGGTCCAGGGGCGACGTCGAAGGTCGCGCGAACGTCAGGAGAAAACTGGCTTGGGTGACGCACCAGTACGGCACCCACCCCCCTCCAGTTCGCGCCAGCGGCGAAGAGTTGCTGCGTCGCGTCGGCGGGCACGGCGGTCGTCCACCCGGCCCAGTGCGTTCCGTCGGGCTCGCGGCCCTCGACGAAACGCACCTCGCTCATCACGACGTTCGACAGGGGAAACCCGATGCGTTGCGCTGCGAGCACGGCGATGGTGGCCGCGGTGCGATGGTCCGCGTGACAGGTGCTGCCATGGCGTGGGTCGAACGTCAGCACCAGGGCCCCCGGTGGCAACTTGCCGAGCGCTTCGCTCATCTTCGTGACGAGATCCACTCCGCCATCGCTGGCATTCCAGGCCGTCAATACACCCGCCACGGAGCCCGCGGGACTGTCCTCGAGCTCCCACCGGGTCAGCCCTGCGTCGAAGTATGCGGCCGAGGCTTCAAGCTCCGCACGTCGCGTTGTGACGATGTCCGGAAGACAGCCGCTCGGGAGCAAGCAGCGGCCCTTGCCGCCATTCGTCAACACCAGCAGCTCGCAGCTCTTTCCACCGCGGCGACAGAGTGCCTCAAGCAGCGGCGCGACGACGAGCTCATCGTCAGGATGCGCGCCCACCCACAGCACCGCTGATGCATCGCCAAACGCCAACATCAGCTCGGCATCCTCGTCGAGGCCCGCGTCTGTGTCCGCGTCAACGGAAGCATCGACACTCTGTGGGTGCCCATGGCCCGCATCGAGCACACAGGGTGTCGCTTGGGGAACACCACAAGCCACCAGGAGCACGACTGCGAGCAGAACAATTCGGCGCATGCGACTTAAGACACCGCGGCCGGAAAAAGCAGAAAACAGCGCTCTTCGACGCCACTGCACACATGTGAAACTCAGCGAAATCACCGCGGACATCGCCGAAGGAATGATGGGGCGCTATCGTCGTCTCGAATGGACGCACCGTTCCTGGCACAGCTCGCCCAGGTCCTCCCTCGCGTCATCCCGGCGAGTGACGACGCTGTCCGCGCCATCGCCGCGCTCGTTACCCGCGCCACCTTCCCGCGCGACGCCTGGCTCCTCCGCGCGGGAGACCGCGCCGAATGGTGCCACCTGGTGATCTCGGGCCTGGTCCGCGAGCTCTACGTCGACGATGACGGCGTGGAGCACACGCGCTGCTTCCTCGCGGAGGGCGCGGTCACTGGCTCGCTCCTCGACCTGCTGTCCTCAGGCCCGGCGGTGACCTGGATCCAAGCGCTGGAGCCTACGACCACCCTCCGCTGGCGCTACGCCGACTTCGACGCGCTCTGCGCCCGCCACCGCGATCTCGACACGTTTGCGCGCCGGCTGGCCGAATCCCTCTACGTGCGCAAGGCGCGGCGCGAGTATGAGTTGCTGGCCCTGGGAGCCGCGGCGCGCTACGCCCGCTGGTGTCGCGAGGAGGCCACGCTGGACGGCCGCGTCTCGCGCCGCCACCTGGCCTCGTACCTGGGGATCACGCCCGAGCATCTGAGCCGGCTGCGGCGAGCGCCGGCTGCTCCTGCCGCGCACGTCCGAAAATCCCGGCGATGAGAACCAGCGACGCCACGAAGAACGTGAACCGGGCGAACACCAGCGGCTCCGCCACCGCGCGCGGCATCACGTAGATCGACACCCCCACCGGTACCTGCACGAACAGCGCGAGGTTCGAGAGCGCCCGCTCGCGCAACGTGCGCCGCGGAAGCGCCAAGCCGAGCAGGAACAGCCCCAGGTAGCTCACGTGGAATTTGAGGAGGCTCTCGAACACCTGCAGGCCGATCTCCGCCTGCGCGGGCAGCTGGCCCTGCTCGGCCCGCGCCAACATCACCAGGAAGTGGAAGTTCTCGGCGAAATCGAGCAGCGCCACTGCCTCCAGCAGCCCCACCGCTACCCACACCAACCCGAGGGGCGCCCCGGCGCGCGCCAGCAACGTTCCCACCGCGAGGAACAGGGTCGCGTAGAGGACCACGAACATGTTGTCGAGGCCGATGGTGGCACGCAGCGCGGCTGGGTTCGCCAAAAGCAGCCGAGCGTACTCCTCCGGCGGGTGCATGAACTGGAGCGGGTCTTGCCCCACGCCCAAGGCCAGAAAGATGCCGATCATCGCCAGCACCGCCGTGCAGGCCGCCAGCGCCGACCAGCGCACCACCGTCTCGAGCGGAATGGACATGCCCCGCACCATGAGAGGCCGTCGCCAGCTGCGCCTTGATGTTTGTCAACTCCTCCCAACGCGGCGGCCGAAAAACTTCTCTCCAATGGCCATGACAGGCCTTCCCTACGCCGGTGCGCGCACGCCCTGGCGTCGAAGATAGTCAATCGCCTTCTGGGTGGCGACTCCGTCGTGGCCGTCGCGTTGCCCGGCCTTGAACATCACGTCGTAGCTCACCTTGGTGAAGCCGTACTTCTGGGCGAAGCCGGCGAGCACCGCTTCGCTCTCGTCGAGGTAAGGCACCATGAGATCGACGTAGTTGCCCACGAGCATCAACCCGCGCAGCTTGTCCGCCTCGGTGAAGCCGCCGTGGTCCTCCCCAGAGAGATGGCGCTGCAGCTCGTAGAGCACCATCGCGGTGAGCGCCTCGCGGCTCTGGTCGGCATAACGGCTGTTCACCGCCACCTGGTAGTAGGTCTTGCCGTCCTTCTTCACCGGCTCGATGCGCACCGGCTCGTCGGACTCGGAGCGGAACCACCCCGCGGTGAGGAACTTGTCGCTCTTGGCCACCGAGAGCGGCGCGGCGCGGTTCTCCTCGGCGAAGTAGAAGAAGGCGGTGTTGGCGTAGGAGAGCGCGTGGTCCAGCTTCTCCCCGGAGATTTCCTGCGGCGCCTTGCCGTTGGCGCGCGCCTTCAAGTCCACCTTGCCGCCACGCTCGAAGGCGCTCGCCGGGTCGAAGAAGCGGTCGGCCCCCAACGGGGTCAAGTCTTTGAGGCCGTCGTTGTCGGTGTCGCGGCTGGCGAGCATCCGCACGTCGTGGGGAAGAACGTAGTTGCTGCGCGGCTGAATCATGTCCCCGCTCGACAAGCTTCGGTAGAGGTAGGCGTAATCCCCTCGCCGGGCGATGGTCTCGAAGGTCGTCTTCAGCACGTCTTTGTCGTCGTCGGCGTAGGAGCTCGACGCGGTGGCCGTCAGGTGCGCCCGTGGGAAACGTTCGAGTATTTCGCCCGCGGTCTGCTTGCCCCGGCAGGAAAACATCTGCACCAGCTTGGTGCCCTTCATCTCCTTGGGCGCGGCGGCGAGCGACGCCTCGGCGACTCCTCCCAGCTGGGCGTGGCCGGAGTAGACCACCATGTGCACCTGGGGGTCGTTCATGTCGCGGAAGACGTCTTCGTGCGTCTTGGCCATCGTCACCCGCGCGCGCACCGGGGGGTTCGCCCCCGTAGGGTCCACCAACTGCATCTCCAGCACCACCTCGTCCGGTGACTGGCGAACGATGGTGAAACCGCGCCCTTTGTGGGCGGAGAGCTCGGCGCGCCAGAAGTCGTCCATCACGTAGTGACGCACCTCGAGGACGTCCTTGCCGTTCTTGAACCACTCCTCGTAGGGAGGCCGGGAGGGAAGCAGCTCCTCCCGTATCTGCTTCGCCTTCACCCCCGCCTCTCCCACCAGCGACAGCCGCGAGGCCTCGAGGTTGACCATCATCGACATGCGAAAAGGGAAGTGGCGCTCCTTTCCCATCGCGTCCACGTAGGTGGCAAGCGTGCGCGCCCGCAATTCGGAGCTGCCGGCGGCGGCGAGGCTGAGCAGACCGGTGGCAGCGGCCGAGCGGGTGAGCAGCTTCGCCGCCGTCGGTTTGCCCGTCTGCCCGTCTGCGCTCAGCGCCGAGGCAAGGTGGGTGAAGACCTTTTCTTGCAGCGCTCTGGGCATCGAACGGAAAGGCGCTGCCCCCGTCTCGATGAGCCGCGCCACCTCGACCAGCGCCTCCTTGCCCTTCTTGCCGTTGACCGAGAGCTCTCCTCCCCGACCGACCGACAGCTTGGGCTCCCGGGTGGCGGCGCCTTGGCTCTCGTAACGGTCGGCAGGCTTGGGCTTGGGACCGCCTCCTGGCCGCGAGCGCACCGGGTGTGAAGTGGGGCGCGCGGACGCGGGGGTGGAGGCGGGTGAACGGGTGTCGCGGCGAACCTGGGGCATAGGTGCGACAGACTCGCTCAAAACGCCGGGAATGAGCAAATCCGCCACTTTGTCTGGACCGTCATCGGCACGAGTGCCTAAGTGTGCGCCCGTCCTTTCACCGTGAAGCGAGGAACCGTATGACTTCTCCTGACTCGAAGAAGGCGTTGGCGACCGTGCTGGTGGCGTTTCTCGCCGCCGTTCCCGCGCTGGCCGCACCGCCGCTGCCCAAGGGAGTCACCCGCGGCGCCACCGTGGAGGGCATCACCGAGTACGCCCTCTCCAACGGAATGAAGGTGTTGCTCTTCCCCGACCCGTCGAAGGCCACGGTGACGGTGAATGTCACCTACTTCGTAGGCAGCCGGCACGAGGGTTACGGCGAGACGGGCATGGCCCACCTGCTCGAGCACCTGCTCTTCAAGGGCACCAAGAAAACGCCCAACGTGCCCCAGGCGCTGGTCGACCACGGCGCCGAGCCCAACGGCACCACCTGGCTCGACCGCACCAACTACTTCGAGACCATGCCCGCCACCGAGAAGAACCTCGAGTGGGCGCTCTCCTTCGAGGCCGACCGCATGGTGAACAGCCTGGTGGCCAAGAAGGACTTGGACTCGGAGATGACGGTGGTGCGCAACGAATACGAGATGGGGGAGACCAACCCCCAACGCGTGCTGATGCAGCGGGTGCAGGCCACCGCCTACCTCTGGCACAACTACGGCAACCCCACCATCGGCGCCCGCGCGGACATCGAGAACGTGCCCACCGAGCGCCTGCGCGCCTTCTACGAGCGCTACTACCAGCCGGACAACGCGATGCTGGTGGTGGCGGGCCGCTTCGACGAGGCAAAGGCGCTGCGCCTCATCGCCGACAGCTTCGGCCGTCTCCCCAAGCCCAAGCGGGTGCTGCCGCCGCTCTACACCGAGGAGCCGGTACAAGACGGCGACCGCACCGTCACCGTGCGCCGGGTGGGGGGAGTGCAGCTGCTCCTCGCCGGCTACCACGTACCCGCCGGCACCCACGAGGACTTCGCCGCCATCGACTTGCTCACCCTGGCGCTGGGGGACACCCCTTCCGGCCGCCTGTACAAGGCGCTGGTGGAGACCAAGAAGGCCGCCAGCGTGGCTGCGCTCAACTACCAGCTCAAAGACCCCGGCTTGCTCATGTTCCTCGCCGAGGTGCGCAAAGACGAGGCGCTGGCCCCCGCGGAGAGCGCCCTCTTGGCCACGGTAGAGGAGGCGACGAAGAAACCTTTCACCGATGAAGAGGTGGAACGCGCCCGCGCCGCGCTGCTCAAGGACATCGAGCTCACCTTGAACTCCTCCGAGCGGGTCGGCCTGCAGCTGTCCGAGTGGGCGGCGATGGGAGACTGGCGAATGCTTTTCATTCACCGCGACCGCATTCGGGCGGTGAAGAAGGAGGACGTGCAGCGGGTGGCCGCGGCGTACTTGAAAACCTCCAATCGCACCCTGGGCCGCTTCGTGCCCACCGACGCCCCCGACCGCATCGCCATGCCGCCGTCCCCCGACGTGACCGCGCTGGTGAAGGACTACAAGGGCGACGCGGCGATGGCCGTGGGGGAGGCGTTCGAGGCCACTCCCAAAAACATCGAGGCCCGCACCACCCGGCAGGCGCTGCCCAGCGGGCTGGAGGTGGCGCTGCTTCCCAAGAAAACGCGGGGGGAGACGGTGCACGCCCAATTCACCTTGCGCTTGGGGAGCGACAAGACCCTGGCCTGGAAGAAGACCGCCGCCGAGCTCACCGCGCGCATGTTGATGCGGGGGACGAAGAAGCGCTCCCGCCAACAGCTCAAGGACGAGCTCGACCGGCTCAAGGCGCAAGTCCACGTCGACGGCGGCCCCACCCAAGTGTCGGTGAGCATCGAGGCGCGCCGCCCCCAGCTGGCCGAAGTGGTGGCCCTCGTCGGCGAGGTGTTGCGAGAGCCGGCCTTCGACGGGAAGGAATTCGAGCAGCTGCGCACCGAGACGCTCACCCGCCTGGAGTCGCAGAAGACCGAGCCCATTCCCCTCGCCCAAGTGGCCCTGCGCCGCCAGGTCGACCCCTGGCCCGCGGGACACCCCTTCTACAACCCCACCTTCGACGAGTCCCTCGCCGCCACCAAGGCGGTGAAGCTCGAGGAGGTGAAGGATTTCTACGCGCGCTTCTATGGCGCTCACGCCGGGGAGCTGGCGATGGTGGGCGACTTTGACGCCAAGGAGCTTACCGCGCAGCTCACTTCCCTCTTCGGCGCATGGAAGGCCAAGGAGCCCTACCAGCGCATCGTTCGCCCCTTCCGTCCGGTGGAGCCCAAACCGGTCACCATTCAGACGCCGGACAAGGCCAACGCCGCCTACTTCGCCGCCACCACCTTCGCCATGCGGGACGACCACCCCGACTACCCGGCGCTGGTGCTGGCCGACTTTCTCCTCGGAGGCGGCTTTTTGAATTCGCGGCTGGCCACCCGGCTACGGCAAAAAGACGGCCTCTCCTACGGTGCCGGCTCGTACTTCCGCTCCAGTCCCCTGGATGAGGAGGCGATGCTCGGCTGCTACGCCATCTACGCGCCGCAGAACGTCGCCAAGGTGGAGAGCGCCTTCCAAGAAGAGCTGGGCAAGGCGGTCGCCTCGGGCTTCACCCCCGAGGAGGTGCAGAAGGGCAAAGCGGGCCTGCTCCAGCAGTGGGAGCAGTCGCGCGCGCAGGACAACGAGCTGGTGCGCACCCTCGCCAACTACCTCTTCCTCGACCGCACCCTGGCGTGGGACGAGGCGCTGGAGAAGAGGGTCAACACCCTCGACCCCAAGACGGTGCACGCCGCGCTCTCCAAGCACCTGGACGTGAAGAAGCTCACCGTGGTGAAGGCGGGGGACTTCGAGAAGAAGGAACCACCGACTCGCTAAAGCCCTCCGGCGGCGGAACCGACCGGCCTACGCGAGCGTCCAAGCGCCCCATGTGGGGACGAGGGTGGAAAGGCTCTGCGGTGCTCGTGGCGCTCTACGCAAACGGGTCGCTCTCCAGCACCCCGCCTCAGGCCGCGCGCCCGGTGTGGCTCAGCCCGCACATCGACCACCTACTGGCGCGAGCGCAGATCGACGCCTACCGAAGAGAGTTCGCCAAAAACCGCGTCGCCGTCGAGCAATGCGAGCGCTCGTCCAAGGAACTTTGCCGGCAGGACTCCCGCTGCGTCCTGGCCGACGAGTGTGACCCGCTGGAATGCGAGCAGGTGTGTCGCGCGACCGAGCCCATCTTCCACGCATGGTTGCAGGAGCTAGACCGACGGCGTTGCGATGAGTCGGTGAACGGGGTGTGGTTGGTCTACCAGGCGAGCGCGCACAAGAGCTACGGCGAGTGCACCTGCCCGCCGCCGACCCTCCAAGCTTTCATTTCTGACGGCAACATCTCCTTCTCGGGCGAGAAGGGACGCTGCGTGACAGATCGCGAGGATTGCCATGACCGCGGCGGCACTTTGCGGTCCCCCCAGCACCTCCAGGCAGCCGCTGACCATCCGCTGCTCGCGCAGGGTCCGCCAAGGTCAAATCGGTACGACTGCGAGCGCGGCTCCTACACCGTCGACCTCCATGAGGGTCTTTTCCTTCATCCGCGATGGATCGATACGCCCAACGACAGCCGGTGCGAGCTCACCTTGCTCCGGGGCTTTCTCGCTCCTTCCCGTGTCCAGCACGACTTCTTCGACCCCATGCCTGATGATTATCTCGAATTCAAAACGCACTTGTGTCAGGGCGCGAAGCGGTAATGCCCTACCCAGAGCACTGCACCGGGCCAGGCGGGCTCCGAAGCGGCCTCCCTTGCTTCAAGTAGCTACCGTGGCTACCATTTGGAATCGATGAAGTCGGTGGGCATCAAGGTGCTCAAGAACAACCTGAGCCGCTACCTCGATCTGGTGAGGCAGGGAGAGGTCGTGCTGGTGACCGATCGAGACGAGGTGATCGCCGAGCTGCGGTCGCCCAGCGAGCCGATGGTCACGCGCGCCTCACCGTGGATTGCCTTCCTGGAGGCACAGGCACGCCGCGGCACGCTCCGCCTCGCCAAGCGAAAGCGTTCGCGGCTGGAACCGAAGAAGACACCCGGCATCGACGTGCAGAAGCTCCTCGAGGAAACGCGCGCCGACCGCCTCTGATGCCCTCCTACTTCGACACGAGCGTCGTCTTGTCACTGGTGGTCGGCGATGTGCGTGCCGATCGAGCGTTCGAGCTCTGGAGCTCAGAGCTGGAGCGGGTGAGCTCGGTCTTGACCGAAATCGAATGCGTCACCGTCTTGCGTCGCCTCTCGGCAGGGTGGTCTTCCACGGCCGTTCGGGCCGCTCAGGCGCGCCTCGATTCGGCGCTGGAGGAGATGGCCCTCAAGCCCCTCGACGAGGAAATCGTGGAGAAGCTACGTGCTGCCAGTGAGCTCACCGGTTGCCGGAACCTGGACGCCGCTCATCTTGCCACCGCGCTCTATTTTCAAACGGCGGCTGATTCCAATCTGACGATTTGCACTTTCGACGCGCGGATGGCAGAGGCCGCCGCCCGGGTGGGGCTGACCTGCGCAAGCATCTGAGGCGCAGGCTCGACAAGCACACGTTTCCCTGACGGCGATGTCGGGGTCGGACCGCTCTGCTTTCGACTGTGCTTCGTGCTGTTGGGTACTTGGCGCCTGGCATGTGGCGTGAATGGGTCGCCGCGCTTGGGCCGGAAAGAAGGGGCTCCCGTGCGCGGACTGGGAATGCGGACTATCACCCTCGCGGGCGCGGTGGTGATGCTGGCCGCCTGTGGCTCCGGCCCTTCGTTGACAGAACGAACTACTGGCTTCGTCCCGAACCAAGGGGGTTCCGGTGGAGGCGGCGGTGACTCCGGCAGTCCGCCACAGCCCTGCACCGTGCGCACCGAGTGCCCCTCCTCATATACCTGTGAGGGAGGCTTCTGCGTCCCTCCGGAGCAGGAAGTCGACCGCAGCCTTTCCGAGAGCCCGCCGGTGGCCAGCCCGCGCTACGTCTACGCGCTCAACCCTACCGCGGCATCGGTGGCGCGTATCGAGCCCGCGAGCCTGGCCATCGAAGCGATTCCGGTGGGAGCCGGCCCGGTGGCGATTGCCGCGCTGCCCGGGGAGGACGCGGCGGTGGTGCTCTCCTACGACGACGCCTCGCTGTCGGTGGTCGACTCCACCACCCTGCCCTCCCGGGTGATTCGCGTGCCGCTTCGGCGCCAGTTCACCCACCTCGCGGTTTCTCCAGACGGGGCCTTCGCCATTGCCTGGCCCGACCCGACCAAAACCCCCAGCGCCGGCGCGGAGGGTATCGTCACCGTCATCGACCTCACCGGGGTGCGCGCCAACAGGCCCGCAGCCGAGGTGCTCTTCGAGCGTGCGGTGGGCTACCGAGTCACCGACGTGGTCTTCCGAGTGGAGGCGAAAACCGCAACGCGGGCGCACGTCTTCGCCAAATCCACCGTGGCCACCATCGACCTCAATGGCCTGACCCAAGTCTCCCTGCCCTCGCGCCTGGACCTGCCGCCGTCGATGTCTGCCGACGTCTCTTCCCGGGAGGTGGTCGCCACCGCCGATGGGCTACGCATGGTGCTGCGCTCCACCATCGCTGCGGAGCTCGCCTACTTCGACGGGTCGAGCTTGACGGTGGTGGCGTTGCCCGAGGTGGCCACCGATGTGGACCTCCTGTCCGATGGAAGCGCGGCCGTCGCCGCCTTGCGCACCGCGAAGGCGATTGCCTTCATCGAGCTTCCTGCCGACATCGCCGACCCTGCGGGCATCGAGCAATTCAGCACCGGAGGCGCCGCGGTGGGCCAAGTGGTGCTGCCTCCCGCCGGCTCCGCTTCCGCCTTCGCCCTCATCTTCTCCAACGTCGGCGATGACGAGTCCTTCGCCCGGGTGGATCTGCCCTCGGGCAACGTGCAGGTGTACCGGTTGGAGAAGTGGGTGGAGGAAATCTCCATCTCCCCCGACGGCCGCTCGGCCATCGTCATCCACCGTCCCAATCCAGCTTCCACCGCCACCGACCCCTACGAGCGCGCGGTGGACACCGACCACGGTTACACGCTGTTGGACATCACCACCGGTTATTCACAACTCAAGCGCACCGGTAAGGTGCGCCCCGCGCGCTACGCCTACTCCCCGGTGGGTGGATTCGCCGGGGTGGCCCTGCGCGACGACGCCACCCGCACCTTCGCTCTCGAGGCGGTCAACCTGCTTTCGCTGGTGGCAGTGAGCCTTCCTCTCTCCTCGGCGCCGCTGTTCATGGGCACCGTGCCCCAGGCCCCCGGCATCTCTCCCCACCGGGTCTTCGTGTCCCAGACCCATTCGGCTGGGCGCATCAGCGTGGTGCAGCTCGATTCGGCGCAGGTGCGAACGGTGACCGGCTTCACCCTGAACGCGGAGATCGAGTGATGCGCCTGCGCGCCTTCTGGCTGCTCCTCCTCACTGCGTGCGGCACCCGTGGCGACCTCTTCGTGCAGCCGCTGACGCCACTGCCCCTTTTGGCCACGCGCTCGGCTCTGGTGCAGGTGGTTCCCCAGACCAGCCGGGCGGTGGTGCTCAAGCCGCCTCAGGCTCCGGTCGACCTGGAGCTCTCGGCGGGCGCCCGGGTGGCCGCGCACGTGCCCGGGAGCGAGCTGGTGCTGGTGCTCGCCGGCAGCTTGCGCGAACCCCGGCTCGACGTGGTCGATACCCAGGCGCTCACCGCCGAGCACTTGGAGGTGCCTGGGCTCTTCGACGCCATTCATTTGAGCCCCGATGGCCAGCACGCGGTGCTGACTTACTCGGCCACCACCAGCGGCACTCCTCTGGCCGCGCGCAACTTGAACGAGATTGCCCTCGTCGAGCTTTCCTCGCGCACCGTGACCCGTATTCAGCTGGACACGGAGAGCCTGGCGCCGCACGCGGTGGTCTACGGCCCCGACGAGGCGGCCCGGAGGCTGGTGGCGGTGGCGCTCGACCGCGGGGTGGCGCTCTTCGACGCCAAGCGGCCCACCGAGGCCCCGCGGCGCATCTCCATTCGTCCCCAGGGGGTGCCGACCGAGGCCACGGTGCTCGAGGCGCTCTTCTCCCAAGATGCGCGCTTTCTCTTCCTCCGTGCCAGCGGGCTGGACGACGTCATCGTGGTCGAGCTCGAGCCCTCTGCCCAAGGCGTCTCGGCGTCGATCAACTTCGTGGCCGGAGGCCAGGGGTTGGCCGACATCGACCTTTCCTCCGGGGGGGTGCTCGCCGTGTATGCGCAGAGCAAGGAGGCGCTGCGCCTCGACCCCCGCGGCATCATCGACAACGTGCTGCGGCTGCCGCTTCCCGACACCTACAACGCGGTGCGCCCACTGTCGAACGAGCGGGTGCTTCTCTTCGGGCCCTCGACGAAGCAGGTCACCGCCTGGGACGTGACCGACGGCCGCTCCGGCACCGCGGTGCTCGATGGCGTGGGGGCGAGCGTGGGAATCGCCGAACCCTTGGGCAAGGCGCTGTTCGCCCACGGAAGCCTCTCCGCCGGAGGAGGCAGCGCGCTCTCCATCCTCACCGTCGAGGACGCGGCCACCCGTCTGCGCGCGCGCATTCAGTCCATTCAGTTGGTGCGGCCGGCGTCGGTGTTTGCTCTCGACGAGCGCAAGGAGCGCCTCTTTTTCGCCGCCGACGGCGACGGCGCGGTGGTGACGCTCGATTTACGCACCCTCCAGCTGGCCCAGGTGTCTCTCGATGCATCGCCGCGGGCGCTCTTCCACCTGCCCGAAGGCGACTGGTTGGCAGCGGTACACTCCAACATCCCGCTGGGGGACGTCACTTTCGTACCTGCCGGTAGTCAGGACCGAACCCAGGCGTTGCGCTACTCCTACTTTGGCCTCACCGGAGACCTCGATCGCGCCACGGAGGGTCTCTAGCCATGCGCCCTTTTGCTCTCGCCGCGCTGCTCACCGCCCTCTCGTCCTGGGCGGCGCCACCCATCGACATCGGCATCTCCACCGGCGCTCTAGTCGTGCAGGCCCGCTCCTATGACTTCGTGGACGACGACGACCACTTGGGCCTGTGGCGGGTGGAAACGAGCTGGACGAAAGAAGCCTGGCGTGGGCAGCTCCAGCTCGGCCTGGGCGGGTTCAGCGGGGCGACCAAGGCAGCCGCCCACCAGACCCTCTCCGCGGACCTCTGGCTGCGTGGCATCGAGGCCTCGGCCACCTATCGCTACCCTGCCTTGCGCTGGCTCGAACCCTACGCCCGCGCCGCCGTCGCGCTGGAGTGGGCCACCCTGTCGGTGCTCGCCGGCCAGCGCCTGGAGCAAACGGCGCTCGCGCCGGTTGGCTCCGGGCTTCTCGGGGTGGACGTGGTGGTGCCTTTGGCCGGGGCCGCGCGGCGGGCGTTGGTGCTCGACCTCGGCGTCGGTTACGCGGTGCGCTCCGCTTACCAATTCGACGAGCTGAAAGCGCCCTCGCCGGCCAAGCCGGGTCCAGAGGACATTCCTCGCTCCGGAGTCCCGTTGGGCGCGCTGCAGCTGTCCGGCATCACCTACCGCATCGGCGTCGCGCTGCGCCTCTGACCACGGCGAGAAGGGCGACCAGACGTGAGGACACTCACCGGGGCGAAGGCGGGGGACTTCAAGAAGTCGGCTGTCTTACCTGGTGGAGCGGCCTGCTGACGGCACTCCTCGCCTTCGCATTCATTCATGAGTGCCGGTTGTCGGTCTGGCGATGAGGCATAATG
The DNA here is from genome assembly GCA_049322255.1 of Myxococcota bacterium. Taxonomy (GTDB): domain Bacteria; phylum Myxococcota; class Myxococcia; order Myxococcales; family Myxococcaceae; genus JBMORE01. The sequence goes on along the minus strand of JBMORE010000079.1, from coordinate 1,176 downwards.
ATGTCTCATGCGCGCGCCTCACCACCGGCACCGCTTTCGGGACTACGTGCGTCTGGACGGAGACAGCAACGTCCGGCTCGAGTACTTCGAGGGTGACATCTTCGCCATGGCCGGCGGCACGCCCGCACACTCGGAACTGGGCCTGGCGGTCGGCAGCGAGCTCCGCTCTCAGCTCAAGGGGAAACCGTGCCGAGTGTACAACTCGGACCTCCGGATTCGCGTTCCTCTCACCGGCCTTGCCACATACCCGGACGTCAGCGTCGTTTGTGGAAAGCTCGAATCCGATCCTGAGGACAAGAACACCGTCGTCAACCCGGTCGTGTTGGTCGAGGTGTTGAGCGATTCGACCGAAGAATTCGACCGGGGCACGAAGGCGGAAAACTATCGGCTGATTCCAACATTGAAAGAGTACGTCCTCGTCTCGCACCGCGAACGGCTCATCGAGGTCTTTCGGCGCGGCGAGAGGAATGAATGGACACGCACCGAAGCACGCATGAAGACCACCGCCCGTCTCGAGTCTATCGACTGCTCTCTGGACGTCGATCGCATCTATGACGGCATCGAGCTGTACCCCTCGGGCTGACCACCTCATGAAAGGCCAGCTCGCGGTCTCCACTCCCAAGGAGTACCTCGCCGCACTCGAGGAGCCGCGCAGAAGCGAAATCGCCGCGCTCGACGAGCTCATTCGCAAGACGGCGCCCCAACTCGACCCCCACATCCGCGCGGGGATGCTGGGTTACGGGAGCTTCCACTACAAGTACGCCTCCGGCCGAGAGGGAGACTGGTTTCGCCTCGGGCTGGCGAGCAACAAGCGCTACATCTCACTCTACGCGTGCGCCGCCGACGAGCGCGGCTACGTGGCCGAGCGCTACAAGGCCAAGCTGCCCAAGGCAAGCATCGGCAAGAGCTGCGTGCGCTTCAAACGCCTCGCCGACGTCGACTTGAAGGTGCTCGCTGCGCTCATCAAGGAGACGGCAAAGGGAAAGTTCGGGATGTAGCCGGCGGCGTGCGCGGCCGCTCCACGAGCCGGCGGCCCAGGAAGGTGGCGATGACGCTCACCGCGGTCACCCCGAGCGCCGTCGCCACGGCCACGGACGGTGAAAGCGTCGGCCCCACCAGCGTGGACAAGCCCGGCCACAGCGCCCACCCGTACACGATGGGCAGGTGGATGACGTA
>JBMORE010000078.1:0-19754 GCA_049322255.1 Myxococcota bacterium | reverse complement strand
TTCAAATCCCTTTTCCCGCTCTCAAATGGCCCGAGTTTCCAATGGTTGGGAGCTCGGGCCTTCGTACTTGGGCGCATGAGGTGAGCCATGGCCGAGGTTGGTCGGAATGATCCCTGCCCTTGCGGCAGCGGAAAGAAGTTCAAGAAGTGCTGCGGCGGGGGCGCGGTTGTCGAGCTGCCGGTCGAGACACGAAAGGCGCTCGCGCTCCACGATGCCGACCAGAAGCTCGTCGCGGAGCTCTTACGCTTCGCGCGGAAGCGGTTCGGCCCGGGCTGGTTGAGCGACGTCTCCAACGAGTACTACGCCGACTTCGAGGAGAGCGACTACGAGGTCCAGCTCCTCGTCCCCTGGGCCGTCTACCACTACGACAATGGGGGCAAGACCGTCGCCCAGTTGTTCCGCGAAGAGCGCGGCCACCGCCTGTCGGCCGACCTAAGCGCATGGCTCGACGCGCAGGACCGCGCCTGGCTCTCCGTCTGGGAAGTGCAGAGGGTCGAGGAGGGCACCGGCGTCGGCGTGAAGGATTTGCTGACGCACGAGGAGCGGTTCGTCCACGAGGTGAAGGGCTCGAAGGTGCTCAAGCCTAGGGACTGCGTGCTCGGACGCGTCGTGGAGCAGGGAGGTGTCTCGACGTTCTGTGGAACGCATCCCCGGTACCTCCCTCCCGGTGAGGCCGACCACGTGGTTCGCGCGGGGCGAAGAATCTGCGGTGTACGAACTCGGGCCGTGGCCCGCGAGAAGCTACGGGACGTGGAGGTCCTGCATGAGCTGATTGACTTCTGGCACCTGCGCATCGAGGAGATGGACAAGCCGATGCCCTTCCCCCAGCTGGCGAACACAGACGGCGACCCACTCCTGATGACGACCGACCATTTCGAGTTCGACGCCGCCAACCGCATGGCGATCGTCGCGCAGCTACAAGAGCTAGAAGGGGCGCAGGAGGCCCTCGACGAGGACGGCGAGGCCGAAGTGACCTTCACCCGGCTGGGCAACGCGAAGATCAAGGCATGGGACAACACGATCGTTGGACGGGTACTGGTGGGAGGGAGCCGGCTGAAGATCGAGACGAACTCGGTGAAGAGGGCGGATACTCTTCGAACAAGGGTCGAAGCCGGGCTGGGTGCTCTCCTGCGTCACCGGGTCCGCGACCACGCCGACATGGAGTCGATGCTGAAGTCGGCGAAGGACCGGCCACCTGCTCGAGAAGAAGAGCAGCCGCCAGAGGTCAAGGCCGTGCTCCGGGACTTCAAGGAGAAGCATATGGCCCAGTGGTTGGACGATGAGATTCCTGCCCTCGACGGGCTCACCCCGCGGCAGGCAAAAAAAAAACCAGGCTCGCAGAGGAAGCTCGACCTGCTCCTTCGGGATATGGAGAACCGGGAGGCGCGCCTTCCGAAGGAGGAGCGGTACGACTACGGGAGAATTCGGAAGGAGTTGGGGCTCGACCCGTAGCCCGAGCAGGCCACCGACGGGCCCCGCGGGCGCGAACAGGCAGATAGCGACGGTCCGAGCGCCTCCCCCTTCTGACAGTGTCTGAATGACGGACGCCGAGCGATTCGACGTCGTGCTGCGCGAGCTGCTCGCCGAGCTAAGCAGAAGAGACTGATTCTATTCGGTGGATTTCGGGTGCCCGGTGGTCGCCAAGGTGAGCAGCACTCGATGGTGCTTGTCATCGACGCAGTACCAAGCGCGACCTGCCCCGGTCACCTCATACTGCCACTGCTCGAGCATGGTGCCCTTGAGCTCCCGCGTGGCGAGCTCGCCCTTGAGCCGATGTTGTCGGGTGGAAGCTCGGTCTCGCGGATTTTCGGACAAGCAGTCCTGGGTCCGAGACCGGTCCGATTTTGTAAGGCGTGCAGTCGATGGTGATCGAGGGGGCCGATGCCCATGTAGCCTTCTACGGCGACGACCTGGGCTGGCCGAATACAGGGCGCATCTCGAAGGTGTTGATCGCCGCAGACCCGACCGAGCAGATCATCGATTTAGGCTTCACCAACCCGGACCACGTGGTGGTCGCCGGAGAGTGGCTGTATTGGGGCGATAGAAGCGGGATTTACAGGACGAAGCTGGTGCGTTCGCGCGGCGACTGACGACCGGCTGAACCGTAGGCAGTAGCATATCGACCGGGTACCTTTCGCGAGCGCGCCCACCGCCAGGAACGTCAGCGCGTACTCCCAAGGGCTCATCTAGATGCGCCGCGCGTACACGGGGCCGACTTGCCAAACGAGGGGGTCAGCCCTCCACCCCGTCCTTGCCGGCGCGCTTGACGCGGTAGAGCGCCCGGTCGGCGGCGGAAAAGAGCGCCTCGGTCGTCTCTCCGTCCTCGGGCAGCACCGCGACCCCGATGCTCATCGTCGCCACCAGGCGCACCCCGTCCTTCTCGATGGGCGTCTTCCGCAGCGTCTCGCGCACCTTCTCGGCGGTCGCTTGCGTCGCGCGGCGGTCGCACCCGGGCAGATAGGCGAAGAACTCGTCTCCGCCGAAACGGGTCACCAGTCCCCGGGGCGAGAGCACCTGGCCCAGCACCCGGCCCACCTGCGAGATGGTGTGGGCGCCCACCGCGTGCCCGTGGCGGTCGTTGATTTGTTTCAGGTCGTCCAAGTCCATCATCAGCACTCCCAGCGCGCGGCCCTGGGCGCGGGCGGCGGCGAGCGCCTCGGCGAAGGCGGCGTCGAAGCGGCGCTTGGTGATGAGCCCGGTCAAATCGTCCACCGCGAGCAGCCCGCCCAGCCGCGCGTGGTACTGCGCCTCCAGCTCGTCGGCCAAGGTGAAGCGCACCACCGTCCGGCCAAGGAAAATCTTGTCCCCGTCGGCAAGCTTCTTCGCCTTCGACACTTTCTTCCCATTGAGGCGGGTACCGTTGGTGGAGTCGAGGTCGCGCACCTCGTAGGAGCGCCGCTCGCCTCGGCCTTCCACCGCACGCACCTGGGCGTGCCGCCGCGAGATGCCCGAGTCGGTCAAGGGCAGCTCGGCGGCGAAATCGCGCCCCAACGTCACCTGGCCGTCGATCGCCACGCAGAGCCCCAAGTCGGCTTCCGAGCCTTCGATGACCACCAACGTGCCCACCCGCTTGCTCGCGGCGACGCGCGGGAGCGTCTCGGCCTTCACTGTATCGAGCAGCGGCGACCTTTCGGACATTGCGGGAGTGCTTCAGTCCTTCTCGCGCTGCAGGCCCCACAAATCGCCGGCCGAGGTGACCTTCATCAGCTCCCAGGCGGCCAGCGCATCGACCACCCGGTCGAACTCGTTGCGCAAGGACTTCGCCCGCTTCGACTCGAGGTAGGTCTGCGCGAACTGGGTGAGCTGCTGGCCGAGGAACAGCCGCGCCAGGGTGACTTCCGTCTGGGAGTAGAACTCGGTGAAGCGCAAGGCAAAGCCGCTGCGGCCACGCCCTTGGCGGTCGAGACGCTCCTCGCGGACGATGGTGGCCCGCGCTTCCACGGGCTCCTCCTCGCCCAGCGTGAAGCTCACCCTCACCTCGGTGCCCAAGGGCAAGTAGAAGCTGCTGTTCAAGAACACGCCGCTCACCGACAGATTCTCGGACATGAGGGTGGCCTGAAAGCGCAGGTCGGGCTCGTCGCCGATGCGAAGCTCGAAACGCACCGCGATTTTGGCCCTCGGGAAGTTACGGTGCTCCTCGCCGCCGAAGCTGTCGCGCTCGAAGGAGGGCGGGGGAGGCGCCTGTTTCGGCCCTGGGGCCTCCAACATCGGCTTTTGCTTCTCCTCTACGCGCTTGGGCATCCGGTTTCTCCTTGGCTAATCCAATCGCTCGCTCAGCGCCTTTTTCACCGCGGCCGCGTCGGCGGCGCCCTTCGTCTCGCGCATCACCGCGCCCATGAGCACGCCGAAGAGCTTCTTCTCCCCCGCGCGGTAGCGCTTCACTTCGGCCGCTTGCGCTCCCAGCACCTTCTCCACCGCCGAAAGAATCGCGCTGCGGTCGTCGACCTTCGCAAGCCCCAGCTCGGAAAGCAGCGCCTCCGGATCGCCTCCGCGCGCCACCAGCGCCGCGAGCAACGTCTTGCCCGCAGCGGGCGTCACCTTGCCGGCGTCGGCGAGGGCCACGAAGCGGCCGAAGGCGGATCCCGAGAGCTGAAGGCCATCGAAACCGTCCACCAGCGCGAGCAGGTCGTTGAGCAACCACTTCGCCACCGACTTGGGCGCAGGGTGCGCTTTCACCGCCGCGTCGAAGAATTCGGCCTCGGCCATGCTTTTGGTGAGCACGTCGGCCTCCTCCTCCGTCAGCCCGAGCTGCTTTTGATAGCGCTCGTAACGCTCGGCCAGCGCCGGGGTGGCGGCTCGCAACGCATCGCGCGCCTCGGTGCGGCCCTTCTTCGGCGCCGAGGGCGTGGCTTCCTTCGCTTTGGGGGCGCGGCGCTCCTCGACCTTCTCCGCGGGCTTCGCCCAGGTGTCCCTCAAGGTGATGGTGCGGTTGAACACCGGGGCGCCAGGGGTGGAGTCGACCGGGTCGACGTAGAAGAAACCCTGGCGCAGGAACTGAAAGCGCTCTCCGCCGTGGGCCTCCGCCAGCGCCGGCTCGATGCGCGCGCCGAGCGCCTTGACCAGCGAGTCAGGGTTCAAGTGCTGGAGGAAATCGCCTTGCGCGTCCGGCTGCTCCACCGTGAACAGCCGGTCGAAAAGCCGCACCTGTGCCGGTTTCGACCGCGTCGCGTGCACCCAGTGCAGCGTGCCCTCCACCTTGCGCCCGTCGGCGGGGTTGCCTCCCGTGGAGGCCGGGTCGTAGGAGCAGCGCAGCTCGACGATTTCTCCCCCGGGTCCGCGCACCACCTCTTCGCACTTGATGACGTAGGCGCCCAAGAGGCGCACCTCCCGCCCGGGCGCCAGCCGCTTCCAGCCCGTGGGCGGGGCCTCGGAGAAGTCTTCCTTTTCGATGAAGAGCTCCCCGCCGAAAGGCACGCGACGGCTCCCCGCCTTCTGCGGCTCGCCCGGCCACCAGGGCAGCTCGAGCTCTTCGATCTTGTCCTTGGGCCAGTGGGTGAGCACCACCCGTAGAGGGTCGAGCACCACCAGGGCGCGCCGCGTGCGCTTCTCCAAGTCGCTGCGCAGGGCGAACTCCAGCTTGCCGATGTCCACCAGGCTGTTGTGCTTGGCCACCCCGATGAGCTCGGCGAAGTCGCGCAGCGCCTCGGGGGTGACGCCGCGGCGGCGCATGCCGGCGATGGTGGGCATGCGTGGGTCGTCCCACCCCCAGACGTGCTTCTCGTTCACCAGCTGGAGCAGCTTGCGCTTGGACATCACCGTGTAGCCCAGCGCCAGCCGCGCGAACTCGTACTGGCGCGGTCGAGGGTTCCAGGGACCTAGGTTGTCCAGCGTCCAGTCGTAGAGCTCGCGGTTGCTCTCGAATTCCAGGGTGCAGATGGAGTGGGTCACCCCCTCGAACGCGTCTTCGAGCGGGTGGGCGTAGTCGTACATCGGGTAGATGCACCACTTGTCCCCGGTGCGGTGGTGGTGCGCGTGGCGAATGCGGTAGAGCAGCGGGTCGCGCAAGAGCACGTTGGGGTGCGCCATGTCGATCTTCGCGCGCAGCACGCAGGCGCCGTCGGGGAACTCTCCTTTGCGCATGCGGCGGAAGAGGTCGAGGTTCTCCTCCACGCTGCGGTTGCGGTGGGGGCTGTGGGTGCCCGGCCGCTCGAAGCTGCCCCGCTGCTCGCGAATCGCCTCCACCGACTGGCTGTCGACGTAGGCCTTACCCTCGTGGATGAGGCGCTCGGCGCACTGGTACATCTGCTCGAAGAAATCCGACGCGTAGTAGAGGTGCTCGCCCCAGTCGTAGCCCAGCCAGCGCACGTCCTCCTGAATGGAGTTGACGTAGGTGACGTCCTCGGTGGTGGGGTTGGTGTCGTCGAAGCGCAGGTGCGTCCGCCCGCTGAACTGCTGGGCGAGCCCGAAGTTGAGGATGATCGACTTGGCGTGGCCGATGTGCAGAAAGCCGTTCGGTTCGGGCGGGAAGCGGGTCACCACTTTCCCCTCGTTGCGGCCTGCGGCGAGGTCGGCCTCGATGATCTCTGCGAGGAAGTTGGGTCGGCGGGGGCTGGCACTCATCGGTTGCCCTTTTGGCTCACGACTTGAAGAAGGTGCGTCGGTAGAACGCCAGCTCTGACAGGCTCTCTTTCAGGTCGGCGATCGCCGTGTGCTCCTTGTCGTCCTTGGAGTAGCGGGGCCCGCCCGGGTACCAGGCGCGGGTGAGAACCTTGAGCGAGGAGACGTCCAGCATCCGGTAGTGCAGGTAGCCGTCGAGCACCGGCATGTACCGCTCGATGAACTTGCGGTCGGAGTGAATCGAGTTGCCCGCCAAGATTCCCTCGCGCAGCTTGCAGTGCTGGGTCAAAAGCTCGAGCACCTCGCGCTCGGCGGTGGCCAGCGACGTGGTCGAGGCGCGCACCTTCTCCAAAAGGCCGTTCTTGGTGTGCATCTCGCGCACGAAGGGCTCCATGCGCGAAAGCAGCTCCTCGGGCTGCCAGATGACCCGATGCAGCTCGGCGAGCGGCTTCAAGTCGGGCCCGGTGACGATTACCCCCACCTCGATCGGCACGCAGGTATCCACGTCGAGCCCGGTCATCTCCATGTCCAACCACACGAACCGTGTTTGCGCCTCACCCATGAGGGCGGATTGAGCACGACGGGGGGCTCGCTGTCGAGCGCCGAAAAGGGGTGACAAGCTTCCCTCTCCACCCCGGTCGTGCTCGGATCGGGCCGCCGTGTCGCCGCTCCATCGACATTCGACCGGCCTGACGATTGCCATGGTGGTAGGGCTGTCGCTCGGGCTGTCGGGGCTCCCGCTGCCCGCATGGTTGCGCCCCTTCGAATCGGCCCGCGCCGATCCCCTGGGGACGTTGCGAGCCATTCTGTGGCCGCGCGGCGCGCCCTTGCCAGCGCTGGCATCGAAAGGGCCGGTGCTGCCTGCACCGGTCGAGCTGGCGACGGCCTCCACGACGGAACCTTCCCCGGTGCTGACGTCGGTGCTGCTCGAGAAGGGGTTGGTGCGCCCGCCCGCACAGATGATGGAACCCGCCGAGACGTTGGCCACGCTCCAGCCGGCCGCTGCGAGGACTGCCTGGGAGCTGGAGGGCTTGGCCCGCAGACTTGGCGCTCGCCATGTGGAGATCGAAGAAGGGTGTCGCTCCGTCACCGCCGAAGGGCTCTGCGCAGGAAGGGCTCTCGACGCCTTCTTCGCCGCGCTCAAGACCGCCCGCGCCGGTGGCGAGGGTCCTCCCTTACGCATCGTGCACCTGGGCGATTCGCTCATCGCCTCCGACCACATCACCGACGTCATTCGCCAGCGGTTGCAAGCCAGGCACGGCGCGGGCGGTGCGGGTTTTTTGTTCGTCGATCGGCCGACGCGGTTCTCGGGGCGTGCGGTGCGCACCGGCCAAGCCACCCCGGGGTGGGTCATCGACAAGCTCACCGACAGCGAAGCGCCTGCCAAGCCGTTGGGCTTTTCGGGCGTTGCCTTCACCGCCCAGGACAAGCCCGAGTCCGCCCAGTTCGATGTGGGGCGCGCCGCCGCCGCCGACGTCTTCTTCGGCGGCCAGCCCAAAGGGGGCGACGTCGAGCTTGTGGTCGACGGGACGATGCTCGCCACCCTCCCCACCGACCTGGGAATGGAGACGGCCGGCTTTCAGCGCGTCAGCTTGCCCGAGGGAGCGCGGAAGCTGTCGATCACCGCGCGGGGAAGCTCGGTGCGGCTGTACGGGGTGGCTCTCGAGCGCGCCGAGCGCGGGGTGACTTACGACTCGATCGGCTTGCCGGGAGCGACCGCGCAGGTGCTCTTGCGCGCCACCCCCGAGGTCTTCCAAGCACAGCTCGCCAGGCGCGAGCCTTCTCTGGTGGTGCTTCAGTTGGGCGGCAACGAGGCCTTGGCGTTGTCCAAGGGTCACATCACTCTCGAGGAGGTGCGCGCGAGCTTCGAGGAGCTTCTGGCGCGAGTGCACGGTGCGGCCCCCAAGGCATCGTGCCTGCTCATCAGCCCCCTGGATGCGGGCGTGCGCACCATGGGTGGCCAGGTGTCCTCGCGTGGCGGCACCGAGGAGGTGTTGCGCGTGCTGCGCCAAGTGGCGCTCGACAAGGGGTGCGCCTTCTGGAACGCCTTCGAAGCGATGGGCGGGCCGGGGGCGGTCTCGCGCTGGCTGGCCGCCGGGTTGATGAACGCCGACCTGGTGCACCCGCTGGGCCGCGGCGGTGATCTCCTCGGCCACCTGTTCGATCTGGCGCTGGAGCGCACACGGCTGGCTTCGGCGGGCACCGGGCCTGCCGACGGAACGGGGCTGGAGCTGGCTTCTGCATCGCTGACGCGAGTCTTCTCGGTCTTGCGTCGCCTCGAGACGGAGAAAGAGGGGAGGCTGTCGATTCTTCAGCTCGGAGCCTCTCACACCGCCTCGCACCTGTTCACCGACGTGGTGCGCAAACGTCTGGCCGATCGGTTCGGAGATCGCGGCCGAGGCTACGTCGCCGCCGGCAGACCCTCGAAGCGGCTGTTGCCTTCGGTGCGGCGGGAGCTGCAGGGCAACTGGAACGTCCCCGACGCGGTGTCTGGGCTGCCGGGGCAGATCTGGGGGCTCACCGGCATTCGCGCCGAGGGTGAGGCCGGTGCCTGGCTGGAAATCGCTTTTTGCGAGGGCTGCCCGCGAAGCGACGTGCGCGCCCGAGTGGACGTGCACCTGTTGGAGGAGCCGGCCATGGGTCAGCTCGAGGTGTTCATCGACGACTGGCGCGCGGTGCGGGTGCCGTCGAAAAGCAAGCCCCCTACGGAGCGGGCCGCGCGGGTGTTGAGCTTCGAGGCCCAAGGGCCATCGCACGTGGTGCGGATGAGGAACGCGGGGGGAGGCACGGTGAAGGTCTTCGGGGCTTCGGTGGAGCTCGACCGCCCGGGCATCGCGTACGACGCCTTGGGCCTGCCGGGAGCGACGGTGTTCACCCTCGCCACCTACGAGCAGAGCGCGCTACAGGTGCAGCTGGTGGCCCGCAGGCCGGATCTCTACGTGCTCTTCTTCGGTACCAACGAGAGCGCGCTGCCCCGGGTGGACGTGGCGGCGATGAGGCGGCGCTACGACGATCTGTTCCGCACCTTGAAGGCGGCGGCGCCACAAGCCGAGTGTCTGCTTTTGGGACCGACCGACCGCATGGAGCAACGCGCCGATCGCTGGGTGCAAGCGCCCTCGCAGGCCGTGGTGATTCCCGCGCTGCGCGACGTGGCGCGCTCACACGGTTGCGCCTTCTGGTCCACTCGGGCGGCGATGGGCGGGCCCGGGGCGATCTCCCGCTGGGTGGAGCAGAAACCGCCGCTGGCGCACCCCGACCGTGTGCACCTCACCGCCCGCGGCTATCAGGTGCTGGCCAACGCCTTCCTCGACGATTTCCTCGCGGCGTACGAGCGCGCCTCGGCCTCGGCGGAGGCACCCTAGGTGCTCTTCCACAGCGTCCAGTTCCTGGGGTTTTTCGCGGCGTCCTTCGCTCTCTACTGGGCGGTGCACCGCCACCGGTGGGCGCGGATGCTCGTCTTGCTGCTCACCAGCTTGCTCTTCTACGCGGCGTGGGACCCGATGCCGCTGGTCATTTTCTTCTGGTACGCGGTGGTGAACTGGGCGGGCGCGCGGCTGCTCGAGAGGGTGGAGGGCCGCACCGAACGCTCGGCGATCTTGGTGGTGGTGATCACCAACCACCTGATGGTGCTGTTCACCTTCAAGTACTTAGACCTCTTCCTCTCCACCTTCGGCTGGTTCTCGCAAGCCTTCGGCTTCTCCGCCCGGGCCGATCGGGTGGGGCTCATTCTTCCCGTGGGCCTGTCGTTCGTGGCCTTCCAGGCGATCAGCTACATCGTCGACGTGTACCGCCGTGAGTTGTCGGGGCGGCACGGGCTGCTCGAGCAAATCGTTTTCCTGCTCTTTTTTCCTCAGGTCGTCGCGGGGCCCATCGTGCGCGCCTCCGACCTGCTCGAGCGGTTCGATAAAACCCCTGCCTTGTCTGCCGACGAGGGCGCCCAGGGCTTGTTTCGCATCGCGACCGGTCTGGTGAAAAAGCTCCTCTTGGCCGACGTGCTGGCGGTCGGTCTGGTGGACCCGGTGTTTCGCGACCCTGGGCTGTACAGCTCGGCGGAGTGCGCGGTGGCCACCGTGGCGTACACGCTGCAGATCTACTTCGACTTCTCGGCGTACTCCGACATCGCCATCGGCGCGGCGGCCCTCTTCGGTTTTCACCTCCCCGAGAACTTCGACAAGCCCTACCACGCCAAAAACCTCTTCGAGTTTTGGAACCGCTGGCACATCAGCCTCTCCACCTGGCTGCGCGACTACCTCTACATTCCGTTGGGCGGCAACCGGGTCTCGCGTCCGAAGATCTTGCGCAACCTGATGGTGGTGATGGTGCTGGGCGGGCTGTGGCACGGAGCCGACTGGCGGTTCGCCCTGTGGGGCGGCATTCACGGAGTTTTCCTGGTCGCCCTTCGCTGCTGGTGGTGGTGGCGCGGCAAGCCCAAGGCGTACTCGGCGCTCGGCGCGGCGTGGGGCGTCGGCTCGACGTTCGTCCTGGTCGTGCTCACTCGAATTTTCTTCCGCGCGCCAGACCTCGACCACGCGCTGGCGATGTTCCGGCAGCTGTTGGTCTTCAGCGGCGGCCTCGCCAACGTCTCCTTGCTGGTGTGGGTGATGCTGGCGCTGGCGGCGGTGGCGCATGCCGTTCCTAAGAAGGGTTTCTTGCGCGTGGCCGAGCTGTTCGTGCGTATGCCGGTGCCCATCCGCGCCGCCGCCCTGGTGGCGCTGGGGCTGCTCATCCGCCAGGTCGCTTCCTTCGAGGTGCAGCCCTACATCTACTTCCAGTTCTGAAGTCTGCTAGGGTACTGCGCGACCTCGTTGTCGATTCCTCAGGAGGGGTCATGTCCAAAATCACCAGAAGGTCTTCACCGCGCACCACCCTTCGCACCGGCGGCGGCAAGAGCAGCGGCCGGGCCGCCAAGCCGCGCTCCAAGACGGCGCGCCGTGGAGGCGGAAAGAGCGGTTCGTCCTTGAGCGTCGGTGGAGGCAAGAGCGGTGGTCGCTCTCCCGTCGGCAGCCCCTTCTACCCGGCCTCGGTCCTGCGCAGGGGTGGAGGCAAGAAGTAGCGCTTGGACCCAGCCCACCGGCTCGGGCTTCGCCTCAAGAAACTCGCACGCCAGCGCTCGCGCAACCTGGCGCGGGTGCGTGGGCTGGCGTCTGCCTTTCGGGAGCTGCGCCGCTACGACTGCCCGGAGGCGCTCGAGCTGCTCGTCGAGTGGACCAAAGAGCGCGTGCGCTTCGCCGGGGTCAAGCGAGTCGTCTTCGGCGCGAGTGGCGGGGTGGACAGCTCGCTGACCGCCTGCGTGCTGGCCCGCGCGGTGCCCGGCGGGGTGACGGGCTACCTTTTGCCCTGTCAGTCGAACGCCCGCGACGAGGCCGACGCGCGCGCGCTTCTGTCGGTGCTGGGAATCAAAACGGTTCGCATCGACTTGGAACCCGCGCTTGCCGCGATGACTCCGCTGCTCTCGAAGGCTCCGGCAGGCTCCACGGCGCTGGGAAACTTGAAGACCCGTCTGCGCACGATGACCCTTTTCCACGAGGCGGCCGCGCAGCGCGCGCTCTTCGTGGGCACCGGCGATCTCGATGAGGGCTTCGTCGGCTACTACACCAAGGGCTCGAGCAGCGACCTGGCCCCGCTGGCCAGCCTGCACAAGAGCGAGGTTCGCCGGCTGCTCGAGCTCGCGTTGCGGCCGGTGGACGAGAAGCTGGGGCGCAGGCTGGCGAAAAAACCCGCTGATGCGGGGCTTTTGCCCGGGCGCACCGCCGAGGTCGAGCTGGGAGTGACCTACGAGGACATCGAGCGCTCGCTGGAGGTGGTTCTGGAAGCTTGCGCGCTCTTCGAAGGAGGAGTGGTACCGCGCGAGATCGACCAGTTCGCCGCGGCGCTTAGGCGGGCAAACGTGCCGCAACGCGCGTTCCTCCGGGTGGTCGACCTCATCTACGCTGCCCGGCACAAGGCGATGGGGCCCCCGGTGCTCTGGCGAGCTGACACCACACGAACCGGTCTCGACGAGTACGAAAGCGAGTAGGGAGCCCCGAGACTTACGGCCTTGCGCCTAAAATTTTGTACACATAATCTGTGCATATGGGCGCGAGAAAGAAACGATCGATGCTGGGCCTGGAGCCTTTGTCGCTGAGTACGGCGCGGCAACGGTTTTCGCCTCTGGTACAGCAGCTCGCCAGGGCCCCGCGTGTGGAGGTTCCCATCTCCGTCCACGGAAAGGTTCGGGCTTATCTCCTCTCCGCTGAGCATCTGGCCGAGCTCAAGCTCCAGGAACCGTCCTCTCGGCGGAGCGCTCGCCCTCCCCGCATCCGAGGCACGTTGAAGTTGTTGGGCGATATCGACGAGGCCCTCCAGAGGGCCAAGCGAGAAGCAGAGAAAGCGCTTCTTGAGGATGTGGTTGGGTAAGCCCATTGACTCCCCCCGCTCTGGTGACGGATACGCACCCGTTGGTGTGGTTTGCAGCCGCGCGACTTCGCAAGCTGAGCAAACGCGCACGCGCAGCATTCGAGGCTTATGAGTCTGGCCGGTTGGACCTCTACGTCCCCATGCCGGTCGTGCTCGAGACCTGGCTTCTGGCGCAGGGTGGAGTCATCCGGGTCGAAACATCCCTCGAACGCTGGTGGCGGAGGCTCCGCAACCCGCGCCTGCATTTTCAGGACATCTCTGCGGAAGACGTCTTCGCGGCCTCGGCGCTCGGTTGGCACCACCGCGATCTCTACGATCGGCTCATCGTCGCGACCGCTCTTGCGCTCGGCCTGCCGCTCCTGACCGCTGACTCCGCCATCTCCGACTGGGGCGGTGTCGAAGTCGTCTGGTAGCACGGCGCCAGCCATTGCCACCTTCTCCCGGCGTGACCAGCTTGTGCTCGTGGTGCGTCATCTCCTCGTGGGTATCGACGGTTCGCAGAGCGCTCGGAAAGCGGCGCTGTATGCGCACGACTTGGCGCAGCAGATCGGTGCACGGGTCACGCTCTTGTTCGTGCTCGATCCGCCGCGTGTCTTCCCCATCGGCCCGCTCGACTCGGTGGCGATCGCCGCCCACCCGCCGCCGCCCGAAGAAATGCAGCGGGTGACGCAGTTGCTCGACGAGGTGGCGAAGGACTTGCCACGCGCGCAGTTGGAAAAGCGGGTGGTGGTCGGTGCTCCGGCGGCCACGCTTCTCGAGCAGGCCCGGGAGTTGGCGGCGGACACCATTGTCGTCGGCGCCCGCGGGCTCGGCCCGGGAGGACGGTGGCTGTTGGGCTCGGTGAGCGATCGGGTGGTGCATCACGCCGATCGTCCGGTCATCGTCGTGCACTGACACTTGCTCCGGTGGCGCGGCCATTCAGCCCATGTAGACTGGCTCGCAGATGTGCCGCCACGAGGGCAAGGGGCAGGGGGCACGAAAGCACGACGACTACCCATGAAAACGAGGGTAGTCTGGCGCCCATATGCCCTCAATCATACGCAAGGGAAGCCAGGCAGCCGCTGACGGCCGCATCACCCGCGAGGAGGCTCAGGCCCTCGTCGCCCATGCCCAGAAGAACGGGGTGGTGAGCGGGTACGAGAAGGCACAGCTGCGGCGAATTCTCACCCAACACCGCGACCTGTTCGACCCTGCGGCGCTCGATACCATTCGGGCAATCATCGAGCGGTCGGCTCCGGCGTCCCCGCCTGGCGGTACCGTTGCGCTCGATCCCTCCGACGCGCACCGCCCGGTCTTTCTTTCCAGCACGGGTGTCTTTTCGCTCTCCGCCGAGGGTGCTCCGCCCAGGAACGACGTCGAGCTGGGCGAGGCGCTCTTCCGCGCAGGCGAATTGGTGGACGACTCTGCGGGCAATGTCTTCGCCGACGTCGGCGTGTCCAAAGACACCCGGGCGGCGGTTTTCCAAACGCTTCAGGGAACGTTGGCCAAGGTGCCCGCGGGTGGCACCCGCCCGGCGAGGCTGGATGCCAACCAGGCGCTGCAGCTGCGTGCGTCGTCGGCGACGGTGCTCCTACATCTGATGGAGGCCACTGCCGAGCCCGAGCTTTCCGCGCCGATGCTCGACGCCTTCCGCAGCCTGGTGTTGGCGGAAACCGACGTGCGTCTGCGGGAGAACCTCATCTTCCACTTCGCCAACTCGAAGGTGGCCAAGGCGGGCCCGGCCAAGGAGCTCGCCTCGACGTGGATGCGCGAGCTGGCGCCGATGACTCCGCCCTACGAGAAGTGGTTCGCCGACGGGAACAAGACCATCAACCTTCACTGGAAGGTGGGAGACGAGTTCCACGAGCGCTTCATGGCGAGGCTGGAGATGGGTGGCTTTCAGCCGGTGGGGCCGGAGAGCCGCTCTGGCGTCACCACCTTCGAAAAGAAGTTCAACGAGCCGGGAGTAGGGGAGACGGTCTTTCGCATCAGCGTCCAAGAAGGGGGAAGCGACCTGCTCGCGGGCACGGGGAAGAAGGGCGTGCACATCATGGGCTACGACGGTCACTCCAACTGGGGTCGGAACATGACCTCGTCGATCGAGAGGGGGCCCGACACCTCCGGCGGCGGAGACGGCCAGCTCTTCATCTACGACTTGTGCGTGGGCAAGGGAGTGCTCGATCAGCTGAAGAAGAAGTACCCCAACCTCCAGGTGGTGACGACCTTCGGGTCGGCCTACCGGGACACCGAGATTGACTCGCTCTGCGCGGGAATTGCCCGGCGGGACGACTGGGAGAAGCTGACCCGGATGTTCAACGACACCGACGGATATTCGGGCCGGAACAACTTCCTCACCCCCATCTCCACCCTGGTGCGCGAGCGCGTGCTCGATCGCGACAGCGACGGCCAGGCCGACTACCTGGACAAGCACTTCAACTTCAGCACCTTCTCCGTGCCCACGGACACCCAGCGCGAGATGAAGCCGGTGAAGCAGGCGCGGCACGCCAGCATTCTCGACGGCACCAAGGTGAACGTGGCGGCGCAGATTCTCAACGCGGTGTCCGAATTCAGCTCGATTCTCGACTTGGTGAACAAGGATTCGAAGGTGGTGGCAGGAGGCTGGTTCGAGCCCAAGCTGGGTGAGAAGGAGCTGGTTCGCTTCACCCAAGCCACAGGCCCCGACGGGAAGACCGAGTACCGCCTGGAGGTGAACGCGCGCTATTCGCACATGAGCGAAGAGGCGCTGCGCGCCACGGTGGTCTACGAGTTCGGCCGCTACCTCATCTCCAGCTGGCAGCTGCAAATGGAAGCGGTGGACGCCAAGCTCAACGGGCTCATCGGGTTTGCCCAGTCGCTGGACATCGACGAGGGCTTTCGCGACGACGAGCTGTGGGTTGCCTTCCTTGCGCGCTACAACCTTCCCAACGTCGATCGCGATGTCATTCAGCAGTTGCTCGACGATGAGCACCACCACTACGCGGGCAGCCCGGAGATGGTCGCCAAGCTGCGCGCCAAGCTTTCCACCGAGGTCCTCGCCGCGCTGCGCCGCCCGGAAGCGGGTGAACCCGTTCAGCTCGTCGGATAACGGGCTTGGGTTTCCGGGTGAACTGCCCGTTCGAGCAGGCTGGAGATTAGGGGCACCGGTAAGGGCAGCAGGTCGTGACATCGCCGCCGGGCTCCAGTTGCACCCATGCGTCGGCGGGCGGAGGATGGGCTTGCTTCGTCACCAGGCCAAATCCGCTGAAATAACTCTGCACGCAGGCCTGAAGGCCATACTCCTGATACCCATCGCTGCAAGGCCAGGCAGCCGGCTCGCCGGTTCCACCGGAAACGACGAACCAGGGAGCGGAAACCCGCACTGCCAACCGAGCCGATCGCCCATTGGGTCCAAACAGCGCTGAATCCGGGACCGTGAGCGCTATCCCGAATTGGGTCGCGGAGGGATTGGGGCAGGCCGAGCAAGGCCCGGCGAAGTTCTCGGCTGAGACGTGGACGAGGAGTGGATAGCTCTGGGGATCTGCGGGTAGGACAAACGAGTCAGCTTGGCCCGTCCAGGAATCGCACCGGGCGGTGACGTTGCCGGACAGGTCGATGATCGTCCTGGCCTGGGTGATGGCGGATTGGGGCGAGCACCAGTGCTGGGTGTGTGGCTCCGCATCCGCGACGCAGGGCAAAGCATCGGTGCCCGCATCGGTCGGCGGGCCTGCGTCTCCATTGGCCCCACCCGCTTCCGCACCGTCAGGGCCGGCGTTTGCCTCAATCGATCGACAGCCTTGAATGACCAGCGCCACCGAAAGGAAAAACCCGGCGCCGTTTCGCCCCAACATAGGAACCGCACGGCGCTGGTTCACTTTCACGTGCATGGGGAGCAGCCTACCGCCCTCTTGACTTTGGCAACGGGCCGGCGGCTCGAATAAGTTGACTTTCAAGTACAGTTTTCATAGGGACTGCCCGCCACACGAGCGAGGAAGGTATGAGGTTCACCGCGCAAGAAGAATACGGGCTTCGCTGCCTGCTCCAGATCGCCCGCTCGCCCGAGGGGTTCTTGACCATCAAGGGCATCGCCGAGCGCGAGGCACTGACCCCGGCGTACGTGGCGAAGCTGATGCGGGTCTTGCGCCGCGCGGGGTTGGTCACCAGTACGCGGGGCAAGCATGGTGGCTACGAGCTGGCGGTGAGTGCAGACCAGGTGACGCTGGGACGGGTGATGACCGCGCTGGGGGGGAGCTTTTCGACGTACGAGTTCTGCAGGAAGCACGCGGGCAACAAGCGCACCTGTGTGCACGAGCTCGATTGCGCGCTGCGCCCGGTGTGGATGTCCATCGACCATGTGGTGCAAAAGGCGCTCGAGCAGACCCGGCTGGGCGACTTGGTGCGCCCGCGAGGACTTTCATGAAGAACGCCCCGGACACTCTCTCCGAACGAATCAGCTCCGGCTACAAGTGGGGCTTCGTCACCGACGTCGAGGCCGACGCCGTTCCCAAGGGTCTGTCCGAGGACGTCGTCCGGCTCATCTCGGCGAAGAAGAACGAGCCCGAGTTCATGCTCCGCTGGCGTCTGCAGGCCTTCCGCCACTGGAAGACGATGGCCGAGCCGCGCTGGCAGAACGTGCGCTACTCGCCCATCGACTACCAGGACATCGTCTATTACTCCGCGCCCAAGCCGAAGAAGCAGCTGTCCAGCATGGACGAGGTCGACCCCGAGCTGCGCAAGGCGTTCGAGAAGCTGGGCATTCCGCTGGAGGAGCAGAAGCGGCTGTCGGGCGTGGCGGTGGACGCGGTGTTCGACTCGGTCTCGGTGGCGACGACCTTCAAAGAGAAGCTCGCCGAGGCGGGAGTCATCTTCTGCTCCTTCTCCGAGGCGGTAAAGCACCACCCCGAGCTGGTGCAGAAGTACTTGGGCTCGGTGGTGCCGCACACCGACAACTTCTTCGCCGCGCTCAACTCGGCGGTCTTCTCCGACGGCTCGTTCGTCTACATCCCCAAGGGCGTGCGCTGCCCGATGGAGCTGTCCACCTACTTCCGCATCAACGCCGCCGACACCGGGCAGTTCGAGCGCACCCTCATCGTCGCCGACGAAGGCAGCTACGTGAGCTACCTCGAGGGCTGCACCGCTCCGATGCGCGACAAGAACCAACTGCACGCGGCGGTGGTCGAGCTGGTGGCGCTGGAGGGGGCGAACATCAAGTACTCCACCGTGCAGAACTGGTACCCCGGCGACGCGGAAGGGAAGGGCGGCATCTACAACTTCGTCACCAAGCGGGGAAAGTGCGCCACGCGGGCGAAGATCAGCTGGACTCAGGTGGAGACCGGCTCGGCCATCACCTGGAAGTACCCCAGCGTCATCCTCCAGGGCGACGACTCGGTGGGCGAGTTCTACTCGGTGGCGCTCACCAACCACCGCCAGCAGGCCGACACCGGAACGAAGATGATTCACATCGGCAAGAACACCCGCTCGACCATCCTCTCCAAGGGCATCTCGGCGGGGAAGGGGCAGCAGACCTACCGGGGCCTAGTGAAGGTGCTCAAGGGCGCCACCGGCGCGCGCAACTTCACCCAGTGCGATTCCTTGCTCATCGGCCATGCCTGCGGGGCGCACACCTTCCCGTACCTCGAGGTGCAAAACCCCACCGCCCGGGTGGAGCACGAAGCCTCGACCTCGAAGATCGGCGAGGACCAGCTCTTCTACTGCCGGCAGCGCGGCATCACGCAGGAAGACGCGGTGTCGATGATCGTCAACGGCTTCTGCCGTGAGGTGTTCAAGGAGCTCCCGATGGAGTTCGCGGTCGAGGCTCAGAAGCTGATGAGCGTCAGTTTGGAAGGGAGCGTCGGGTAAGCGATGGCGATGTTGGAGATCAGAAACCTCCACGCGAAGGTGGAGGGCAAGGAGATTCTGAAGGGCGTCGACCTGGTGGTGAACGAAGGCGAGGTGCACGCCCTCATGGGTCCCAACGGCTCGGGCAAGAGCACCTTGGCCCAGGTGCTCGCAGGGCGGGACACGTTCGAAGTCACCCAAGGCGAAGTGCGCTACCAGGGCAAAGACTTGCTCGCCCTGCCGCCGGAGGAGCGCGCGGTGGCGGGAATTTTCTTGGGCTTCCAGTACCCGGTGGAGATTCCGGGCGTGGGCAATCTCTACTTCTTGCGCACCGCCCTCAATGCGATGCGCAAATCGCGCGGCGAAGAGGAGCTGGACGCGATCGACTTTCTCGCGCTGGCCAAGGAAAAAATGCGGCTGGTGGAGCTGGACCAGGCGCTGGCGGGCCGCTCGGTGAACGAGGGGTTCTCCGGAGGCGAAAAGAAGCGCAACGAGATTTTTCAGATGGCGGTACTCGACCCAACGCTCGCCATCCTCGACGAGACCGACTCCGGGCTGGACATCGACGCCTTGCGGGTGGTCGCCAGCGGGGTGAACGCCCTGCGAGGACCTTCGCGCTCGATGCTGGTCATCACTCACTACCAGCGGCTCCTGGACTACATCGTGCCCGACCACGTGCACGTGTTCGCCGGCGGCCGCATCGTCAAGTCGGGAGACCGCGCGCTGGCCTTGGAGCTGGAACAAAAGGGCTACGGCTGGCTGGAGAAGAGCGCGGCAAGGGCTTAGGGCATGAGCGCGGCGCGGCACAGCTTCGGTGAAGCCTTACAGGCGCGAAACGACCGCGCCGGATGGTTCTCTGCGCTGCGCCAAGAAGCCTTCGCTCGTTTCGAGGCCGCGGGCTTCCCCACCACCAAGGACGAGGAGTGGAAGTACACCAGTCTGGGCCCGATCGCCGAGGTGGCTTTCGCCGTGCCGGACATGGGCCGCTTCGCCGACGTCGGTGTGCCCAAGGTCGAGCGGGTTGCCCCGGCGTCTTTGGGGGCGCGGTTGGTGTTCGTCGACGGGTGGTTCGCTCCGCACCTCTCCTCGGTGGAAACGCTCCCGGTGGGAGCGACGGTGAGGGCGCTCTCCACCGCTCCGCAAGGGCTGGTGGGGCGGCACCTGTCGCAGGTAGCCGGCTTCGAGCGGCCGTTCTGTGCGCTCAATGCCGCACTCTTCGAGGACGGGGCGGTGCTTCATCTGGCCAAGGGCACGGTGGTCGAGCGGCCCGTTCACTTCGTCTACCTCTCCACCGCCTTTGAACGCCCGACGGCGGCGCACCCACGCAACCTGGTCATCGCCGAAGAGAACAGCCAGGCGACGGTGGTGGAGGTCTACGAAGGAGAAGGGGCCTACCTCACCAACGCAGTGACCGAGGTGGCCGTGGGCGAAGGGGCGCACGTGCGGCACGTGAAGCTGCAAAACGAGAGCGCACGCGGGTTCCACCTAGGAGCGCTGTACGTACGCCA
>JBMORE010000077.1:0-2208 GCA_049322255.1 Myxococcota bacterium | reverse complement strand
ACGAAACCCCTCGCTGGCGGCCTCGACCCGATGCCGGCCGACGGGGAGCTCCACCGTCAGCGGCGCCGGACCGTGGGCGGTGTCGTCGATGCGCACCAACGCTCCCTTCACGCTGGTGCTCACCGCGAGCGTGCCATTCACGCGGGAACGGGCCTTCTCGAACAAGTCGAGCACAGTGGGGCTGGCGGTCGCCGAATCGAGCTCGGCCGCGGCGTCGAGAGCCAACGCGGCGGCGAAGGCGTCGATGGCTTTGTCTTTTCGGTCGAGCGCCGCCAGTGCTTGCCCGCGAAGGAGCTGAAGCCGCACTCGCACCGAAAGCTCTTTGGTACGAGGCAGGGCGGCATCGACGCTCTTGAGCGCCGTCTCGAACTCCCCCTCGGCCATCGCCTTTCTTGCCGCCGCCAAGGGGTCGGGAGCGCTCAGCGCTGGACCGGCCCACGCGAAGGCCAACGCCATCGAAAGCCAAAGCAAGCGCATTGCCCACCTCCAGCGGCGGAGAAAACCACTTCTGCCGTTCGGCTGAAAGCGCTCCGATTGACGCAAAATTCGTGGAACACTAACTTTGTGTTCATGAAGAACTTGACCATTACGGTCGATGAAGAAGTGGCTCGGTGGGCGCGGGTCTGGGCGGCGGAGCAGGGGACGAGCGTGTCGAAGCTGGTGGGGAAGCTCCTTCGTCAGCGGATGGAGGAGGAGCGTGGTTACCAGGCGGCGATGCGGCGCGACTTGGGAAGGAAGCCCTTGGCTTTGAAGGGAGAAGGCGACCGTTATCCTAGCCGGGACGAGCTCTATGACCGACCTGTGCTTCGTCGACAGTAACGTCCTCGTCTATAGCCGCGACGCGACAGAGAGAGAAAAGCAGCCCCAAGCGCAGGCCTGGCGAGAAGCACTCTGGAAAACGCGTGCGGGGTGTTTGAGCGCTCAAGTGCTGCATGAGTTCTATCAGGTGGTGACACGCAAGTTGTCTCCGGGGATGCCTCGCGAGCAGGCGCGGCTCGAAATTCGAGATTTGTTGCGATGGCAAGTGGTGCCTTGGGCGCCCGCTCTGCTGGATGAAACCTGGCACCTCGAAGAGCGATTTGGTCTGGCCTTCTGGGACGCGCTCATCGTGGCGGCAGCGCGCATCGCCGACTGCCGGTATCTGCTCTCGGAAGATCTCACCCACGGCGCGGATTTCGACGGCGTCCAAGTCATCAGCCCCTTCCGGGTTGCGCCGGCGGAAGTGTTTGGCTGACGACCTAACGTGCCTGGGCCTTTTCCGCCTTCACCAGAATGAACGGCGGCAACACCATGCGCTCGAACTGCACCAGGCCGGCGGCGGCGATCGCGCTGCGCAGCTCATCCTCCCCGCGGGGGAACAACCCAGCCTTGTGTTGCAGCGCCTTCCCCAGCCCTCCGGGAGGCAGGTAGGTGCTGACGAGGTAGCGGCCTTTGGGGCGCAAGACCCGGCCCACTTCGATGAACAGCCGGCTCGCGTCTTCCACCAGGTGCAAGGAGCCAGACTGCAACACCGCGCCCAGGGAGTGGTCCATGAACGGCAAGTACGGCGCCTCGGCGCGCACGAAGTCGACCATCACTCCCGCTTCCCGCGCCTGGGCGACGCCTTCTTCGAGCATCGCCTTGGAGACGTCCATGCCCACCACCGCGGGCAGCTCGACGTCGCGTGCCAGCCGCCGGGCGAACAGGCCGGTGCCGCAGCCCAAATCGAGCACCGGCCCGTCCGGCTTTCCCAAGAGCGCCTGGTACAGCAGAAACTCGCTGTCCCGATCGAACCGCCGGCGCGAAATGGCCAGCTGAATGGCCGGTCGCAGGTAGCGCTCGTAGGAGCGCGCCACCCAGGGCAGCTCGAAGCTTTTCTGCACTGCCCCCACGCGCCCGCGGTCGGCCACCAAATCGGCGACGCCCTCGGCGACGGGAAAGCTCGCTTGGCAGTCGGGGCAACGAACGGGGCCGAAGACCAGCTCGGCGGTGTCGGCCTCGGGCAAGAGGCCTCCGCGGCGGCACACGGGACAACGCAGAATGCTCAGGATGACGCGGCGCACCAAGGCGACCGTACACCACCCGGCGAGCTGGAGACACCCGAATTCACTGGCGAACGCTCACCAGCACCGGCCACCCACGCGCCATCGCCTCGCGAAACAGCCGCGCCAACTCCCAGCGGGCGGCGTTCACCGAGCCTTGGAAGGGGTCGAGGAGCGCCTCCTCGCC
>JBMORE010000076.1:0-2286 GCA_049322255.1 Myxococcota bacterium | reverse complement strand
GATAGACCTCACCTCGGAGCGCCGTACCGAACGAAACCACCAACCGAAGAGCCGGATGCGGGAAATCCGCACGTCCGGTTCTGTGAGGGGCCTCAGCCGTCATTGGCGGCTGAGGCCTACTTGATGAGGTTCGAAACTCGGCAGCGCATTCAAGGAACGGTGGAGGAAGTGGAGAAGGCGCTCCTCGACGAGCGGTACCTGGCCTTCTTGCTCCAGCACCACGGCGTGCTCTTGGAGGTGCAGCAGCTGGAAAAGAAGGACGAGGGGAGCACTGTGCGCCGCAAGGTGCGCTACCGCCCCAGACCGGTCATCGCCTCCATCGGGCCCAAACCGGTTCCCCCCGAGTGGTTCGCCTTCGTCGAGACCTCGACCTACGACAAGGGGAAGAAGGAGCTGCGTTTCTCCAACGTCCCCACCTCGAACAAGATCAGTAACCTCTTGGTGAACACCGGCACCTTGCGCCTGCGCGACCTGGGCAACGGGCAGACCGAACGCGCGATGGACGGGGAGATTTCGCTCAAGTTGCCCTTCCTGCTCAAGCCGCTGGCGATGATCGGCGAGAAAGTCATTCAGAGCGAGGGGTTGAAGATCCTCGACGGCGAGCTGCCGGTGCTCAACCGCTTCATCGCCGAGGTGGTGCGGGCCGGCAGTTGAAGGCCCTTCGCCGGAATCTTTGTCGGGGCGCCCTGTTGAGGCTATGAACGCTTCGACCAGGTATGAACAAAACCCTCCTGACCGTTTCGCTCTTCGCCCTCGTGGCGATTGGTTGCACTCCCCGCCGCATCCCCGGCACCGACCTCGAGGACACCGAAGAGACGCGCGCCATCCTCGACGTGATGGAGAAGTACCGCGCGGCGGTCGAGGCGCGCGACGCGCCAGGGGTGCTCGCCCTCGTCTCCGAATCGTTCGCGGACAACGCGGGCACCCCCGCGCTCGACGACGACCGGGACTTCAAGCGACTGCGCGAGGAGCTGCCGCAGGACCTCTCCCGCGTCAACGACGTCCGCCTGGAAATCACCGTGCGCAAGGTCGAGGTGAGCGACACCTCTGCCCGCGCCATCTACACCTACAGCTCCTCATTCCGCATGCCCGGGCTGGTCTCCAAGCCGCAGAACGACTCGGAGATCAAGGAGATGACCTTCCTGCGCGTGGGCGACACCTGGAAAATCACCTCGGGCATCTAAAGCAGCGCCCCAAAACCGTCGGGGCCCATCGCCGCCAGGGCACGCGCGCGCGAAAGGTAAGTGCGGAAGTCCTTGCGGGCGAGCTTGTCGGGCGGCAGCGGCGAGAGGTGGAAGTCGCGAATGCGGGAGGCCGCGAAGCGCACCGCCCCGAAGAGCGCCTGGGCAAAGAGCGCCTGGTGCTCGACGGCGACGAAGGGCCGCTCCTCCACGTAGCCGCGCACCAGCCCTTTCGCGTGCGCTTTCAAGTAACGCCCATCGAAGCACCAGGCGTTGAGCGTCACCGCGACGTCGAGCGCCCACTCGTCGAAGCAAGCCATCTCGAAGTCGATGAAGGCGGACACCCGGCTGCCCAGCCACTTCACGTTGTCCATGAAGAGGTCGGCGTGGATGACGCCCCGCGGGGCCAACCCCCGGTCGAACGCCACCGCCTTTTCGAGGTAACCCAAAAGCTCGCCGGCGAGCGGCACCAATTCGGTGTTCGGGTGCCGCGACAGCTCCTGTAGCCAAGCGCGAACCGTCGCCTGCCCGTAGGGGTTCTGCCGCCGCCCCGAGAAGCTCTGGGCGACGCGGTGGAGCTTGCCCAGCTGACGCCCCAGGGCCTCGGCATGCTCCGGGGTGAAGGAGGCGCGCGTCAGCTCCTCGCCCGCGACGTAGGAAAAGACGCACGCCCGCCCGCCGGCCCGCTCCACGAACGGAAGGCCTTCACGCGTGCGCAGCATCACCGGCGCGGGGAAGCGCGACTCGTGCAGGTGTGCGAGCAACTCTGCTTCGAAGCGCAGGTCGTCCCCCGAGCGCACGGTGGTGTGGCGCAAGAAGAAGCGACCCCGTTCGCACGCCAAGAAGGCGTTGGTGTTGATCGACCCTTGGGGAATGAGACGCGCCTCGATGACCCTTCCCAACCCGAAGGCCTGGGAGATGCTCGCGAAGTCCTCTTGCGTCAGCTGGGTGTAAATCGCCACGCCTCTGTCCTCCCCCTCCAACGGTGCGTTGACAGGGCACGGAACGCGACGTTATACCGCGCCCTCTCCTTGTCGGCGTAAGGCCGCTGAACTTCTGAGGTTTCTCATGGCCGTGGCGGAAGACACGAACCCCAAGCAGCGCG
>JBMORE010000075.1:0-20623 GCA_049322255.1 Myxococcota bacterium | reverse complement strand
CCGCCCAGCGACACTCCCGGCTCGATGGCAAACTTCCCGAAACGAAGGCGAGCGCTCACCGTATTGGGGCGTAGGATTTCCTCCGGGAAAGTCCAGCCGGCTCCAATGCCCACCGCGGCGTCGGCGTCACGAACGTCGACGGCACCGTCGTCGGCAGCCACTTCGTCCCCCCAAACGGCTGACGACATCAAAACCACCACGCTCCCTGCGGCTACGGCAAAACGCGTCATGTCACCTCTCCTGCGAAGGGGAGGGCGAGCCTACGCCGACGGCTGCCGGATGCCAGTGCGGGTGTCAGAGGGTCTGGAGGTAAGCGATGAGGTCGTCGAGCTGCTCGCCGGTGAGGTGAGAGGTCTTCCCGTGCTGGTCGCCTCCTCCGCAGTCGGGGAGAAAGCGCTCGAAGAGGGTGGAGGCGCAGCCGGAGTGCATGTACGGGTCGCGCGCCGCCAGCCCCAAGAGGGAAGGAACCTGAAAGGGGGCCCCGGTACCCACGGCGAGGGTGGCGTTGTTGGTGAAGCGCGGGCCCGAGTGGCATCGGGCGCAGCCGACCTCCTGATCCTCGAAGAGGGTTTGGCCGCGGGCGACTGCCGCAGTGTCTTGCGCCGCAGGGGGCGCAGGCGGAGGCAGCGCGTCGAGCCAGCGGTTCATCGCGGAAAGCTGGGTCTCGGAGGGCAAAAGGCCGCCCATGCGCCGGGCGAAGACTTCGCGCATCAGCGCTCCGACGTCGTTCAGGTCCCCTTCCCAGTGGAAAGGTGCGGTGGCGAGCAGGCCTCCCCCCAACGGCTGGGTACGCCGCGGCTCAGCCATGGCGCCCGGCGTGGAGCGGAAGCGCCACACCAGGCCGTCCTCTCGCCCCTCGGGGTGACAAGAAGCGCAGGCGATGCCGCGCCCGGCGTCTTTGTGGAAGAGGCGGTGCCCCGAGTGGCTCACGTCCTGCGTCGAAAAGAGCAGCTTCTGGGTGACCTGGCCCTGCTCGATGACGTGCAACCCGGCTGGCTGGCGGGTCTGCACCACCAGGGCGCCGCTCTCGGTGAAAGCGACCGCAACCGGCTCCGAGAAGAAGAAGACCCCTGCGTCGTTGGGCTGGTCGAACGCGCATGCGTTGCCGGTTCCAGTCGCCAGCTTGACGAGGTCGCCGCCCGCCGCAGCGATGGCCATCTTTTGGCAGTCGCCGGAGACGGCGATGTCCACCGCCAGCACGCCCTGGAAGGAAAGGGGGGCGCTGTGCGAGGCGCCCGAGAACGAGGTGATTGCCGGCGCCACCAGAGGGACGTGTTGCCCCACGTCGCCGAAGCTCCCGCCGCCACCACCACCACCACCTCCTCCTCCTCCGTAGCTGGAGCCGGGGGGCTGGGTGCAGCTGATGTCCACGTCCGCCGAGGTAGCGAGCTGGTGCAGCATCACCACCCGGCCCGAGGAGGCGAGGGTGCGCCAGGCGACGGCGGCGCGACCGCGTTCCACCGGCATCCACTCATCGGGCCGGCGCGACAGCGCCAACTTCCCGTCCGCGGAGACCTCGAGCAGCTCGGCGGAACGGAAGCGGCTGACGAACATGCGCCCGTCCTGCACCACCACGTCGCGCAGGTCCATGCCCAGTTGGAGACGGCGGGTGGGGTTGCCGCCCTCGGCCAGCAGGGAGACCAGCTCCCCAGTGGCGCAAGCCACATGCAGCGTCGCCGACAGCACGTCGTATGCGATGCCCCGCGGCTCAGAGCACACCGGGCGCCGGGCGAGCACGGTGGCGGTGGCGGGGTCGATGCTCACCACCGCTCCGCCTCGACGCAATGCCACGTGCACCCGGCCCTGCTCGTCCGCCACCAGGCGCCCCGGCTCATCACCTCGCGACAGTTGTACCGAAGTCGTCATGCGCTCGCCGAGATCGGCAATCCACACCACGTCCCGGTCAGGGTCAGCGGCCACCGCGGTCGTTCCCCCTTCGGGCACGATGAGCGTCCCGCCACTCACCGGGGGCGCGAAGCTGGAGGTCACCGCCGACTCGGTACTGATGAGAAGGTCGGCTGGAGCGCACGCCGCAGTCCCCGCTTCTGGAGTGGGCCGCGAGCGCGAAGGCCGGGTAAACCAGTTGTCTCCATAGTCGCGGCAGCCTGCCGCAGTTCCCAGGAGCAGCAGCACCCAAAGTCGCCGTGGCGTTCGCATCGGTCC
Organism: Myxococcota bacterium; assembly: GCA_049322255.1. Lineage (GTDB taxonomy): Bacteria > Myxococcota > Myxococcia > Myxococcales > Myxococcaceae > JBMORE01. Next base: position 18,460 of record JBMORE010000075.1, on the reverse strand, counting down.
ACCTCCGGGCCGCACCGTGAGCAGGAGCCATGCCGTTCGGCGTCAGTGGACATCGCAGGGGAGGGACGTTGTCTTTGAGAAGCGAGCTCTGCGCAGGTTGCGCAGTCTCCTGCGCAACCACACCTGCTCACCGCCGCAAGAGCAGGCCCTCGAAGAAGAAGGCGCAGGCGGCGAGGAGAATGAGCCAGGTCCACAGCGGCACTTTTCGCTCTGGCTCGGGGCCGCCCGCGGTGCGCACCATCTCTTCGCCGAAGTAGGCCGAGAGCACCTCGGGCTTGATGCGCGAAAGGTCGCTCTCCGAGGGGTCGAGGGTGACGGCGAAAAAGAGCGCGGGGAGCGCTTGGCCCTTGCCATCGAGCACCGTGTACGCGCCCGGCGTCTCCACCGGGCCCAGCTGGAAGCTGCCATCGGGCTGAGCGTCGAGCTTGAGCTCCTCTCCTTGCGGCCCCTTCGCCGCCGTTGGTTTGTGCTCGCTCGAGGGGCGGAAAGTCACCACCTCCCCCACTTGCGCACGCAGCTCGTCGCGCTCCTCCAGCGAGCCGGTCAGGTAGGCACACACCCGCTGCAAAAACGGGAGAAAGGCGGTGCGAATGGCAAAGTCGCTCCAGTCGCGGTCCACGGTGGAGGTGAAGAGCATCACTCGGCCTGGACCCTTCTTCGCCACCGCGAAGGCAGGTGCGCCGTCGTCGAAGGTCGCCAGCACCTGCGAGGTCGCTTTTTGCCCAGCCGTCACCTGCTCTCCCTCCAGCAGCACATAGCGGTAGAAGCGGGCGCTCAGGAGCCCCTCGCGCGCCGGGCCGGTGAAGACCGAGAACACCGGGTGCTCGGTGGAGACCGAGGCCAGCTTGGCGGCGCGGGCGGTGACGTCGGGCGCCTCCGGGTCGACGGCGGTCTTGGTGTCGCGCAAGGGCCTTGGCAGCACCGAGGCGAGCCGTGCGCTGTAGAGGGGCACGTCGACGACGTTGTCTCCCATGGAAAGGAAGAGACCGCCGCCCTTCTCCACGAGCGCGGCCAGCCCCTGCGCCTGCTCCTCGGTGGGGAGGGGCACGTTGAGCAGCATCACCACGTCATACTGGGAGAGGTCCTCGCGCAAACCGGCCTCGGCATCGCGCACGAAGGCGCGCACCGGAGAGCCAGGAGCGGTGAGGGCGGCCTCGACGAAGAAGGTCTCGTCGCGCAGCCTCACCGTGCTCGGCGAGCCGTTCACCACCAACGCCGTGAGCTCCTTGGGCACCGCGAGCACGAAGGGGCGGCGGTCATCCTCGGCGAGCTGGTCGGAAGCGATGGCCACCTCGCCGCTCACCGTGCCGCCCTCGTCGAAGCGGTGGGTGAGGACTTTTTGCGAGGTGCCTCCGGGAGCGAGGTCGAGAAAGCCCTTGGCCACCACCTGCCCCTGCACCCGCAAGCTCGCCTCGAGGTCCTTCACCGGCAGGGAGGAGAAGTTGCGCACGGTGAAGGTGAACTGAAACGCGCGCGGCCCCACCTGCATCGCCGGCTCGATTTTCAAATCGACGATGGCGTGGTTGGGCAGCTCTGGGCGGCCGCGGGCGGCGTCCACCAGTACCATCTCCGGGCGTACCGGCTCGCCGGTGGGCCCCTTCACCAAAGGAGGAGGCGCCTCCAGCCGAAGCGAGTGGGCGGTGAAGTCCGAAACCACCACCAACCGCTTGGCGGGTAAGGGGCTCTCCTCCAGCGCATGGGCGGCGAGGTCGAGGCAACGGGTCAGGTCGGCGCTGCCGTGGCTGGGCTGGGCTTGGTCGATGAGAGAACGCAGGCGGGCGCGATCGAAGCCGGCGGCCAAAGGCGGCCGTGCGTGCAGGCCGCACAGGAGCACCGTGGCCGGTTCCTCAGCGGAAAGACCGGCGAGCGCGTCGCGGGCCTCTTCCTGCGCTTCGGCAAAGAGCGACGTCCCGTCGGCCCAGCGCATGGAAAGCGAAGCGTCGAGCACGATGGCGGTGGCGGCGGGGCCGCGCGCCGATGCACCCGGGAGCGCCTCCTTCCTCCACTCCGGCCGGGCCAGCGCGATGGGCAGCGCGAGAAGAATGAGGGTGCGTAAGGCGTAGAGGATGAGCCGCTTGAGCTTGAGCCGCGAGGCGGTGCGCCGCTGGCTCTTGAGCACGAAGGAGATGGCGCCGAAGGGGTGAGGGCGAGGCCGGCGGCGGTCGAAGAGGTGAATGAGCAGCGGGATGAGCGCCGCCAGCGCGCCCAACAGCATCAGGGGTTGGGCGAAGGTCACCGCCGCCCTCCCTGACGCCGGGCGAGGAAGCGCAAGAGCACCGCGTCGAGCGGCTCGTCGGTGCGCACCAGCTCGTAGTCGACGTCGGCCTCGGCGCAGGTGGACTTCATTTGGGCGAGGAAGGCGGAAAATTCCTCCAGGTAGCTCTCCTTGATTTCCCGCGGGTTCACCTCGATGCGCCGCTCGTCTTCCATGGAGAGGAAGAGGGTGGGGTCGTCGAAGGGGAAGGAGAGCTCGGCGGGGTCGACCAGGTGAAAGACCGCGACGTCGTTCTTGCGCGCGCGCAGCTGGAGGATGCGCCGCAGGGCCTCGGGGCGGTCGTCGAAGAGGTCAGAGAAGACGACGATGAGCGAGCGCCGGGTGACTTTCTCCGCCAAGCGCTCGGCGGCGCCGAAGAGGTCGGTGGTACCGCGGGGCAAAAGTCGCTCGAGCGACTCCATCAAGGTGGTGAGATGGCCCGCGGCCGCGCGCGGAGGAACGTCGGCGAAGCTTTCTCCCGTCACTACCGCCAGCCCTGCGGCGTCCTGCTGGCGCACCAAGAGGTAGGCCAGCGCCCCCGCCAACACCTTGGCCACCTCGAGCTTGGAGAGCGCGGTGCTGCCGTAACCCATCGACGCCGAGCCATCGAGCGTCATCACCGCTCGTAAGTTGGTCTCGTGCTCGAAGCGCTTGACGTAGTACTTGTCGAACTTTCCGAACGCCTTCCAGTCGAGGTGGCGAAGCTCGTCGCCGGGGGCGTACACCTTGTGCTCGGCGAACTCCACGCTCTGGCCCTGGTGGGGGCTTTTGTGCAGGCCGGAGAGCACGCCCTCCACCACCGCGCGGGCGCGCAGCTTCACCCCTTGCAGCCGCGCCAGCATGTGGGCGTCGAGGGTTTGCAAAAGACGCCTCTACGCCGTCTTCACCACTTCGAGCAGCTGCTCCACCAGCTTGGCGCTGGTGATGCCCTCGGATTCGGCGTGGAAGTTGGGGAGCACCCGGTGGCGTAAGACCGGCTTGGCCAGCGCCTGCACGTCCTCCACCGAGGCGGCGAAGCGCCCGGAGAGGATGGCGCGCGCTTTGGCCGCGATCACCAGGTATTGGCTGGCGCGCGGGCCGGCGCCCCAGGAGACGTTCTTGGCGATGAACTCGGGCACGTGGGGCTCCTTGGGGCGGGTGTGGCGCACCAGCTCCACCGCGTAGCGCACCACGTGGTCGGGCACCGGCACCCGGCGCACCAAGTCCTGGAGCTTTTGAATCTGCTCCGGGGAGAGCACCTTCTCCAGCGCCGGCTGCTGTCCCGCGGTGGTGGTCTTGACGATTTGCACCTCTTCCTCCGCCGAGGGGTAGCCGACGTCGACCAAGAACATGAAGCGGTCGAGCTGGGCTTCGGGGAGTGGGTAGGTGCCCTCCTGCTCGATGGGGTTTTGGGTGGCGAAGACCAGGAAGGGCAGCTCGAGCGGGTAGGTGCGGCCGCCGGCGGTGACGCGGTACTCCTGCATCGCTTGGAGCAGCGCGGCCTGTGTCTTGGGCGGGGTACGGTTCACCTCGTCAGCGAGAATGATGTGGGCGAACAGCGGGCCCTTGACGAAGCGAAACTCGCGCCGGCCGGTGGAGCGGTCCTCCTCGAGGATGTCGGTGCCGGTGATGTCCGACGGCATCAGGTCGGGGGTGAACTGAATGCGGTTGAAGGAGAGGTTGAGGACATCGGCCAGCGTGGAGATGAGCAGCGTCTTGGCCAGCCCGGGCACGCCGACGAAGAGGCAGTGCCCGCGGGAGAAGAGCGAGATGAGCAAGTGGTCGACCACTTCGCGCTGGCCAACCACCCGTTTCTCAATCTGGTCGAGAATGCGCGAGCGCGCCGAGGCCAGCTCCTCCACCGCACGCAAGTCGCCTGCGTTTTCCATGGGCGCGACTTCTAACCGGCGGCGCATGAGTTGCCAACGCGCGGGACAAGGTTTTCTTCCGCGCGCGCGGGTGTGCTAGGCCTTTCGCCGCCATGAAGCCCCTCAACAAGAAGGCGGTCATCGACGTGCTCAACGGCATCGTCGAGTTCGAGCTGGCGGGGGTGGTGCGCTTCACCCACTACTCGCTGATGGTCATCGGCCCCAACCGGATTCCCATCGTCGAGTTCTTGCGGAGCCAGGCGACCGAGGCGTTGACCCACGCCCAGCAAGCAGGAGAGCTGCTCACCGGCCTGGGGGGACACCCGAGCATGAAAATCACCAAGCTCGACGAGACCAACGAGCACGAGATCCACGCCATTTTGGCCGAGAGCCTGGCCCACGAGCAGACGGCCATCGGCAAGTACCAGCGGCTGCTGGAGCTGGCCAAGGACCGCAGCATCTACCTCGAGGAATACGCGCGGGGGATGATCTCCGCCGAAGAGCAGCACGCGCTGGTCATTCACAAGATGCTGCGCGACTACGGCGTCGACTCGACCAAACGCGCTCGGCCCTGAGCGAGACGACATGACGCTCGTGGTGCACCCCCACTTCCACCACCGCCGGAGTGGTGCCACCCGGCACGTGGAGGACATGGTTCGAGCGCTCAACGGGCGCTGGCACGGCGTGTCCATCGGGCGCTCGCTGACCGCCGATGTTCCCCGCGCGTCGGTGAGCGAGATTCTTCGCCGGGCCAGGAGAGAGCCGGTGATTTGGCACGCTCACCGGAACAGCGAGCTGTTGGTGGGGCTCTTGTTGCGCGCCTTGGCGCCGAGAGTGAAGGTGGTCTTCACCCGGCACGCGGGAGAGGCACCCGGGTGGTACACGCGCGCCCTCGCCTCGAAAGCAGACCAGGTGGTGACGCTCACCCGGGTCAGCGCAGAGATGATTCGCACCCCTGCCGCCGTGGTGGGTCACGGGGTGGATTTGAAGCGGTTCGCCCCGCCGGTGGATCGCGTTGCCGCCTGGCGCTCGCTGGGGCTGGTGGGAACCCACGGGCTGGGAGTCGTCGGGCGAATTCGCCCCGCCAAAGGCCAGGAGGATTTCGTCGAAGCGGTGGCGCCGCTCTTGCCGCGGCACCCCGAGTGGCACACGGCCTTGGTCGGCCTGGTGACGCCGAAGTTCAGACCGTTTGCCCAAGGCCTGGGCGCGCGTCTGGGAAGCCGGCTCACCTTTCCCGGCGAGCAGGCGGACATTCTGCCTTGGTACCAGGGCCTCACCGTGTTGGTTCACCCGTCGTACACCGAGGGTTACTCGCTGGTTTTGTTGGAGGCGATGGCCGCCGGCTGCTGCGTGGTGACGACGCGCCTGCCGTATACCGAAGGGCTCGTCGAGCACGGGCGCAATGGCTTCACTTACGCGCCTGGAGACCTGGCCGCGCTGCGTTCGCTCCTCGAGCCGTTGCTGGCCGACCCGCGACGTGCAGAGGAAATTGGCCGTGTCGCCGCCGCCGACGCGCGCGAGCGGTTCGGAATCGAGGCGGAAGCTCGGCGCTTGGGTGAAATCTACGGTGAGGTCTTGGGACGTTGATTCCGGTTGTTGTTAGTCCTGCAGGTAGACGCCCAGCGCCTCATCAAGCCGTTCGAGCTCAGAGAGGGAAAGCAGCCCCACCGTCTGCGTGATTCGCCGTTTGCTCACCTGCCGGATGCCCGGGAGCACTGCGAAGGATTTTTTCCCTTGGGGCATGTGGATGGCCAATCGCAGTGGCCAGATCTCGGGTGATTGACTGGAGACGGGGACGATGACGACCGTCTCCAAGACCGCATTTTGCTCCGAGTTGGAGACGACCACCCCTGGCCGAGTTTTGCCAAACTCTGGAGGATGGGAGGGCTCTAGGTTCACCCAGCAGAGCGTGCCGCGCTTCACCGCTTCTTCTCCCGCGGCGGGTGGACCAAGTCCGCGGCCATCCAATCGTCCAGCCAATCCCGCTCCGAGGGAGTCGAGGCAATGAACTCCTGATACTCGCGGGCCGCCGCCGCCAGCGACTGCCGCCGCACCTCACCCTCGATGAGGCCCCGCACGTACGCTGAGATGCTCATCGAGGGCGGCTTCAATTTATGAAGCTTCGCCAGAAGTTCTCCCTCTAGCTTTATGGTAGTAGCACTCATGCTATAAAGGTATGAAATATCATGTTTCGTCGCAACCCAACCAATGGGACATCACCTGCATGGGCGACAGCTCGGGGAAGGCGCAACGTTCCAGCGGAACGAGGAGGGTGTCGATGACCCTGGCCATCGAGAGGCCCACCGCGAACCGGGTGGTGTGAGCAGAGAGGATGTCCCGGGCCTGTCGACGCGCTCCGGCTGCACGACCTCGAGCGGGTTCTCGCCGGGAGGAACGGCTTGGACGGGAGGTGTCATGACGTTGCTTGCCTGGTCGTCAGCTACAGGACGTAGGTGTGGTCGAAGAGGGTGGCGTCGCCGCCGTCGACGTGGCGGATCCGCGCCTGCAAGGTCGCCGGGTCGAGGTCGATCACCGTGTAGTTGTTCACCCCGCTGGCCCAGTCGAACTGCGGCGGCGCGGGGTAGGTGGGCGAAGGGTTGGCGGCCTGCGCACCCGGGCCCACCAGCACCTCCACCGCGTTCTGTCCCGGCCCTTGGAGCGAGACGCGCCCAGCGCAGGCGAGGTGGAAGTCGCCCGCGAGCCACAGCACCCCGCGAATGTCCCGGTCCTCCACGTGCTGGAGGATTTCGGTGCGCTGCTGGGGGTAACCCTGCCAGCGGTCGAGCTCGAAGCTCTGGAAGAGCGCCCCCGGGTAGGCCGCGATGGGCACCGGGTTGAGCACCAGCTTGAAGGCGGCGCTGCTCTCGGCCAGCCCGGCCTCGAGCCAGTCGAGCTGCGCGCGTGAGAGGAACTCCTGGGCCGAAGGCCGGCGCTCGCCACGGGTATCGAGCACGAAGACCTCCGCGGTGCGGCCGAAGCGGAGCCGCCGCCAGACACGAAAGGGAGCGTGCGGTTGGCGCCGCGCGGGCTGGTGCTCGAAGAAGACGCTCGCCGCGGTCTCGAAGCGCTCGCGGCCGATGTTCTCCGCGTTCCAGTTGTTGGCGAGCTCGTGGTCGTCCCAGGTGGCGATGACTGCGTGCGCGGCCCGTAAGGCGCGCTGCGGAGCGGTGGAAAGCGTCTTCGCCCAGTTCCTTCGATATTCGGCGAGGGTGTGCGCGCCGTCGACGTAGGCGGTGTCGCCCAGGAGCAGAAAGGCATCGAGGGCGCGGCCGGCAGCGCGCTCCAGCGTGTCCATCGGGTGACCGAGCTTGGTGCAGCAGGTGGCGCCGAAAGAGAGGGGCACCCGCGCGTCATCGTCGGGAGCGGTGCGAAAACGGCCTTCGCTCGTCGAGCCGTCGCTGTCGGAAAAAAGGTAGCGGTAGGCGCGGCCGGGAGCGAGCCCGGGGACGTCGACGTGGGCGAAGCCACCGTCGGCCACCGTCACCGGCGCGGAGAACACCCGGGCACCCGCTTCGTCATCGACGCTCACCACGAGCTCGGCCCGGCCGCGGTAACAGGTCCACAGCAAGACGGAGCTGCTCGTCGGGTCTCCGCTCGCCACCCCCAAGGGGAAGCGTGGATCCGCCGGCGGCTCCGGGCTGCCGCAGCCCACCGCCAGGCCAGCGCCCAGCGCAGCTGCCGCCTGCAGGACTTCGCGCCGGGTGCTCATCCACTCAAGCTCCCACGGAGCCACCGAGCTGTCGAGAGGGCTTGACCGCCCAGAGCCGCAGCCCGTTTCATTCGTTTTCATGCGCGCCCTGGCCGTCGTTCTCGTCCTCCTCGGAGCCTTCGCGGCGGTGGCCGACCCTCCGCGTGCATCGACGTGGGCGATGGGCAAGGTCGCCGCCGCCGGCACCGGGGTGCTCCTCGGCTCCGCTGCGCTCGCCACCGCGGCCGGGCTCTCGGTGTCCTCGGTCTACTTCCAGGCCCACGGCCGGCCGGACCCGCTCGTCTTCTCCGGGGGCGCCGCGCTCGGCCTTTTCACCGGCGTGCTGCTCACCCAGTGGCTGGTCCCCGAGGTGACCCGGCTCGCGAACGACGCGCTCTACCGGGGAGAGGTGAGCGTCGCGCGGGCCGAGGGGTGGCGTCGTGCGCGCTGGCCCGCCTTGGCTGCAGTCATGGGTACGCTCGGTCTTGGCACCGGCGCGCTCTTGGAGAAGGCATCCTTCGGTCAGGGCCAAACCTGGATGCTGGTGGGCGGAGTGACGGTCGTCGTCTCGGTGGTGGTGTACGCGGTGGTGGAGCTGTTGGGAGCGCTCGAGGGGTATCAAGCCTCGCGCCACCTCTGGGAGAGGCAGGCGCCGCGATGACCGACAAAGACTTACGCGACGCCTTCAACCGGTTGGAGAAGCACATCGAGGAGCGCTACGGCGTTCCGGTGCGGGTGCGCGACGTGCCCGACCCTTTCACCGGAGACTTGGACGGCGCGGAGATTCACGTCGACTACGATGAAGAGGTGGAGACGGCGCTGTTCATCATCGCCCACCTCTTCGGTCACACGGTGCAGTGGAACACCAGCCCGGAGTCCCGCGAGATTGGCTACCGGCTCTACCCCAACCCCACCGAGGAGCAGCTGCAGAAGCTCAAGGCCTACGAGCACGAGGCCTGCCAGTACTCGATGACCCTCTTCCACGAGGCGGGGGTGAGCCACTTCGACCAGTGGTTGTCGGATTACTCCGCCTGCGACTTTGCCTACCTCGTCCACTTCTATCGAACGGGGGAGAAGCGGCCCTTCAAGTCCTTTTGGAAGGAGGGCGCCCCGATGCTGAAGCCCAAGCCGATTCCCCCTTTTCGGCCGCAGCGCTGGGTGAGCCGCACCAGCGGCATTGTCGTCTAACAACCCTGCGGCCGCGCATCGATTCCAGACACGCGAGGGCCAGAGGCAGAAACGAGCTGACGCGGCAAAGAAGAACGGGCGCAGCCTTCGGTGAAGCTCGTCCACCAACCTGCTTTAACCGTAGCCGCTTGAGTGCCCGTGCGTCTTCGAGGCACGACGCCGATTGGAAGCTTGTGATGCTCTGCTCGAACCTGTCGGAGCTTCACTTCATCCGCGAAGAGCATCATCCAGGCAGCTTCGCGCAGGTTTTCCACCGGAACAGTGCCTGCCTTGGCGGCGGGGCGGCGCCGGTATTTAGGTGGAATGCGCGTACCTCGTCGCAAAAGTCGTAGTGCCCCCTACGACCGCAGTGGCCAGCAAGTGAATGTCTACCCAGCCCACTCCGCGGCCATGCAGGTGGCGTTCACGCACGAAAGTACCACCTCGAGGTGCGGAACCCGCTTGCCTTGCTGCATCTGCTCGTACGCGGAAAGGACTTTCGTTCGCCCACCACGATCGCCAATGAGCAGCTCTCCGAAAACGAGCTCGTGGCCGGTCACCTCCTCGCGTTCGAGGAGCCGCTCCAGCTCGCTGGCGTACGGCTCCCGATCGGAGAGGAAGCGAATCCACACCGATGTATCCACCAGGACCATCACGATCGCCCGTGCTTTGGCTTCTCGCGGCGCCTGGACACGTCGTCGGCGCCAGGCTCCGAGCCGCGAAGGGCCCGCAAGCGTTGGTATGCCGCGTGCCGGACGAGGCTCTCCAGGCCCAAACGAACGGTCTCGGTGTCCGTGCTCGCGTCAGTCACCTGCCGTGCCTCTTTTAGGAGCGCTTCATCGATGATCAGGGTCTTCTTCATACGGATGAAATTACCGTATGAATATGGCGGAAAGAAGTGCCCCCGTCGTTGGAGGCCTAGCGAACCGACGGGCCGGCGTCGGAAGGCAAAGCCTTCGTCGGCACCTCGACCTCGACCAGGTTGTCGCGGTCGAACAGACGCCCGGCGACGAGAGCGACTTCCTTCGGTGGAAGCCCGGTGAGCGTCACCACCGCGGCGCGGGTCCGCTCGAGCAGGGCGTGCTCTTTCAGCGCGTCGTGGATACGGAAGAGCGCCAGATGAATCTCTTCGTCGAAAGGGTCGACCGCCAGCGCGGCGCGGTAGGCCTCGCGTGCCGCCTTCCACTCGCGCTTGCGTACGTAGAGCCGGCCCAGCTTCACCTGCGTCCCCGGTGAGCCGGGGTGCATGGTGAGCGAAGCACGAAGCACCTGTTCGGCCTCGTCGAAGCGGCGCAGCTCGAGCAATGTCAGCGCGTACTTGTTGGAGACGGACTCGTAGCGGCTGCCCACCCGCCGGTGCGCCTTGGCGTACTCCTCCGCGGCGGCGGCGGGGCGGTTGCGCTCGCGCAAGAGCTCCCCTAGGTGGGCGAAGCGCCGCGCCTCGACCTCTCGAACCTCGGCGAAGTCCCCGAAGGAAATCTCCTTGCCCTTCTTCTCTTTGGCTTTGCCGGGCGCGTCGGCCTTGAGCTCGATTTCTTCCGAGCGGGGGACGAGGTCCTTGGGGAAGGGCTGGCGGCGCACGTGGGTGAGCCAAGCGCGCTCGAAGCCGGAAAAGCTCTTGCGGGTGGCGGCCTCCACCGCCCTCTTGTCGCTCACGCCCGCCTTGAGCTGGTCGAGGAGGATACGCAGCCCCTGGGCCCCGTGCTCTTTGTGAATGAGGTCGATGGCGAAGAACACCTCGGCGAAGGCGGTGGCCGCGTCCTCCGCGGTGGGCAAGAGCGCAATCGAGGGGTGCATCTTCTCGAAGGGGACGAGCTCGTTCTTCTTCACCCGCGCCCCGAGGAGCGCCAAGGTGGAAGGAGTCATCGCCTGCCCGGGTGGCCCCCGCCAGCGCGACTCGAGGAACTTGGCCAGCCCCTCGTGCAGCCAGATGGGCACGGTATTGAGGCTCTTTTGCGAGACGACCAGGTGCACGTACTCGTGGGCCAGTGTGTCTTGCCAGTCGTAACCGCGCACCACCGCCTTGGGGCTGGTGACCATCAGCTTGTTGAACTTGCAGATGGCGATGGTGCCGGTGGTGCGGATTTGCTCCTGGGTGAGGGTGGAGACCTTCGACAGCTCCTCGGCGTCGTTGACCACCTCTACCCGTATCTTGTCTGGCGGCGCGTAGCCCAAGTCCTCGGCCAGCGCGGCACGAATCGCCTCCAGCGTCTCCAGCGCGTAAGGGGCGAGCACCTCGTCTTTGCCTTTGGGGTAGCGGAAGACGAAGTGCTCGCTCTCCACCGTCTGGTGGTCTTGGGTGACGCGCCAGGTGTCTTTGGCCAGCCGCAGGTAGCTGCCGGGTTTGTCGGAGACGCCCGCAGCGGTCAGCTTGTCGATGGCTTCCTGGTACCGGCCCTCCTCGAAGGCCAAGCGGCCCTGAAAGTAGGCGAGCGGCTCGACGTCGGCGGGCATCACCTTTTCCAGCGCCGCAAGCTCGGAGCGCGCCATGGGCACGTTCCAGTCGTTGAGGTGCTGCTCGACGTTCTGCAGCCGGGCTTTGGCCTCGGCCTTGACCTCGTCGGAAGCCAGGGCAGGCAGGGCCCAGAAGAGGAAGAGCCCCAGCGCCCTCACTTCACCAACTCCTCGTAGTAGCGCTTCACCTGGTCTTTGTACTTGTCCGGCGCGCCCTGCTTCATCGCATCGAGCACGTCCTTGCGGAAGTCTTTGGGGGCGCCGGTGGGGTCCTCGTCGGGAATCTTCACCTTGTCCCGGTCGCGCCCCGGCCCGTCGCGTGGCCCGGCATACATGGGCAGCGGCAGCCCGCCTTTGCCTTTGCCCTGCCGGCTCTGCTGCATCTGTTTTTGGAACTGCTGCAGCTGCTCGAGCGCCGAGCGCTGCTCTCCGTAGCCGCGGCTGGGGTCCTTGGCCTCCATGCGCTGGGCGGCGTCGCCCATGCGTTGGCCGATGCGCTGCATTTGCTCGAGTTGCTCCTCGTTGAATACCGGCGCCATCTGGCTCATCTCGTCCATCTGCTGGCGTAAAGAATCGGCGTCGCGCTGGAGCTCTTTTTGCCGCGCCGAGAGCTCCTTGAGCTTTTGCTTGTCCCCCTCGGAGAGCATCGAGCCCGGCTGGGGGAAGAGCTGCTGTAGCTTCTGCTGAATGTCCTCCACCTTCTGAGCGTCGCGCTCCAGCCGCTGCGCCGTCTCGCGCGACTTCTTGCGCACCTCGGGCGGGTTTTGGAACAGCTCGTCGACCTGGCGCTGCTGCTCACCGTAGGCGGCCAGCTCCTGGGAGGCGCGTTCGGCGCGGGCGGCGCTCTCGGCGGCGAGGTCGTAGTCCTCCACCTGGAGCGCGGTCTTCAAGTTCTCCAGCTCCGCCTCGGCCTCCTCCAGAGGCTTCTCCATGCGGGGGTTGAGCCGCTCGGAGGGGAAGTCTTGATAGTCCTCGAGCACCTGGTCGGCCTTGGCGATGAGCTCGTCCTTGAACGCGGCGCCCTTTTGCGCCAGCCGCTCGCGCAACTGCCGTTTGTAGCGGTCGCGAAGCTCCTTGGTCTTCTCCGCGTTGGCCGCTTGCTCCTGGGTGGTCTTCTCCAGCTCGTCCATGAACTCCTGGAACTTCTTGGCCAGCTCCGGGTACTGCTCTTCGCCGTTCTCCTCCTCGCCGCGCTCGAGGCTCTCCAGCATCTGGTCGAGCTGCATGGAGAGCTCTTGCAGCTTGGCCAGCGCCTCGTCGGGCTTGCCTTCTTTGAGCAAACGCTCGACATGGTCCAGGGCGCCGTCCAGGTCGCGCTCCTGCATCATCTCCTTGAGCGCCTCCTGGTTTAAGTGCTCGTCACGAATGCCTTTGGCCAGCTCGGCCATGCGCTGCATCAGCTCGCTGATGCGCTGGCGCATCTGCTGAATCTCTTGGAGCACCGCCTCTTGCGCCTTGGGGTCGGAGGTCTTCTTGAAGTCCTCGATGAGCGAAGCGAGCTCCCGCCGGTCGCGCCGCAGCTCCTCGGCCAGCTCGCGCAGGTCCCTGAGCTTCTGCCGGTCGAGCAGGCTCTCGAGATAAAGCACGTCCTTCTCGGTCTCTTCGATTTCCGCCGCAGCCACGAAGGACAGCCGCTTGCCGGTGTCGAAGTCGTTGGCCCTGGCCCGGGCGTAGCGCAGGTACAAGCGGCGGGCGTCGGCGGTTCTGCCCACCGCGCGGTGAAAGCTCTCGCCGATGTTCATCAAGGCGGCGAGCAGCTCCTCGGGGACGTCGCGCTCGCGGGCGAGCTCGCCGGCGGTGCCCACCAGGTCGGCGGCGAGCTGGGTGCCCTTCAAGTCGATGGCGGTGGCGGCGGCGACTTTCTCCACGTCCCTGTCCTTGGCCAGCTCGGGCCCTTCGAGCCGATCGGCCAAATGGAGCACCAGCCGCTCCCACAGCTCCTCGGCTTTCTTCACTGCCAGCCGGCGGTGCTCGGCGGCGTTGTAGAGCTTGAGCACCTGGGTGCGGGAGACGCCTTTCTTCGGGCCTTCCACCCCATCGTTGTCTTTCACCTCGAGGTAGTAGGTGACGCGCTGGCCAGGCTTGAGCGCGAGGCTTCCCACATCCCACTGGTAGGTGCCCTGGGTACGCCGACCTTCGTCGTGGCGCAAGGTGACGCGCTGCTCTTCCTTCCCCGGGGCGCGATACACCAGCGAAAGCCCGGTGAGCCCGAAGTCGTCCGAGGCCTCGTAGCGCAAGGAGACGTCATCCTTGCCTGGGTCGAGCTCCAACTCTTCCACCGGAGCGGTGAGGCGCACTTGCGGCGAGGCGTCGAGCTCCACCGTGACGGGAATGTCTGGACCCTCGGCGAGCGTCCGCCCCGAGCTCTTGAGGAAGACGAAGCGGTAGCTGCCCGCACGCTCGACGACGAAGCTACCGGCAAGGTCGCGCCCTAAAGAGACGGTGAGCGGCACGCGGGCGCCGTCGAGGAGCAAGTCGGCCCGGGCCACCTCGCGGTCGGCGCGCGTGCGCAGCTGTACCTCGGTGCCCTTGGGGGCGGACACTTCGCCGTTGGTGCCCGTCACCGTGCGCGGGGCGTAACCGGTGTGAGCGGGGTAGCGGTAGGTGAGCTCGATGTCTCCGGTGATGGGCTCGCGCTTGGCGGTCACCGCGGCTTGCTCGGTGGGCGCCAGGCTGGTGGAGAGGCCGACGAGCCACGTCTTGGACCAGGCCACGAGGACAAAGAGCGTCAAAAGGCAACAGGCGCCCAAAGCGGCGGCGGCGCGTTTGGCCCAGCGTGGATCCACGGTGCGCGCGGGGTCGGCGTGAGAAGCGCGCTCGTCGACGTCGGCGAGGAAAGCGCGGGCCAGCTCTTCGGAGAAACCGGAACCGTTGCCCAAAGCCCGCTGGAGCTCGATCGCCGCCAAGACGTCGTGCGACAGCTCCGGGAGTTTCTTCGCGCACAGGCGCGCGGTGCGCTCGTCGTCGCCCACCCGAACGAGCCGCAAGACGACTCCGAAGGCGCTGGCCAGAAGCCCCAGGGCGATGGGGCCGGCGAGGAAGAACGCCTTTCCCATCCAAGGGGCGAGGTGGCCGGCAAAACCGGCGGCGGTCCAGAGGACGACGAGAGAGCACAGGCCCCACAGCGCTCCTTCGAGCCACAGCTGCCGGCGCTGGCGCTCGCGCACCTTCCAGAGCAAGCGCTCGTGTCCCGGCTTCTCAGGCGGCAAAGGAGGAGGCGTCGCCACCGCAGGCGGCAAGGAGGCGTCAGGTGCCTGCGGTGGGGTTTCCAGGTTCACAGTCGGCGGCCGTTGGCCAACCTCCCGGTCGGCCTCCTATTCCGGATCATGCTCGCGAGAGGTAATTTTCCGGAACGAAAACATTCCGGGCGCGAAAAGGAGGCGGCGACTCGAGCATCAGACGCACCCGGAGCGCGAAGCTTTTGGCTGGGAAGACGAAGAACGGCTCTGGGCTCCCCGTTCGAGCGACCCAGTCTGGCGGAGCAATCCCCAGCTCGCGGCAGAGCGCGCTGGCTACCGCGGCGACCAGCCCCTCCATTGGTGCCGATTGCGAAGGTCCGTCAGCGAGCATCGCCTGGCGCTCCGCTGCGGAGCCCCTCCTCATTGCGTCGATGAAGTTGTTGATTTCGAGCTGAAAGTGCCCGCGGTCCTGATTGCAGCGCGCGACGAGCTCAGCGGCGGTCATCGAGCATCTCCTCGAGCAACAAACGAGCTCGCACCGGAAGGCGTTCCTCCGGGTAGTAGCGCAGCACGATGTCAAGCGCCTCCGCGGATCTCTTCAAACCCAGTAAGTTGGCGAGGAACCGGATGTCATCGGCATCCTCGATGGTGCGCGCGGCGGCCACCTTCATCGCCAGCAGGGTGCGGGCGTCGGCGGTGGAGACTGTGAGGTTCGAGAGCTCGCGCCAAGTTTCGAAGCCAGCGTTTGGCGGCACGAACGCCTTCGCTGCGTCGTTGAGCCAGTCCTCCGGCAGGTCCATGTTCGCCGCCACCTCGCGGGCTACCTGCCGAACGAGCTGAGGGCTGGTGAACCAGGCATCGACGTCCTTCGTCGCCGGGCGAGCTTGATGAACCAAACACATCACCGCTCCGCCCACGAGGAACAGCTCCGCTCGCTGCTGTTTTTCCGCGAGGCGGTCGTTGAGCTGCATGAGCGCAGCTTCGATGGTTTGACGATCGAGTAGAGCCACAGGCCCCATGCTAGGTGCCGCGTGTGAAGACTGCCAAGCAAACGCAGCGCTGGTGTCAACGAGGCGGCTGGGAGGGGCTGACGATGCCCGCGCTGATGATGATGCGCATGCCCTCTTCCACACTATAAGGGGTGGTGAGCAGCTCTTCCTGGGGCAGGAGGATGAGCCAGCCGCTGGTCGGGTTGGGAGTGGTGGGAATGAAGACGAACACCGAGCCTTTGGGCACCGCCACCCCGGCAGGAGCGTCGGCGGTGACAAAGCCCAAGGTCCAGATGCCCTTGCGGGGAAACTCCGCCGCCACCACCGCGCGAAATGGGCGCTGCTCGCGGCCGAAAGCCTGGGAAACCTCCTTGGTTGCTTTGTAGACACCGCGCACCAGGGGCACCCGGGTGACCAGCGAGTCCCACAGGTGGATGAGGCGCTGGCCGGCGACGTTTTGGGCGAACAGCCCCAGGGCGTACACCAGCGCGATGGTGACGAGCACGCCCAACCCTGGGACCTCCCACCCGGTGGCCTTGGCCAGCGCAGGACCGAGCCACTCGTCGACGGTGTTGAACAGCGTCACCAGCACCCACGCGGTCACCACCAACGGGACGGAGAACACCAGCCCCGCGAGCATCGTCTTGCGCAGGTGCGTGCGGAGCGGGTCGCGTGGGGCTTCACGTTCGTCCATGGAGTTGCATGTATAGCGTCTCGCGCCCCTGGGAGAAGACTGCTGCTGTGAAAGGCAACGGCCCCCGGTGTCTCCACCAGGGGCCGCGCCAACCGCTCATCGTTTCGGCGGCTCTCGACGCGCCTGCGTGGCGCCACCTCCTTCCTGCTTCACCTTCTTCACCGCCAACGTGGTCGGCCCGGTGACGGTCAGGTGCGCCTTGAGCTTCTCGAAGCGCTTTTTGCCGAAGCCCTTCACCTTCACCAGGTCCTCGATGCGGGTGAACTTCGCCTTCTCCCGGTAGGCGATGATTTTCATCGCCGCCTTTTCACCCACGCCGGGGAGCTTCTCCAACTCCCGGGCGTTGGCGGTGTTGAGGTTCAACACCCCGGTGATGACCGTCACCGTCTTCTTCCTCCCGGCCTCGGCCGCGGAGGCCCCCAACGTCAGGGCCACCGCCGCCACAGTCGCCATCGACAGAGCACGCGTCATTTCAGTGCCCTCCCGCGGCGGCCGCCTCGGCGACCGGGTTGTCGAAGCCGGTGTTCACCGGCGCCTGCTCCCGTTTCTCGCCCGGCTCACGTACGTGCAGCTGGCCGTCGATGGGTAAGACATCGAGGTACAGGTTCATCGACCCGTCCCGGTTCACGAAAGCCGAACCGGCCCGTACCCACACCGACGGGGCGTTCTCCTTCTTGCGAATGGAAAACACCGCGTACCGCTTCTTCGTCTCCACGACTCCTCCTACTGGTTCGTTCGCCTCGCGCCGCCATGGCCCGAGGGTGACGCGTCCTTTGTCGCGCCCGTGCGGGCCCAAAGCAGTCCCCGTGCCGGGCGCACCTGCGCGAATCCACACCGGTGCCGCGCAGCAGCCCGTGCGCACAGCGGCGGATCATCCCCCCAGGCGGACGAGCGCCGCTGCACCATCACCCCTCTCATCGGTTGGGAAACGCGGTATCTTGTCTACCCACCGATGTCCGAACGCCTCTCCATCCTCACCGTGCGGTTTCGAGAGAACCCCTCGCCCATCCTGCGGCAGACCGAGCCGGTCCTCGTCTGGGCCACCGCGCCCGCCGCCAAGCCCAAGGCGCTCTTGTGGGGAACGCTGGGCGACTACCGCCCCGAACCTCCCAGCCACGACCCTTTGCTCTACCGGGTGGAGAAGACGAGCAAGAAGGCCAACGCCTTCGGGGTGGGCATCACCCTGGGGCGCACGCAGAACAACGACCTCGCCGTCGATGACTCCACCGTCTCCCGCTTTCACGCCTACTTTCAGAAGGACCAAAAGACCGGGGTGTGGCACGTGGTGGACGCCGAGAGTCACAACGGCACCTTCTGTGACGGGAACCGGCTCGTCCCCCGCCGCCCGGCCCCGCTCCACGACGGGGTCGCCTTGCGCTTCGGCTATGTGGAGATGCGCTTCTTGCTCCCCGAAGGGTTCGCCGCCTTCATGCGCGAACACACCGCGCTCTGAAGCGCGGCCCACGCGCATCGTCCTCGTACACAACCACCCCAACGGCGACCCTGAGCCTCCTTGCAAAACCTCCACAAGCATCGGGCTGGGCGCATGCATTTGGAGGTGCGATGGGGGGCGAGGAGGTTGGCAGAGCGCTCGGCCCAGATGCCCAGCTACGGTCCCGACTGGGACGCGGCCATCGAATACGGCATCGACGTCTCGCTCCTGGAGCACAATCTGACGCTCACGCCGACCCAGCGGCTCGAGCAGCTGCAGCAGATGACCGAGCTCTATGAGCTGCTGAGGCCGACCGATGACGGTCCAGCGCACCCCTGAGCTGCTCAGGCTCCTGCTCCAAGCGCAGGTGGACTTCGTCATCATCGGGGGCGTGGCCGCCGTCGCCCATGGCTCGGCCGCCCATCGGACCCTACGAGAAGCTCGCCGAGCGCGCCGCGGTCCTCGAGGTGATGGGTCACCCCTGCCGGGTCATCTCCATCGACGACCTCATCGCGGGGAAGGCCCACCTTGGACGAGAGAAGGACCGGATGGTCGAGCGTGAGCTCCGAGCCATCCGGGACCGCCTGCGAGGCAAGTCACCAAGCTGAAGCTCGGCGACATGGGCGGGTCGCTGGCGGGTGCAGCCTTGACGCTGTCGGCGCCCGCGCGTACAAGCGGTTTCGCCTTTGGGTGCCCAAGGAGGGCGTCGAAAAGGGAAGCCGGTGAGAATCCGGCGCGGTCGCGCCACTGTGACCG
>JBMORE010000074.1:0-21274 GCA_049322255.1 Myxococcota bacterium | reverse complement strand
CGACGGAGGAACTCCGCCCGACGGAGGAACAGCGAACGATGGAGGCTCCGAAGTCGATGGGGGAACCACTGCGGACGGCGGCGCTTTGACCCCTCTCCATCTCCGCGTCGGCTGCGGCTGTTCGGCCGGACAAGACGCGGTCCCCGTTCTTTTGTTGACCGCGCTGCTGCTATTGTTTCTCCACGGCTGGCGGCGCCGGAGCCCAACCGGGAGGTCACTGTGAAGATGACTCCTTTTACGGTGTCGCGGGTATTGGCCACCACCTGGGTACTGGGAGTGACGGCCGTCGAGGCCGGTACCTGGACACAGCTCAACCCGACTGGAGACAACCCCGCACGCTCAGACGGTGCGGGCCTGGCGTACGACAGCCAGAGCGAACGGCTCATCTTGTTGGGACAGCACGACGCCTGTCCCAACGGAGACATCGTCTACGCATACAACTTTCAGACGAATTCCTGGCAGAACATGAACACGACGATGAGCGGCTCCAGACCGCCAGGACGCGGCCACCACGGGATGGCCTACGACAGCCAGAGCGACCGCGTCATCGTCTTCGGCGGCCAAGGGTGCCCTGGGAACACGACCCTCGACGACACATGGGCGTACGACTTCAACAACAACCGCTGGGAGAGCATGGACCCGACGATGACCTCGCCGCGTCCGAGCGCCCGGTTTGGGCAGCAGATGGCCTACGACAGCCAAAGCGACCGCATCATCCTGTACGGCAGATACGGTAGCGGCGGCGATGAGACCTGGGCCTACGACTACAACAACAACCGGTGGGAGAACCGGAACACCGCCGCCAGCCCGGCGATGACGGGCAGCCGGCCACCCGCCATCAGCCTCCCCGCCGTCGCCTACGACAGCGCTCGCGACCGCATTCTGGTGTTCGGCTCGAGCAGCGCCCAGACGTGGGCGTACGACTACGACAACAACCGGTGGGAGAGCCTTGCCTCCGCTTCGACGAGCCGACCCAACTCCAGCGATGAGCCGGCGATGGTGTACGACACCCAGAGCGACCGCATCATCCTCGAGGACGAAGTAGACCAGACCTGGTCGTTCCACCCCGTCGCTCCATACCCGTGGACCAATGAGACGCCGGCGACGCGCCCGGTGGTTCACCACTTCTCCATGGTGTACGTGCCGCCTCTCGACAGGGCCATCTTGGTGGGCGGTGCCCAGTCGGGAGCGACGCCTCAGACCTGGTCCTTCGACTACGACGCTCCGGGCACCAACCGCGCGCCCGTGCTGAGCGCCATCGGAAACCGGACGGTGGTGGAAGGAGCCAACCTGTCCTTCACCGTCACTGCGACCGACCCCGACGGAGATGCGCTCACTTTCTCCGCCAGCAATCTTCCCTCGGGAGCCACCTTCAACCCGGCGACGCGCGCCTTCAGCTGGACGCCTGCGGTCGGCCAAGCCGGTGTCTATTCAGTGACCATCTCCGTGAGCGACGGGGTGCTGTCCGACTCCGAGACGTTCTCCATGACGGTGACGGCCGCTCCACCCCCCAACCGCCCTCCGGTGTTGGACTCCATCGGAAACCGGACGGTGGTGGAGAGCAGCACGCTTTCCTTCGCCGCCACCGCGACCGACCCCGACGGAGATGCGCTCACCTTCTCTGCCAGTAACCTTCCCTCGGGAGCCACCTTCAACCCGGCGACGCGCGCCTTCAGCTGGACGCCCTCGGTCGGCCAAGCCGGTGTCTATTCGGTGACCATCTCCGTGAGTGACGGTGTGCTGTCCGACGCCGAGACGTTCTCCATCACCGTGACGGCCGCCCCACCCAACAACCGCCCTCCGGTGCTCGGCCCCATTGGAGAACGCACCGTCGTCGAGGGCGCGACGCTGACGTTCGTCGTCACCGCCAGCGACCCAGACGGCGACGCCCTGACGCTCTCTGCATCGCCCCTCCCTTCCGGAGCGAGCTTCGACCCCTCCACCGGCGGCTTTCTCTGGAGCCCCACCGCCGGGCAGCAGGGCAACCACGCCGTCACCTTCTCCGTCACCGATGGCGTCCTCACCGACTCGGAAGTCGTCACCTTGCGCGTGGAGCCGGCAGCCACTCCCGACAGCGGAACCACTCCAGACGGCGGACCCATGGCGGACGCAGGCCCTCCGGTCGACACCGACGCGGGGCCGAACGACTCCGACGCGGGCACGTCTGAGGCCGACGGCGGCGAGACGCCCGTCACCACCCACGGCTGCGGCTGCACGTCCAGCTCGACGCCCGCTGGGTGGATGCTGCCGCTGGGCCTGCTTTTTCTGGCCTACCGGGCGCTTCGCCGCCGAAGCGTTCGCTGACTCCTCGGCCGCGCGGTAGTGGAACAATGAGTGTCCAACACGAGACGGGTCACGCGTCATAGGGTATCGGTCGCGGAGCCGACCCCAACCAGTTCAAGGAGAAGACATGCCTAAGTACCTGTGTTTGCAGAGGAACCTTTCGGGAGCGGAGCAAGAAGGTGGAAAGCCGTCGCCCGCGCAGATGCAGGCGATGTACGCGAAGTTCAACGAGTGGCGTGAGAAGTTCCAGAAGAACCTGACCGACATGGGCGGCAGGCTCGGCGCCGGACGGCTCGTCACCTCGCAGCCCGCGCCCGACGGGCCGCTCGTGGAGGTCAAGGAGCTGGTCGGCGGGTACATGATCGTCACGGCCGCAAACATCGAGGAGGCGATCGAAGTGGCTCGCCAGTGCCCCGGCTTGGTACGCCCAGGATCGGGCGTGGAGGTCATCGAGATCCACACGCCTGGATGACGCACGAGATCGAAGAACACTTCTTTCGCCACGAGTATGGCCGCCTGGTGGCGATGCTCTCGCGCCGCGTGGGGATGCGTCATCTCGAGATGGTCGAGGACTCCGTTCAGAGCGCACTCCTCTCCGCCCTGGAGTCCTGGACGAGGGGCGGCGTGCCGGAGAACGCGTCGGCGTGGCTCTTCCGCGTGGCACACAATCGAGTCGTCGGGGAGCTGCGCCAACGGGCGCGCCGCGATCGTTTGGTGGCGGAGCGCGGCCTCGAGGATGCGGCTGCAACAGTCACTGCGCCGGCGGCAATGTTGGCGGGAGAAGTTCGCGACGACCTCCTCAGAATGCTGTTCGTCTGCTGCGATGACTCGATTCCCGTCGAATCGCAGCTGGCGATCGCGCTCAAGACGCTGTGCGGCTTCGACGTCCGTGAGATCGCCGAGCGCCTCTTCACCACTGAGGCGAACGTGTACAAGCGACTCGGCCGCGCCCGAAGTCGGCTCCGAGAGCTTCCGTTCGAGCCGGACGACCTCTCGACGGAACAGCTGGCTTCGCGCCTGCCCGCGGTGCAGTCGATCGTCTACCTCCTCTTCACGGAGGGTTACCTCTCGTCCAAGGCGGAGGAGGCGATCCGCCGGGAGCTGTGCAACGAGGCGAAGCGGCTTTCTGGCATTCTCGCTGAGCATCCCCTCGGTGGAGCTCCAGAGACGTTCGCGCTCCTGGCCCTCATGCATCTGCACACCGCGCGCATGAGCGCCCGACAAGATGGATCCGGCGGACTTCTGTTGCTCGAGGAGCAGGACCGCACGTGCTGGGACCAGCGCGAGATCGAGACTGGCCTCGCGTGGCTGGCCAAGTCGGCCCAGGGCGACGTGTTTTCCCGCTACCACGCGGAGGCCGGCATCGCCGCGGAGCACTGCCTGGCACCGTCCTTCCAGGAGACGCGATGGGACCGAATCGTCGAGTGCTACGCCCTGCTCGAACGGCTGGCCCCCTCTGCGCTGCACACGCTGAATCGTGCTGTTGCAGTAGCGGAATGGCGCGGGCCCCGGGAGGGGCTCGCAATACTCGAGGGGCTCGAGCCGCCGTCGTGGCTCGCGGGCTCGTACATGTGGATGGCCGTCCTGGCCGACCTCCATCGCCGATGCGGGAATGGCGAGAGCGCGCAGCGCTATCGGGATGCGGCGCTGGCCTCTGCGCCGTCGATCGCCGTGAGGGATGTGCTAGAGCGGCGGCTGCAGATCGTTGCAGGGTGAGCGCATGGCGGTCGACATCATCACGGAGACAGTCATCGACCGCCCGCTCGCGGCGGTGGCTGCCTACGCAGGCGACCCGGACAAGGCGCCGGAATGGTGCGTCAACATCAAGTCCGTGGGCGAGAGCCGCACGCGTATGACGCTGCGAGCCGCTGATGGGTGAGCCTCTCAAGACGTTCTTCTCTCCCGCCCTCGTGCGCCGTCTGGCCGGCGACCTCACGCGGGTGGAGCCGACGTTTCCATCGCGCGCGTTCATCAAGGACGCGACCGCGGGCCTCTCCGAGCTCGAGCTGATCGACCGCGGCAAGCACATCGCGAGCGCGCTCGGCAAACACCTTCCGTCCGCGTACCCCGAAGCGCTCGACGTGCTCCTTCGGTCGCTTGGTCCCGAGCATGCGACCGAGGAGCTCGTGGGCATGGGGATGGCGCCGTTCTTCTACCTCCCGCACGTGCTCTTCGTGGCCGAGCGCGGTCTCGACCACTTCGACCTCTCGATGCGCGCGCAGTACGAGCTCACCAAGCGCTTCAGTGCCGAGGGCAGCATCCGACCGTACATCGCCCAGGACCCCGAGCGAACCTTCGCCGTTCTGCGGAAGTGGGCCAGCGACGACAACGCGCACGTGCGACGGCTCGTCTCGGAGGGGACGCGGCTGCGCTTGCCGTGGGCGATGCGCGTGCCGTGGCTCGACCGCAATCCGGATCGGGTGCTGGAGCTCCTCGAGCTCCTCAAGGACGACCCAACGACGCTCGTTCGCCGGAGCGTGGCGAACAACCTGAACGACCTCGGCAAGGTCCACCCGCAGCTCCTGGTCGAGACCTGCGCGCGCTGGCTCGAGGGCGCGTCGGCGGAGCGTCGTGCGCTCATCGAGCACGCCCTTCGTAGCGCCGTGAAGCGCGGAGATCCGGCTGCGCTCCGGCTCCTCGGCTTCGGCAAGAAACCAACGGTCGCGCTCGAGGACGTGCGTATTGAGCCAAAGAAGGTCGTGATCGGCGAACGGGTCGCGGTGCGCTTCACGCTGCGCAGCACCGCGCGAAGCTCGCAGAGCTTGCTCGTCGACCTTGCCGTCCACTTCGTGAAGGCGAACGGCAACGGATCGCCAAAGGTTTTCAAGTTGAAGCGCATCGATCTGCCCCCGCGAGGGCAAGTCGAGCTCGCGACGAAGGTCTCCCTGGCTGTCCACACGACTCGCAAGCCTCGACCAGGGACCCACGCCGTGGACGTGCTCGTGAACGGTGTGGCCATTCGCGCCGGAACCTTCGACGTCGCAGCTGCACGTTGATGTGCGATTCCGCATCGCTTGCGTTTTGCAAGTACTGGTGCGACCTGTGCTTGCAAAAACCGAGTCCGAGCGATGAGGCGCCGGCACCGAGCTGATGGACGCGATGATGGTCCGGTGGAGGTGGGACGCCGGCATCAGGGGATTCTTCGCCGGGTTGAAGCACTACGTCGAGACGGGTAGCGCCCGCCTGGAAAGGAGTAGAACGGAGCGATGGCCTACGACGAGCAACTCGCGGAGCGCATTCGGCAGGCAGTCGGGCCGCGTCCCGACGTGACCGAGAAGAAGATGTTCGGCGGCATCGCGTTCTTGCTCGACGGAAAGATGTTCGTCGGGATCGTGAAGGACGACCTCATGGTCCGCGTGGGCCCCGACCGCTACGAGGCGGCGCTGGCGCAGGCGCACGTGCGGCCGATGGACTTCACCGGGAAGCCGATGAAAGGCTACGTGTTCGTGGCCCCGGAAGGGTGTCGCTCCGAGAAGGCAGTCGGAAAGTGGGTTGGGCGCGGCGCTGAATTCGTCGCGACCCTGCAGCGGCTCGCGTGGCACCAGGCGCACGAGAAAAAACTGCGCGTGCCGGCCGATGCCGGCGAAGCTGCGGGCGCTTTTGCGATGACCCGCTACGCCCTCCTGCTCCGCGGCGTGAACGTCGGCACGAAGAACAGCCTGCCGATGGCGGAGCTGCGCGTCATGCTCACGAAGATTGGATGCACCGACGTGCAGACGTACGTGCAAAGCGGGAACGCGGTGTTCGGAACGAAGCTCTCCGAGACCGCGCTCACGAAGGCGATCGAGCATGCGCTCGAGGCCTACATGGGCCGGCCGATCGCGACGACGCTCCGGACGCTGGACCAAATGAAGGCCATCGTCGACGGCAACCCGTTCGCGAAGGTGGCCACGAAGCCCGCGTACCTCTGCGTGACGTTCCTGTCGCACGCGCCAACGAAGGCGGAGGTGGCGCCGCTCCACGCGCTGGACTGGAAGCCAGAGCTCTTCAACGTCGCAGGGAAAGAGATCTACACCTGGCACCCGAACGGCCAGGGACGGAGCCCGCTCGCGGCTGCGCTCGGAAAGCTGGCCTTGCGCGGCGCGGTCACGACGCGCAACTGGAACACGGTGCAGAAGCTCGTGGAGATGCTCGATGAATGATGAACGGCTGAATGCCGCGCCGGTCGATCGGGATGCCATCGCGCGAAGCTGGCGCGAGCGCGGCTTCTCGTGCGGGCTCTGGGTCGATCCACCCGGCCAGGTTTGGACCGACTACGTGCACGATGTCGACGAGCTCGCGATGATCGTCGAGGGCGACGTCGAGCGCGAGATCGACGGCAAGGCCCACCGGCCGATGCCTGGCGAGGAGGTCTTCATCCCCGCTCGCGCGAGGCATACGGTTCGGAACCTCGGGCGCGGCGAGTCGCGCTGGCTGTACGGCTATCGTAAATGAGGATCTATCGAGCCTTCCTCGACCCGAACATGACCGGTCAGATGCAGACAACCGTTTCCCTGAAGAAGGTGTCCGTCGACACGGAGCTGACGGTCGTGCAAGAGGGAATTCCGAGCGCCATTCCGGCCGAGGCCTGCTACCTCGGGTGGCAAGAGTCGCAACGCTGTCGACAACTAAGGCGACCCCCCCTGAAGTCTGCCCAGCTTACGAGCAAGACCGACCGATGCGAGCCCGAAGCCAACCGCCGAGATGGCGACGTGGGGTAAACGGCGCGGCTCGAAGCTCCCGACGACCACCAGCAGGGCGTAGGCGACCGCGAGGTTGAACAGACCCCAGAGAACGTTCACGGCCGGTGACGAGAGCCCTCGGAACGGCGGCTTCGCGAACGGGCTGTAGAACGAGCGCCCCGACACGCCAGCGACGAAGTGCGGGACGAAGTTGGCCAGGAACGCGCCCCCGAAGAAGTACGCCGCGACATCGCACCAGGGCATCGAGACTCCTCTCACATGGCCACACACTGTTGCCATGTGAGATCAACCTAGCGCGTCTGGGGGCATGAAGGCAACGCGCAGTTGCCATCTTAAAGATGCCGCTGCTAGTGTTCGGGCCCATGGGTCGTTCCGCCGGATCAGCGCGTCGAACCCTGGGGATCCTCGGGGGACGTAGCGAGCAGGTGGTCCGCCGCGTGCTCGATGCCGCGCTTGTTGAGCTCGCGCGTTCCGGATACGCCGGCTTCCGGATGGAGGAAGTCGCGTCTCGGGCTGCGGTCAACAAGACCACGATCTATCGGCGATGGCCCAGCCGTGCGGCGCTGGTTGCCGCTCTCGTCGACCGCATGCGGACGCCCCTTCGCGACAGCCCATTGCCGGACACGGGACAGATCGAGAGCGACCTGGTCGAAGCATTCGCGCGGCGATTCACCTTCGGTCGAAAGCTCGACGGCCGGGCTTGGGCGCGGTTGCTCGATGAGCGACACAGCCCCGAGGTCGAAGCAATCGTCGGAGATGCGGTGGACGAGCGTCGCAATGAGTGGAGGTCGATGGTGGCGCGCGCCATCGATCGGGGTGAATTCCCGCCGGGAACCGATCCGCAGCTCCTCTTAGATTTCGTCCGCGCGATCGTAGACTCGCGCAGCTCCTCTCGCCGGTTGGATACGATTTGGCTAACCCTCGCGGTGCGGACTGTCCTCGCCGGCGCCCGCGCGGGAACGCTGGCGCGAGGTCGCGCGCCACGCTCGATCGTCGGGCCAAGCCGCAGGCCACGGGGTGACACATAGGCGTGTGGTAGGTATGTGGCGTGCTGGAACTGGTCGACCTCGCTAAGAAGACGGCCAAGAAGACGACGAAGACCGTGAAGCCGGCTGCGAAGGAGGCCGGCGCGCGGCCGCGGGCGTGCGCCCGCGTCAAGCGAATGGACAACCTCGGCATCGTGGTGGAGTCGCTCGATACCGCCATCTCTTTTTTTCGCTGAGCTGGGCCTCGAGCTCGCCGGCGAAGTGGTCCAGCACGAAGACGCGTATCGGCTCTGCTACATGCGGGGGCCCGAAGGATTGCTCATCGAGCTCGCCCAAGAGCTCGGCTGAGCCCCGGACGTGCCGACATCTTTCAATACTCTCCTTTGATCACGAAGAACGAGCCGCGGATGGTGCCTGCGAGCTTCGACTTCTGCTTCGCGAACTTGAAGCGCGACGCGAGCTCGGGCGGCACCTCCATCCCGTCGGAGAGCTTGAAGCCGACGGCGCGCTTCTTCTCGTCATCGAGCGTGTACAGCACGTTGATCGCGAGGCCGCTCTCGTAGAACACGAAGGTCCAAAGGATGTTCTCGACATGAAGCTCCGTCGCCTCGAGCGGGCGCGACTCGATCACGATGTCGCGCTCCTGCTTCAGGATCCGGTGCACGTAGTCGATGAGCTTCTTCGCCTTCCTCGCCGGCTCGACGACGAAGGCTTGGCCGTACTTGTTCTTGAAGTAGCGCGCCTCGTTGGCGCGCAGCCCCGCCAGCGCGGCCGCCACCGGCGACGACTCGAGCCCGACGGTCGACACGTTCGCGAAGTCCACCTCGTACGCCATGACGGAACTCTACATCGGGCTTTGGTCGCCCGAACGAGACTCGAACAAGTAAAAACAGACCAGGCCCGAAATTGGAACCCCGTGTGCAACCTCGCGCGGCATTGAAGACGTACGAGCGTGGAAGCTACACTTCGTTTCCATTCCATGGGGGTGGGTCATGCGTGGTCTCTCCGTTCACTGGGCGCTAAAGGTTCTGGCGTTCTGGCTGTGGAATATGCACCCGGCCGCCGCGGCCACGTATTACGTGGACCAGAACCACGGGAACGCGTCGGACGCGAACGCCGGGACGAGCGAGTCCGCACCATGGCTGACGCTCCATCGGGCGACGGACGGTGTTCCAACGCGAGAGACTGGCGGCAGTGGTGGGCCATATAGCCCGGTCGTCGCGGGCGACACCGTCTACGTGAAGAACGGCACCTACGCAGACAACACGACCGCCGTCGATAACGACCCTACGGTCAAATTTAATCCGACGAACGCTGGGACCGCTGGCAACCCAATTACGTTTCGCGCCTATCCAGGCCATCGTCCCGTGGTCACGCGCAACCTGCGCCAGGATGGCGACAATAACCCGGTCATTGGGGCCTCTGGCGCCAATAAGAATTACATTACGTGGTCGGGGTTTGAGCTGGGGGCTGGCACCGATGCGCGTTGCGACGGGGGCGGCGAGGCGCAAACGACCTCGCTGACCGGCTGCATCATCGAGAACTTGTATATCCGCAAAGGGTATCCGTCCGCGTGGGACAGGACAGGGAACTGGAGCGCAATCTACTTTCAAGCCTGTATCGCGTGTATTGCCCGCAATAACGACATTGGAGACGTGTACTACAACGAAGACCGCGCCAACGCCAACGCCGCAGGGATTAAGCTCTACGGCAACAACGATATTCGTATCTATAACAACGACATCCGAACGTGCAACACGGGCATCCACATTAAAAGTAGCAATCAAAATACGCTTGTTGAAAATAACCTGATCTACCGAACGAATTGGGCCGCCATCCAAGTCGGCAATGCCAACGCCTTGCGGAATGCCTACGGTGACATCATTCGAAACAATGTCATCGCGAATCCTGGCGAAATTTGTTTGCGGCTCCAGGGCAATGCGTCAATTAAGAACATTTATTTCTACAACAACACATGTTGGGGCGGGACCGCAGCAACGAATGAAAGCGGCGTGGCGTCGCCTGGGCGGATTGGGGCGATTGCCGATCCCGGACCTACGCTCGGATTATCTGGTGGTGAGCGTCCAATCTGGATCTACAATAATATTTTTGTGCGGAATAGCAGTGATAGCAGTGGAACGCGCGGGCAACAGGTCCACGACGCGACGGCGGGGATCATTGCCAACAGTTTGCTGAATTACAACTTGTACTGGGGTACCGGGGGTGCCCACTTCAACATCCAGGAGCAAGCGCGCGGCACCACCTACACCACACTCGGGGCGTGGCAAGCGCTGAGCGAAGCTCCGGATGCGAACTCGATTGCCGGGAGCGATCCCCTCTTTCAAGTCCCTGGCGGTGGGAATGTCGCGACCAACTACATGCTCCAGTCCGGATCGCCTGCGATCAACGCTGGCCGAGTGGGCGGAACCAGCGGTGGGGCCGCGGTGAACATCGGTGCCTACACTGGCTCGGAGTGCATCGGCCTCCCATCCAGATGCAACAACCGCGCGCCCGTGCTGAGCGCCATCGGAAACCGGACGGTGGTGGAGAGCAGCACGCTTTCCTTCGCCGCCACCGCGACCGACCCCGACGGAGATGCGCTCACCTTCTCTGCCAGTAACCTTCCCTCGGGAGCCACCTTCAACCCGGCGACGCGCGCCTTCAGCTGGACGCCCTCGGTCGGCCAAGCCGGTGTCTATTCGGTGACCATCTCCGTGAGTGACGGTGTGCTGTCCGACGCCGAGACGTTCTCCATCACCGTGACGGCCGCCCCACCCAACAACCGCCCTCCGGTGCTCGGCCCCATTGGAGAACGCACCGTCGTCGAGGGCGCGACGCTGACGTTCGTCGTCACCGCCAGCGACCCAGACGGCGACGCCCTGACGCTCTCTGCATCGCCCCTCCCTTCCGGAGCGAGCTTCGACCCCTCCACCGGCGGCTTTCTCTGGAGCCCCACCGCCGGGCAGCAGGGCAACCACGCCGTCACCTTCTCCGTCACCGATGGCGTCCTCACCGACTCGGAAGTCGTCACCTTGCGCGTGGAGCCGGCAGCCACTCCCGACAGCGGAACCACTCCAGACGGCGGACCCATGGCGGACGCAGGCCCTCCGGTCGACACCGACGCGGGGCCGAACGACTCCGACGCGGGCACGTCTGAGGCCGACGGCGGCGAGACGCCCGTCACCACCCACGGCTGCGGCTGCACGTCCAGCTCGACGCCCGCTGGGTGGATGCTGCCGCTGGGCCTGCTTTTTCTGGCCTACCGGGCGCTTCGCCGCCGAAGCGTTCGCTGACTCCTCGGCCGCGCGTGCGCGCCGCTCTCGAAGCGCCCGCGCGGCTGTGTCACATTTCTTTTTCCGATGACCCGCGCCGAAGTCTCCCCCGTGCTCGAAGAGCTGAAGAAGGGCCGCCTCGACCTCGAGGCCGAGCTTTCGTCCGCTCTGGAAGACGGCGATGCCGAGCGGGCGGCCACCCTCCTCCTCGCGGGTGCCGCCAACGGCCGCTCGCCCAAGCACCACGAGCTTCTACGCGTGCTGCCCGACCTGGAGGACGTCACCTCGCTGGGCGTGCTCGCCGCTCGCAGCGAGGGCGACCCTGCTGACCTCCTCCTCACGCTCCTTGCGCGAGACCACATGGACAACGAGCGCGACTGCTTCTCGCTCCTGGTGGTGGCCGACCTCCTTGCCCACCAGCCAAAGGACGCGCGGCGGCCGGCGCTGGAAGTCGAGCTGAAGCGGCGCTTCCGCCGTGAGCTGGGCCAGCACGCCTGCGAGTATTTTCGGGTGGCGCAACGCCTCCTTCGAGGCGAGCCGCTCGCTCCCGACGCCCAGGAGCTCGTGGACGTCGTCCGCGAACAGCGCACCCTCCCGGTGCTGGAGTTGCTCCACGAAGACCGCGAAGTACCGGCGCTGCCTCTCACCCAGAAGCGCGTGGAGCCCAAAGTGGGCCGCAACGACCCCTGCCCCTGTGGCAGCGGGCTCAAGTACAAGAAGTGCCACGGGCTCACCGAAGCGCCTCCCCTGTCCTCGCGGCGCGAGCAGCTGCGCGCGATGTCACCTGAGCTGACCCCCGAGCAGGTGCGCCAGCTGGCGGTGATGGACCTGCGGCGCCTGGACCTGGGCGCGCTGCGGACGATTCCGCTGGCGGAGACGATGCGGCGTTTGGGCGACGCCCGCAGGTGGGAAGAGGCCGAGCGCGCGCTGGAGGTGCTCTCCACCCGAAAGGACCGTCCCGGCCCGCTCGACCATTATCGGCTGGACCTCATCTACAGCGCGGTGCAGGACGGGCAGGTGGCCGTCGCCGAGCGACAGGTGGCGCGCCTCGAGGACAAGCGCCTCCTCTCTGCCTCCCTCGCGCTTCAGCTGGAGCTGCTGACGAAAGAATCTCCGCTGGTCGACCAGCTGACCGCAGCCGTCGAAACCGGCTTACGCGAAACTCCTCCCGCGCTGGCCGATGTGGCTTTCGGCTTGCTGTGCCGTTACCCGGCGTTGGGCATCGTGCTCGCCCGGGGCGCCCTCGCCACCGTCCACCCGGCCGAGGCAGAAGAGCTCCTCTACGCCACCGACGACGCGCGCGACCGCCTGGGGCTGCCGGGAGGAGACCCCGGTTGGGACGTGCTCGATGCCCTCCAGCAAGAGCGGGAGCGCCGCCGCGCCCAGAAACAGGAGGCCCGGCGCACCGACGAGCGCACCCAGAAGCTTGCCGCCCATGCCGAGGAGCTGCGCCGCCAGCTCGCCGAGGCCTCTGAGCGAATCCGCCAGATGGAAAAGGGGTTGGCGGAGACCCGCGCTCCCGCCACCCCCCAGACCGCCACCCTGGACCCCGAGGAGCGCCGCCGCTTGCGCTCCAAGGTCGAAGAGCTCAAGGCGCAGATTGCCGAAAGCAACAAGGAGCGCGTCCAGCTGCGCCGCTCCCTCACCGAGCTGTCGGAGACGATGGCCGCCGCACCCGCAGAGGAAGCGCTTCCCGCGGAGGAGCAGACCGACGTGGGCGAAGCGGCCGAGGGCGCGCGACCGGTGGGGCTGTTGCTTCCAATGTTCGACGAGACGGCCCGCCATGCTCTGCAACGGCTACCCTTGCGTGTCTCCCGGCAGGCGGTGGCCAAAGCGGCGGACCTCGCCACCGGAGATGTCTCCGCCTGGCGCGAAACGAAACGGCTGGAGGGTCTCAAAGACCTCTACTCGGCCCGGGTGGGCATTCACCACCGACTCCTGTTCACCTTGAGCCCAGGCATGCTCCAGGTGGAGGATGTCATCACCCGCGAAGGGCTCGACGCCGCGCTCAAGCGCCGAAAGTGACTTTCGATGGTCTTCGACTCACGCCTCGTCCTCTTTCTCACTGTCTCCACCCTGCTGGTGGGGAGCGTGCACCTCTACCTCTATCGCCGGCTGGTGCGAGACACGCTGCGCCGCAAGCTGTGGCTCCGGCTGGGCATGGTGGCGATGACTCTTCTGGCGGTGGGAATGCTCTCGGCACGGCTGGCCTCGATGGTGCTGCCCCGCTCGCTGTTGACGCCCTTCGTCACCGGCGCCTGGCTGTGGATGGGCTTGGCCATCTACCTTTTCCTCTTCTTTCTCCTCACCGATGCGTTCTGGGTGGGGCGGCGGCTGGTGGGGCGATTTCGGCGCGCGGTGCCCACCCCGGTCGACGAGTCGCGGCGGCTGTTCGTGGCGCGTGCGGTGGCCGGGTCGGCGGCAGCGCTCTCTGGCGGGACGGTGAGCTTCGGCTACTGGCGCGCCTTTCACCCGCCAGTGGTGAAAGAGCTCTCTTTGCGCCTGCGCGGCCTGCCCAAGGCGCTGGAGGGCTTCTCCCTCGTGCTCCTCTCCGACATCCACGTCGGGGGCGTCATCGAGCAGAAGTTCATGGCCGAGCTGGTGGGGCGGGTCAACGCGCTTTCGCCCGACTTGGTGGCCGTCACCGGCGACCTGGTGGACGGCGACGTGCCCACCTTGGGGCCAGCGGTGGCCGAGCTGCGCAAGCTGCAAGCGCCGCACGGCGCCTGGTTCGTCACCGGCAACCACGAGTACTACTCGGGCGATGTGGAGTGGGCCGACGCGCTGCCCGGCCTTGGTCTGCAAGTCTTACGTAACCGCCGGGTGGTCGTCGGTGATGCGGGCGCCTCCTTCGACCTGGTGGGAGTGGACGACTGGCGCGGCCGAGGAAAGAGCCGCTACGACTTGGCACAAGCCACTTTCGGCCGTGACCCCGAGCGACCCGCGGTGCTGCTCGCCCACCAGCCCCTGGGCTTTCGCGACGCGGTGGCCAGGGGCATCGGGCTACAGCTGTCCGGGCACACCCACGGAGGGCAGTTCTTCCCCGGCACGC
The DNA here is from genome assembly GCA_049322255.1 of Myxococcota bacterium. Classification (GTDB taxonomy): domain Bacteria; phylum Myxococcota; class Myxococcia; order Myxococcales; family Myxococcaceae; genus JBMORE01. The sequence goes on along the minus strand of JBMORE010000074.1, from coordinate 6,999 downwards.
TCGTGGTGCCGCTGGTGTACGAGCACAGCGCCGGCCATTACACCCACCGCGAAGGCCACCTGTACGTGAGCCGGGGCACCGGCTTTTGGGGGCCGCCCTTGCGGGTGGGCAGCCCGCCGGAAATCGTCAAGCTCTCGCTCTTGGCATGAAGAGCGCTACGCCTCGAGTGGCCCCTGCGCATCCACCTGGGCGATGACCTGCGCGGTGATGTCCTCTCCGGCGCCCCACACCACCACCGACTTCTCCAACACCGCCACCGCCTTCTTCGCCTTGGCCAGCTTCTCCACGTGCGGCCGGGCGCGCTCGAGCAGGCGCTTGCGCAAGCTGTCGCGCTGCGCCTGAAGCTTTTCCCAGAGCGCGCGCTTCTGGTCATCGGGCTTTTCCTGCCCTGCCGCCCACTGCTGCTCGAGCGCCTTGGCCGCCTCGGCGCCCACTTTGCTTTGATCGAGCAACGCTGCCAGGTCGATGAAGAGAAGGGTCATTGGACGTATGCCTAGCCCATCGGCGATGCTTTCGGCCATATGCCCGAGCGCATCGGCGGCCCTCCAGTTCCTGCGACATCGTCGCTTCCGAGCACCGATTCGGGTACGACGACGGCGGCGAGCGGGCCACCCGTTGCCTCCAGCGCTCCTACCGGTTGGCAGCCGGGCCCGGGCCCCTCAGGGAACACCGTCACCACCGGCGCCCCGCTGCCCTCGCTCAACGTGCGGGCCTTGGAGCTGAAGACACCCTCGCCTGCCGAGCTCTCGCCAGCAGGCCGGCAAATGCGCGCCGCCATCGACCGTTTCACCAGCCGGGTGGAGACGACGCTCCACCACGACCCGCTTTCGGCCGCTCGTCTGATGCGACCCACGCACCAAGACGACCCTCTCACTGAAGCGCAACTGGCGACCTTGGACGAGGCAGCCAACGAGCTGCTCCTCAGCATCCCCCTCGGCGCGCTCGCCCCCGGGCTGGCGACCACCATTCAAGCGCGGCTGGCCGAGCACGACATCAAGGTGACCGACCCCTCCACCTTGCAGCTCAAGGACTTGGGCAAGCTCGGCTCGGACATCGCCAAGGACATCATCAAGGACTTCAAGCAGGAGCTGAAGCAGTTCCGCCGTGACTCGCCGGCCGCCTACTACTCACTGGCCGGGAGCCTCGCGCTGGCGGTGGGCTACGCAGCGTGGACCAGCGGGGCCGGACGGCTCGAGCAACTGGGCATCAAACCCGAGCTGAAACGGCGCTTCTTCGACAAACGGCTGGAACTGAAGGCGCGCGCCGACAAACAAACCCTCGGGTTGGAAGCGCGCGGACACCTCAACGCCGGGCCGGGGGTGCTCTCCGGCGCGGTGAGCGTCAACACCCGCGAAGGGCTCTCCGCCGCCGAGGTGGGCTACTCCATCGCGCGCCCCAAGTGGAGCCTGTCCTCCGGCGCGAACGCCGATGCGCAGGGGTTCAAGACCCTCAACGCCCAGCTGGGGTACCGACCGCTCGAGAGCCTCCACGTCACCGCCAAGGCGGCGCACGACTTTCGCGCCGAGCGCACCACCGCCAGCCTGGAAACCTCCTACCGGCCACGGGAGAGCTTCAACCTCTCCGCCGGCTTGACCCACGATTTCGGCGCCGAGCGCACCACCGCCAACCTGGAAGCCTCCTACCGTCACTCCTCCCACGTAGACTTCGCGCTCTCCGGCAGTCATGACAGCGAGGGCGAAAGCCGCATCGGCGCCGGCATGCGCGTTCGCTTTTAGTTGTTCGCCGCTCCTGGGGTGACGTTGGGGGTGAAGACGAAGTCGGTGGCGTTGACGTTGGTGTCCACCCCGTTCGGCCTGCGGGAGAGGGAGCCGGCGACGGTGTTCGAGTCGACCAAGGTGGAGGTGGAGGCGGTGCCTTCGAGGAAGTCGTAGGTGGTGCCTCCTAGGTTCACCGCGTTCACCGCGCCTCCGTAAGAGAGCGAGTCGAGCAAAACGTCCTTCACGGTGTCGAGAATACCCACCGCGTCGGGGTTACCGTTCTGCATGATGCTGCTGCCGCTCAAGGTAATGGAGAGTGTCCCCGAAGGCAGCGCGCCCGTCACCGCCGCCAGCCCCACCACCAGATACTGCCCGGGAGCGAGCACCGGGCCCGCAGTGGCCAGCATCACCCGGTTCGTGCCCCCCGCGGGGTAGTACTCGGCGTTGTTGGCTCCGGCGGCTCCGTTGATGAACACCAGCGCGAGGTCGGTCAGGTCCACCGGGGAAGAGGTGGGGTTGTAAATCTCCACGAGCTCACCGGTGTCGCCGCTGACTTGGTCGTAGTCGTACTCGTTGATGACCAGCCCGGTGGAGGCCTGAATCGTCGCCGTGGCGGCCTGCACGTCGGCCCCCAGGGAGGCCGTGAGGGTGGCGCTGCCGGTGGCGGCAGCGGCCGCAGTGAGCTGGAACGAGGCCGCCAGTTGGTCCTGCGGCACGACGACCGTCGCCGGCACGGTGCCGAAGGCGACGGGGCTCAAGGCGAGTGCCACCGCGCTTCCGCCCGCCGGGGCAGGCAAGTCGAGGCGCACGGTGAAAGTGGTCGACCCCCCAGCGGTCACGCCCGTGGTGGGCGGATCCAAAGCGTCAAGCCGCGCCACCTCGGCGGCGCCCACCACCCGCACGGTGGCGTTCAAGGAAGTGGTACCCAAGGTAGCGGTGAGAACGACACCCGCATTCTGGGTCACCCCGGTGAGACTCACCGGGGCGCTGGCCTGTCCGGCGGGCACCGTCACTGCGCCTACGTTGGCCACGGCGACGTCGGTGCTGGCCGAGCTCACTTGTACCGTCACGTCCGTCGCCGCGACGCGGGAGAGAGTGACGGTGAGCGGAGCAGGAATCGTCGTCCCGGTGGCACCCTGGCGGATGAAGCTCATCGCCGGGCCAAAACCTACCAGGGCCGGTGCTCCTCCCGAGAAGTCGGCGCTGGAGCGAGGCTCGAGCTTGCTGTGGCCGTTCGCCCAGCGCAAGACCCCGGCGACGGAGGCGAACTGCTCGCCCTGCGCCGGGAAGGGAGCGACTCGGTAAAGGAAGTCGTTCACCCGCAGGCCCCCGGTGACCTCGAATTCGTAGGTGGGGGCGGTATCTCCCGGGCCGGGAGCCGGCGCGAGGTTGGTGACGGTGACGTTGGCCACCTGCACCAGCACCGCCTCCAGGGCGGAAGCGCGCGTTCCTCCGGTGGCCACTTCCGCGGGCAGCGCCGTGGTGAGTGATGGCAGCGGGTTGCCGGTAGAGGCGGTGGTGACAGTGGCGCTCGATAGCTGCAGCTGGCCGAAGAAGCTGGTCAGCGCGGCGCTGACGTTCACCCGGTCGCCAGCGCTCACCGTGCGCGCGGGGAGGAAGACGAAGATGCCCGAGTGGTCTCGCCCGGCATAGCCGGCCTCACTCTCGTGTACCTGGAGGAAAAAGCCATTGGGAGAGACCGCCGTCACCAGCGCGTTGCCCACGCTCACCCGCTGGCCGAGCAGCGCGGTGCCGGACTTCAACTGGTAGATGGTCGCCGGGCAAGGCGCAGCACCGGGGTTGGGCGCGAGGCACACGTCGCAGGCATCGCCCTTGCCGTCGTTGTCCGCGTCCACCTGCGTGGGGTTGTGGTCGACGGGACAGTTGTCGGTGGCGTTGGGAGTGCCGTCGCCATCGGCGTCGTTCGGATCCGCCGGGGTGCAGCTGGCGCTGCTCGCGTTGAGCGGGCAGACGTCGCAGGCATCGCCCATTCCGTCGACGTCTTGGTCCGCCTGCACGCCATTGTCCATCGGGCGCACCGGGTTGAAGGCGTTGGGGCAGTTGTCCTGCGCGTCGGCAACTCCGTCGCCGTCGGCGTCGCCCGCGGCCTGGGCTCCGGAGTAGGTGGTGGAGCCATTCTTCACGTTGGAGGCGGCGCGCTCCGGCACGCAGGAGGGCTCGTTCTGCGGGGGCCCGTTGCAGAAGAAGAGCGGATAGGTGGCGGCGTTGGCGGCGGTGAGGTCAGCCAGCGTCTCGTTGGTCTCGCTCATCAGGCAGACCGTTTTTTGCACCCCGCATACGTCGAGCGCGTCGCAGGTGTCCGTGGAAAGCGCGGCCACCAGCGGCTGGTCGCCGTAGAGCACCTTGCCCCCGCGCACGGTGAGCACCACGTCTTCCGGGTTGGCCTCGAGCACCGACCGGTGGGTGTGCGTCTCCTTCTGGCGGAAGATGACCAGGTCGGCCAGCTTGCCCGCTGCCAGCCTGCCCAGCTTGTCCGAAGTCTGGGTGACGTCGGCCGCCGCCTCGGTGACCAACCGCCACAGTTGCTCGTCGGTGAACGGCCGGCCCAGGTAGTCGCGGTTGAGCGAATCAGCGCAGCGCAGCTCACGCAAGAGGTTCATCGACCCCGAGCGCACCCAGTCGGTGCCCAAGGCGACGGGCACCCCTAGGCGCCGGTAGACTCCCACCGCCGCCGTGTCGCCGTACAGCATCACGTTGGAGCGCGGAGACCAGATGAGCCCCGCGCCCTCCGAAGCCATTTGCGCGATGTCCACCGCTTTGAGCCCAATGCCGTGGATGACCGCGGTGCGCGGGCCGATGAGGTCCTGCCCACCGCTGGCATTGCTGGAAAGGCAGCCGAACTCGTTGCGCGCCGAGGCCTCGATGCCTTCGGCGATGTGCGGAAGGAAGGCGGCGGTGGCGGGGATGACCGACGGCAGAACGATGGAGGGATAGCCGCAGCTGGAAGTGAGCTCGGTGCCGTTGCTGTCGCCCAAGGGGAAGGTCTCGTAGCGCGCGGCGCTCCCACCCAGCCCCTCGAGGAGCGCGGCGCGGTCGAGGTTGCGCAAAAGCCCCGCCTGGCCTCCCGAGCCGGCGACCGAGGTGGTGCCCGCCATCACTTGGCGCAGCTCGGCCCAACGAATCATCGCGTTCGAGGCGCTGCCTCCGCTGGAGATGCGGGTGTGCCCGTCACGCCCCACGCGCCAGTCGTGGCGGTGCTCGTAGCGCTCCTGCGAGGTGGAGACATACGGGGCTGCCTGGAAGGTGATGTGGTCGTGCGAGTTGATGAGGCCGGGGGAGATGACTCCCTTGGGACAGGTGACGCGGGTGGCGGTGGCGGCACCGGCCGCGGTGGAGCAATCGCAGTCGACGCACACGAGGGCGCCGGTGGCATCGAAGAGCACCTGCCCGCCGAGCAGCACCTCACCGGGGGCGAGCACCACACCGGTGAAGAGCCGGTTGGCATCGCCGGAGGTGACTTCGCACGTCCCCACGGCCGGTGGCGGCAGGCTGGCGCCTGGGCAGGTGCGCACCGAGCCGGCGGTGAAAGTACAGTCGTTCTCGCATCCATCGCCGGGAGTGGCGTTGCCGTCGTCGCACTGCTCGGAACCCTCGGGAGCGCCGTTGCCACAGCGCGGACCAACGGAGAGGGTACAGTCCTTTTCGCAGCCGTCACCGCCGGTGGCGTTGCCGTCGTCGCATTGCTCGGAGCCCTCTTGGACGGCATTGCCGCAGACGGAAGCGTCTGGGGTGGGCGTGCAGTCGCTCTCACAGCCGTCGCCGTCGGTGGCGTTGCCGTCGTCGCATTGCTCGGAGCCCTCCAGCTTGCCATTGCCGCAAGCGGTGCGTGGAGGAGAGCAGGACGCCGCGAGCGTCGCTGCGAACGCGGCTGCGGTAAAGACACGGAGGCGGTGGGACATGGGAGAAGTTTCCTGAAGGAAAGCGGCCCGGCCGCGACGGCGGCGTGCACCTATATGACACGTTCCGCGTCCCCTCGCCCAGCGCAGGGAGAGGCGCCCTACGGCTCGACGACGAGCTCGGCCATCATCCCCAGCTCGGCGTGCTCGAGGATGTGGCAGTGCGCCATCCACCGGCCAGGGTTGTCCATGTACGCCTCGATTTCCACCGTGCTCAGCCCGGGAACGAGCACGGTGTCCTTGAGCCCCGGGGGGACGGAGAAGCGGCTCGAATCGGACACCACTTGGAAGAACTGCCCGTGCAGGTGGAAGGGGTGTTCGGGCCCGGCGAGGTTCACCAGGCGCATGCGCACCGTCCTGCCCTTCTTGAAGGTGAAGAGCGGCGCGGTGGGGTGGGACTGGCCGTTGATTTGCCACCTCAAGCCGTGCACCGGGTCGTTCACTCCGTCGAGCTCCACGGTGACTGTCTCGTCCACCACCCGCTGCGGCAAGGTGCGCAACGGCCAGCTCACCGCGCGGGGAGAGACGCCGCTCACCGCGACGTCCAGCGCAAACACGGTGTACGGCGTCTCCACCACCTGACCCGAGCCATTGCTCGTCGCCACCAACATCTGCAGCTCGACGCTGCCGGGGTTCTCGAAGGTGACCTCCAGCTCGTACCGCTGACCCACGGACAGCTCGAGCCGTGAGGTGGTGTACGGGGCGGGGAGCAGGCCTCCATCGGTACCGATGACGCGGAAGGCCGCGTTCTTCAGCGTCAGCTCCATCGTCCGGGCGTTGGCGGTATTGACGATTCGCCAGCGCTCCATGCGCCCGCGCTCCACCACCGCGGAGAGCCCTTCGCCGAAAGGCACACCGTTGGTCAAAAGGATGTTGCCGTAGCGCCCATGCATCGCCTCCATGCCGTCCTCGAGGAACGGGGCGAGGGTGCTGCCCTGGAGGTAAATGTCGTCGAGGAGGAGAAACCGCTCGGCGTCATACCGAGGCTCGTCTTCGGAACGAATGACGATGGGCCCGTAGAGCCCCTTCTCCACCTGCTCGTTGGCGCGGATGTGCGGGTGGTACCAGAAGGAGCCCTCCTCCGGCGCCACGAAGTCGTAGGTGAACGTGCCGCCGGCGGGCACGGGAGCCTGAATGCGTGGGCTGCCGTCCATCTGGTCGGAGATGCGCAAGCCGTGCCAGTGAATGGTGGTCGACTCGGGAAGCTGGTTGGTGAAGTGCACCACCACTCGGTCACCTGCGCGCGCCTGCAAGAGCGGGCCAGGGAAGACGCCGTTGTAGGTGTACATCTCCACCTCGCGCCCGGCCTCCAGCGTCACTTTCGCCTTCTGGGCGGAAAGACGGACTTCGACCACCTTGGGGTC
>JBMORE010000073.1:0-21821 GCA_049322255.1 Myxococcota bacterium | reverse complement strand
CAGGTCACCAAGAACGACCCCTTCGAACTCCCTGACCACCCTCTGACGCCTGAGCGATTTCTGCCCCATGCCTGGCTTAGATCAGACCCAACAAACCCCTGTCTACTTGTGCGGGATCATGAGCCGCCCGTCCCCAGGGCTTTGGCCACATCCCCGCTCCCGATGATTCCGATTCGCATCGTGCCGATCTCCTTGTTCGCCCATCAGTGCGCCCCTCGCGCGGCGCCGAAAAAAGATAGGCAGTTCGATGCCGACGTCCGCGCTACCAGGGCAGACCCCGCTCGAACTGCGGCAGCGTACCTTGACGCCGTAACCGTTGGAGATAGGGACTTCGGAGCTCTTGAGCTCAAGAGCCACGTTCAACAGGTTCTTGGCAGAACTTGCGACAGGATCATGCCAATTACGCGAGGAGATGAAGTTCGCTACCTCCAAAACCAAAATGACCTACAGGCTTGAATGTCGTCCAGACGGAGCCGAACCTCGAAATGGACTGCTCACGCTCGCACAACAAGAAGACGGCGCTTGGGCAGTTGAAAGCCATGGCACTGGACGGAAATAGGCCGGTAGCGCCGTCATCGCCTACCGGAAGAGGTCGGTCGGCCATCGAAGGCGTGCTAGCTCAGCTCCCGCGGGTGGGCAACGGCGCTCCTTGGGGGACCGATGCATGCAGGATGGGTTCGAGCGGAGAGCCCTGATGACGCTGCTGTGGCGAGCCCTAACGGGGAGGCCAACGGGAGCTTTTTGAGGGGGTGGCTTGCTGAAGATGTATAATGACAGGGTTCTTTTTGCAGGTTCTTTTTGCTTATGATTCAGCGTTAAGAACAAGAACCCTCAAAAGGGACGCCGGGCAGTGCCGGCTGGCGGGAGCGCGCGACGAGAGAGCGCTGAGCTTCAGCAAAGCCACGAAGCCCGGGAGATGCAGATGCGTTTCCCTTGTGGCGCGGAGTCTTCAAGTGTCGGACCTATCCGCTAGGTTGGCATCATGTGCGTCACGAAGTTGCCGCTGACCAGCGGGAAAGCGACTGCCGGGAGGCAGGCGAGCAGGCCCGCCCAGCAAAAGACGCATTGCTGGTACCGAGTCTTGCGTGCAGCGCCATCGCGAGGTGGCGTCTGCCTGCATCACCTCCTCGACGGCTGGTTCGACGCGGAATACGCCGGAAAAGGAGAGTTCGTCCGCTACGCCGATGACGCCGTCTTCGTCTTCACCGATGAAGAAACCGCTCGGTCCTTGCAGGCGGCGCTGCAACTCCGCCTGCAAGAGGCCGGGCTCTCGCTGAACATCGCGAAGAGCACCATCGTGTCCTTCTCGGCTAAAGCCCCTAAAGGGGTCGTCTCGTTCCTCGGGTTCGACTTCTTCTGGGGCAGGGACAAGCAGGGCGGCCGGTTGCTGAAACTCAAGACAACCGCGAAGAGACTCCACCGCAGCATGCAGGCCTTCCTCGAATGGGTGAAGGCGACGCGCAACAAGAAGCCGCTGAGGCAGCTCTGGGCTGATGCACGTGCACGGCTCAACGGCCACTTCAACTACTTCGGCGTGTGCTTCAACGAAGCGAAGCTGTCGCACTACCGCTTCGTCTGCATCGGGCACCTCTTCAAGTGGCTCAACCGACGGAGCCAGAAGCACTCCTTCGACTGGGAGAAGTTCCAGCGCAAGCTGCGCTTCAACCCGCTCCCTGAGCCGCCACGCGGCGACAAGCTGAACAACCTCACCTCGGAGCATCATTCCGAACGAAACCACCAACCGAAGAGCCGGATGCGGGAAACCCGCACGTCCGGTTCTGTGAGGGGCCTCGGCCGGTCTATGTACCGGTCGAGGTCTACTTGATGTCCGGCGCCGCCTCGCTGTGGACGCACCATGCCTTCGTCGATTTGGAGACGACCGGGCTCGACCCCTCCCGCGACGAGGTGATTGAGCTCGGCGTGCTCTTCGTCGAGCGCGGCGAAGTGACCGGGCGGCTGTCCAAGCTGTTTCGCGCGTCGCGGCCCTTGCCCTTGGCGATTCGCCGCCTCACCGGAATTCGCGACGAGGATTTGCGCGAGGCTCCTGCCTTCGCCTCGTTCCGACAGGAGCTGCAAGCGGCCTTACGTGGATGGACGGTGGTGGCCCACAACGCCGCCTTCGAGGAAAGTTTTCTCGCTGAGGTGCTCGTCCCCCTTCGCGCGCCGGTGCTCGACTCGTGCGAGCTGCTCCACTACCTCTACCCCGAGCTCGACAGCCACTCGCTCGAGGCGGCCGTCCGCTGGGCCAACGTGGGCGAAGCGGCGGCACACCGCGCCCTCCAAGACTGCGAAGACACCTTCGCGGTCCTGCGTTTCGCGCTCGACAAGTGCGTCAGCGAGGCGCGCGCCGATGACCTGCGCGACTTGCTCGCGGTGCTCGACCCAGCTCCCAGCCAACCTCTGCTCGGTGCACAAAGGGAAGCTGCGCTGGTCGAGCTCTTGCGCGGTTTGCACGCCTTGTGCGTTCAGGCCCCCTCCACCCTCACCTTGACCCCCTCGACGCCCTTTCTCCCCGCGCGGCCCGAGCGCGAGCGGCTCTCGCCCGCAGCAACTCCGCTCTCCGAAGGGGTGCGCCCGGTGTTCGACGCCGAGCTCGAGTCCCTCCTCGGAGCTGGCGGTGCGCTGGAGCGGACCTCGGCGGGGTTCACTCCCAGACCCGAACAGCTCTCGATGGCTCGGGAAGTGGCGCAGGCCTTCAACCGAGGCGAGACGCTGGCGGTGGAGGCGGGAACCGGCACCGGGAAGTCTTTGGCGTACCTCGCTCCCGCCGCGCTCTTCGCCGCGCGCAACGGAATCAAGGTCGCGGTCGCCCCGCACACTCGGACGCTGCAAGACCAGCTGGTGGAGAAGGACTTGCCCAAGCTACACCAGGCGACTGCGGGGGCGTTCGGCTACGCGGTGCTCAAAGGCCAAAACAACTACCTGTGCCGACGCCGGGCGCTGGAGCTGACCTCCACGCAGGGCGCCAAAGAGCTGCCGCACGAGGAGCGCGCTCCCCGCGCCTACCTGCGCGCCTTCTTACGCCGCAGCGCCGACGGAGACTTAGACCGCTTAAGCTACTGGTTCCGCGGGCGCTACCCCGGGTTGGCAAGGTTGGCGGCGGCGACACGCTCGGAGGCCGCGGCGACCTTGGGCCCACGCTGTCCGCACTACCAGCGCTGCTACTACCACTCGGCGGTGGCGCAGGCGAAGGCAGCCGACCTCCTGGTGGTGAACCAGTCACTCGCCCTCGCCTGGCCGGAGCGCTACCCCGAGGTGCGGCACATCGTCGTCGACGAGGCGCACGAGCTGGAAGACACCGCCACCTCGGCTTACTCGGCCGAGCTGACCGAGGAGCTGCTCGCTCAGCTGGAAGCGCGCCTGCTCCGCCTACGCCTGGCGAAAGAGACACCGCTGGCCGCTGCTTCGCGGGCCTTGGTCGAGTCCAGGGAACGCCTGACTTTGGCGGTGGGCGAGGTCTTTCCACCGGGGCCCTATGGGGGTGAGCGCCGGCTCGATGCTTCGCCGACGTTCGAGCCTCTGCGGCGCGAGCTTCTCTTTCTGCGTTCAGCGCTGCGTGCCCTCGGCTCGGCGCTGAAGGAGCTTTCACCCACCCTTCCCTCGCAGTCCCACCAGGAGCGCGAGGTGGCCAGCGCACTGGCCGCCTTGGAGGAACACGCCACCTTCGTGGAGGAGCTCACCGAGCGTCCCCACCCAGCGCGCTGCTACCAGGTAGGCTGGCGCGATGGAGGCTTCGCCCTCGTCGCGCAGCCGATCGAGGTCGCCGGGTTACTCCAAGAGGGCTTCACCGCCGGCAAGCGTTCGTTGGTGCTGACGTCGGCGACGCTGTCGACCGGTGGGGAGCGCCCGTTCGCCCTCGCGCGCGTGGGCTTGGGTCGGGCGCGCTTGGTGAAGGCGCTCTCCCCCTTCGACGTGGAGAAAGGAGCGCTGGTGGTGCTGGTCACCGACGCCCCCGACCCCAACGACGACGGCTTTGCCGAGTGGGCAGCGGCCCGCATCTCTGGGCTGGCCGCGTTCATGGGTGGCCGGCTCTTGGGGCTGTTTGCTTCCGCGCGCCGGCTCGATGCGGTCGCCCAGCGGGTGCAGTCGGTGCTCGAGCCTTTGGGCATCGAGGTCTTGCGGCAGTTTCACGGCAACGCGCGCTCTCTCGCCCAGCGCCAGGAGCAAGACTTTGGTTCGGTGCTCCTGGGCACCAAGAGCTTCTGGCAGGGCGTGGACATTCCCGGGCCGGGAGTCACTTGCGTCTTCATCGACAAGCTGCCCATCGAGCCCAAGGCCCGCCCGCTCGTCGCCGCCCGTGAAGAACGCCTGGCCGAGGCGGCCACCTCGGGCTTTGCGCGTTACCGGCTGCCGCGCGCGCTTTTGCTCTTGCGCCAGGGAGTCGGCCGACTCCTGCGCTCGGCGAACGACCGCGGGGTGGTCATCATCGCCGACCCGGGGAGCGAGGCGTACCGCCAAAAGGTTTTCGACGCGCTCGAGGGCTACCGGGTGGAGGCGCTTGCCTGGGCCCAGGCGCGTCTTCGCATTCGCGAAGAGCTGCAGAAGATGGGAGCGGTGAAGACGCCCTCCCGCGCGCGGGCACCGGCGCAAGCGGAGCTGTTCCCCGGCCTGGTCGCCGGGTAACGCGCCTATTCGACGAAGGGGTGACGGACGCGCAGCCCAGCGAATCGACCGCAATCACTCCAGGCCGTCCATGAGATCGTGCAACGGCTTGCGCGCGCAAAGCTCGCTCGAAGGCCTTGCGCAGAGTGAGACCTTCATCGGCGGCGCGACGCTTGGCCTTGCGCATCAGCTCATCATTCACGTCGATGGTCGTTCCCAAACATAGGACCGCGGCGCTCCGCTGCAACGCGGCATCGGCACCGGGCCGTCACCTCCGGTGCCCGTCGTTCGTGATGCTCATGAGGAGGAGTCGAGCCATGACAACAGCGGTCATCGGAGGAGGCCTGGCGGGCTTGGCCGCGGCCACCTGGCTGGCCCGCGCCGGGAAACGCGTCACCCTGTTCGAGAAGGCGCGCACGGGAGGGCGCGCCCGCACCCGGGCGCTTCACGGAGCTCTGTTCAACCAAGGCCCGCACGCGCTCTACCGCGCCGGCCGCGCGATGGAGCTTTTGCGATCGCTGGGAATACGACCGTCCGGCGGCAGCCCCCCGCTCTCGGGGAACCTGGCCTGGTGCGGAGGCCGGCTCTGTGCCTTACCGGTGGGCACCGTGTCGCTGCTCACCACCTCGCTCCTGTCGCTCCAGGAGAAGCTCGAGCTGGCGCGGCTGCTCGCCGGGCTCGGGCACCTCGACGCCACAGCGCTCGAGGGCTTGACTCTCGACGCGTGGCTCGCGCGCGCCCTCTCGCATGAGCGCTGTCGCGAGGTGCTGCGCTCAGTCGTACGGCTTGCCAGCTATGCCAACCACCCCGAGTCCATTTCCGCCGGGGCGGCGGTTCGGCAGCTCCGCCTCGCCGCCGCTGGGAACGTGCTCTACCTGCACGGAGGATGGCAGACGCTGGTCGACGCCCTGCGGGCCGCGGCCACCTCTGCTGGCGTCCGCATCATCGAAGGCACCCCTGCCGAACGACTCGAGCAGGCGCACGGCGCCGTGGCGGCGGTGCACGCTGGCGGCGAGCGGTTGGCGGCGCGCGAGGTGGTGCTGGCGGTGCCTCCGCGTGCCGCGGCCGTCGTCAGCGGGCTTGCGGTGATGCACCAGCTCGCCGACCGGCTCACCCCCATTCGTGCTGCGTGCCTCGACCTCGTGCTCCGCGAGTTGCCGTGCCCGCGGCACACCTTCGCCCTGGGCATCGACAGGCCCTACTACTTCTCCATACATTCGCATGTGGCCCGGCTCGGCCCTGAGGGGCTGCACGTGATGCTCGCGGCGAAGTACCTGAGCCGCTGCGACGAGGGAGCGGCCGCGCTGCCCGAGTTGGAGGCATTCGTCGATGCGGTTCAGCCCGGATGGCGCGAGCACGTGATGACCCGACGCTTCTTGCCCGAGCTGGTGGTGACGCACGCGGTGCCCACGCCCCACGGACGCCCGCCCGTCGATGCGGCAGGCGTGAGCGGCCTATACCTCTGCGGCGACTGGGTGGGACCTGAGGGGATGCTCGCCGACGCCGCCCTCAGCTCGGCAGCGCAGGTGGCCCGCCGACTCGGCTGTACACCGGAGGCCGCGGCGTGACACTCCACGCCGAGCTCTCGCAAAACGAGCGCTTCCTCTGGGGCCTGTGCTACCGCATGACTGGCAGCGCCGCCGACGCGGACGACCTGGTGCAGGAGACGTTCGCCCGCGCCCTCAAGAAGCCACCCTCCCTCGATGCTCCCCTGCGGCCGTGGCTAACCAAGGTGGCCCTCAACCTGGCGCGCGACGGGCTCCGGCGACGAAAGCGGGCGCCGTACCCAGGCCCCTGGCTGCCCGCACCGGTGGAGACCGCAGCCGAGGTGGCCGTCGAGCCGGTCTCGACCGAGGGTCGGTACGATCTCCTCGAGAGCGTCTCCTTCGCCTTCTTGCTCGCGCTGGAAGCGCTGACCCCGAAGCAGCGGGCCGTACTGCTTCTGCGCGATGTCTTCGAGTACTCGGTGCGCGAGACGGCCGACGCCCTGGGCGTGTCCGAGGACGGCGTGAAGACCACCCACCTTCGTGCGCGACGCGCCGTCGAGGCGTACGACGCGACGCGCACCCTGCCCACCCGGGCCATGCGGAAACGAAACCAGGAGGCGCTCGAGAAGCTTCTTTCGGCGCTCTTGGCCGATGATGTCGGGCAGATCGAGCGGCTGCTCGCGGCCTCGGTGCGGCAGCTCTCCGACGGCGGTGGGGAGTTCCTGGCCGCCCGCGTGCCAGTGGTGGGGCCGAAGAAGGTCGCCAGGCTCCTGCTCCGTCTCGCGCAGATGCGCGGGGTGCCGTCGCGCGCCGAGATCCGCGAGGTGAACGGCTTCGCCGCGCTGGTAGCCGAGTACGCCGCGGTGCATAGCCCAAACCAGGCGCCGAAGTTCGTCCTACGGGTCGAGGTCGATGAGGGCGGGCTTATTCGCGAAATCCACACGGTGCTCGCCACCGCCAAGCTCAGCCACGTCGGCCAGCGGTACCCGTGACGCCGACGGCCAGACCAAAAAACACACGCCAACTTTAGGGTCGGCTCGCGCGGCGGGAAGATCATTCCGTCAGCCTGGATTCCACGTCCCGTAACATCGTCTCCACCACGACCGGTGCGGAAGGCGCTCTTTGCGCCACCAGCCGCGCTGACCTGGGGAGGACCGCCTGGGCTGCGGCCTGCGCCTCTTGCGCCGTCATTCCCGAACAGATGACCGCGAGTTGATTGCGACAAAGCCTCCCCACCCACCCGGTGTCGAAACGCTTTTCCAACGCGCGCGCTGCTCCCACAAGCTCGGTCTGCGGCACCCATACGCCGACCAGCGCGAGAGCTCGTCGCTTCTGCGCGAGTCGGGCCGCCTCGACCGTGAGCACGTCGAGGAAGGCCGCACGCCCGAGGACCCCCAGCTCCGCGTCCACGTAGTTCAAGTAACGAAAGGCACTGGCCGGCACCTCCGGCCGGGCGCGCTTTTCTCTCCACTCCAGCTCGGCGAGAACCCGGCGGGCGAGAACCGAGAGTAGCTCCAGATCGAAGTGCGTGAAGATTCGGGGCTTGAAATCCATCACGCAGAGCGTTCCGACCGCCTCACCGGTTCTGCTCATCAAGGGGACGCCCGCATACAGCCGCACCCCGTGTTTCCAAACGAGTAGATTGTCGTAGAAGAAGGGGTTGTCGGCGGCGTCTTGCACCACCAAGGCCGTCCGTCCGACAACGGCATGGGTGCAGAAAGACTGTTCGCGCACCGTTCCTCGCTCGACGGCGAGCACCTCGGGAACGCCGCACCCGGCGGTCCAGAATTGGCGCGATTCGGTGACGACCGAGATCAGGCAGACGGGAACTTCGAAGACGCGGGCCACATGGTCCACGAAGGCTCGCAGCGCCTCCTCGGGCGCGGGTTGATCGAGACGGAGATCGAAGAGAGCGCGCAGGCGGCGTCGCTCCTCCTCGTCGGTGATCTTCCGAGGCGGCGTGACCGCCACCGATCCGCCGGTGACGAGCTGGCGAACCGCGGCGAGAAGCTGACCGAGCATGTAGGGCTTTTCCAGGCTCGCGGTCGCTCCCAGCTTCCGGGCCTCGCGGAGGTAGGGAGCCACCGCCGAGACGGCCAATACCGGCGGCCGGGGCGACGGGCGAGCGGCGTATTCTCTCAAGAAACCCAGCCCGTCGAGCACCGGCATGACCATGTCGGCAATCACGACCGCCGGGCTGACCGGAAGCAGGGCATCGAGGACGGCGAGAGCTCGGCGCCCGTCTCCCGCATGGAGAACGACGTACCCCTCGTCGAACAACACCGTTTGCGTGAGCTCCGCCAGCTCGATGTCGTCTTCGATCAGGAGGATGAGCTTCGGCGTGCCGCTCGTCTGCTCCATGAAATCGTCCTTGCTCTGAAATTTGGCCAGCGCAAAAGGATTTAGACAGGCCCCTTCCGCACGCGCCGCACCAGCGGGCGGCTACGCCATCGCCGTTGGTCCCAAGAAGGAGCTCGAGCGCTTCATTGCCAGCGCTCCTTCCCTACTCCAGCTTGGCCTTCACCTCCGCCTGGAGCGTCTGCAGCTCTCGAACGAGGTCGGCGCTCGCTTTCGTCCGCTCGGCGAGCTCGAGCGCGGCGGTGACGCGGGCAAGGTCGGCCTCTTCGCGCTGGCGCAGCGCCTTCACCATCGCGGCGAAGGCGTCGAACACGTCTTTGAGCTCATCGCCCAGGCGCAAGCCGTAGGTCGGTGGGTGGAGCCTCCCCGCGGCCACCTCGTTGGCCATGCGCTTCATGCGAAAGAGCGGACCGACAATCTTGTGGGTGGTGACGATACAGGCCAACCCGATGAAGAAGACGAAGGCGAGAAAGCCCCCCACCAGCGCGATGAGGGTGATCTGCTGCCGGCGCACCAGCTGGGCACGCGCCTGGATGATGGCGTTCTTTTCTGCCTCGTACGCCCGATCGATGGCCGCGGACTTTTCGCGCAGCGTCTTTTCGAACGAAGGGTCCTCCATGTGCTGGAGCACCTCGTTGGCCAAGGTCGCGTTGCCCAGCTCCTTGCTCGTCTCGGCGGCGCGGCTTCTGGCCTCGACTGCCACCGCGGTCTCCTGAAAGAGGGTGTTGGTGGTTCGCCAGATGAAAACGCCCAAGAGCGCGGCCACCACCAAGGTCAAGCCCACCACGTAGCTGGTGAACTTGAGCTGGAAGCGCGCGTCGAGGAGGAAGTTGCGCAGCCTTCGCTGGTGTGCGCCGCTGTCCACCGCCGGGGCGGGGGTATGAGCCAGAGGTTGGTTCATCATTCGCTCCATCCACATTCTTCTGCGGTGTCTTCCACTGCCCTCGTCACCAGAGCGGGCAGCAATTTCTGCACAGGCCCTCGGCCTTTGGGGGCCGCCTGCCCTCGCAACGCTTTGTCCGGGTAGGTCATGCACAAAATCTTCAGCTGCAGGCCGTCGATGCCGTGGGGGAGCACCTCCGGACGGAGGAGAAAACCTTTGAGCTTCTTCTCCCTGAGCACCTTGGCCGCCGCCCCCGTCGATTCGTTCTCGGGCGCGAAGACCACCCCCATCTGCACCAGCTTGGCGCGCAGCTTTTCCTCCAAGAGGGCGAGCTCGGCGCGGGAGAGCCGGTGGGTCTTGTCCGCCACCGGGTTCAACGCCAGGTACACCGCATGCCGCGCCTGGAGAACGGCGAGGGCTTTGGAAATCGCTTCGCGCACGTCGGCGTTGGGCTCACCCAGGCGCTCGCGCAGACAGGCGGTGGCCGAGGCAGCCCGTAGCTCGCCCAGCGCGTTGGCCGCGGCGGCCCGCACCACCGCCTCGGAGTCTTTGAGCGCACGGCACAACGGGGAGACGGCCGCCGCATCTTTGGAGGCACCCAGAATGACCGCCGTCTGCGCGCGCACACGGGGGTCGGAGGCGGAGGAAAGCTGTTTGGTCAAGAAGGCCATTCGCGCATCGGTTTGCGCAAAAACGACCGGCGCGAGGAAAAGCACGAGAAGCGCGAGCGAGGGCCGCATGAAGAGTGTCCAAGCATAGCGTGGCCCGCCTGGCCAAAACACGGGTTGTGAGAGAACCCGCTCGGGTTGAAACGGGAGGGTGGGTGGCATAAGCCCCTCCCATGCCTCACGTGCTCACCGCGCCCCAGGTTCGGGAAGCTTTTCTGACGTTTTTCGAGAAGCGCGGGCACCGCCGGGTGCCCTCCTCCCCCCTGGTACCGCAGAACGACCCCACGCTCCTGTTTACCAATGCCGGCATGGTGCAGTTCAAAGACGTCTTCACCGGCCGGGAGAAGCGCGACTATTCGCGCGCCACCAGCTCGCAGAAGTGCGTGCGCGCAGGCGGTAAGCACAACGACCTGGACAACGTGGGCTTCACCGCCCGCCACCACACCTTCTTCGAGATGCTGGGGAACTTCTCCTTCGGCGACTACTTCAAGCCCGAAGCCATCGCCTACGCCTGGGAATTCGTCACCCAGGTGTTGAAGCTTCCGGCCGAGCGGCTGGCGGTCACCGTGTTCAATGGGGAAAAAGGCCTGCCGTGGGACGAAGAAGCCTTCGAGCTGTGGGTCGAGCAAGGCGTGCGGCGGGAGCGCATTCACAAGCTCGGGTACAAAGACAACTTCTGGGCGATGGGGGACACCGGCCCCTGCGGCCCCTGCTCGGAGATTCACTTTCACCAGGGCGACGACCTGCCCTGCGCCGAGGTCGCCTCCGGGCGGCCCTGCCTGGGAGTGGCCTGCGACTGCGACCGCTGGCTGGAGATTTGGAACTTGGTGTTCATGCAGTTCGAGCGCAAAGAGAAGGACGCGCCCCTCACCCCGCTGCCCAAACCCTCGGTGGACACCGGGGCGGGCCTGGAGCGCGTCACCTCGGTGGTGCAGGGCAAGCGCTCCAACTACGACACCGACCTGTTCACCCCCCTCCTCGCCCAGGTGGAAAAGCTTGCGCAGAAGCAATACGGGAAGGACGAGGCGGTGAGCGCCTCGATGCGGGTCATCGCCGACCACTCGCGCGCGGCGGCCTTTCTCATCGCCGATGGGGTGCAGCCCTCGAACGAGGGGCGCGGGTACGTGCTGCGTCGCATCATGCGGCGCGCCATTCGCCATGGCGCCAAGCTGGGCCTCGACGACGTCTTCATGCCCAAGACGGTGGAGGTGGTGCTCGAGCTGATGGGCGGCGCTTACCCTGAGCTGCGCCAAAACCGCGCGCTGGTGCTCGAGGCCACCCGTTTCGAGGAGGAGTCCTTCCGCCGCACGTTGACCCGCGGGCTTTTGCTCATCGACGAGGAGATTGCCCGGCTGAAAAAAACCAAAGGCAAGGTGCTCTCCGGCGAGGCGGCCTTCAAGCTGCACGACACCTTCGGCATGCCTCCCGACTTGACCCAGATCATCGCCCGGGAGAGCGGCTACGAGGTCGATCTGCCCGGCTACGAAGCGTTGATGGAAGAGCAGCGCAAAAAAGGCGCCTTCGCCGGCTCGGGGGAGAAGGCGGTGGGTGAGGTGTACCACCGGCTCATCGAGAAGCTGGGGGAGACCACCTTCCTCGGCTACGACGGCGAGGGGCACGAAGGCGAAGGCTCCTTGCGCGCCATCCTCAAGGGCGGCCACGAGCTCACCGAGCTTGCGGCCGGCGAGGAGGCCGAGCTGGTCTTCGACCGCACCCCCTTCTACGGAGAGGCGGGCGGCCAGGTGGGGGACACCGGGCAGGTGACCGCCCATGGCGGCAAGGCGGTGGCCCAGGTGCTCGACGCCACCCGGCCGGTGCCCGGGCTCATCGTGCACCGGGTGAAGGTGGAAAAGGGCACCTTCCGCCACGGCGACACGGCGCAGCTGGCGGTGGACGGCCGGCGACGCTCGATGATTCGTGCCAACCACTCGGCGACCCACCTGCTCCACCGGGCGCTCAAGGTGGTGTTGGGCGAGCACGTGAGCCAGAAAGGGTCGGTGGTGGCACCCGACTATTTGCGCTTCGACTACTCGCACTTCTCCGCGCCCACTCCCGAGCAGCTCGAGCGGGTGGAGGACCTGGTGAACGAGTGGATTCGCGACAACGCCGAGTCCAAGACCCAGGTGATGGCGCTCGAGGAGGCGAAGAGAAGCGGCGCGGTGGCGCTGTTCGGGGAGAAGTACGGCGAGCGGGTGAGGGTGGTGAGCGTGCACCCGCAGTCGGTCGAGCTGTGCGGCGGCACCCACACCCACCGCTCGGGAGACATCGGGCTGTTCAAGATTTCCTCCGAGTCGTCGATTGCCTCCGGGGTGCGGCGCATCGTCGCCCTCACCGGCGTGGGGGCCTTCGCCTACGTGCGCGAGCTGGAGCACGAGCTCCGGCAGGCCTCCGAGGTGCTGAAGACCAGCCCCAAAGAGCTGGTGAGGCGCCTGGAGGCGACCCAGAAGCGCATCAAGGAGCTGGAGAAGCGGGTCGAGGACGCCACCTTGCGCGCCCAAGCGGCGAAGAGCGGCGCGGTCGCCGAAAAGGTGCGGGAGGTGAACGGAATGAAAGTCCTCACCAGCCAGGTGGAAGACGCCGACGCCAAGCTCTTGCGTGGGCTCGCCGACAAGTACCGCGACCAGCTCAAGAGTGGCGTGGTGGGGCTGGGCGGGAAAACCCCCGACGGCAAGGCGCTGATTCTGGTGGCGGCGACCAAAGACGTGGTCGCGCGCGGCTTCAAAGCTGGCGACCTGGTGCGCGAGCTGGCCAAGGAGATGGGCGGCTCAGGCGGAGGCAAAGCGGACATGGCGCAGGCCGGCGGCCCCGACCCCTCGCGCATCAGCGCGGCGCTCGACCGGCTCTACGAGCTGGTGAAGAGATGAGGGGGCCCTCTTGGAGAGCGCTCGCCTTGGTGCCCGCGGCCCTGTGCGGCTGCCCGGCCGGCCAGCCCGCGCCCGACGACGAACGGCTTTTGCGAAAGCTCAAGGAGGAATCGGAGCGATTGGCAGCAGCTGGCACGCCGGACCCGAACGAAGAGCTCGCCCGCCTCGCCGCCCGTGGCGACCGTGAGCGAGCGCGCCGCCTTCCGCAAGCCAACCCCACGGTGCACCTGGGAACCGTGGCGGTGAAGCTCGTCGGGGTGTCCTCCAGTCACTCCATCTCGGCCGGCAAGCTCACCCTCACGACCGAAGCAACTTTTCTCCGCGTGACGCTCCTCGCACAAAACGTCGGCGCGGGGCCCACCACCCTCGACTTCTCCTTCACCCGCCTCGAGCACGAAGGGCAGGAGGTGGAGATGGCCCATGACGCTCAGCGCGCTGCCGGCACGCGGCCGCTGCACCGCACCTTTCCGCCAGACGAGCGCTCGGAGATCGTCCTTTTCTTTGAGTTGCCCCGCGGCGAGCGCGGGGGGTGGACGCTGGTGCTCCCGGCGGGGGTCGGTGGTATGGGCGATGTGAGAATTCCCCTGGGATAGCCGCCGTCTTGAGCACCGCCCCCTCCAAGCTCGTCCCCTTACGCATCCGCCTCCCCTACCGGACCGAGGAGGAGTTCACCGAGAAGTACGGCTCCAACGTCGCCCGGGGCGGGGTGTTCATCGCCACCAAGGCCATCAAACCCGAAGGCACCGGCATCGCCTTCGAGTTCGTGCTCGAGGACGGCACCCGCCTGATGCGGGGCGAGGGGGTGGTGCAAAAAACACAGGTCGACCAGGGCGGAGGCCGCGCGGGGATGACGGTGCGTTTCACCCGGCTCGACGCTCGCACCAAGGCGTTCATCGACCGGATGGTCGACGCCCGCACCGGTACCCCGGCGGAGCCCCCCGAGCCCACCCGTGAACCGACGCCGGAGAGGGCCGAGCCCTCGCGGCGGCGCCTCCTCTCCGAGCTCCCCAAGCCCGCCTCCCTCGCCGGCGCCACCCAGGAGGTGGTCTTGGGAATCGACCTGGGCACCACCAACTCGAGAGTGGCAGTGTTCCAGGACGGCGCGGCTCACCTGGTGCCGTTGGACGACGGCCGAGTGACCGCCATTCCCTCGGTGGTGACCATCGACGAGAAGGGCCACGTGCTGGTGGGCACCCGCGCCAAAGCGCTGATGCTCACCGCCCCGCAGCACACCATCTACGGGGCAAAGCGGCTCTTGGGGCGGCGCGCCCGTTCGCGCGTGATGCACGAGCTGGCCAAGCGCTTTCCCTATTCCATCGTCAGTGACGAGGCCGGGGACGCGGCGGTGCAGCTTCGGGGCGAGGTCGTGCCCATCGCCGAAGTCGGCGCCATGCTCCTACGCGTGCTCAAGTCCTCGGCGCAGGAGGCGCTGGGCCACGAGGTTTCGCGGGCGGTGCTGTGCGTGCCGGCCTACTTCAACGACCACCAGCGCGCCGCGATGATCGACGCCGGTCGCCGCGCAGGCCTCGAGGTGCTGCGCGTCTTGAACGAGCCTTCGGCGGTGGCGCTGGCGTTCGGCTACGGCCGGGGGTTGGCGCGCAAGCGCATTCTCGTCTACGACCTGGGTGGGGGCACTTTCGACGCCTCGGTGCTCGAGCTCACCGGCGACGACCTCGAGGTGGTCACCACGGGCGGCGAAAACTTTCTAGGCGGGTTGGACTTCGACCTCCGCCTGGCCGAGCGGCTCTCGCTCAGCTTGCCCGAAGAGGAGCGCGCGCAAGTGAGCGGCTCTTTGCTCGCGCTGCAGCGCATTCGCGACGCCGCCGAACAAGCGAAAATCACCCTCTCGGACGTGGAGAAGACTTCGGTGCACGTCCCTTTTGCCGCCACCCGCGGCGACGGTAGCCCGGTGGACTTGAGCGTCGAGGTCGCCCGCAACACTTTGGAGGAGGTCACCCAGGACCTGGTGGAACGCACGGTGGAGGTCACCCAGGCGGTGCTGGAGGCGGGGGGCGTGACGCCGCACATGCTCGACGAGGTGCTGCTGGTTGGCGGACAGAGCCGGGCGCCCCTGGTGCGACGGCGCCTGGAGGCCTTCTTGAACAAGCCGGCGCGCACCGATGTCGACCCGCACTCGGCGGTGGCATTGGGGGCGGCCATCCTCGGGCATGCGCTGCTGCTCAAGGAAAAAGGCAAAGCGGGCGTGTCGCTCTCCGAAGTGCTCTCGGCGCCCATCGGCTTCGCGGTGCGCGGGGGGGCGATGCGGCGGGTGCTGGAGCGCAACACCCGGCTGCCGGCGGAGAAGACGGTGAGCCTGCCGGTGCAGAACGGGCAGACGATGGGGGTGGCCGTCTTCCAGGGAGGCTCCCCGCTGGCGGAGGAGAACGAGTACCTGGGGGCGCTGCGGGTGACCGCACAGAAGAGCGGGGATCTGTCTTTACGCTTCACCGTCAGCCCCGACGGCCGGCTCGACATCGCTGCTGCCGTTCCGGGAGGGAGCAGCTCCCGCTTGAGCTTGGCCACCACCGACGCCGGCGAAGCCACGGTCAGCGGGCTTTTGGCTCAAGCACCCCTGCCGGGAGAGGAGCCTGTGGCGGACAAGGGCCTTTTGCGCAACATCAAACGGCTCTTCGGACGTGGTTGACGGCTTTCAGCCGATGGTGAACCGCTGCAACAGCTCCGCGGGTCGGGGCGCCGCCGCCCACGCCGCCAGCACCTCTTCTGCGGGTGAGCGGCCTTGGCGCGCCAGCTCCTCCAGTGGGTCGAGCAGGGGCGCATCGAGCGCGTCGAGGCGCAAAAGGCCCCGCCGCGCAATGGCCAAAAGCTCGAGGGCGAGCTCCGCCAGGCGCGCCGATTTCCATCTCTGAGAAAGCCCACCGCGCCGCGCCGCCGCGTGAAAGGCGAGGTGCTCGTCGCGACGGAGCGCGGGCAAAAGCTGCTCGGCCTCGTCCATCGCCGCCCGGTCGTAGAAGATGCCGCGCAAAAGCGCCGCCAGCGCCCCGGTGAGCGCGGGGTTCACCCCGTCGGCTCCGCGCACCTCCATCACCCGCTTGATGCGCACCTCGGGGAAGAGGGTCGAGAGGTGGTCGACCCAATCCGAGCGGGTGGCCACCGTGCCCTGGTAACCGCGGGCGAGCAGCTCGCGAAAGGTGATGGGCGGCGTGAGGTAGGCGCCTTGGCGGCGCAAGAACAAAAGCGGCGCGTCGAGCGCCCACTCGACGTAGGCGCGGTAGCTGAACGAGCCGTCGAACACCGCCGGCACGTACCCGCAACGCGAGGGGTCGACGCCTGTCCACACCTCGCTGCGAAAGGACATGAAACCGCTGGGCCTGCCTTCGACCAGCGGGCTGTTGGCGTAGAGCGCCACCCAAAGCGGGGTGAGCCGGGAGGCGAGAGTGACTTTGCGCGCGCAGTCGGCCTCGTCGGTCCAATCGAGTGACACCTGCCCGGTGGCGGTCATCAACATCATGTTCAGCGCGTAGCGCCCCCGCGCGCCCAACGTCTGCCGCATCGCCCGGTAGCGGCTCTTGGGCATCCACGGCATCGCCTCGACGCTGTCGAAGGGGCGGTACCCGAGCGTCACCAGTGAGAGCCCCGAAGGCTCCGCCGCCGCCTTGACCTCGGCCAGGTGACGCAAGTTCTCTTCGTGCGCCGCACGGGCCGTCGTCACCGGCGTTCCGGAGAGCTCGAGCTGCCCTCCCGGCTCGAAGGAGACGGTTGCCTCTCCACGGGTGAGGGCGATGGGCGGCGCTGAAGGGGACTCGCGAAATGGCTCCCACCCAGCGGCGGTGAGTTTTTCGAGCAGGGCCCGGATACCCGCCGGCCCTTCGTAGGGCACCGGAGTCGCGCCCCCGCGCGGGTAGACGAGCTTCTCGTGCTCCAGCCCCAGCCGCAGCGCGTCGGCGGGCTTCTCCGCCTCGCGGAAATAGGACTCCAACTCGGACAGGGAGGTGACCGGCTGGTCTTCACCGGTCTTCAGATCGAGAGACATGCGGGCAAGTGGCTTACGGGTTCTCCTGCGGCAGCCAGAGAGCGGCGAGGTCGAGCTCAACCGCTTCGAAAGGCTCAGGGCGCACCTGAGCGTCGCCTTCGTAGGAATCGACCTCGACCCAACGTCCGGCATCCAAGCGGAGCACTTCGAGTGTCCTCGCCAGGGGATCGATGAACCACAGGTGCGAGACACCCTCGCGTGCGTAGACATGTTTCTTCTTCACCCGGTCGAGCGAGGCGGTCGAGGGCGAGAGCACCTCGCACACCCAGTCGGGTGCCAGAGTAAGAAAAGGTTCGCTGGGAGCAGGCGGCCGGGGCATGCGTGCCTTCCTCCAGCCGGCGAGGTCAGGCACGAGAATGTCTCGCTGGAGGTGGAGCTCGGGTTCGTAGAAAATCCACCGGCCACCCGGGCCGCCGTCGCCCAGGTCGAAGGGCCCTCCGAGCTTCATGCCGAGAACCGAGGACACCCGCGCGTGGCCAAATGCCGGGCGAGGGGAAGCGTAGAGCTCCCCGCCGACGATCTGGGCGATCATCGTGTCCGGAATCGCCTTGAGATCCTCGTAGGTGGCGGGCTTGCGGTGGAGCGCCTTCACGTGAGGCAGTTTATGGCCTCGAAGCACCCGTTGCCATTCAGCTTCGCTTTCGAAATGGGCGTCCCTCCCGGCTGTAAAGCAAGATGTGACCGTGATGAGCACCCCCGTCCCCTCCTTCGCCCAGCCCGGGTGGGCCGACTTCCTCCGCGGTTTGTCGCTCCCTTTCACCGCCGTCGGCCTGGTCTTTCGCTCCCGAAAGCTCTTTCTTCTTTCGCTCCTCGCCTCGGTGGTGACTTTCGTGGCGCTGGCCGCGCTGCTGGTCTTCCTTCCCTCGGCGACGGGTAGCTTCTTGGGCCTGTTTTGGGCCCGCCCGGAGGGCTGGGTGGGCGCCGCCCTCTGGTACGTCGTGGCCGCGTTGACCTTCGTGGTGCTCCTGGTGGTGGGGGCGAACACCGTGCCACTCTTGCTCCTCGCGCCCCTGCAAGACCCCCTCTCCGAGGCCACCGAGGAGCTGTGCGGCGGCTTTTTCGCCCCGCCCTTCTCTTTGGGTCTTTTCCTCAAAGGGGCGCTGGCGTCCATCGCCCACACGCTCAAGCGCATCACCCTCTTGCTTGGAGGGCACGCGCTCCTCCTGGCGCTGCACCTCTTGCCGGGCATCGGGAGCATCGTTTGGACCGTGGCCAGCACGCTGTGGACGATGTGGTGGCTCTCCGCCGAGTACCTGAGCGGGGTGATGGCACGCCACCTCTACCGCTTCCGCGACGTCGTGCCGGCGCTGTGGTCGCGCAAGCGTCTGGCGCTGGGGTTTGGGGCGGCGATCTACGTCTTGCTGTGGATTCCGGTGCTGAACCTCTTCTTCATCCCCCTGGCGGTCGTCGCCGGCACCCTGCTCTTCCGAGGTCTTCGCGCCGCGGGGGCTCTTTCACCACCGGCCCTTCAAGACCTGCGCTGACTTGAAGGGAACGCAGCGCACCCCAAGCGGGTTACAAGGTGCGAATTGCGTCGCTTGAAGCGCCCCGGGGCGGTGATTAGTCTTGCCCAGTCGGTGCCAGAGCGGCCGAGCCGACGGTCATTTATCGGTCACGCCCACGTGCAAAGAGCCCTACATGCCTAGAATTCTACGCCGCGTCCTGGCCATTGCCGTCCTGCTCGGGGCATGGGCCTTCGTGGGGAGCGACCGCGCGCCGCTGCCTTTGACCATGAGCGAAGCAGTGGCCGGGCCTCACGCCGCCACCTCGGCCGCAGCGGCCGCCCCCACTCGCTGGGAACCGACACGCGAAAACCCGCTCTCGGAGAAGAGCGGCCACGACCTTTCCGCCTTGCGGGTCTTCACCAAGGTCATCATCTACGTGAAGGACAACTACGTCGACCCCAAGCGCGTCAAGCCCAAGGAGATGATGGTGGCGGCGCTGGAGTACGTGGAGAAGAGCGTGCCCGACGTGATGGTCGAGGGCAGCGCCGAGACGAACAAGCTCAAGCTCAACGTCAACGGCAAGCTCAAGGAATTCGACATCAGCCACGTCGACTCCCTGTGGAAGATGTCCTTCACCCTGAAGGACGTGTTCGACTTCGTGGCCAAGAACATGCGCCCCGTCGATGACACCCGCGACATCGAGTACGCGGCGGTCAACGGCATGCTCTCTACTCTCGACCCGCACTCGGTGCTGCTGCGCCCCGAGCTGTACCGGGAGATGAAGCTCACCACCAAGGGGGAGTTCGGCGGCTTGGGGTTCGTCATCCAGATGAAGGAGGGCAACCTCACCGTGGTACGGGTGCTCCCCAAGACCCCCGCGCACCGCGCCGGCATCAAGAAAGACGACCTCATCACCAAGATCGGCGAGGAGTCGACGGTCAACATGGACTTGAACGAGGCGGTGGGGAAGCTGCGCGGCCCCGTCGACTCCAAGGTCACCATCACCATCGAGCGTAAAGGTTGGGACAAGCCGCACGCCATGACCCTCGTCCGCGCGCTCATCAACATCGAGTCGGTGCAGTCGAAGCTCTTGGCCCACAACGTCGGCTACGTGCGCCTGAAGAACTTCCAGGGCAACACCACCCGGCATTTGCAGGCGGCGCTGCAGCAGCTTCAAGAACAGGCCCAAGCGAACGACGGCCAGCTCAAGGGCCTGGTGCTCGACCTGCGCGGCAACCCCGGCGGCTTGCTCGAACAGGCGATTTCCGTCTCCGACCTCTTCCTTTCGCAGGGCACCATCGTCGCCACCGTCGGACTCTCCGACAAGCTGCGGGAAGAGAAGCGCGCCCACGCCGACGACGGCGACGGCGCCTACCCTGTCGCGGTGCTGGTGAACGCCGGCAGCGCTTCGGCCTCCGAAATCGTCGCCGGCGCGCTCAAGAACCTGAACCGGGCGGTGATCATCGGCCGGCAGACCTTCGGCAAGGGCAGCGTGCAGGTGCTCTACGACTTCCCCGACGAGAGCGCGCTCAAGCTGACCATCGCCAAGTACCTCACCCCGGGAGACGTCTCCATCCAGGAAGTGGGCATCGTCCCCGACATCGAGCTGGTTCCCACCCGCGTTACAAAGGAGCGGATCGACGTCTTCGCTCCCCGCCGCTCGGTGGGCGAGGCCGACCTCGACCGGCACTTCGGCAACCCCTCCAGCGCCGAGGCGGCCAAGAAGCGCGCCGACGTCATCGGGCGGGGCAAGCCGCTCGAGTCGCTCAAGTACCTCAAGGAAGAGGAGCGCGCGGCCGAGGCGAAGATCGCCGCCAAGGGCCCAAAGGGCGAGAAGCACCCTCTCACCGACAGCGAGCTGCCCACCAACGAAGAGCTGGACGATCAGCTCGACGCCGAGGCGCAGGACGAGATCAAAGAAGACTTCGAGGTGCGCTTCGCCCGCGACTACGTGCTCAAGGCGCCTTTCGTCGACCGCGAACGCATGCTCGCTGCCGCCCAGGGCTTCGTCGAGCACACGCGGGGCGAGGAGGAGACGCGCATCAACGCGGCCATCGGAGCGCTGGGGGTCGACTGGTCGAGCGGCGCCCGCCCGAAGAACGCGCAGCTGGCCGCGACCCTCAAGCCCGGTCCGGAGACGAAGATTGCCGCCGGCGAGGTGGTGAACCTCGAGCTCACCGTGGAGAACCGTGGGGCGGAGCCGCTCAGCCGCCTGCGCGCCTGGACCGAGTCGGAGAACGGGTTCCTCGACCGCCGCGAGTTCGTGTTCGGCGCCCTCGAGCCGGGAGAGAAACGCTCGTGGTCAGTGCCGGTCAAGCTGCCCAAGGACCTCACCTCCCGCCGCGACGACGTCACGGTGAAGTTCTTCGACGAGAGCGGTGAGCTTTCCGAGGCGGTGGTGAGCGAGCTCTCCTTCCTCGAGCTGCCCCGGCCGTCCTTCGCCTTCAACTATCAGGTGATCGACAGCTGCCAAGGCTGCAACGGCGATGGCACCGTGCAGCGCGGCGAGGAGCTGGTGCTCCTGGTGGACGTGACCAACGTCGGCGAGGGCAAGGCGCTGGATGCGTTCGCGCAGATCAAGAACGCAGCCGACCAGCACGTCTTCATCGAGAAGGGCCGCTTCAAGCTGGGCGAGCTGGCCCCCAAGGAGACCAAGACCGCGCGCTTTTTGCTCACGGTGAAGAAGGCGTACCGGAACGACACCTTCCCCTTGAAGCTGGCGATCGTCGACGAGCCGCTGGAGGAGTTCACCTCCGACAAGCTCCTCATTCCGGTGAGCGACGAGGGGCAGGTCGTCGATGGCCGGCGGGGCGGACAGGTGAGGGTGAACGACAAGGCCGAGGTGTTCGGCACCGCCGACCCCCAGACCCCTCCCATCGCTCGCCTGGGCAAGGGCGCCACCTTCACCGAGCTGGGCCGCTTGGGTGCGATGGTCAAGGTCGAGTGGGACAAGGAGCGCTTCGTCTTCGTCAAGGCCTCCGACGTCAAGGAGACCAAGGGCAGACCGCAGCCGGCCAGACAGGCCGACTTCTTGGCGGCGCGCGAACCGCCGCACATCGCGCTCTCGGTGAACCCCGCCCAAGGAGGGGTGGTGGCCGCCGGAGACCGCTACGTGCTCTCCGGGGTGGTGACCGATCCTGGCCAGCTGCTCGACATGTACGTCTTGGTCAACGACCAGAAGGTCTTCTTCAAAGGCGGCAGCGGAGCGGACAAGAAGCTGCGCTTCTCCACCGACTTTGCCCTCAAAGAAGGCAACAACCACGTTTTGGTGGTCGCCCGCGAGAGCCAGGAGTTCTCCGCCCGGAAGATGTTGGTCATCCGCCGGCGGCCTGCGGCGGTGGCCCAGAAGGTGGGACGCGAGGTGGAGCTCGAGCAGTAGCTTGCCAAGAGCCCCTTCCTGTTGTAGCTCAGCGATAACTTCCGAGTAACTGCTCAGCGAAAACTTCCGGTCTCCGAAGTGGCAACCGGGAGGGATGAAATTGAGCAACCGGGAGTGGAAGCGATTGGATGCAGTTGAACGGGT
>JBMORE010000072.1:0-21826 GCA_049322255.1 Myxococcota bacterium | reverse complement strand
CGGCGGGACCTCCGAAGGCAGTCGCCCCCAGGCGCAAGAACAGACGCACGAGCTCTCTCAACGGCGCAGCGGAGGACACCGTGGCTACTTCGCTGCCCGCGCCCGCAGCCGTCAAGCCAATCGAGTGAGGGCCCACGCCGCCGCCTCGCGCACCGGCTCGCTCGCGTCGCCAAGGAGCGATTCGAGTACGTGTTTGGCGTCACGCTCCCTGGCAGCCCCCAGCGCGTAGGCGGCGTTCCGGCGCAGGCCGTCGTATTTCGCCCTCGCCAGTGCAGTCCCCGGCACCAACGCGTCGTATTGGGCCCGAGTGAGCGCAGCGAGCTCTCGAACCGACAGCGAGGCCACGGCCCGCGGCGCAAAGCGCTCGCCACCGATGACCGGACGTGCGTTGAGCGGGCACACCTCCTGGCAAATGTCGCAGCCGAAGACCACGTCGGCCAACGCCTCACGTAGCGTCAGAGGGACCGCTCCATCGTTTTCAATCGTCTGGTAGGAGAGGCACCGGCGGGAATCGACTCTGCCTTCACCGGCCAACGCCTCCGTCGGGCAGGAGCTCAGACACAGACTGCACGAGCCGCAGCGGTCCGGCAGGGAGCCGTCGGCATAGGAGTCGACCGGGGCATCGAGCACCAGCGCCGCCAAGACCACGTAGGAGCCGAAGGCCTCGGTGATGAGGCAGCCGTTCTTGCCCACGTAGCCGATTCCCGCGCGGGCGGCCCACACCTTCTCCATCAAAGGCCCGCTGTCCACCGAGCCGTAGGTCTCCACCTCCGGGTACGCGGCATGCAGACGGCGGCGAAACGCTCGCAGGCGGTCTCGCAAAGTGGCGTGGTAGTCGCGGCCTCGGGCGTAGCGGGCGATCGGCGAGGCGAGCTCTCCTTGGTAGTAGTTGCAGGCAAGCGCCACCACCGTGCGGGCATTGGGCAAAAGCCGCCCCACGTCGAGCCGATCGGCGGCGCGCGCTCCCATCCAATCCATGTCGGCGTCCATTCCTGCCTCCAGCCACTCGAGGAGCGCTGCCGGAGGAATGGGCTCGGCGCGGGCAAATCCGCACAAGTCGAACGCCGACTCTTTGGCCAGCGCCGCCACCCGCTGCGAGGAGAGCACTACGCCTTCGTTCCCCGGGGATACCACGGCACATCCGAAACGCCCGCGCGGTGGTTGGCGATGCGGGCCATGGTGAAGAGCAGGTCCGACAAGCGATTCAAGTAGACCACCACTTCCATCGGCACCTGTCCTGTGCGCGCCAAGGAAACGACCCGGCGCTCGGCCCGCCGACATACCGTGCGGGCGACGTGCAGCGCGCAGGCCGCCTTGCTGCCCCCGGGCAAGATGAAGTTCCGCAGCGGGGTGAGCTCGAGGTCGAAGGCGTCGATGGCACCCTCCATCTCCGCAATCCACTCGGGCCGCACGGGAGGAACCGCGCTCTGCGCCTTGCTGTCTATGCGCGTGGCGAGCACCGCTCCCACCGCGAACAGCTGGTCTTGCAGCGACTGGGCGAGCGCATCCATCTGGCCCAGGCCTTCGGCGCGCGCCCACCCGAGCACCGCGTTGAGCTCGTCGACCTCACCGTAGGCGTCGACCCGTGGGTCGTCCTTCCCCACCCGGCCCCCGCCGAAGAGCCCGGTCTCACCCTCGTCGCCGGTCTTGGTGTAGATGCGCGTCATCACCGCTTCACTTCGCGGAAACATCCCGCTCGTCGAAGAAGACGACCTTGTAGACACCGCCGGTCTTCTTCACCCACAGGCGCAGCTCCTTGTGAAGCTTGACCCCTGACGAATCGATGGACAACGCATAGAGAAGCTCGGCGTCCTCTCCCTTGGGCGTCTCCTTGACCAGTTGGTAACGCACCTGAGGCTGCACGCCGGCGTACGCGCCTGCTGGGTTGCCCTCCACCAGCTTCTTCTCCTCTCGCACCCGCACCGCCGCTCCATCGGCCGCCAGTTCGAGCGCCCGCGAGTGGTTTCGCTCGATGTAGTACCGGTCGATGAAAGCCTCGGCCGTCGCCTGCGGCGTCTTCCCCTCGCTGCACCCGATGAGGGAGAGGGGAAGAAAAAAGCTGGCGCGGCGGCCGAGGTTCATCACCTTCCTAGAATGAAGCGGGCGCCGCCTGGGCCGACTTCACGTAGAAGAACTTGCACAGCCCCCAGCCGGCCGCGACGAACGCCGCCGCCCACACCCAGGCGAGCTCGTGGCCGTACACGCTGGGGAAGTGATTGCTCACCATGAAAAACACCAGCGGCACCGACATGTACGTGTTGTGCTTGGAGCGCAAGCCGGCGAGCGCCGGCACTGCGGCGTCGGGGGCAGGGCCGGTGCCCTTGATGCCACCGATGATTTTCCGCTGCGCGGGCCAGATGCGCATCCACACGTTCATCGCCATGAGGGTGCCGAAGACGGCGCCAACGTGAATGAACATCGCGCGCCCGCTCATCATTCGCGACATCGCGAACGCCAGGGCGACGGAGAGCACGAAGGAGACCGCCGCACCCGCCATCTCGTTTTTGCCCAGGGGCGACTTCCACAAGACGTCGTAGACGAAGAACGCGACGACGAGAACGCCGATGGCGACGCCGGTGACCGCGCCGTTGGACATCGTGCTGCCCTCGGCCACCAGGATGCCGCCCATGTAATAGACGATGCCCAAGAGCAGAAAGCCGGTGAGCCAGGTGTAGGCCGCTCCCCAGCGGAACCAGTAGAGCGCCCGTGGCATCAGCTCGGGCACGACTTTCTTCTTCGAGTCGGCGTCGTAGGTCTTCACCAGCTGCGCGTTGACGAAGTTGAAGAAATAGAGGTGGCCGATCCACATGATGCCGGCGACCACGTGCAGCCACCTCAAGATGTTGTTCAGCCACTCGCTGACGACTGGATCCATGGAAATCCCCTCATCAAATTGACGTAGGTCAAGTTGCCCAAAAGCGTGCGCTTGTAACGGGACGCGCCGCGCGGAGCAAGGGAAACGCCCCGCTTTAGATGAGCCGGCGAAACTCGGGCAGGTCCATCTTCCACACGGGCACCCCGCAAAAGCGCGGCCCTTCCGGGCAAAACGGGGTGATGCCTGCCTCTTTGCGCAGCGTGCACGGGGGCTGGATGTGCCGGCCCAGCGCCGGGTGCGCCTTGCGCACCTGGAGCGTCTCCTCCAAGGAGGCGCGCCAAATCTCCTCCTGCGCCGTGTAACACAGCCGGTGCACCCACTTGTGGTGCAGGTGGAGCAAGTCTCCCGACTCGAGGAAGCGAATGGGGAAGGCGTTGGGCAAAAGGTACAGCGCCATCTGTGGCTCGACCCCGCCGTCGAGCAGGGCCTCGATGCTCTTCCACGCCCGCTCCATCGCGAGCATGAAGCGCTCGCGCGCCGCCGGCACCGCCTCGACCAGCTCGGGCACGATGACGTCCACCACCCCGGGCAGATAGTGCGCGTGCAACACCGGCCGACTGCCCGGCGTCATTCGGTGGCGCTGGTCCTGGCTGTCGGCGGTGTGAGAGAGCTTCTTCTGGAAGGTGTAGTGCGCATGAGAAAGCGCGCGGGTGAGCTTACTCACCGTGGTGAGCACCAGCGCCTCGCCGAGGTATGGATTCTCTTTAGGCGAGAGCACCTTCTCCAGCGCCGCCTCGTCGGAGAGCTCGGCACGCGCCGCCCCCAAGACATCGCGCACCCCTTGGGCCACCGAGCTTTCGGCGTTCACCTTGTAGTCGACCAGCTTCGAACAGTACGGGCCCAGAGCGCCGTCGAATTCGGCGAGGTAGGCCTTCGAGCCGCCCGCCGACAGCCGGCCGAGCTGGGCGAGTGCGCGGTGCTCCAGCGTCTGCTCCAAGGGGAGCGGGTCCTCGATGTGCTGAAAGAAGAGCGGGTCGACCCGGCTCACCTCCGCCACCATCGCCTTCACCAGGAGCAAGACCTCGGTGGGCACGTCGAGCTGCTGACACAGCCGGTGGTAGCGGTGCAGCGTCACCCCGGAGATGGTGTGGTACAGGTGCGCGAAGGTGCCGATGGGCAAGACGTAGCGCGCCACCTCCTGGGCGCGCTTCTTGATGCCCAGCGCCCACTTCTCCGGCGAGCGGCGACGCGCCGGGAAGATGCGGAAAAACTCCTCGTTCACTTTGGGGGTGAGCAGCTCGATGAGCGCCTGGTAAGCCGCCATCGCCTCTTCCACCGCGGCCCGGTAGATGCGCTCCTGCGGCTCCGCCAGCGCGGGCAAGACGACGTTGCCCGGCTTCACCTCCACGTAGCGCTGGCTCACCTGCTCCGAGTTGTAGAAGGGGTGGCTGTGGAGGAAAGACCAGATGGCCTGCCGCGAGACGTGCTCGAGGGTGAACTGAAACGTCGCGTGCTGAAGAGTGGTGTGGTGCCCCGCCGCGTACGTCTCCTGGGCGATGCGGTCGCGCAGCGCACGCGCCTTCTCGTCCTTGCGCACGTCCTCGGCGGTGATGATGCGGCTGTTGTAGCAAGTGCGCGCCGTGGCCACCGCGTTGTCGTAGGTGTCGGTGCCGAAGCCCTTGGTGAGCACGACCTTCGGCGGCGGCGAACGGAATGGGAGCACCGGAAGCGGCATCTTGATGACCTCGATCTCTCATTTCAACGGCCGCAAGCTTGAATTTGATTCGCACAATTGAAGTCGTACCCCAGGCCTGCTAGGAAAGAAGCCGTGAAGTGGCTCCGCGTTTGGGTCGTTGGCGCGCTGTGGGTGAGCGCCCCGGCGCGGGCGCAAGGCAGCGACGAGTGGCACCGGCTGGTGGGTGTCTTGCAATACCTGGAGGCGGACTACCCAGGAGCCCTCGCCTCGGGCGATCCCTTCGAGCTGGCCGAGCAGCGCTCCTTTGTGGGCGAGGCGGCACAGACGGTGCGAGCGCTCGGCCCACAGGCGGCGCCCTTCGTGGAGCGCATTGACGCGGTGCGCTCCCGCATCGAGGCGGGCGCAGACCCCGAGGGGGTTCGCGCCGAGTGCGCCGCGCTGGTCGAGGAATTGGTAGCGGCCGGAGGGCTCGCCCGCAGCCCCCGCCGCCCCCCCGACTTGGAGCGCGGCCGTGCGCTGTTCGCCACCGCCTGCGCCGCCTGTCACGGCGTCCACGGCGATGGCCAAGCGGAGCTCTCTTCGACGATGAATCCACCCCCGGCCAGCTTCCTCGACCCGGAGCGGATGAGCGCGCTCACCCCCTACAAGGCATTCAACACCATCTCCCACGGAGTGACCGGCACCGCGATGCCTGGCTTCGCCGCCGTCGACGAGGACGAACGCTGGGACTTGGCGTTCTTCGTCTTCACCCTGCGCCAGCCTCCCTGCGACGGGCAGCCGCCGCGCTCCTCGCTCGAGCAGCTTTCGACCACGACAGACGAGGAGCTGGCGCGCGCCTTCTCACCCCAAGACGTGGCGTGCCTTCGGCGAAAGACGCAAAGACCGGACGAGGAACAAGCGCTGCTGTGGGCGCGCGGCAAGGTGGAGGAAGCCATCGAGCTCGCCGCCGCCGGTAAGCACGCGAAGGCCAAGGGGGCGCTGCTCGACGCTTATTTGAACGGGCTCGAGCCGGTGGAGCCGGTGCTTCGTGCACGAGATGCCGGCCAGGTGGCGGCGCTGGAGAAGGCGTTCCTCCAGGCGCGGCTGCTCGCGGAGGAGGGAAGCGCCGACGTGCCCGAGGCCGGACGACGGCTGGTGGTGCTTTTGGACCAGGCACGACGAAGGGGCGGAGCGGTCGGCTTTTGGTCGGTGGTGCTGCAGGCGCTGCTCATCCTCCTACGCGAGGGCTTCGAGGCCACGGTGGTGGTGGCGGCGCTTTTGGCGGTGCTCAAAAAGATGGGCGCCACCGCGCAAGCCCGGCTGGTGCACGCGGGGTGGATGAGCGCGCTCGCTTTGGGGGTAGCGCTCTACTTCGGAGCGCGCACGATTCTCGGGGGAGCGCAGCGCGAGTGGCTCGAAGCGCTGGTGGCCCTCGCCGCAGTGGCGATGCTCTTGTACGCCGCGCTGTGGCTCAACGCCAAAACCAACGTGCGCAAGCTGATGGGAGACTTGCGCGGACAGATGCAGGCCGCCCTGGGCGCTGGCAGCGCGGCGGGGCTGTTCACCATCTCCTTCACCGCGGTGCTGCGCGAGAGCTTCGAGACCGTGCTCTTCCTCCAGGGGTTGGCGCTCGACTCTCCTGCCGGGGTCGCCTGGGGAGCGGCGGCGGGCGCGGCGGCCCTCGTGGTGCTCGTCCTCGTCGTGGGGCGCGTTGGCTACCGCTTGCCGATGAAGGCGCTCTTCCACATTTCGACGGTGGTGTTGGTGGCGACCGCGGTGGTGATGCTCGGCAAAGGCCTGCGAGCGCTGCAGGAGGTGGGGGCACTTCCCTTGCGGCCGCTTTCCTTCGTGCAAATCGAGCTCCTCGGGGTCTACCCCGACGCGTTCACCTTGCTTCCGCAGCTCCTCCTCGTTCTGGCACCGTTGGTTTGGTTGTTCCGCACCGAAGTCCGCCGTGCCATGAGCGCGCCGAACACGGCAGAAGACTGAGCGCGCCAGCATCGTCTACAGTGCGCACGCACGCGACGATGAACTGCCCCCGCTGCCGCACGCCCCTCTTTCCGACCCGTCACGACGTGGGCGGCCTTTCTCTCGAGGCGCAGAAGTGCCGCTCCTGTACCGGGCACTGGTTCGAAGCGAAAGACGTCGCCACCCTCGAGCAGACGGTGGAGGTGGTGTTCATCGAGTGGCTCAAGCTCCCCGGCATGGAGACGCAGGCGCGCACCCTCTTCTGCCCCCGCTGCCGGCCAGAGAAGGTGATGGACAAGGTGATGAACGAGCGTGACATGCGGGTGGTGATGGACGTGTGCGCAGCCTGCAAGGGCGTGTGGCTCGACTACGGCGAGCTGGAGGCGATTTCGCACCAGAGCGTCTTCTCGGCACTGGTCGACGCGGTGCGCTTCATCCGCAAAAGCTAGTGAGCGAAATAACGGCCGCCGTGGAGCTCCACCTTGCCCTCGCGAGCCAGCTTCTCCAGGATGGCGAGCGTGCTCCGCTGGGCGATGGGGAGGACGAACTGAGCGACCTCGTCGTAAGCAAGGGGGACGATTTCCTCCAGCGTCGCGCCCTCTTCCGGCACTGCGGCCAGCACCTTGGCCTCGCGCATCGCCCGGTGGGCGAGGTACTCCTCGAGCTTGCCAGGGCCGTCGGGAATGGCGGGCCCGTGCGCGGGATAGAGCGTGCCCACCGGCAAGTCCTTCAGCCGCGCCAGCTGGGTCAGGTAGTCGGCCATGTCACCCTCGGGTGGGTCGATGACGATGGTGCCCAAGCCGGCGACCATGTCTCCCACCACCGCGGCGCGTGTGCGTTCGTCGACCAGGCAGATGTGCCCGCGCGCGTGCCCGGGGGTGTGGAGGACCCGCCAACGCATCGTCGGCTCCCCCTGGAGCTCGAGCACGTCGACGTCGGCGAGGAGCCGACCCGGGGTAAAGCCCAACCGCTCCGCCGTGCGCGCGTGACACCACACGGGAGCTCCCAGCCGCTCACTCACTTTGCGCGCCCCGCCGACGTGGTCCCGATGATGATGGGTGAGCACCACCGCCCGCAC
The DNA here is from genome assembly GCA_049322255.1 of Myxococcota bacterium. Taxonomy (GTDB): domain Bacteria; phylum Myxococcota; class Myxococcia; order Myxococcales; family Myxococcaceae; genus JBMORE01. The sequence goes on along the minus strand of JBMORE010000072.1, from coordinate 14,290 downwards.
CCCGGCTCCTTCGGCCTTCAACCCCTCGACCATCTCCAAAAGCCGCGTCACCTCGCCTTCCTCCTCCGCGCCGGGGTCGACCACCAACAGCTCGCGGTTTCCCAGGACGTACGCGTTGGTGTGCGTCGCGGGCGGCAACGTCGGAGTGCGCAAAGGAAAGAGGCGTATGCCCTTTTGAAACTCGATGCGCGTGGCCACGAAGTCAGCACAGTGCGCGGGGGAGGCGAGCGCTTTCGCCGCTTCCTCCGTCGAGCGAAAAGCGGCCATCACCTGAAGCGCGTGCAAATTGGGCGGATGGAGGAGCGCCGTGCCTTCCTCCCAGCGCAAGAGTGCCTCGGCCGGCCGCACCCACCCTCCTTCCGACAGCTCTCCGGGCCACACCTCTGCCTGGGCGTACGTGGGCATCTCGACGAGAAAGAATCGGGCGTCGAAACGCACGGGCATCACCGGGGGCGTCAACCAGCGACCCGCCTCCACGAAGTCGCGCGCGCGCAGCCGCAACGCATGGCGCGCCAAGAGGTCCGCCCAGCTCGCCCTCTTCTCCAAGAGCGAGCGGCGCATCGACGCGAGCTCTCCGGCTGCGAGGCGCTCCGCCCCTGGGGCGACCAACACCCCCGTCTCCTCGAACAGCTCACGCGCGGCGGCGGCGATGTGCGCGGCCTTCTGTGCGCGCGCTCCCTCCACCGGCACCGCGGTGTCCGCCGTGTCCACCCGGCCTCCGGCGAAGGCGTAGAACCCGCCCGCGAAGGCGAGCGTCTTTTCACGTTTGAGCCAGAACAGCTCCACGCCCTCGTGCACACGGCGAAAGAGCACCACCGCGGCCGCGTCGCGCACTGTCGCCGGGGGAGGGGGTGGAGGCATGCCCGGGAGGGCCTCGCTCACTGCGCCCCTCCCAAAGCGGGCTTGGCCAGCTCGAGCTGATCCGGGCGCACGTACACGCAGGACAGGCGCACCGCACCGCTGTAACGCTGGTAGAGCGGGGTGTAGCGCGCCACCTCGGTGAGCCTTCCGGTGGACACGTCGAGGATGAACAGGGGCGGCCCTTCGCCTCCGTCGATGTATTTGGAGAGCACTCCTTTCGACTCCACCGCGAAGTGCTCCACCCCCCGGGAGGTGAGCGCCGCCAAGAGCGCTCCCAGGTCGTAGCCCACGTCGCGCTCGGTGAACTGCGCGAGCAGCTTGAAACCCGCGCGCGCCACGATGCGCTGGGCCCAGCGGTTCTTCGAGCGGCGCAGCGCCCATTGCAGGGTCACGTCGTCGCAGGCGAGGAACTCTTCCGGTTCGGCGGGAATCTCGAACTCGCCAGGTGCCTCCTCGTAGTAGCGCCGCAACATCCAGTCGAAGCTCACCGAGGTGTGGTGGTAATAGACGGAGACGAACATGTGGTAGCGGCTCAAGAGAAAGTCCTCGAAGGCGAACACCGCTGCCCGCGAGAGCGCCAGGTAGACTCGCCCGTCTTTCACCGCCGCGTTCAAGTTCTGAATGATCCAATCGAGGTCGTACCGGCCGTAGTTCACGCCAGTGTAGAAGGAGTCGCGCAAGAGGTAGTCCATGCGGTCGGCGTCGAGCTCACCCGACACCAGCGCGCGCAAGAGCGGCGCCCAGTCGACGCCCTGGTCGGAAAACCCCGCACCGCCCGGCGGCTCCCTGCCCGTCACCAGGGACACCACCGCCTCGGGGGTGACCCCCAGCGAGGAGTAGCGCGCACGCAAGAGCGGGGTGAGCGAGCTGTCGAGCAAGATGCGGGCGGTGAAGTCTTCGTGCGAGGCTTGCCCTGCCTCGTTTCCTCCGGTGACCCACACCGGGAGCTTCAACGCCGCGCGCGCTGGCGCGATTTTCTCCGAGGCATGCGACAGCGGCATGTGTCCCAAATCATGGCAGAGCACCGCCAAGCGCACCGCAGCACGAAACCGTTCTCGCGCTACCGAGGAGAGGTCGGCACGCGCGGCCACCGCCTCGAACAACCGAGAGGCCACCTGCATCGCCCCCAGCGAATGCGCATGGCGGGTGTGGGTGGCTCCGGGAAAGGCGAGGTCGCCGAAGCCCAGCTGCCGCACGTAGCGCAGGCGTTGGTAGAAGCGACTGTCCACCACTGCCTTCTCCTCGTCGCTGACGAGGATGGTGCCGTGTATCGGGTCGCGAACGCGCATCGCGCTACTTCTTGGCCGGCGCGTCCCCGAAGTGGACCGTCGCCTTCCCCATCACGTGGCTCACTGCCAAGAGGTGCCAAAAGAGCCCGTGCATCGCCGCCGTCGGCTCGTCGCGCACACCCGCTTTCGCCTCTTCTGCAGAAAAACCGTAGGCAGGAGCCAGCGCTTCGAGCAGCTCGTCGACCTTGGTCGGGGTCAGCTCGAGCTTGTCGCGCTCCACGATCGCCTTGAGCACCAGCCCGACTTGAAGCCGCCGCTCGCAATCGCGTCGGGTCACCGGGTCCTCCAGCCAGACGTCGAGCGCCTCCTTTTGCTCCGCGGCGTCGAAGCCTTTCTCCGCCAGCTGCTTGCCCTCCAGCTGACCCCAGCGGCGGCGAATCTCCTCGTCCACCAGCTCCCTGGGAACCTTCACGTCGGCACGGCGCACCAACTCGTCGAACACCCTGTCCTGGGCCATAAGCCACAGCTGGTCGGAAAGCTCCCGCTCCAGCTCCTGTGAGACGGAGCCCATCACCTCGTCGAGGTCCTTGCCGCGGCCGAGCGCCTTCAAGAAGGCCTTACTCTCCGCGTCGGGCAAGGTCAGCGCGAAAGCCGCACGCACGTCGACGATGAAGCGCGCCGGCACTCCGCGCAGTGCCTCCACCGGGTAGTCGTCGGGCAAAACGACTTCGAGTTGCAGCGAATCTCCCACCTTGGCGCTGGCGGCGATGGTTTCGGCAAAGCCGGGCAGCAACGCCTGCGGCTCGAGCGCCGACCACACGCCCACACGAGCCGAGAAGGGAATGAGCTTTCCGCGCGCATAGCCGAGCACGTCGAGCTGTACCTCGTCGCCCAGCTCCACCTGCTCGCCCATCGCGCGGTCTCGCCTTTTCGCGTGGGCGCGGACCAGCTCGTTGAAGCGGCGAATGAGGTCGTCGCGGGTGAAGTCGGGCGGCGAAGGTACGTGCACCGAAAGCCCCTCGGTGGACGGCGCCTTGACCTCGGGCAGCGGCACCGGCCCCGTGTCCAGAGCCGAGGTGAGCGGGATTTTGCGCAACATCCGTGCGACGTGGGGGTCGGCCGGAGGCGCCTTCGATTCGCCCTTGCCCTTTTTGCTCACGTGGCCTCCTGAAAGTGGAAGCCAACGCTTGTAGCAAAAAACAGGACCGGTGACTCAGGAGCCGCCGGGGTTCATTTGAAGAAGCCGCTGGCGAAGCTCGACGCCAGCGAGAGGGCCGCGCCCGCCTGGCTGACCACCGGAACGTTGGTGGCAGCGGCGATCGACCCGGCGGCGGTGATGACCGAGGTCACCTTCTTGCCCACTCCCGCGCTGGGGTTGGCCAAGGTGGCGGTCGCATTGGCGGAGTCGACCGCGGCGAGGGCGACGTTCACCCCGGGAATGAAGCGACCAGCAGCCTTGGACACCGGGCCAGCGGCAGCGCGGGCAGTCGCCGCTGCCGCGGCACGAGCGGCCGATTCAGAGCCCTCGCGAAGAGCGGCTTGCGCCGCACGCTCCCCAGCACCGGAAACCGCCCGCTCGACCGCCTGGGTCGCCGCCGCCTCCGTGCCGTTGTGGAAGGTGGCGCGAGCAGCGGCTCGCGACGCGGCCTTCACCACCGACTTGCTCGCCTCGGGAGCGCTCTGGGCAAAGGCGGCCGCCGCAGCGCTGCGAGCCCCGTAGAATTTCTGCGCGTTCTGAGCGAGCTCGACGCTCCCCTTGGAGGAGACGAGGGTGTTGCGGGCAGCTCCCAGGGTCGAGTTGGCGGCCTGGGTCGCATCCTCCCGTGTCCCGGAGCTGACGGCCTTGCGAATGTCCGAGCTCGCAGTGGCGATTTGCCCAGGAAGCAGCGCCCCGCCGACGACCACGCCCGCTCCGCTGTTGAGACGGCCCGCCACACCCGAGAAGCCCAACGATGGCGCCTTCTGGGGCAGATTCTTGGCCGCGCTGTATGCGTCGGTGACTCTGTTCTTCACCACCGCGGCGGTGTTCACGGCCGATCGGGCGGTCAGCGCGGTGTCCGTCGCCTCATTGGCTCGCTCGGTCAACGTCTGCGTCTGCGGCTGGGGAGGCGAACCTACGCGTTGGGGAGACATGAGAACCTCCAAAGGGCCAGGGACGACTTTGAAGAGTTTATCGGCGGAAGAGAAAATGAGTTTCGATGATTTTCACGAGGCGCGCTAAACCTGGGCCAGGACTGGGAGATCGTGCTAGGGAGGGGGGACCCGATGCAAGTCGCCGTCCTGCACAACGTCGATCATGACCTCCTGGAAGTCGACCCGGGAAGAGAAGCGCGAAAGGACGTGGTTCGGGTCGCGGCGGCCTTGTCCGACGCACTGAGTCAAGGCGGGGTGACCGCCGAGCCCCTGCCGGTGGCGAATGACTTGATGGCGATTGGCGAGGCGCTTCGCCGCCGCCGGCCCGACGTGGTCATCAACCTGTGCGAGTCGCTCGCCGCCGACAGCCGCGGGGAGATGGCGGTGCCCTGTCTGCTCGAGCTTTTCGACATTCCCTTCAGCGGCTCCTCGGCGCTGTCGCTGGGGCTGGCGCTGCACAAGCACAAAGCCAAGGAGCTGCTCTTGGCCCGCGGTGTACCGACCCCGCGCTTTTGCGTCGTGGAGTCCGTGGGCGATCTGGTCACGATCGATCTGCCCTTCCCCCTCATCGTCAAGCCGGCGCGAGAGGACGCCTCGGTGGGCATCGACTTCGACTCGGTGGTGAACGACCGGGCGGCGCTGGGCAGGGCGGTGTCTCGCCTTTTACGCACCTTCCGCCAACCGGCGCTCGTGGAGGAGTTCGTCGCCGGCCGCGAAATCTACGTGCCGGTGCTGGGCAACCGGCCGCGCCGCGCGCTGCCCTTGAGCGAGATTCACTTCGGCGACACCTTCCAAAATCGCCCGCGCATCGTCTCCTACAAGGCGAAGTGGGAAGCCGAATCGCCCGAGTGCATCGACAGTCCCTCCGGGCCCTGCCGCCTTCCGCCCGAGCTCGAGGCGCACGTGGTGAAGATTGCGCTGGAGGCGTTCGAAGCCTTGGAGTGCCGTGACTACGGCCGGGTCGACCTGCGCTTGACCGCCGAAGGGCAGCCGTACGTCATCGACATCAACCCCAACTGCGACCTCCACCCGCACGCCGGCTTTGCCAAGGCGGCCGCGGCCGCGGGGATCAGCTACCCCGACCTGGCCTTGCACCTCGTCGACATCGCCCTGGAACGAAGCCATGGAAATTCGTCCACTCGCCGCCACGGACCGGGAGCCACTCGCCGAGCTCCTGGGCCGAATCGAAACGTTCTCGCCGCCCGAAGTGGCTTGCGCGCTCGAGCTCATCGATCTCGCAAACCAGCCCAATCACCCTGACTACCAGGTGCTGGTGGCCATCAAGGACGGCAAGGTGGTGGGCTACGTGTGCTACGGCCCGACGCCCATGACCGAGGGCACCTTCGACCTCTATTGGATTGCCTCCGACCCCAACGTGCGCGGCCAGGGCGTGGGCTCGCAGTTGGTGTCGGCGATGGAAGGCGAGCTGAGGCGCCGCAAGGGTCGGCTCATTCGCGTGGAAACCAGCGCGATGGAAGCGTACGGGCCCACGCGCGGTTTCTACGAAGCGATGCAGTACACCGAAGAGGCACGCTTCCGCGACTTCTACAAGGTGGGGGAGGACCTCATCATCCTCTCCAAGCGCCTATGAGGCTTCGCGCGGCGCTCGCCGCCCTCCTTTTGCTGTCGGGTTGCACGAGGGGCGCCGAGCCAAGCAAGGCAGGGCCTGCGCCCAGTGCCGCTGTCGCTGCCATCCAGCCGGCCGAGCGTTCGGATGTGCTCAAGGTCTCTCGCCCGGCGAACGGCGAGTACTTCGGCCTCTACCTGATGGGAAAGAAGGTGGGTTACTTCTACACCCACGTGGAGGCGATGGAGAGCCACCCGGCTCGAGCGCGGGCGGTGAACGAATTCGTCTTCAAGGCGAGCGTGGGCTCCAAAATCTCCGAGCGCCGGCACAAAGAAGTGCGCGTTTACGAGGCCAAGGTGGGCGGCCGGCTGCTTTCCTTCACCGTGGAGCAACAAGGCGACGGCGGCGATCAGACCTTGGAGGCCACGGCGACCCCCACCGGCTTGACGGTGCTACGCAAACGCCCTCATCAGCCTGACGAGGTGCTGAAGCTGCCGCCTTCACCCGAGACCATCGAAGACGCCGACCAGGTGCGGGTGGCGGTTTTTCGCAGCAAGAACGTGCAAGGGCGCATCACCGACGGAATGGACCTGGAGACCTACGGGCTTTCCACCACCCTGGGCGAGCCCGAGACCCGCACCTTGGGGGGGGTGAAGGTGAAGCTCTCCAAGGCGGTGACTGTTTCGGAGAAGGAGAAAGTGCCGGTCGAGGCGTTTCTCGACGACAAAGGGCGGATGGTGGAAATCCAGTTCGGCGCCACCATGCGCGCGGTGGCCGAGTCGGAGCCCGTCGCCAAGCGGCTGGACCAAGTGGAGGTCTTCGGGCTCACCCGGGTGGTGTTGCCCAAGAAGCTTCCGCCCTCGATGCGCACCGTCCCTGGTCAGCTCACCTTCGTGATGACCGGGCTGCCGGAGAAGTTCCGCAAGGACTCCAGCCGACAAACCTTCCGGGCGCGCCACAACGACCAGGTCGAAGTCACCGTGCGCGCTTCGCCGCCGTCGAAGCAGCCGGCGGCGCTGCCGCTGGCCGATCCTTCCGGGGGCGGCTACCTGAAAAGCTCGATCATCGTCGAGTCGAGCAACGAGGAGATTCGCGCGCTCGCCCAAAAGCTCGTGGGGGACGAGACCGACGCTTACGCCGCCGCCAAGCGCATCGTCTCCTGGGTGTACCGGAACCTCGAGAAGGACTACGGCTCCTCGGCCGACCGCGCCACCGACGTCTTACGGCAGAAAAAGGGCGACTGCACCGAGCACTCGCTCCTCTCGGTGGCGCTGATGCGCGCCGCCGGCATTCCCGCCAAGCGCGTCGACGGCGTGGTGTACATGCTCAACGACGACGGCGTTCCCGCGCTGTACTGGCACGAGTGGGTAGGCGCCTATGTGGGCGAGTGGACCGAGCTCGACCCCACCTTCGGCCAAGACGTCGCCGACGCCACCCACTTCGCGGTGGGCGAGGAGGGCAACGCCGAAATCACTCCGCTCATCGGGCAGCTGAAGGTTCTCGACGTTCATTGAACCTCGATGCGGCCTGGCCAGCGCGACGCCTACGTGGCCCCGTTCCAGCGCGCCGACGCCTTTTGCCTCTCGCTCATCGTCGCCTGGGGGCTGGCGCTGCTCTTGCCCGGGCTCGACCACCCCAAGGTGCACGACTGGGACGAGGCCTTCCATCAGGCGGCGGCCCGCGGCACCTACGAGCGCTTCCCGGTGCCGCACCTCAATCTCGAGCAGCTCTACCCTGTCGAGCCCGCGCACTGGTGGAGCTCGGGAGTGTGGCTGCACAAGCCTCCGGCGCCCTTCTGGTTCGGCGCGGCGATGATGCATCTGGTCGGCTTCACCCCGCTGGCTCTGCGGCTGGGCTCGCTCTTGGGGCAGCTGGGCGCAGCGGCGGCGCTCTTCCTGATGCTCCGCTCCGTTGCCGGACGCGCCTGGGCCACCGTGGCGTCGATGGGCTTTCTCGCCCTGCCCTTTGGTTGGGTGCTCACTCAGGGGCACCTGTTCGGAGACGTCACCGACTGCACCTTGGTGGGCTGGGTGACTCTGGCGATGGCGCTGCTCCTTTGGTCGGTGGAGCGCGACTCTTGGCGCTGGGCGGCGGCGGCGGGCGCGGCAACCGGAGTCGCTTACCTGTGCAAGAACGTGCTCTCGCTGGTGCCTTTGGGAGTGGCCTTCACCTTGGTGTTCCTTTCATGGGTGCGCTTCTGTGCCGGGCCTCGCCTGCGGGCCCTGGTGGCCTTGGGAGCGAGCTTCGCCGCCGTCGTCTTGCCCTGGGAGCTGCATGCCGCGACCTCTTGGCCGGAGGCGTGGCGCGTCTCGTATGGAATCGTCTTTCGTCACGTGCAAGGCGCCACCGCCGAAGTCGGCCCCTGGACGCGGCCGGTGGACGGCGTCTTCAACGAGCTGGCGCGCACCGAGCTGGAGCCGCTGCCCCACGTGCTGGGGGCGCTCGCGCTTCTCTACCTCGTCTTCCGCGCGCTTCACCGCCGCGAGTATGTGGTGGTCGCGCTCGCGCTCTGGCTGGGTGCCACGTGGGGCGTGCACACCTTCATGGAGGTGAAGGTGCCCGCCCAGGTGTGGAATTCGATTCCCGCGGTGTTCGCCGCCTTGGCGCTGTTGGCCAACGACCTCTGGCGCTCGGCAGCGATGGGCGGCGCGCTCACCGCGGGGCTGTTCACCGGGTGGGCGACAAGTGCGTTCCCCAACCTCGCCCAGCTGCGTGCCCTCGTCCCCGCGGTTTTGCCACAGACACGAAGCCTCCCCGGATTGGCCGAAGGGCTCGTCCTCGCCACAGTCGCCGCGCTGGGCGGATTTCTCCTCTCGCGCCCAAAATTACTGCGCACCCCGCTGACCGTCGGGCTGGCCACAGTGGCGACGCTGACGTTGGGCTGGAGACTGCTGGTGGACTCGCCGCGGGCGCTCCATGCGCGGGCGATGCAAGAGGAGACGAGCTCCCAGGTGACGTACACCCGCGACCTCGGGCTCGCCTTGGGCCGGGAGCTGCCCAAGAAGAGCGTGTTGTGGGTCGACGTGGACCATGACGCGAGCGGCCAATTCACCGCGGAAACGCTCATGCTCTACGCGGGTCGCATGGCGTACCGCCGCGCTCCCGATCTGCCCGCCGCGCAAGCCAAGGACCTTCGCTCGTACCTCGTCTCACCGGCCGCCGAGCTGTTCGAGGCTGTCCCCGGAGTGCCCGCGCACGCTTGGCTTCGCGCGTACGACCTACAGCGGCCCGCGCCGCCACCACCGCTGCCACGAGGAATCAGCCCCCTCCAGCTTTCGGCGCACGGGGTGACCGTGCTCGGCTACGCCTCGACCGAGGGCGATGCGCGCTACGACCGGTGGGTCTTCTACGTCCACGCCGAAGGGGTGCCGCCTGCCTTGCGCCTCACCTTTCACACCGCGGCGGGCAGCACACCGGTGGAGCTCCAACCGGAGGCCTCTTTGCGAAACCGCGACCGCCTCGCCGACGCGGCGTGGTTTCTCCTCCCCACGCTGGGCCCCAAGCGCGAAGAGGTCAACGCGCTGGAGATTTCGGGAAAGCTCGTCGCCCTCGGCGCTCCATGACGAGCTTCTTTCCACGCCCGAAGCCGCGCCGCTGAATGAGGCGCAGGGAGGTTTTCGCCATGCGCACATCTCCAGGCAAAGCCGAGCGCAGCAACACCGCGAGATCGATGTCGTCTTGGGGGCGACGGCAAGACCGCCGATCAGCGCGTACGGTTGCCCGAGCGTGTCGAGCTGACCCGCGATTTGTGCGAGGGCCGCCGGGAGCCCGCGACCGTGCGCTGCCAGTCCACCCTGCGCCCTTCTGCGTCGCCGTATTCGGCGCCTGGTCTTTCCCGCAGCCATGCGGATAGCCGCCCCTCGATCTGTGCGTCCGATTCAGTCGGAAATCGCCGCCGAAGATTCTGCCGCATCATGTCCACGCCCGCCTCGAAGAGTTCGAGCGCGATGCGCAGGCGAGCTTCGGCTGCCTGCCGCTCCTTTCGGGTCGAGCCCATTCAGAGCAGCGCCTCGAATTCGCCCAAGAGTCCCTCGAGAGTAGAGAAGCCACGCCCCCAGAAACCCGCGTCGGAAAGGTCGACCCCCACCCGCGCAAGCATCGCTTGTGGGGTGTCGGCGCTGCCACAGGAGAGCAGCTCGACGTACTTGGGCACGAAGGAGGCGCCTTCCTCCTCGTACTTCTTGAACAGGGCGAGCACGAGGAGCTGCCCGAAGGCGTAGCTGTAGCAATAGAAGCGGTAGTGCACGAAGTGGGGGATGGAGATCCACCCCCAACGATCTTGCGGGAAAAAGCGCACCGCGTCGCCGTAGAGCCGTGTTCGCTCCTCCATCCACAGCGAGGAGAAGTCTTCCGCGGGCACCACCCCGCCGGCGCGCCGCGCGTGCGCCTTCTGCTCCCAGCGCACGTAGCTCACCTGGTTGAACACGGTGGAAAGAATGTCTTCGATGCGCACCGCCAGAAGGCTTTTGCGCACCTCTTTGTCCTTCTCGCCCTCGAGCAGACGCTTCATCAAGAGAAGCTCGCCGAAGACCGAAGCGGTCTCGGCCATCGGGGTCGTTGGCCAGAAGTTGAGCGGAGAATTCCGGCGCGACAGATAGAAATGAATTCCGTGCCCCAGCTCGTGGGCGAGGGTGGAGACGTCCTCGATGCGCTCGTTGTAGTTGAGCAGCACGTACGGGTGGAGCGAAGGAAGCATCCCCGAGCAGAAGGCGCCGTCGCGCTTGCCTGGCCGTGGCATCACGTCAATCCATCTGTGGTCGAAGAACTCCCCGGCGATGTCTCGGAAGCGGCCGTCGAAGGCGCCGAAGGCGTCGAGCACCAGCTGGCGGCCTTCCTCGAAGGGAACTTTCTTTTCGCTCTTCTGCAGCGGCGCCAAGACGTCGTGAGAGGAAAAGTCGGAAAGCCCGAGCGCGCGCGCCTTGAGCTTCATGTAGCGCTGCGCCAGCGGGTAATGACGCTCGGTGATGGCCAAAAGGTTCTCCACCACCTCGGCGGGCAGCTCGTCTTCCAGGTAGGTGGGCTCGGCGACGCCAGGAAAGCCGCGCTGCGTCACCTCCAGCGCATGGTCCTGGTAGAGGGTGTTGAAGCAGTAGTTGAGCACGTGGTGCTCGTCTTCGAAGGCCTTCATCAGCCCGTCGGTGGCGCGGCGGCGAAGCGCCCGGTCGGGGCTGGAGCGCAGCGCACGCGCCTCGGCGACGTTCACCTCCTTGGTCTTGCCTTCCACCTCCAGAGGAATGCGAATGCGTGAGGCAACCTCGGTGTAGAGCTGAGAGAAGGCGGCGCGCCCGGTGAGGTTCTTCAGCTCGGCGAGCTTCTCCTCCGCTTCCGAGAGGGTGAAGGGAGCAAAGCGCCGCAGCGCGCTCAGGTAGTGCCGGTAGCTTGCCAGCACCGGCGCAGCCTCGAGCTTCTGGAAGTCCGCGGCCGGCATCTTCTTGAGCTCGACATCGAAGAAGCGCGTCTTGTTGAGCGCCTCCGTCGTCGCTTGACGGGCGCGGTTGAGCAACGCCTGAGCCTTCTCGTCCTCGGTCTGACCGGAGAACAGCAACTGCGCGTACAGCTGGGGGCGGTACGCCACCTCCATCAACGCCTCGTAGGCCGAAAGCGCCTCCTGGAGCTCGGCGGGCGAAAGCTGCGGCACGCGGCCCCGAAAGCGTCTGGCAAACTCCTCGGCGAGCGCAGTGGCGCGGCCCAGGTCGTCGCCCACGCGGCCGTCCTCCGGCGAAGCATAGAGGTCCTTCAAATCCCAGCGCAGCGCATCGGTTTGAGCAGCGTTCATATTCTCCAACTCATCCCTCTCCCCTTGGGAGAGGGCAAGGGTGAGGGGCCCCTAACCCGTCAGCGCAGCCCGCAGCTCCGCTGGCTGGAAGATAGGCGGCCGGCAGGCAAAATGTCGGCACAAGTACGCCGCGGCACGACCGTCGCCAGAAACCCGTCCAACCATCACCTCGGAAAGAACCTCCGGAACGGCTTCGGACAAATCGACGGCGGCGAGGCTCACCGTGGGCGCATAGGTGCCATTCACCGTCTCCACCAGCGGCGCGCGCATATCCCGCGGGCCCACCACCGTCACCTCTGCAGCGCCGTCGAGCCAGGCGTCAGCAGCCAGCCACCAGTGCCCGAAGGCGAACGGATTTCGAGCGGCCTCGTCGCGCATCTTCTTCAAATACCGCTCCGCTTGGGACAGGTGCCGCTGCCGGCCGGTGAGGGCGGCCAGCGCCACCTGCGCTTCGGTGAGGCTGGACGCGCCCGAGGGGAAGGCGTTGTCGTGCACCGTGTAGGTAGGAACGAGCAAGTCTTTCTGTGCTCTGGGCGCGGTGAGGTAGGCGTTCTTCCGTGCATCGAAGAAGCGCTCGACCGCGACATCGACGATGCGTTCGGCGACCTCGAGGTACTTGGCGTCGAAAGTGGCCTGGTAGAGCGCGACGAGGCCGGAGGCGAAGTCACCATAGTCCTCGAGAAACCCGTCGATGCGCGCTCGACCGTCCTGGTACACACGCCACAGGCGTCCCTCACGCCATTGGTGCTCGAGGACGAAATCGGCAGCGCGAACGGCGAGCGTGGCCCACTCGGGGCGATTGAACGCGCGCGCGGCAAAAGAGAGCCCGCGAATCATCAACCCATTCCAACCGGCCAAGACCTTGTCGTCGCGCCCCGGAGCAACTCGCGCTCGACGCGCCGCGAAGAGCAGCTGACGCACGCGCTCGAGGTCCTTCTCCACCTCGGCAACCTCTCGGCCGCTTGCCTTCGCCAAGTCTTCGGCGTCGCGCACCACCTCGAGCACCGTCGAGCCGTGCTCGAAGTTCCCGCTCTCGCGCACGTTGAAATGCGCCTTCGCCAACTCCGACAAGTCCGAAGGGAGCACCTCGTCGAGCTGCGCCGGAGTCCAGACGAAAAATTTCCCTTCCTCGCCTTCGCTGTCGGCGTCCTGGGTGGCGTAGAAGCCACCGCCAGGAGAGGTCATCTCGCGCCGCAGGTACTCCACCGTCTCCTCGACCACCTTGCGCCACAGCGGCCGGGGAGCGACCTGCTCGGCTTCGGCATACAAGTGCACGAGCTGTGCGTTGTCGTAGAGCATCTTCTCGAAGTGCGGCACCAGCCACCGCTCGTCGACTGAGTAGCGGTGGAAGCCGCCGCCGAGCTGATCGTAGATGCCACCCTTGGCCATGCGCTCGAGCGTGAGCGTCACCGCGCTCGAGAGGTTGTCGTCCTTGGTTCGCCGGTAGCCCCGCAGGAGCAACGCCACGTTCATCGGGTTGGGAAACTTGGGGGCAGTGCCAAAGCCGCCGTGCACGCGATCAATCTCTTCCTCGAGGCGCCGAGCAGCGCGCACGACGTCGTCGGTAGAAAGCTCGGCCGGGGCGACGTCGAGCCCGTAGGCGCCGAGAAACAAAAGCCCCTTCTTGAGCTCTTCCGCCTGCGCCTCGACGTCGTTGCGCTGCTTCTTCCAGGCGTTCGACAGCCCCAGGAGCAAGCGGGGAAAGCTCGGCATCCCGTGGCGGTCATCGGGAGGAAAGTACGTGCCCCCGAAGAACGGCCGTAAGTCGGGAGTGAGGAACACCGTCAGCGGCCAGCCGCCGCCGCGCCCCATCAGCTGCACCACGCCTTGGTAGATTTGGTCCAGGTCCGGCCGCTCCTCGCGGTCCACCTTGATGTTCACGAAGTGCTCGTTCATCACCCGGGCGATGTCCTTGTCCTCGAAGCATTCGTGGGCCATCACGTGGCACCAATGGCAAGCCGAGTAGCCAACCGAGAGGTGAATCGGCTTGTCTTCCTCCCGGGCGCGCACGAGCGCTTCTTCGCCCCAGGGGTACCAGTCCACCGGGTTGGCCGCGTGCTGGCGCAGGTAGGGTGAAGACTCGTGGGTGAGCCGGTTCATGAAGCCTCCATGAAAGCTGGTAGTCGGCCGCAGGCCCGGCTTCAAGACCTATCGAGGTGCGCCCTCAGATTCCTGATGCGGTCTGGCTCCGCATGCACAGCGTCCAACCCCGTTCAGAATCCATTCCAACGGAACCACACGTTCCCCGTCACGGTACAGCGTTTGCTTGAACGCTTGTTTCATGACCCCATCTCATCGATACATGGCGTGGATTGCCGCGGCAATGTTCCTCGTTGGCTGCGGTTCGCGCGCCGAGACTTGCCAAGTAGAAGAAACGGCGGTGTACCTGCTCGCCTCGCCGTCCCGTGGGAAGGTTCCGTTCCAGGCCGCGCTGACCACGCGGGCGAATGGTTTTTCGTGCGGTTGCTGCGGCGGGAAGCCCCCGACGTCCATCGTCCAGTACGACTGGGATACGAACGGCGACAGGGTTTCCGACGAGTCGGGTTCCTCATTGTCGAGCACGACAGTCACCGTATCGAGCGTGGGCTCACGGCAAGTCACCGTCACGGTCACCGACTCAGACGGGACGAGCGCAAGCAATGTGGTGACGCTCGTAGGCGAGTAGGAGCGCTGCAGCAGCTCATCACGCAGCCTGTGTCTGGCCGTCTAGGATGCAGCGTGGTG
>JBMORE010000071.1:0-21880 GCA_049322255.1 Myxococcota bacterium | reverse complement strand
CCACCCTCGGCAAGCTTTGCGCTCCTCACGGTGTCACGCGCCGCTGGAAGAGCCGACCCATGGGTCGCAGCCGCGCGACCAGGAACAGCCCCAACGGCAGCCCGTAGCAGACCATGTGCAAGACGATCTGCACGAGCTGGTTGGCGGCGAGGAACCAGGGGTAGAGGATGCGGGCGATGATTTGGAAGTTCACCAGCCACAGCGCCAACCCGTAGCCCGCTGCCAGCGCCGAATGCGCGCCAAAGCTTTGGCGAACCTCCGGCGATACCGCACGCACAATCGTTCCCCAGAGCGCACCGAACGCACCCGCGAGCACGAAATGGACGATCAACCCCACGAGGAATACGCCCAGCGTCAGCGAGCCTTCCATGGCCCTCACCCCCAAGAGGACCGAGGCAAACATCTGGAACGGCGCCAGCACTGAAGCCCCCATCGCCGCGGCGGCGATCATCTCGAAGACGGCGAACACCACGCCTGCGAACAACCCAGCGATCAGACCGTGGCGGACCGTGGCCTGAGGCTGCGGCGTCGTGACGGGCGCCACCTGCTTCGTTTCGACCGTTTGTTGATTCATCGAAGTCACCTCCATGCCTTCCGCTATCAAGATGGAAATCGTCCCCCGGCCCACCAAGGGCTGCCTGTGAGCAAGCTTCTTCAGCAAGGGAGTAGGAAAAACGTCGCGCGCATGGTGAATAGGCCTTCGTGAGCGACGACCTCGAAGAAATTTTGAGCGAGATCGAGGCTGGCGGCGTCTTGCCGCTGTACTTGGTCTGGGGCGAGGAGTTTCTCGCGCGCAAGGGCGCCGAGGCGCTGATCGAGCGGCTCGTCCCCGAACCGGCGATGGGGCTCAACTGCGTGGCGCTCGATGGAGCCTCGCCCCGCGAGGTGGCGCAGGAACTGGCGACCTTGCCGCTCTTCCCTGGTCGGAAGGTGGTTTTCCTCAAAGACCCGGAGAACCTCGTGCCGAAGAAGGGCCGAGGCGACGTGCTCGGCAGGGCGCGCGAGGCGTGGAAGTCGGGGCGGCGCAAGGAGGGAGCTCGCCGGGTGCTGTCGCTCGCAGCACGTGCTGGCTGGTCGGTGGCCGAGCTCGATCCGTCGGCGGCGGGCGCTCCGGGGGTGGAAGCGTGGCGTGAAGAGCTGAACGTCGAGCTCGCTGACGCCGATGTGGCGTTCTTGCGTGAGGTGGCGGCCCTCTGCCGTGAAGAGGGGATGTCGGCTCCCGAGGGTGACGACAGCGCGCTGGTCGCGCTCGTCGAGAAGGGGTTGCCGAAGGGCCACGCCCTGGTGATTTGTGCCACCGAGGTCGACCCGAAACACACGTGGGTGCGCCTGGCGAAGGAAGCGGGCAGGGTGATCGAGCGCAAGGTCGCCTCGCGGCTCAAAGACCTCGACGTCGCCGGCCTGGCCCATGAGGTACTCGCCCCGTACAAAAAGCGTCTCGCACCGCAGGCGGCCGAGCTGCTCAAGGAGCGCTGCGGCGGGAACATGCGCCTGTTGCAGTCGGAGCTGGAGAAGCTCGCCCTCTACGCCGAGGGCCAGGTCATTCAGCTCGCCGACGTCGACTTGCTCGTGGGCCATGCCCGCGAAGAAGAGTTCATGGAGCTGTCCGACGCCCTGCAGAAGCGCGATCTCGCCGCCGCGCTCGCCTATGCCGACGAAGCGCTCGGCAAGGGTGCGGCCCCCCTGGCGCTCCTGGGCGCGGTGGCCTCGGTGGTGCGCACCTTGCTCGTCAACGCCGAGCGGCTGGCACAGCTTTCGGGCGGACGGCCGCCACGCTCCTTCGACGACTTCAAGGCGCGGCTGTTTTCGCACATCGAAGCCGAGGCGAAATCGGCCAAGGCGAGGGTGCCGCACCCGTATGCGGCATTCATGGGCATGCAGGCGGCGGCCCGCTACGGCCGCCAGGAGCTCTTGGCAGCCCTGGCCGCCTGCGCCGAGTCTGACCTGGCGCTCAAGCTCGGCGGAGGGCGGTTGGTGGTGGAGCGCCTGTTGTGGACGGTGTGCGGCAAGGCTCCCCCGTGGGACTCGGGCCTGGCCCAGGTGCGCCGCGAGCTGGAGCGCGGATAGAAGAGGAGAACGCGTGAAGACCCTCGTCACCAGCGGGCTGCCGTACGCCAACGGGCCAATTCACCTGGGCCACTTGATGGAGTTCGTGCAGACGGACACCTACGTGCGGTTTTTGCGCTCGACCGGCGAGGACGTCGTCTACCTGTGCGCCGACGACACCCACGGCACGCCCATCGAGCTCAACGCGGCCAAACACGGAGTGGCCCCCGAAGAGTTCGTGCAGCGCTTCTTTCACCAGCACCAGAAAGACTTCGCCGACTTCGACGTGCAGTTCGACTACTTCTGGTCGACGCACTCTCCGGAGAACAAAAAATACGCTGAGCTCATCTACGAACGGCTGAAGGCGAAAGGGGACATCGATCGCCGCGCGGTGGAGCAGACGTACTGTGAGCACGACGCCCGCTTCCTTCCCGACCGCTTCGTGCGCGGCAAATGCCCCAACTGCGGAGCGGCCGATCAGTACGGCGACGTCTGCGAGAAGTGCTCCAAGGCGTACGCGCCCACCGACTTGGTCGATCCCAGGTGCGCGCTGTGTGGCAAGCCTCCGGTGCGCAAAAAGTCGGACCATCTCTTCTTCCGCCTCTCCAAGCACGCCGGCTTCCTCCAGGAGCTCATCGCGCGCCCGGAGTTTCTCCACCCCGCGCTGGCGGCCCAGCTGCGGCAGTTCTTCGACAAGGGCTTGGCCGATTGGGACATCAGCCGCGACGGGCCGTACTTCGGCTTCCCCATTCCCGGCGAGGCGAACAAGTTCTTCTACGTCTGGCTCGACGCCCCCATCGGCTACATCGCCACCACCGAGAAGTGGGCGAAACAGACGGGCAAGGCCGAAGACGCGCTCGCCTACTGGGCCGAAGGGGCGAAGACGCGCATCGTCCACTTCATCGGCAAAGACATCGTCTACTTCCACGCGCTGTTTTGGCCCGCGGTGCTCAAGGTCGCGGGCTTGAAGCGCCCTGACGTGGTGCACGTGCACGGGCACCTCACGGTGAACGGGGAGAAGATGTCGAAGACGCGCGGCACCTTCATCAACGCCCGGTCCTACCTCGAGGTGCTCGATCCCAGCTACTTACGCTACTTCTACGCGGCCAACCTGGGGCCGGGGACCGAGGACCTCGACCTGGCTCTAGGGGAGTTTCGCCTGCGGGTGAACGCCGACCTGGTGAACAACATCGGCAACCTCGCCAACCGCACCCTCACCCTCATCGAGAAGCTGGGCGGAAAGCTCGCCCCCGCCGCCGTGGGCCCGGGGCAGAAGCTGGTGGAGGACGCTCTGGGGCGTGTGGGAGAGGTGCGCGCGGCCTTTGCCCGTCTCGACTACCGGTCGGCGGTCAAGGTGATCGCCGAAATCTCCCAATCGGCGAATCAGTTCCTCACCGTGCAGGAGCCATGGAAGAAGCTGAAGACGGAGGCCGAGGCGGCCCGACGTGACCTCTCCGATGCGGCCGAGGTGGCTTATCTGGTGATGGGGCTTTTGGAGCCAGTGGTACCCAGGTTGTCGAAAAAAATCTTCGCCCAGCTGGCGGCGCCGCCGCTCACCTACGCGCAGCTGGCGAGCGCCCACTACCCGCTCCTTGCGCGGGAGCGGTCGATCGGCACCCCCGAGCCGCTCATCGCCCGTTTGGAGGAGGAACAGGTGAATCGCATCGTGCAACCCGAGCCCAGCGAGGCGGCCCCCAAGGCCCCGGCCGAAGCGGCAACCGAGATCGACTACGCCGACTTTGCCAAGGTGAGCCTCAAGGTGGGCAAAGTCCTCGCTGCCGAGCGCGTTCCCAAGGCGGACAAGCTGCTCAAGCTGACCGTCGACGTGGGCGAAGCTTCTGCTCGAACCATCGCTGCAGGCATCGCTGAGGCGTACCAGCCCGAGCAGCTCGTGGGGCGTCAGGTGGTGGTGGTGGTGAACTTGAAGCCCCGCGCCCTGCGGGGCATCGAGTCGAAGGGCATGCTGCTGGCGGCCGGGCCGGGAGGAAAAGAGCTCTGTCTGGTCGACCCTGGCCCGATGGCTCCGGGGACCGAGGTGAAATGACTCTCGTCGACGCGCACTGTCACCTCGAACGGGCGGATTTCGCCAGCGTCGAAGCGGTCATTTCTCGGGCGCAGGCCGCCGGGGTGGTGCACGCGGTGGTGGTGGGGCAATTCCAGGCACCGGGCGACTTCGGCACCGCGCTCGCCCTGGCGAAGGCGCGCCCCGACTTTCTCACCCCGACGATGGGCATCCACCCCCACGAGGCGGCCAAGGCCAGCGAGGCCGACTTCGCCACCTTGGAAGAGCTGTGCGCCCGCCCCGAGGTGGCGGCGGTGGGAGAGACAGGGCTCGATTACTACTACGACCGCTCACCGCGCGAGGTGCAGCGCGAGGTCTTCCGCCGGCAGTGTCGGCTCGCTCAGCGTCTGGGCAAGCCGTTGGTCGTCCACGTGCGCGACGCCCACGAGGAGTGCGCGCAGATTCTTTCCGACGAGGGAATGGCGAGCGGGATGATCCACTGCTTCACCGGGGACGTGGAGGCGGCGCAGCGCTACCTCGGCTTGGGCTTTCACCTCTCCATCTCCGGCGTGGTGACCTACAAGAAGACCGAAGGGCTCCAGGAGGCGGTGCGGCAGGCGCCGCTGGAGCGGTTGCTCGTGGAGACCGACAGCCCTTACCTCGCTCCGGTGCCGCACCGGGGAAAGAAGAACGAGCCTTCGCACGTGGGGGAGACCGCGAAGAAGGTCGCCGAGCTCAAGGGCCTCGATGCCGGAGCGTTCGCCCTCGCCGCCGCCCGCAACACCGTTCGTCTTTTGCGCCTCGTGGGCGTCGCGCTTTCCTAGCCGGCGGGGGAGTAAAGCTCCTTGGCGATCTCCTCGAGGTCTTTGTCGAGGTGCGGCACCTCGGTGAGCAGCGACTCGGGGTCGTAGACGAAGTCGGCGCAAGGGCTGCTCAGCATCGCGGCGAGGGCCGGCTCTCCCAAGTCACCGGCGCAGCTGGCGTACACCGCGCGGCCCTTCTCGAAATGCAGGTAGCCGTCGCGTACACCGTTGCGAATGGTGAGTCGGCCGGATTTTCGTCCCTGGGCGAGCACCTTGAAAAGCTCGGAGGCGGCGAGCTCGTCGAAGTTGCCGCGCACGGGGCGGCCGGGGTCGCCGTGGCGAATGTGGTCTCGGTAGAGCTTGACGATGTCCGACGCCGCTTCATCCGGTTGGAGCGGCATGGGGATGATCGCCGAAACCCCGGCGCCGAGCAGCCGCTCCTTCCCCGCTTGGTCCGGCGGTTCGCCCACCACCACGACCGGCGCTCCGGCGCATTCGGGCTGTGCGCGCAAAAACTCCACCAGCGTGACCAAGTCCGTCAGCCCGAAGCGCAGCCCGGCCACGAGCAGGTCGGCCTCTCCCCTCACGAGGGCCTCGCCCGTTCCGTCGAGCTTGCTCACCGTGTGGACGACGACCTGGTGACGCGCCAGCGCCTCTTTCAGGTCGGTGCGCACCGCGTCTTCCGGGTCGGCGATCAGCACCTGCCGGCCGTCGGCCTCCACCCACTGGCGCAAGAGCGCGCCGCAGTGCAGCTGGCGCAGCGCATCGACCACCAACGGGTCGAACAACGTCCCCGCCTTTTGGGTGAGGTAACCCAGCGCCTCGTCTTTGGTGAACAGCCGGCCGAAGGGGTTTTGCGAGTTCTTGGTGAGCTCGAGGTAGCTGTCGACGGCGGCGAGGATACGCGCTCCCGCGGAAATCTCCTCTCCTTTGGCCCCGTGGGGCATGCCCGAACCGTCGTAAGCCTCGTAGAGCTGACCGAGCATCGTGTTCACCGGCTCGGCGAGGTGTACCGTCTCGAAGAGCTTGATGGGCGCCTTGAGGAAGCGTGTGGCTTCGGCGCGCAGCTCGGGGTTGTGGGCCGTGCCGGCCAAGGTGAAGTGGCGGTAGCTCTTGCCGAGATCGTGCAGACAGCAGGCGATCGACACCTGCGCAATCTCCGGCGGCTGCAGCCCCAGGCAGCGGGCGATGGTGGCGCACTGCCGCCCCAGTTGCTCCGAGTGCCCGCGCAGATCCTTGCGGCCCGTTTCCAACAGCCCGACGAGGACAGTGAGCGCGGCGAGAAAGTCGTTTTCACCCCCGGCGCCGCGCGCGGCGCTCAATGGGAGAGGGCTGCCACGGTTGGTGGAGATGCCCGAGGGGCGAACGACCGTATCCGGCATCGTTCCGCCGGGCAGGTTCTTCGATTCGGTGCG
This sequence comes from Myxococcota bacterium, assembly GCA_049322255.1. Lineage (GTDB taxonomy): Bacteria > Myxococcota > Myxococcia > Myxococcales > Myxococcaceae > JBMORE01. The sequence continues at coordinate 15,614 of JBMORE010000071.1, read as the reverse complement.
CCCTGAGTCGTAGGCCCCAGCTGCCGCCGGGTCGGTACGCGGTGCCTGCGCTCCCCCTTGCGCGAGCTGGGCGAAGGCGGTGGGGTCGCCGTAATAGTGCTTCTTGATGGCGGCCCAGATCGCCGAGCGCAGCCCCACGAAGGCGTAGACCTCCTTCATTCCGGTGACCAGAGAGATCTCTTCGATCACCGCGGTGTTCTGCGGCTCGGCCATCACCAGGGAGAGGATCTTTCGCTCCTGGTCCAGCGCCAGCGGCAGGAGCACCTGCGCTTCGGCCATGCGCACCGGGACCTTCTCCAGCACCTCGGGGGGGATCTTCGCCTTCGCCAGCTTGTCGGAGGTGACGAAGCGGGTCTTGAGCTGCTCCGCCAAGAAGCGCAGGAGGGTCGTCTCCGGCAGAAGCCCGATCTCCACCAGGCAGTCGCCCAGCCGATGGCCGGTGATTTTCTGTTGTTGAAGCGCCTGCTCGATGGCGTCAGCCGTCACCAGGCCGGATTCCACCAAGCGTTCGCCGAGCGTTTTGCCCATTGGCTTGTAGGCCGATGCTAGCTCTTTTCCGGCTCTTCCGAGGGGGCCGGGCTCTCTTTGGCCAGCTCGCTCAGAGGCTTGAAGGCGAGCTTCTGAGCGGGAGCGGAAGGGGTCGCGCGCGGTTTGCGGTCCTTACGGCGGTGCGAAGAAGGACCTTTCCACAGGTGGCGGCCATATTGCTTGGTGGCGTCGACCCAGCGGCCACCCGAATCGCGCCCCATCAGCTCGAGCCAGGAGGCGACCCGCGAATCCATGAGGTCGATGAGGTGGACCAAGAGCGCCTCGAGCGTCATCGGCAGCTTGGGCGAGCCGTATTCGAGCTGGCCGTGGTGGGCGAGGACCAAGTGAGTCAGGTGGTGTTCCAGCGCCGGCGGGAAGCCCTCAATGTGCGAGGCCTTCTGGCGGATGTTTTGGGCGGTCATCACCAGGTGGCCCACCAGCCGGCCCTCGTCGGTGTAGGCGAAGTCTTTGTCGTAAGAGAGCTCGCCCACCTTGCCGATGTCGTGCAGGAGCGCTCCGGCCACCAAGAGGTCGCGGTCCACCATCGGGTAGTGATCGGCGATGCGGTGGGCGAGCTTGAGCACCGAGAGCAGGTGATCGGCCAGCCCGCCCCGGTAGGCGTGGTGAACGCTCTTGGCCGCCGGCGCCCGCGGTAACCCGGCGGCGATCTGCGGGTCGTCGAGGAAGGCGAAGAGGAGCTTCTTGACGAAGGGGTCGTGCACCCGCCCGACCACCTCGCGGATCTGCGTCACTGGCTTGTCGTTGTGCTCCGGCTCGGAGGGCGCCTTCTCTGGCGGGGTGAATTCCTTGGGGTCGATGGGCTCGGGGTCGAGGCGCTCGACCTTGGCGATGACGAGCTGCGCTCGCCCGTGGAAGGTGATGATTTCGCCGCGCACGAGCACGTAGTCGCCCGCGGCGAAGGCTCCGTCGGCCGCGTCGACGTCGTCGAACACCCGCGCCTCCAGCTCGCCGGTCTTGTCGGCCAGCGTCACCATCAGAAAGGTTTTTCCCCCGCGGCTTTGGGTCTTCTGCTTCTTGGTCACCTTGAAGACGGTGTGAACCTGGTCCTTCTCCCGCAGGTCTTTGGCGTAGACCTTGCGCACCATCTCCACCCGCTCGGGGCCGGTTGAATTTGGCGTCTCTTCCGTCGTGCTCACTCTTCGGCACCCTAGCAGACGAGGGTAGGATGGCGACCATGAAGATTCTCTTCGCGGCGGTATTGGCTTTGATGACGCAGTCCAGCCCGGGGTGGGAGGAGGCGGCGAAGGAGGACGGCGTCACCGTCTACTCACGCGAGCGCGCGGACTCCCCGGTACGCGAGATGAAGGCGGTGGGTCTCATCGAAGGCACGCCCCAGGAGGTGTGGAGGGCGATTCGCGACTACGCCAACTACAAAAAGACCATGCCGTACACCGAGGAGTCCAAGGTGCTCTCGGTCGAGGACGGAGGCAAGGTCACCTACTTCTACAGCCTTCTGGACTTGCCCCTGGTCGACAAGCGCGAGTACGTCATTCGCATCGTCGACGAGTCCGAATGGAAGGAGGGCAAGGGTTACTTCAAGGCGAGCTGGAAGGTGCACGAGGGCGGTCCCAAAGAGCGTGAGGACGTGGTCCGAGTGAAGATCAACGACGGCTATTGGCTGCTCGAGTCGCGTGAGAACGGCGCCAAGACCTTCGCCACCTACTACGTGTACACCGACCCGGGCGGCTCCCTCCCCAAGTGGATCGCCAACCGCGCCAACAGCACCGCGGTGCCGGAGGTGTTCTTGGCAATTCGCAAGGCGATCGTCCACGCGCGTGCTGCTAAGTGACCTCGAGCGCAGCCGCCGACAGGTGCTCGGCCCACGTCGAGCCGACCGCAGTGGGAAAGTCGAAGGGCAGCCCGGGACGCGCCAAGCGGTAGGCCACGCGCCCTTCGCGCTCACAGGCGAGCGCCACCCGTTCATCGAGCTCGGCGAGTCCCGGCGGCAGAGGCGGGTGGTAGCCCACCAGCAATAGGTACCCGCCGTGCCGGGTGTGGCGAATGCACAGCTGGGTGAGGCCGACGAAGGCGTCCTCCTCTTCGGGCTCGCCGAGCGTCGACAGGCGCGTGGTATCGAGCAACACCAGGTCGAAGGGCTCAGGGCGCTGCTCCAGGGCGGTGACGGCATCGGCGACCTCGAGCGTGGTGCGGCCAAGAAAACCGTTGGCCTCGGCGTTCTCCAGGGCCAGAGCGATCGCGTCAGGGTCTTCGTCGAAGGCGACCAGCTGGCGCGCTCCCGCGAGCGCGGCGTGGATGAACAGCGAGCCGACGCCGCACGAGGGCTCGAGCACCCGCGCTCCGCTCGCCATGCGGCCGACCACCTTGCGCACCTGGCGTAAATCGTAGCGATGGCCGGTGCCGAAACCCTGGTGGAGATCGATGGTCATCCGCGCGCCCAGCTCGCGCACCGCCGTCCATCGGGGGGGCCTGCCGAAGAGCACCTTGGGCGGAGAACGGTTTAGGCCCGCCGCCACCCGCTGCGGGCCGTCGTTGCGCAGGATGATCGACTCCGCGCCCCCTGCCTCCACCAGCACCCGCACCAGCTCGGGAAGGCGGGCGTCCATCGCTCGGGTCGACGTCTGCACTGCGAAGTGGGTGTCGAAACGGTCCACCGACAAGCCGGGTAGACCGTCGCCGTCGTCGTTCACCACCCGGCAGAAGCGAGCGTCGCGCATGAAGCGCGCGCGCAAGCTGAAGGCGCGGCGGACCATGCGGGAGACCACTGTCTGGGGGCGGTCTTCCGGTAACCCCAGGCGCCGGACCGCCACCGGCGCCGAGAGGTCGACGTCCCCGACGCCCAAGCGGCGGCCTTCTTCGTCCAACAGCTCGGCTGGCTCCCCCGCCGCGCCCACCCCCTCCACGCGCACCACGTCGTCTCGCGGTACCCAGGGAATGCCGTGGCGAAGGCGCTGGACTGCGTTCCGGGAGAGCGTGGTGCTGAGCACCCAATCAACTTGGGGATGCGGGCCCTCATGATGCGCGCCCCTCACCCTAACCCTCTTCCAGGGGGAGAGGAGATCGGTTGCTTACTCGTCGGCAGCGTCGTCGGCCTTGGCAGCCTTCGGCTTGGCGGGCTTGGGCTTGTCTGCATCGTCGACGTGGAAGTCGGAAATCGTTCCGCGCTGTTTCATGTGCGCCAGCGCGCTGACCAGGGCGTCTTCCCGGGTGTCGGCCTTGAGCTTCATGGTCAGCGGCACCGGCCAGTTCTTGAAGGGCTCGGCGCGCTTGACCGCCCCGGGCTCTGGCTCGGGGTAGACCTCGATCGCGAAATTGTCGGCGAGGTCCTGCGTGACCCGCACCGAGTGCCTGCGTCCGTTCACCATCGCGTACGTCATCGTTTGCTTCTCTCCTAACCGTGGGGCTTGGACTTCTTGAAGGCCTCGGTGGTCACCCGAAAAAGCAGCACGGCCACCCCGACAGCGATGAGGCCTCCCACCAACATGTTTCCCTTGGCGATGAGGTACATCGCCGCCGAGCCGAGGACCACCGAGACGGTGATCCACAACAGCTGGGTGCCGCCCCACACCTGGTTTCCATGCCGGCGCGCCTGCACCAAGAGAGGAATGGAGCCCGCCTTGCGCCACTTGGTGGCGCCTTCCTCGCGCAACTCGTCCTCGGGGCCGACCAGCCCGTTGAGCCATGCCTGTTCCACCTGACCGAAGCTGTCGTAGACCAGCTCGCCGTCCTTGGTCCGCACGGTGTACTTCATGCGCGCGCCACCCTACGTCAGTTCCGAGCAGATTTGCTCGGCGATTCGAAGCCCGTCGATGGCCGACGACACGATGCCGCCGGCATAGCCGCACCCTTCTCCGGCCGGGTAGAGCCCCCGCAGCGAAACCGAGTGGAGGTCGTCTCCCCGCGTCACCCGCACCGGCGAGCTGGTTCGACTCTCGACCCCGATGAGAGTTCCCTCCTCGGTGATGAACCCGTGCATCTTCTTCTCGAAGCCGCGCAGGGCCTGCTTGAGCGAGGCGGTGAGCCAGGAGGGAAAGAGCCGGTTCAAGTCGGCGTGGGCAAGGCCCGGCCGGTAGGAAGTCTCCGTGGGCTTTTTCTTCATCTTTCCCGCCAGGTAGTCGGGAATCGACTGCGCCGGAGCGATGAAGCGGCCGCCGCCCAGCTCGTAGGCCTTCTTTTCCCAGTGCCGCTGGAAGGCCAACCCGGCCAGCGGGCCGGTGAAGCCCTCCTTGGCGAAGTCCTCCACCGAGACAGTCACCACCAGGCCGGCGTTGGCGAGCTTGGCGTTGCGGCGAGAGTTGCTCATGCCGTTGGTGCACAAAAACCCTTCCTCGGTTGGGGTGGGCACCACGATGCCGCCGGGGCACATGCAGAAGGAGTAGACGCCGCGCAGGCTGCCGTCGACCGCGAGGTTTTCGGCGAGCTTGTAGTCCGCCGGAGGTAGCTTGGGGTGCTTGGCGGCGCGCCCGTACTGAATGTGGTCGATGAGCATCTGGGGGTGCTCGGCCCGAAACCCGATGGCGAACGGCTTGGCCTCGACGCTGACCCGGCCGTCGGCGGCGAAGCGCTCGTACAGCTCGCGCGCCGAGTTGCCGGGGGCGAGCACCACCCGGTCGCTCTCCACCTCGGTGCCGTCGGACAGCAGCACCCCTCCCACCCGGCCGTCGCGATAGAGGAGGTCGGCCACCTTCGTCCCGAAGCGCACCTCGCAGCCACCCCGCACCAGCTGTGCGCGCAGCTCGGCCACCGCGCCCGGCAAAAGGTCGGAGCCGATGTGCGGCTTCCCCTGCACCAGAATGCGGTCGGGCGCCCCGAAGCGGGCGAAGGTTTCAATCACCTTGCGCACCAGCGGGTGGTTGATGCGGGTGGAGAGCTTGCCGTCGGTGTACGCGCCCGCGCCGCCCTCGCCGAAGCTCATGTTGCTCTCCGGGTCGAGGGTGCCGTCGCGCATCAGGTGGGCCACGTCCTTACGGCGAGCGGTCACCTCGCGCCCGCGCTCGAAAAGCACGCTCTTCACGCCGCGCTCGAGCAGGCCCAGCGCGCAGAACAGCCCCGCCGGCCCGGTGCCCACGATGAGCGGGCGGAGCGTGGGTGCGCGCACCGAAGGCAAGGGCGGTGGCGGCGGCGCCACCTCGGACACGTCGGGAGGCAGCTCGAGGGGCGTCCTGCCGGGGAGAAGCTCGACCTCCAGGGTGTGGATGTAGCGCGGGCTGCCTTTCTTGCGCGCGTCGAGCACCGAGCGCACCACCCGCACCGAGCCAAGGGCCTCGTTGGGCACGCCCAGCTTCTGCGCTGCCCGCGTGGAGAGCAGCTCCTCGCCCTCGTCCAGCCACAGCCCGATGTTGTTGACTCGGTAACGCACGGTGAAAGGCTTATAGGGCTTCCTTGGCAACCAGTGCGAATCGACCTATGCACCGATGGGAGCGATTTCGGACGAAATCGCCTTCTAAGTGCGAAGGAATCTACGCACCAGCCGCCTTCTTCCCCCGGCCCGTTTCGAGGGTAACTCCCCGTGGGGGCGTCGAATTCTGGCCGCGCCCTCCATGCTGGCACGGCGGTTGAACCTCCATCTGACCGACGAAGCACGTGGGGAGGTCAGGGAGCCGATGCGCACCGACAGGAAGGGCACCAAGATTCTCGCCAGGACGTTCTTCAACCAGCTTCGGGCGGGTGGCTACACGCCCAACCAAATCATCGACATCGCCTCCGAGCTGATCGATCTGGTGGCGAGCGACATTCGGGAGCAGGACAAGCTCCCCGAGCAGAAGCAGGAGTTGCGGCAGAGCGCCTAGGAAAGGCCTTTGCCAACGCCTAGCGGGCGTGGGGGCTCCGGACTGGACTTCGGCGCCTCGCGCCCCTAGGTGAGCGGTACCCGCTGGGCGCGCCGGCGATGGCTGGCGGCGGCGCAGAGCACCAGAAGGCTCAAAGTCATCGTGGAGAACACCAGGCTCTCCGTCCAGGTGAGCAGCGCTCCCCACAGAAAAAGCGCCAAGAGCCCCACGCCCATGTCCACCCACGCGGGACGACGAGACTCGTGCATCAGCACGCCGGCGCACACGGTGAGCGGCACCCCCACGAGCACCTGGCGCTGAATCTGGTCCACCCGGGTCTTGATGGTCTCGGCGTTGTGCACCAGGAGCGCCGCGAAGATGACCACCGTGCCGATCGCCAGCACCAAGACGCCGGCGGCCGCGGTGTCCTTGGTGAGGCGCGCCTTCTCGTCGAACTGCTGAATGGCGAGGTCCACCAGCTGCTCGAGCGCGCTGTTGAGCATCTCGGCGAAGAAGATGAGCATCACGCAGAACAGGAGCGTCACCTTCTCCGCCAGCCCCAAGGGAATGCCGCTGCCCACCAGGCTCACCAGCGTCGCCGCGAGCACGTGCAGGCGCATGTTGCGCTGATGCACCACGGTGTGGACCAGGCCGTTCCAGGCATGGAAGAGCGAGTGGATGAAGGTTCCGCCCGTGTGAAGGGTGCGTCGCACGCGCCGCGTTTATGCGAAGTGCCCGTCAGCACGCCAGCGCAAGCTTCAAGATGAGGTGACGGCTGCTTGGGCGCCCGCCTAATGTCCTTCATGCATGCTCGATTCTCCATGGCTGGCGGCGGGGGCGATCGTTGTCGGAGGAGGGCTGCTTTACTTTGGCGCCGAATGGCTGGTGAAGGGCGCTTCGGGGCTGGCGGGCGCGTTCGGGGTGCGCCCGATCGTCATCGGCCTCACCGTCGTCGCTTACGGCACCTCGGCGCCTGAGTTGGCGGTGAGCGCCCTCTCGGCCTACGAAGGCAAAAGCGCCATCGCCTTGGGCAACGTGGTGGGCTCGAACATCGCCAACCTCGGGCTCATTCTCGGGAGCACGGCGCTGGTAGCGCCGCTTACGGTCGCCGGTTCCCTCGTGCGCCGCGAGCTGCCGCTGCTCGTCGTGGTCTCGGCACTGGCGCCGCTGTTGCTGCTCGACGGGCAGGTCGGTCGCGTCGACGGAGCTCTGCTCCTGGTCGGCGCGCTGGCCTTCACCTTCTGGACGCTGCGGCCATTCGGAGTCGGCAAACCCACGCTCAAGTCGGAGGGCGCCGAGCATGAGGCGCCCCCGGTGGCGAGCAAGCTTTCGTTGGGCGCGCTGGCGGCGGTGGGGCTCGTTTTCATGGTGGGGGGCGGCAAGTTTTTCGTCGACGGAGCCTCGAGCCTGGCGCTTTCCATGGGAGTGAGCGAGCGGGTGGTGGGGCTGACGATCGTCGCCGTGGGCACCTCGCTCCCCGAGCTCGCGGCGTCGTTGGTGGCGGCGGTGCGGGGCCAGCCGGAGCTGGCGGTGGGCAACGTGGTGGGCTCGAACATCTTCAACCTTCTCTTCGTCCTCGGAGGCGCGTCGTTGGTGCACCCGATACCCGGCTCGGTGCGCGCGCTCGCCGTGGACTTCACGGTGATGGTCGCGGTCACCCTCGTCGGGGTGGCGATGATGGCCACGGGCGGGCGGGTGTCGAGAGCCGAGGGAGGCGTGCTCGCCATAGGCTACGCGGCGTTCGTGGCCTTTCTTGCCTTCGGATAGTTGCTCTGGTCGGTTTGCGGTGCTGCGGACACTTCCTCTAGGGTGTGCGCGATGTTGGTTCGATTCTTGTCGGTGGCCATGGTGCTGACGTGTGCGTCGGCGATGGCGGCCGCGGGCGAGTTCGTCGAGGACTGCGGCCTGTTGGCGCCCCAAGACGTTCCCTCCACGCCGGTGCCCCGCAAAAGGTACGAGGTGCCGCTGGGCTCGGGCGAGCCGGGCGTGGTGCGGCGCGACGCGCAGGGCAGCTTTCTTTCGTCCGCGCCGGGAGTGCCGGCAGCACGCCGTCGCAGCGGGGTGTTGAGCGGGAAGACGGTCTACCTCTCCGCTGGGCACGGGTTTACTTGGACCGACGCGAGCGACGCCTGGCGAACCCAGCGCGGCAACACCAACGACATCGTCGAAGACTTGGTGTCGATCGAGACGGTCAACCAGCTCCTCCTGCCGATGCTGCTCAACGCCGGCGCCTACGTGGTTCCGGTGCGTGAGGCCGACCTCGCTCCCCGCATGGTGGTGGTCGACAACGGCGAGGCGGGTTACGCCGAAAGCGGTTCGGCGGGAACCTTCGTCGATTCGACGGTGGCCGGGTGGGGTAGGCCTTCCAGCCCGATGAACGGGAGCACTCTCCCCTTCGGGTTGGGCAACAACCGGTTGATGAGCACCGCGCTCGTCGCCGACGCGAGCGCCTCGTGGACGCCGAACCTTCCCGCCGACGGCGACTACCACGTGTACATCTCCTACACGCAGTTCACCTCGCGGGTCACCGACGCGCACTTCGTCGTCCGCCACTCCGGCGGTGAGGCGCACTTCCGGGTCAACCAGCGGCGGCACGGCGGCACCTGGGTGCTCCTGGGGCGGTTCTTCTTTCGCGCCGGCCAGGGCGGCTCGGTGGTGGCGCTGAACGATTCGCAAGAGAGCGGGACGGTGTCGCTCGACGCGGTGCGCTTCGGCGGCGGTATGGGAGACATCGCCCGCGGCCCGACGCCAGCGGTGAGCGGTCGCCCGCGCTTCGAGGAGTCGTGCCGCACCTACGCCCAGTTCGCCGGAGCGCCCGCCAGCGTCTTCCAGAGCAACGCGGTAGACCGTACCGCCGACGTGAGCTGCCGCTCGCGCTTCGCTGCCTGGGATCACGAGGACGGTGAAGACGCGGTGTACGTCGCCTGGCACACCAACGCCGTCAATGGAACGGTGCGCGGCTCCGAAGCCTACGTGTTCGGGACGAACACCGACTTTCAGCTCCACTACTCGCCGTGTCAGCCCAACACCAACGTGTGCGGTGTCGCCTCGTGCCCCTACGGTTGCGGAGCCCCCGGAAGCGACCTGCTCGCCCAAGCTGTGCACACCGAGCTTTTGGGCGACATTCGCTCCGGCTGGGGAGAGCCAGGCTGGCGCGACGGCGGCGTCCGTTCGGCCAACTTCGGAGAGCTCAACCCGGCGAACAACCCAGAGATGCCCGCGGTGCTCCTCGAGGTCGCCTACCACGACAACACCGCCGACGCGGCACACCTCAAAGAGCCGCTCTTTCGGTACCTCGCCGCTCGGGCAATCACCCAGGGCATCATCAAGTATTTCGCCCTGAAGGATTCGACGGTCGTCAGCCTTCCCCCCGAGCCTCCTTCCAGCGTGTGGGCGAGAAACCTGGGCGCGGGAACCGTCGAGGTGGGGTGGAGCGAGGCCCCCACCGACGCCAACGACCTCGGCGGGTACGCGGCGACCGGTTACCGCGTCTACCAGAGCGCCGACGGCTTCGCGTGGGACGAGGGCACCGACGTCACCGGCCGCTCCTTGGGGCTTTCGGTCACTGTGGGCACGGTGCGCTACTTCCGCGTCAGCGCTACCAACGCCGGCGGAGAGAGCTTTCCCACCCCGGTGGTCGGCGTCGGGGCGGCCAGCGGCGCCAGCGTGCCGGTGCTGGTGGTCAACGGCTACGAGCGCTTCGAGGCAGCCACTGCGAAGGCGGAAAATCTGGAGGCGTACGCGATCGCGTCCCCCTTGCGTGTTTTCAGCGAGCGGATGAACGACGGCACCTACGTGCGCCGCCATGGCGATGCCGTCGCTTACGCCGGCGTGCCTTTCGACAGCGCCACCGCAGGGGCGGTGGTGAGCGGCAGCGTGCCGGTCGCCTCGTACGTTCTCATCGACTGGTTCCTCGGCCGCGGGCTTGCCCAAGGCGCCGGTCCTGGCACGGCCGAGCAGCAGCTGCTCCGCGCCCACGTGGAGGGGGGAAGACATTTGCTCTTTTCCGGCTCCCACGCCGCCAGCGCCCTCGCACGGGGGAGCGCCGAAGACCAGGCCTTCCTCGCCCAGGTGCTCCACGCGGCGGCGGGCAGCGGCACCCCCTCTTTGTCGGTGGAGCCGGACTCGACCCAATTCCTCGCTGGCATGAGCGGTCTTTTCCTCGACGACGGGTTGGGAGGCGCTTTCGACACCGGGACGGGCGACGTCTTGGGTCCCAACGGCGGTTTTTCGCTGGCCGGTTACGGCGGCAGCTTCAGCACCGCGGCGGTGGCCTTCGACGGCAGCGGCAAGGTCGTCACCTTGGGCTTTCCTTTCGAGACGATCATCAGCGGCGCCCACCGCGCCGAGGCGATGGGCAAATTCCTCAAGTTCTTCGGCGTCATCACCCAAGAGCCGCCCAGGCCCGACGCCGGTCCACCCATCGTGCTTTCGCTCGCGCCCGACACCTTCGCTGCGCCCGATGGCTGCGGGTGTACGGCGATGGCGCACGCTCCGTGGACGCTGGTCGCCCTCGTGCTTTGGGCACGCCGGCGTGTGCGAAGCTGAACGTAGGCGACATCAGCGCTCGCTGGCGTTGACTCGCTTGGGTCGGCTGCCTAGGTTCGCCGCCACTTTTCACCTTCGAAAGGAAGACCATGGCCATCAAGTTCGCGATCAACGGGTTTGGGCGTATCGGCCGCTGTGTTTTACGGGCGGCGCTTTCGCGCAAGGAGGACATCGAGATCGTCGCCATCAACGACCTCGACAAGCCGGCCACCCTCGCGCACCTGTTCAAGTACGACTCGGTGCACCGCACCTGGCCGGGAAAGGTCACCGCCGCCGAGAAGGGCATCGTCATCGACGGCAAGGAGTACCGCATCATCGCCGAGCGCGACCCCTCGGCACTGCCGTGGAAGGAGCTGGGAGTGGACGTGGTGATGGAGTGCACCGGCCGCTTCACCGACCGCGAGGGAGCTTCGAAGCACCTGGCCGCGGGCGCGAAGAAGGTGCTCATCTCGGCGCCGGCGAAGGGCCCGGACCTCACCCTCGCCTACGGCATCAACCACACCACCTACGACCCCAAGAAGCACCACATCATCTCCAACGCTTCTTGCACCACCAACTGCCTGGCCCCGGTGGCCAAGGTGCTGGTCGACAGCTTCGGCATCGAAAAGGGACTGATGACCACGGTGCACAGCTACACCAACGATCAGCGCATTCTCGACCTGGTGCACGAGGACCTGCGGCGCGCCCGCGCGGCGGCGCTGTCGATGATTCCTGCCTCCACCGGCGCGGCGAAGGCGATCGGTGAGGTGATTCCCCAGCTCAAGGGCAAGCTGCACGGGCTGGCGGTGCGGGTGCCCACCCCCAACGTCTCGTTGGTCGACCTCACCGTGGTGTTGGGCAAGAACGCCACCGCCGAGGAAATCAACGCCGCCTTCAAGAAAGCGGCGGGCGGTGCTCTCAAAGGGGTGCTCGAGTACTCCGAGGAGCCGACGGTCTCCATCGACTACAACGACAACCCGCACTCGGCGATCTTCGACGCCACCAACACCCACGTCATCGAGGGCAACCTCGCCAAGGTGATGGCTTGGTACGACAACGAGTGGGGCTTTTCCAACCGCATGGTGGACGTGGCGAAGTTCCTCGTGTCCAAAGGCTAGCCGTGGCTCGCACCGTCGACGAGCTCGAGCTGTCCGGCAAGCGCGTCTTCATTCGAGTGGACTTCAACGTTCCGCTCGACGCGCACCAAAAGGTGGCCGACGACACCCGCATTCGCGAGGCGTTGCCCACCGTCCAGCACGCCTTGAAAGCGAAGGCCAAGGTCGTCTTGGCCTCGCACTTGGGCAGGCCCAAAGGGCCCGACCCCAAGCTGTCGCTCGAGCCGGCCGCCGCTCGCCTGACGGAGCTGCTCGGCAAGGAGCATGAGGTGCTGCTCGCCGACGACTGCGTGGGCGACGGGGTGAAGAAGATGGTGCGGGACCTCCAGGGAGGCCAGGTGGTGGTGCTGGAGAACCTGCGCTTCCACAAAGAGGAAGAGGCCAACGACGAAGCTTTCGCCAGAGAGCTGGCCAGCCTCGCCGACGTCTACGTGAACGACGCCTTCGGCACCGCCCACCGCGCCCACGCTTCGACCGTGGGCATGGTCGGCTTCGTCAAGGAGCGGGCGGCGGGCTTCTTGATGAAAAAAGAGCTGGAGCACCTGGGCAAGGTGCTCCAAGGCCCGGAGAAGCCCTTCGTCACCGTCCTGGGGGGGGCGAAGGTGTCGGACAAGATCAAGGTCATCGAAAACCTGCTCCCCAAGGTCGACGCGCTGCTCATCGGCGGCGCGATGGCTTACACCTTCCTTGCCGCGGAAGGGGTGGAGGTCGGCCAAAGCCGGGTGGAGAAGGACAAGCTTTCCCTGGCCAGCCGGCTCCTCGAGTCCGCCAAGCGCTTGGGCAAAGAGCTGGCGCTCCCGGTGGACCACGTGGTGGGGACCTCGCCCGAAGCCAAGAGCGAGGCCCGGGTGGTGTCCGAGCGCAGCATTCCCAAGGCGTTGATGGGGCTGGACATCGGCCCGAGGACTTGCGAGCTCTACGGGCAGCACATTCGCGGGGCGAAGACGGTGCTGTGGAACGGGCCGATGGGCTTGTTCGAGGTGGAGAAGTTCGCCGCCGGGACGCGCGCGATCGCCGAGGCAATGTCCAAGAATCGCGGTGCCACCACCATCGTCGGGGGCGGCGACTCCGCGGCCGCGGTGAACGCGATGGGCTTCGGGGAAAAGATGACCCACGTCTCCACCGGCGGGGGAGCGACCCTCGAATTCCTCGAAGGCAAGGAGCTGCCCGGCGTCAGGGCGCTGGAGAGATAGGAGAACAACGTGGGCAAGTCCTCGCGGCGGATCTTCATCGCCGGCAACTGGAAGATGCACAAGACGGTGGCCGAGGCGCTCGGGCTGGTGCGCGAGCTCAAAGGGCTGGTATCGATGGTGCGCGAGAAGGTGGAGATCGCCGTCGCTCCGCCCTTCACCGCGCTGCACCCGGTGGCCCACGCACTCGAGGGCTCGAACATCGTGCTCGCCGCCCAGAACTGCTTTTGGGAGGCGTCTGGCGCCTACACCGGGGAGGTGGCCGCGCCGATGCTCGCCGAGGTCGGGTGCCGGTACGTCATCGTCGGTCACTCCGAGCGGCGGCAATATTTCGGAGAAACCGACGAGACGGTGAACAAGCGGCTGCAGGCGGTGGCACGGGCCAAGCTGTGGCCCATCATCTGCGTCGGCGAGACGCTGAAGGAGCGGGAGGGCGGCAGGACGCTGGAAGTCGTCACTCGCCAAGTGAAGGGAGCGCTGGCCGGCTTCGCCGCCGCCGAAGTGTCGAAATTCGTGTTCGCCTACGAGCCGGTGTGGGCGATCGGTACCGGCAAGACCGCCACCAGCGACCAGGCGCAAGAAGTCCACGCCCATCTTCGGGAGGAGCTGGTGTCGCTCTACGGCCGGGAGACGGCCGAAGAGGTGCGTATCCAGTACGGTGGCTCGGTGAAGCCCGAGAACGCTGCCGAGCTGCTCGCCCGCCCGGACATCGACGGAGCGCTCGTGGGCGGGGCCAGCCTCAAGGCTGCCGATTTCGCGGCCATCGTGAAGGCCGGCGCGTAGAGAGGTTGTTTTCCCCCAGCGGTCTGTGCTCTAAGCCGCCCGCATCCCTCTCCCTCTGGGAGAGGGCGAGGGTGAGGGGTTAAAGGTTTCCGTCATGCTGATCTTCGTCTCCATCGTCCATGTCCTGCTGTGCGTGTTCATGATCTTCGTCATTCTCCTCCAGCCGGGGAAGGACGCGGGCATGGGTGCCGCTCTGGGAGGCGGTGCCGCCACCAGCGCCTTCGGGGGCCGCGGCGCGGTCACTTTCCTGACCAAGGTCACCGCGGTATGCGCGATCGGCTTCTTCATCACCGCGCTCGGGCTTTCCTTCGTGGGGTTACGCACCTCGGTGGCCGCCGGCGGGGAACAGCTGCCTGCCGCCGCGGCTCCGGCCCCGGTCAGCCCTGCTGCCCCTGCGCCCGAATCGGGTGTGGAGAAGGGCAGCGCCGCGCCGGCCGTCGACGTGCAGCCTGGCCCGGCGCCCGGCACCGAGGCAGTACCTGCCGAGAAGCTGCCTCCGGCGCCCGCGCAGCCTTAGGACTTTTGGGTTTTCGCCTCTCCGAGGGCTGGTGGTAAGAGAGGCCGCGAAGAATCGCCCAGGTGGTGGAACTGGTAGACACACCATCTTGAGGGGGTGGCGCCGTGAGGCGTGCGGGTTCGAATCCCGCCCTGGGCACTGGCTGGGCAGCGCGCGCTGTCCTCGTTGAGGGACCGCTTTCGAGCCGCATTCCCTCGGAGAGGACCGGTGAGGGTCGCCGCTGTCCCCGGCACGTTGACCGCGTCATCTGCACGGCGTGGGCTCCTCCATCCGTGAAGGCACTCGGAATTTGTGATCCGGTGCCTCCTTCTCGAATCAAACCTGCGTGTGCCCCCATCTACGGGTCTGAAAAGAGGGGGGGGGACTTACGACCATTGCCGATAGAACCACACATCATCAATTGCTAGTTTTTCCGTTATTTGTGGTCTCGTCGTTGTTTGCAGTACTGCCTCGAAATACGGTGGTAGAAGGCGCGCCCATCTCTCCGCAGCCGGGCCCACCGCACACTCACTGGACCTGGATTTCAGGAGCAAGCCATGGCGCTCGCGCAAATCGTTGCTGAGTCGATTCCGCAAGCGCTGCACCTGGGGCTTCCGCGCGCGCAACCGAAGATGCGAGTCGCCGACGTCGTGGTGCAGACGCTCGCCGAACTGGGGGTGAATACGTACTACGGCATTCCCGGAGGAGCGATCTCCACCGTTTACGACGCGCTCCTTGATCAAAAGGGAGTGCGGGTCATCAACACCCGCCACGAAACCGGTGCTGTCTTCATGGCCATGGGGCACTCGCGCGCTGGCGGCGGCCTGCCATGCGTGTTGATGACCTCAGGTCCGGGCATCACCAACGCGCTGACAGGCCTGGCGGCTGCGCACGCCGACGGCATTCCTCTCATCGCCATTGGGGGCGAGGTGCCGCGGAAGAACTTCGGGCGTGGGGCGCTTCAGGAAGGTAGCCGGTATCAGCTCGATATTCTGGGCATGGCGCGCAGTGTGACCAAATTTTGCGCTGAGCTAAGCAACCCCCGCGCGGCCACGACCACCATTCGCCGCGCGGTGGCGACCGCGCTCTCAGGGCGCCAGGGACCGGTACTGATCTCCCTACCGCTCGATGTCGCCAACGAGCGGGTCGCCCCCACGCGGGCGCCGTTGCACGTGTCGACAAGCTTCGACCTTGATCAAGACACCATTGCTGCGGTTGCCGAAGCGCT
>JBMORE010000070.1:0-2465 GCA_049322255.1 Myxococcota bacterium | reverse complement strand
CAGTCTGCTTCCCAAGCGCTCGAGCTGATGCAGCGCCACGGCATTCGGCACCTTCCCGTGGTCGACCCGACGGAGCACCTTTTGGGCGTCGTCTCCGACCGCGACCTCTACGCTTCCAAATACGGCGGCCCACCTGCGCCTCGAGGGGGCGCGGTCGACGAAGTGATGGTTCGCTCCCCGTACGTCGTTTCTCCCTCCACCCGGCTCGACGAGGCGGCGGCGGTGATGGCCAAACGCAAGTACGGCTGCGCCGTCGTGGTGGACAAGGAGCGGGTCGTCGGAATTCTCACCACCATCGATGCGCTGCGGGCGCTCGTCGAGCTGCGGGCCAAAGAGCGCGGCGAGCAGCTGGTTTAACTCCTATTCGCAAACGGAAAGCTGCCCTCCTC
Organism: Myxococcota bacterium; assembly: GCA_049322255.1. Taxonomy (GTDB): domain Bacteria; phylum Myxococcota; class Myxococcia; order Myxococcales; family Myxococcaceae; genus JBMORE01. The sequence continues at coordinate 2,076 of JBMORE010000070.1, read as the reverse complement.
CGGGTCCACCTCGCACTGCCCGCCCAGGCACGCCAGTGCGCCGGCGCCCACCGTGTAGTCGTCGTTTTCGTGGCGGACGAGCTGCGCGTAGTCGACCTGGGGGAGCGAGCGCACCCGCCGCTCGTACTCTGCGCGGGAAATCTCCTCGAGCGGAGAGAGCTGATAGACGGTGTCGGTCCGCGGCAAGAAGGACAACCCGCCCACCATCTCCCAGTGGCGAAACACCCAGTCGGCGGTGGCAATCCATTCGTCCGCGCCCACCGAGACCGTCACCGACGGGTTGTGCTCGGTGTAGTGCTCCTTCACCCTCTTCCAATACTCCAGCTGCTCCAGCGCGGACAGACGGGAGCGAACCACCGCGCCGGGGGGCGCACGCACCGGGAACTCGAGCACGTAGGTGGTGGCTTGGCCCTCGACCTGACCCGCCTCGGGCAGGCAGGGGAAGCGCTGGTCCTGGAGCAGCCGAAGCAGCGGGTCCACCGCGGAGATGCGGATGCGCCGCAGGTAGTACTCCGCATGGCGCGGGTGCATCCCCGACGCCGAGTCGACCAAGAGCGACACCGTGCCCGAGGGCTTGACGCAAGTCACTGCCTTCGCCGGCTCGATGCCAAAACGGGCCGCCGCCTGACGATTCGCATCGACCGCCGCTTCACGCAGCGCGCGCAGCGTCTCGGGGTGGCGCAAGGCGGAACAGTCCCACTGGCCGGTGATGGACACCCCCAAGAGCCGCTCCTCTTCGCAGTTTTGCCGCCAATCGCTGCAGAGGTAGGGAAAGCGGGTGAGCATCGACTGGTAGGTGCCCAGGAGCGCCGCCAGGCGAATCTTATGGGTGAGCGTGGCGGCGTTGTCGTTGGGGCGCGCCACCACTTCGGTCAGGTTGCAGAACTGCTTCGAGCGCAGAATGATTTCGCCGCACGGGTTGGTGCCCGCCGACTTCCAGTGCCCGGCGAAACCTGCCTGGCGCCGCTCGGGAAGCTGGCGGTTCAACGAGCCGCGGTTGAAGATGCCGCGCTCGCCGGTTCCGCTTTCGGCCAGCGCCAGCCACTCGGCCATGAAGCGCGTGGCGGAGGGCCGCTCCTCGTACACCGCCGAGTTGTTGGCCATGGCCCGCTCGGGGTGCTCGAGGAAAAAGCGCCCCGTCTTCGCGTCGCGCAATTCCTGGTCGTCCAGGTCGGACAAAGAGATGAGCGCCGAACGTCGCACGCCACCCACCACCACCACCTCGCCAATCTTGCAGAGGATGTCGTGCAGCTCGACGCTGCGCAGCCGCCGGCCCTGGGCGGCGAGAATTTTGCCGCGGCAGAGCGCGAACAGTCCGCGCAACGGCTCGGGGCCGGAGGCGCGGCCGCCCATCGTGCGCAGACGGGCTCCCGCGGGGCGCACCTTCGAGAGGTCGAAGTCGAGGTCCTCGCCGGAGAACCAGCTGTCGAGCCCGGCCAAGAGCGCATTGGCCCAGCCCTCTTTGCTGTCCTCGACGACGTGCGGCGGGCGACGGCGGCCGGTTTGCGGGACGACGACCGGGAACTGCTGCACGAACCTGTTCTCGACGGAGAAGCCCACCCCCGCGCCGCACATGAGCAGGTACATCACCTCGGCCAAGTCGCGCACCCCGGTGGGCGCGAGGTAAGCGCAGTTGTAGGCAGAGACGTGGGTGGCGTGTGCGCCGGGGCCGGCTGACCAGAGCAGCCTCATCGAGGGCATCACCTCGAGGGACAAAATCGCCTGCTGCAGGAGGGCGTACTCGGCGTCATCGAGCCGCGTTCCCAGATGCTCGCGCATGAACGCCAAATAGCGCGCGACCGTTTCCGTCCATGTTTCGCGGCGGCCGAGCTCCTCTCTCCAGCGGGAATAGGTGCGGTAGTAGATGAGCTCCGCCAGCGGGTTGGGGAAGTGACGGCGGCTGTCCGCCACCAGCTTTTGAAGCGACTCTGGCGCCGACCGGCTCACGGAAGTAGCGCAGCATACTGACGCCGGCAGGCAGACAGTTTCGACAAACAAATGGCTTGCTGTCGCCCACCTGACTCGCCGAATGAGTGCCCAGGGGCGGAATCGAACCACCGACACGAGGATTTTCAG
>JBMORE010000069.1:0-22500 GCA_049322255.1 Myxococcota bacterium | reverse complement strand
GGTCGTCATCAGCTACCCGTTCCTGTTCAACTCGGTTGGATACTGACCCGGCACCATGCTTCTCGACGTCGGCGAGCTGTTCGAGCGGTACCACGGCGTCGTCTACCGGCGCTGCCTGGCACTGCTTCGCCATTCCGACGACGCCGCCGAGGCGGTGCAGGAGGTCTTCGAAAAAGCCATTGCCGGCCTGGGGCGCTTCAAGCTCAAGGCCGCTCCGCTCACCTGGCTCTACGCCATCGCCACGAGGCACTGTCTGCAGAAGCTGCGCAACCACTCGCTGCACCAGCTCAAGCAGACCTTGTTGGTGGAGAGTACCGAGCACCAGCCGGACCTCTCCGCCCGCCTCGAGTTGGAGGAAGCCGTTGCCGCGCTCTCTCTCGAAGAGCTGGAGCTGTTGGCCCACGCTTTCCGCGACGGCCTCACCCAAGACGAAATCTCCGAGGTGATGCGCATCTCCCGCAAGACGGTGGGGAAGAAGCTTGCCGCCCTCTCAGCCAAGCTCCAGCTTTCTTCTCCTAGCAGCGAGGCGATGCGCGGCTCGGTTGCTGCCGATGCCCTTGCGCGAAAAGCGCTGTAAGCTTTGATCATGCTGAACCTCGAGCAACTCCACCCGGAGCAACTTCGGCCACTGCGGCGAACCGAGTACGACCGGCTCGTCGAGCTGGGCGCCTTCGACGAGGACGAGCACGTCGAGCTGCTCTCGGGCATGCTCGTGGCGATGAGCCCTCTAGGCCCAGACCATGCGGCGGTGATCAGCTGGCTCACCCAAGAGCTCGTTCACGCGCTTCGGAGACGTGCAGAGGTCCGTGTTCAGCTCCCGCTCGCATTGAGTGATGACTCCGAGCCAGAGCCCGACCTCACGGTGGTTCCTCCCGGAGACTACCGGGCGGCCCATCCAACGCACGCCTGGCTGGTCGTGGAGGTCGCCAACGCAACTCTTCGGAAAGACCGGCTCATCAAGGCGCGGCTGTACGCCGAGGCGGGCATTCCCGAGTACTGGATTGTCAACCTCGCCGACCAGGTGCTCCTGGTGCATCGCCAGCCAGTATCCGGCGCCTACACGTCGGTCACCGAGCACCGTGCAGGTCGAGCGCACTTGGCCAAATTCCCCGACGTGGCCATCGATGTCGCCGCGCTTTGGTAGCGCCGCTATTCCTCGCCCACGTCGAGCAGCTTGTAGAGCGTCTTTCGGTCCACTTCGAGGATACGCGCCGCCTCGCTCTTGTTCCCCGCGGTGTGCTGGAGCACGTGGGCGGCGTAGCGGCGTGACAGCTCGGACAGCGAGGGCATGTCCGCCGCCAACCCGGTGAGGCGCGGGCTCATGTCTCCAATGGGGGCAGGGAAGTCGCCCGGGGTGAGAATTCCAGTGGCGTTGAGGGCCAGGGCGCGCGCCACCACGTTTTCCAACTGACGCACGTTGCCGGGCCAGTCGTAGGCGAAGAGCCGGTCCATCGCCTCCTTGGTCACCACCGGCCGCACCCCGCCGCGCGCGTGCAGGGAGGCGAAGTGCTCCACCAGCGCCGGCACGTCCTCGCGGCGCTCGCGCAAGGGGGGCAGGTGCAGGTGCACCACGTCGAGGCGGTAGAGCAAGTCCTCGCGGAAGCGCCCGGCGGCCACCTCGGCGGCGAGGTCTTTGTTGGTCGCCGCCACCACCCGCACGTCGACCTTCACCGGAGTGGACTCGCCCACCCGGCGAATCTCCCCCTCTTGCAGCGCTCGCAAGAGTTGGGACTGAATCTTGGGGCCGACGTCTCCCACCTCGTCGAGAAAGAGGGTGCCCCCGTCGGCCTCCTCGAACAGCCCGCGCCGCGCCCCGCTCGCTCCGGTGAAGGAGCCCTTGGCGTGCCCGAACAGCTCGCTCTCCATCAAGGACTCGTTGATGGCGCCGCAGTCGATGGGGAGGAAGGGCTTGTGTGCGCGGGGCGAGCGCTGGTGCAGCGCACGGGCGACTTGCTCCTTGCCCGTGCCTGTCTCCCCGGTGATGAGCACCGGCACCTCGCTCTGCGCGGCGCGCGCCACCTGCTTGTACACCTCCAGCAAGGCGGCGCTGCGCCCCACCAGGGTGGAGGGCTTCACTTTCTGGCGGAGGTTTCGGTTCTCCTCCACCAGCCGCTTCTGGTCCAGCGCCCGCTTGGCCACCCGCAGGAGGGCGTCGACGTCGAAAGGCTTGGAGAGGTAGTCGAAGGCGCCCTGCTGAATGCTGTCCAGCGCGCCTTCGATGTTGCCGTAGGCGGTCACCACCACCACCGGAGTGTCGGGAAGCCGGGCCCGGGCTGCCTGCAACACCGACAGGCCGTCGCAAGGGTCGGGCATCGCCATGTCGGTGAGCACCAGGTCGAAGGCGCGCGCTTCGAGGGCCCGGGCGGCTTCGCCGGCGCTGCTCGCCTCGCTCACCTCGCCCAGGGTGGACAAGAGCCGGCGCAGCAGGTCGCGGGCGTGCGGGTCGTCGTCCACCACTAAAAGACGGGCGTTCATGGAGCGGCCTGCGCCAGCGGAGCATCCATCGCAGGGGGAGGCGCGGCCGGCTCGTTGGCCAGCGGCAACCGCACCGTCACCTGGGTGCCGGCGCCCACAGTGCTCCGGAGCTCGAGACTGCCTCCGTGGGCTTCCACCAGACGCTTGGTGGTGGCCATGCCCAACCCGTGGCCGGGAAGCGCGCGCGCCTCCGGGGCACGGAAGAAGGGCTGGAAGAGCTGCCGCTGCGACTCCTCGCTCATGCCCACCCCGTTGTCGCTCACCTCCAACACCGCCCAGCCCTTTTCGCGGGCAAGCCGCACCGTCACCTTCGCTCCCGGGCGTCCCGCCGAGTACTTCACCGCGTTGGAGAGCAGGTTCTGGGCGATGGATTGGAGCAGCTGGGGAGGACAGCTCACCGGCACGTTGGGCTCGAGCAGGCGCTCCAGGGCCACTCCCTGAGCGGCGGCGCTCTGGCTCACCTCGAGGAGGATGGTGCCCACCGCGGTGTCCCAGTCGGCCACCATGTGCTCGCTGGGGCGGCCGGCGCGGCAAAAACGCAAGAGGGCCTCGATGAGGTCGTTCATCCGCGCGGCGCTCTCTTCCGCCTGGGCCAGCATCTCTTTGTCTTGGGGTGCGGTGATGGAGACGCTGCGGCGCAAGAGGGTGAGGTAGCCCTTCAAGGGGGACAGGGGGCTCACCAAGTCGTGCGCCACCCGGCTGGCGAAGGCGTCGAGCTCTTGGTTGCGCCGGTCGAGCTCGGCCACTTGGTCGGCGATGACTTTTTCCTGCCGGCGCAACAGCTCGCTCACCCGCCAGCCGACGAAGAGCGCCAGCAGCACTGCCACCACCGACACCGCCGAGCCCAAGAAGGTGGTGGACAGGCGCAAGGCTTCCAGCTCCCGCAACAGCCCCTGGGTCCTCTCGGCGTTGTGCCGGGTGAGCTCGGTGGCGGTCTCTTCCAGCTCCCAGGTGATGGGGCGAATCACTTCTTCCAGTTGCTTGCGCGCCCGCTCGGCCTCGCGGCGGGTGGAGTACTTGAGCGCGGTGCGCACCGGGTTGACCAGCTTCTGCGAGGTCTCGTTGAGCTTCTGCCACAGGCCGGTCTGGTTCCTCGCCAGCCCGTGGGTGTACCGGTCGGAGGCGGAGCGAATCTCCGAGAGGAGAAAGTCCATCGCCTCGTCGGCCTCCTGCCGCTCTTCCTCGGTGGTGGCGCGAATATGGTCGTTGACCGCTTCTTCGAGCAGCGCCGCGTCCACACGGAGGGTGGCGATGAGGGCGCTGCGCTCGAACGCCGTTTCCACCAGTTGGTCCACCCGCTGGTGGGTGCGCACCTGGTTCCACAAGGTGAAGACCGCCACGGCGGCGAACAGCGCCACCACGAAGAGAAAGCCGGCCCAGTAGCCGCGAATGGAAAGACGGGAGGTCACCAAGGGGCAGCCGATCTACCACGCCTGACTGCGGAAGGGTTCCCCAGCCGACCCATCGAGGTTGAGGAAAAACCCCCCTCTCCCTCGGGGAGAGGGACAGGGTGAGGGGCGCCAATCCAGGCAAACTCTTTCTGGCACGGCGCCTGCTTTTGGGCCGCACCCGCCGGGCGCGCATTCCGCTCGCCCCATACTGGAGACAACCATGAAGAAGCTGCTCGTTGCCGCTGCGCTCGCCTTTGCCGCCCCCGCGCTGGCCGAAGACGCCCCCATGGGGGACAAGCCGGCGGAGGGTGCTCCTGCCCCCGCGGAGACCAAACCCGCGGCGGTGAAGAAGGCCAAGAAGGGGAGCAAGAAGATGGCCGAGAAGAAGGCCGAGGAGGCCAAGCCTGCAGAGGGCGAGGCCGCTCCTGCCGAGGGCAAGTAGTTTTCAGTATCCAGCCGTTTCGAGTCGTTTAGAGGCCGGGCCGGGTAACCCCGCCCGGCTTCTGCTTTTGTGCAGGGTGGTGGCAGTGCTAAACCGCCCCCTCTATGAACATGCGTACGTCTGCTTGGCTGTTCGCGTTGGGTTGGTTGAGTGGTTGTGGCCCGGGCGGCTCCGGAGGCACCACGCCGCCGCTGACGGTGGACAAGGACATCGAGGCCGCCACCACCTGGACCTTGAGCACCGGAGACTGCGACGTCGTCGTCAAGGGCGTCCAGGCGGTGCGGGCCGCGCTGGTCATCGAGAAGGGCACGAAGGTGTGCTTCGAGGCGGACGCGGGGCTTCTGGTCGAGGCCAACGGCTCACTGACCGCCGCGGGAACACCGGAGGCGCCCATCCTTTTCACCAGCACCAACCAGACCAAGGGCGCGTGGAAGGGGCTGGCTTTCGTCTCCGTCAACAACGCCAACCAACTGGTGCACACCGACATCAGCTATGCGGGTGGAGCGGAGAGCTTCTGTTGCGGCTTTTTCCTGGGGAACGAATCGGTCAAGGCGGCGGTGGTGTTGGGCGACTACAAATCCGGCGCCCAGGTGACGATTCAGAACACCAAGATTCATCGCAGCGGCTCGTACGGGCTGTTCGCCTTCGAAAAAGCGACGCTCGAGGGCTTTTCCTCCAACACGTTCGAAGCCAACGCCCAGGCGCCGCTCGCGGTCTACCTCCCGCAGCTCGGCTCGCTGGATGCGGCCAGCGTCTACAGCGGAGGCGCTTCTCCCAACGGCACCCAGTACATTCGAGTCACCGGTGGCGAGCCGCTCACCACCGACCTGACGGTTCGCAAGCTCGACACCGCGTACGGCATGGGCGCGGGGAGGCCGGACAGCGTCTTTGCCGTGAAGGCCGACTTGACCATCCAGTCCGGGGTGCGCTTCGAGTTCGAAGCCAACTCCGGAATCCTGGTGGAGGAGGACGGCCGCCTGCTCTCCACCGGCACGGCCTCGGAGCGAGTCGTCTTCACCGGCGGAGGGACCATCCGCGGCTTCTGGAAAGGGTTGGCCTTCCTCTCCTTGGGGAACGTGCTCGAAGAGACCGACGTCATCTACGGAGGCAATGCCGACCCCTTCTGCTGCGGCTTCTTCGAGCCGGGGAGCGGGCCGAGCACCCGGGCCAACCTGGTGGTGGGCGACTACAACACCGCCGCCGGCCTCACCTTGCGCAACATCAAGTCGATTGAGAGCGGTGGGCGCGGCATCACTGTCCTGAGTGCGAGCACCGTCACCCAGGAAGGCACCAACGACCTCACCTCCCAAAACGCCACCCCGAACCTCGGGCTGTGAGCCACTTCCCTTAGGCGGCGCCCGCTCCAGCTCGGCGGGGACCAACACATAGCCGGCCGTGGCTGGGTCCCCGGTTCTCGTTGCGGTGGATCCAGGCGACCAGCGCGAGCTCGAGCGACGGCCCGTGGAGGACGCCGAAGGTTTCACTGTCGACCGGGAACATCGTGCTGTAACCCAACCCCGGGAGCAGCCGAGACTCCCATTCTTCGACCACCTCGATGCGCCAGTCTTCGGTCGTGGACAGCTCATCGTCGGAAGCAGTGAGCCGAATCACCGTCGTTCTCGAGTCGTCGGGCGCCGTCAGGCAAGCCCTGCGCCTGGTAGCGCAGAACATCGCCGTCAGGATCAGAAGCGGTTGGCCCGAGCTCGAAGGGGGTGCTGCCATGCCACCGCGACACCCGCGAGGCGGCAAAAACAGGGGGCCGGTTGGGCACGACCTCGATGCGCACCAGCAATGGTTTCGAGAGTCCGAAGAATTCGAAGAGCCATGGAGCGAGAGTCGTTTGGGCATCCTATGCGCGAAACCCTTTTGTTGCGGTGACGGCCACCCCCCGGGTGTCTGTTGGGGGCTCGGCGATTTCCAGGAATTTGCCGTTACCCGATCGCCCCATTTTCGGCACGCAGCGGTGGAGCGGTGCCGCGACAGTTCGCGGGGTTAGGAGGGTCGCGGGTAATCGCGGTTACCTGACTTCCGGGGTGGGTCGCAAAGGCACCCCGAGGGGTGCTCCGTTTTGGTGCGGCGGACGATCAGATTGAGGCCCGGAGGCGGTCGCGGAGGCCTTGACGGGCAAAGCGGAAACCGTGACGTCGACCTTCGCGTCGGGCAGTGCCTCGCTGGGTTTCGCGGCGAGCGCGCTGGATGGCGTCGTAGAAGGCGGTCGCGCCGGCGGTTCGGTAGGCGGCGCGCAGATGGGCCATCCGGCGGGCGTTGTGGAGCTGCCAGCGCTGACCGGCACGCTTCATCCGGCACTGAAGCACGTGTTTGTGCGCGCTCTCGACCGCCCCGCTGGCGATGGGGAAGCCATGCTCGCGAAAGAGCCGGTACTTCATCCGGTGCATGTTGTTCCGGTAGTAGCGCACCAAGTCGTCGAGGGCCTTCAAGGCCTCTGCTTTTGGGTTGCGCCTGCCGCGTTCCACCTGGGGAACGCAGTCCATCAACTCGGATAAGAGCGCGTCGGTATCGCCCGCGCAGAGCAGTTGCTCGGCGCGCTCCCCGGAATGGGCCGGTTGCGTTCGGTGTCATGTCGGTAGGTGACTCCGACCTTCGCCTCTTTCGACGGCTCCTCGCCGCGGATGGGCAACGCCGAAGCGTCACCACTTGGGGCAGAGCTTGCCGGTGGGCTTCTCGATGGGTCCTCGGGCGAGCGAGCCAGACGGCGGATCATCAGCCGCCGCCAACCCCGGGGAACGCCTACGGGATCCGCCAGCCGTGGATCTAACCCCTCATAAATACCTCAATCCGGTCGTACCCCCGTTTTGGGGCGGCGTCAGGGTGCCGCGGTAGACCAGTCACTTCGGGCGAGGTGGGGATGGACAGGAAGAGTCGGAAGGGCTTGGTGCTGTGGCAGGCGCGGCAGCAGTTGGGTTCGGAGGGGGCGGAGGGGCTGCGCATGTCCGAGTTGGCGCATGCGTGCGAGATGTCGGCGCGCACGCTTTACCTGCTCTTCCCCTCGCGCGAAGCACTGCTCGAAGCGGTCTATTTGAAGGCGCTCGAGGAGTTGGAGGCGAGCATCGAGCGGGCGTTGTTCGAGTCGAGTGAGCCGCGCGAGGCGCATCAGAATATGTGGCGTGCGCTGGCAGACATCTTCGAGCACGAACGGCTGGGGAGCGTGCTGCTCGAGTTGGAGCGAATTCGCCATCGCTTTGGGGACTATGCGGCGAGAAGCTCGGGGGCGACGTCTCCCGCGCTGCTCCGGTTTCTCGACGACGCTCGTGTGCGCGGCGTGGTGAAAGACGCACGCGTCGAGGAGCTGGCCGGCATGGTGTGGGCCTTGTTCACCTCCGCCGTCGGCCGAGGGGCGGATCGGCGTGCTCTCGCGCTGGCCGAGCGGTGTTGTTGGGATGCGCTGTGCGCTCCGCGCGGGCGCGTGTTATCCGAGCGGCTCCGTGCACGCCCCCACTGAAAGAGTTCCGGTCACGGTGCGGGCGCTGCTTCGGCTCGCCTGGCCCATCGTCATCTCCCGCGCCTCACAGTCGGTCATCGGGCTGTGCGACGCCCTGATGGTGGCGCACCTGGGGGAGGCGGCACTGGCCGCGACCACCGCCGGGGCGCTCAACTCGTTTGCCTTCTTCATCCTGCCCATGGGGACGGTGTTCATCGTCTCCAGCTTCTCCTCGCAGTTCTTCGGCAAGGGCGACTTGGCGGGAGCGCGGCGCTACGGCTGGTACGGCTTGGGGGTGGCGGCGGCGACGCAGCTGGTCAGCCTGGCGCTGTTGCCGTTGTTGGGCACCGTCCTGCCGTATTTCGGCTTCCCCCCGGAGGTGCTCGGGCCCATCCACGGCTACCTTTCCATTCGGCTGCTCGCCTCAGGAGTGGTGGTGGGCGTCGAAGCGCTGGCCAACTACTACGGAGGGCTGGGAAATACCCGGTTGCCGATGCTCGCCTCCTTGGCGGCGATGGTGCTCAACGTGGGAGGCAACTACCTGCTCATCGACGGCCGCCTCGGGCTGCCCGCGCTGGGAGTGAACGGGGCCGCCTGGGCGAGCGTGCTTGCCTCCAGCGTGGCCTTCGCCGGGCTTTTGGCGGTGTTCCTTTGGCACGGAAAGCGGCAAGGAGAGGTGGTGCCCAAGCTTCGCCTCGAAGAGCTATGGCGCATGCTCCAGGTCGGGCTGCCCTCTGGGTTCAACTGGTTCTTCGAGTTCTTCGCCTTCATCTTCTTCGTCAACGTGGTCGTCGCCGGTTTAGGGACGACGCCGCTCGCCGCGTTCATGGCGGTGATACAAATCAACTCCGTCTCCTTCATGCCTGCCTTCGCGGTGGCCAGCGCGGGCGCCATCGTGGTGGGGCAAGCCATTGGGGCCAGGGCGCACGACGAAGTGCCGGGAGCGGTGCGGCTGACCTTCTTGGTCTCCGGCACCTGGCAGGCGGTGGTCGGGCTGTCCTACCTCTTCGTGCCTGGGCTGCTCTTCTCACCCTTTGCGCGCGGGGAGAACACGACGGCGCTCCTCCTCGTGGGAGCGGGGATGCTGCGGCTGTCGACGGCGTGGCAGCTGTTCGATTCCGCCGCCATGGTGCTCGCCGAGGCCTTACGGGCGGCGGGGGACACCGCCTTCACCTTGTGGGTGCGCATTGCCCTTGGCTGGTTGGTGTTCGTGCCCGGCTCCTACCTGACGGTGCGGCACTTCGGCGGCGGCGAGGTGGGCGCCATGGTGTGGATGGTGGCGTACATGTCGCTTCTGGCGCTCACCCTCTTCGTCCGCTTCCGCACCGGAGCATGGCGGAGCATCGAGCTCGCCGTCGAACCGATGCCCGCTGACGCTTCTTCATGAAGAAACCATGAAGATCAAATGAGCGAGGGGTGAGCTATGGCCCGAGGACTTCGAAACGTCCGTAGCGGCACGTTCTCTTCCAACGGTTCTTGCCAAAAGGCGGCGGTTTTCCCAACGTTCGGTTCCAAAAGGAGAAAGACGATGGCGTTGACTCCCTCGACGATGCTGGAGCTGGGCACGGTGGCCCCGACTTTCCGTCTCATCAACGCGGTGGACGGCCAACCGGTGGCCCTGGATGACGTGGCAGGTCCGCGCGGGCTGTTGGTGATGTTCATCTGCAACCACTGCCCTTATGTGGTGCACATCCGCCAAGAATTGATTCGGGTGGCGCACCAGGCGCTGGACCGGGGCATTGGGGTGGTGGCCATCAACGCCAACAGCCAGGAGAGCCACCCCCAGGACGGACCGCCGCAGATGAAGGAGCTGGCGCGCACCGAAGGCTGGCGCTTTCCCTTCCTCTTCGACGACACCCAGGAGGTGGCCAAGGCCTACCGCGCGGCCTGCACCCCGGACTTGTTCTTGTTCGACAAGGACCGCCGCCTCTACTACCGCGGGCAGTTCGACGGCAGCCGGCCGGGAAACCAAGTGCCGGTGACCGGCGGCGACTTGTCGGCGGCGATGGAGCAGATGCTGGCTGCGCGTCCTGCTCCCTCGAAGCAGCGGCCCTCGATGGGCTGCAACATCAAGTGGAAGCCGGGCAGCGCTCCCGCCTACTTCGGCGCTGGGTGAGCACGCAGGGCCCTCACGGGCAGAACGTGGCCAGCGATCGAACGTCGATGCTGGAGAGAGACAAAGTCGCGGGGTCTCCTGGATCCTCAAACGTTCCACCGCCGTGGCCCTCTGCGATTTGCCGAAGGGTCCAGACCCCGAGGGTGCGCGCGTCGCTCGGGGGCATTCCGAAGATGTCGTCGCACAGGGGCCCGCAAGCTTGAAAAGTAGAGCTATTGAAGAGCAGGCGCGTGTGGACGCGGATGTCGCCCAGGCCGTATTTGGCTTTGAACGCGAGCAGTTGGTCGATGGGCCCCAAGAGCTGAGTGTTCTGGTTTCGGTCGGTGCCTGGTGTGAAACCGGGGATGCACGGGTTACCGCCCGGATCCATGCCAGTATTCGCATCGCACGCGGAAGGCAGCCCTCCATCGGGGTTCGAGTTGCAGAGGGATGCAGTGGCGGGAGGGCTGTCTGGCCACACGCCGTCAGGTTGCGAGGCGCTCGCGTACGCTGGCAGGGAATCGTTGGCGCTGCAACGAGGAGAAGGAACCCCAGTCCCCAGGATGACGATGACGTACTTGGTTCGCTGTCGTTCGGCGACGGCGGAGGCAAGGATGTCGGCCTCCAGACGAGCGACGGCGGACTCCAGCGCGCCTTGCGTCTCGGATACCGAGCCCAAGTTTGATTGAAGGTTCATGAGCACGGTGTCGGTCAGGCTTCCAGCTGCAGAAAATTCCGGCAAGACCGAGACAGGGAGCAAGTCCCAGGTGAGCAAGGCAACCTTTGTGGACGGATTGGAGAGATGCTGGTCTCTAAATGCGCGCAAAGCCTTCACTCGCCCCGATTCGGTGACTCCTGGAGGAGCGAACTGCTGGCAGAGCCCGGAGGTGGAACCCCCGGGAGGATCCGCCACGCACATGGCGCTTCGATTTTCGACCAAGAACATGACCTTGACTGGATAGTTGGCAGCCTCGGTGGTGGGGACGCACGAGGCGCCGCCGTCTGGGGTGCCGGAATCTGGGTTTTCAACAGGAGGACTCCCGCCGGCATCGGCGGAGAGCTGCTTTTCGAGCACTTCTCCCCGAATGCCGCCGCAGCTGGTCGCGAGGGTGAAGAGGGCAGCGCAGGGGCCCCAGATGCCAACTCTTGACGAAGCTCGGTTCATGATGTCCTCCAGTGCCCCTTAGTGCTCTGACCCGAAACGTTCGGCTCACAGAACCAGACCCACCGACAGCTGGGCACCCAGCCACACCCCGTCGAGCGCGACAGGGCGCTCCCCTTCCACCATCCCCACGACAGGGAAAAGGGCGTAGCCAGTTTCGCCGGACAGCTCGATGATCAGCCTCCGGCCGGGGTGTCCACTGACACCGGCGTTGAAAAGGGGCCCGCCCCAGCCGCCGCCGACCGAGTGCCCGACGATGTCCGTCGCTTTGGGGTTGCCGGTGAGCTGGACTGCACCGACTCTTAGGCCAGGACCCGCCCACGCGGTGAACCAAGCGAAGCGCTGCGTCAACAGCACCGAGCCGCCGGTGCTGACAGTGCTCACCGTCACCGAGCCTACGGCCAGGTCCGTGCTGCCGAATTCGGCGAGTAGGTCGCAGTGCCAACCAACTGCCCCCCAGTGGCGCCCCACCCGGGCCCCGCCGCCCCACGCCCATGGTGAACCCGCGAAGAACCGTCTGCCCCCGAAGAGACCGGTGACTTGCTCGGTCTTGCTCGTTCCTTGGGTCCGTGGACCAAGAGCCTCGAGCGCTTCGAATCGTTCTGCCGGGGTCGGATGCTCCTCCGGGGCGACGAGCGTCGGAGCCGGATTCCACTCCAGCTCGGCCCAGCTGGCGGCCACCAGTTCGACGATGGCCAGCGCGAGCAGCCGAGTGTGGGTGACGGGCGCCGCTTTGGCGAGGTCGAGGGAGCGTTTGAGGACTTTGTGGGTGAGTGGATCATCGACGCGTACCGCTACCCCCTGGTCTTTGCAGGTGACCTCGACCACGGTGGTGCGCCGCACCGAGACCTCCTCCGGCGTCGCCAGCGCAGCACCCAGCTCGATACCGATGATGGACAACACTGCTGGGCGCGACACGTCGACGCAGGCGTCGATGTCCACCTTGACGGGAGGCCTGTTCGGCAGCGCCAGCAAACCCCAAAGCCAAACAGCCGAGAGCGCGGGCGAGCTCATTCCAGCTCCGCGTGCCGAAGAACCGCCTCGAGCCTGGGGCCGTTGGGAAACTTCCGCAGATACTTCTGGGCGCCTTCCCGCGCGCGGGCCAGCTCGCCCGCCTTCGACCAAGCCTGCACCTCGCGGGCGATGGCGTCTTGCGCGAGGTCTCCGGTGGGGTCGAGCGCTTGGGCTTCAAGGAAGGCCAGCGCCGCTTCCTTGGGTTGCCCGAGCTCTTCGAGCAACAGCCGGCCCAGGGTAAAGGCTGCCAGGGGAGCGCGAGGGTCACGCCGGTGACGCTGGAGCAGTTGGCGCAGCGGCTTGACTGCCTGTTCGGGGTGGTGACTGAGTCGTGCGACGTCCGCGGCCAAGAGGAGATCGGCCGGCTCGTCACGAATGGGCGCTGCTCCTTTTTGGTGCAGCAGCTCATAGGCGCGGTCGAAGTCCCCCTCCTGCGCGAGCGTCCGCCAGGCGGGAGCGACCGATGAGCGGGGTGCGTTGGGTGGGGCCGGCTTGGGCGCGGGCGGCGCTGGCTCATGCGTTTCCGGGGCTTGGACCACCGTGGGGGGAAAGACCTCATGGGCGCCGGCGCCAAGCTCGGTGGAGTGCTGAGCCCACTGCACGCGAACCCGTCCGCTGGTGACGGTGACCTCGGCGCGTTCTTCCCACTTGCGAACGGAGAACTGTGTCCCAAGGACCTCGACCCGCACCTTCCCCACTTCCACCCGGAAGAGCCGGGACGGGTTTCGAGTCACGGAGAAGCGCGCTCCGCCACGAACGAGTTGCACCACCAAAAGGTTGGGGTCGGTCGAGGGAGAGGTGAGGATTTCGCTGTCAGCATCCACCAGGGTCACGGTGGAGCCGTCGGGCAGGTGGAGCATCCGATGATCGGCGGGGGTGAAGAACCGCAGCCCAAGCGCTGCCGAAACAGTGCACAGAGCCAGCACCGACGCGGCGATGGTGACCGTTCGAACGGCCTTCCTTCGTTGAACCCGTCGAATCAGCTTGCCCTGCACGGTCTGCTCTCGCTCGACATTCCAGTTGGAGCGCACAAACCTCCGCGCGCGCTCCATGTTTTTGGCCAGGTCATCCATCGGAGAGCAGCCTTTCTATGACTTCATGGGCCGCCGCGATTCGTCGCTTGGCGGTGGCGAGAGAGCAGCCACAAAGCCGGGCAACCGCTTCGAGGCGTTCACCTTCGACGTGTCGCAGGGTCCAAGCGATTCGCGCCTGCACCGGCAGCTCCTCGAGCACGCTGAAGATGCGGCTGAGCAGCGCGCGGTCATGTGGGCTTGCGTCGGAAGAAATCAGCTCCGCGGGGGCTGGCTTCTCCGAAGCTCCGAAGAACGAGAGGAATTTGCGCTTGCGCAGGTGTCTGCGCGCCACGCGGACGGTGACCGTCGCCAGCCACCCCTTGATCGCCTCCGGCTCGCGGAGCTGTCGAAGACCCTGGGTCGCCGCGAGGAAAACCTCCTGCACCACGTCGTCGACCTCGTCGTCACGGCCAAGCAGCTTGAACGCCACCGCCGCGACGTAGCTGGCGTGATAGCGGAAAACCGTGTCCAGCCGACCCGGCTCGAACGGCGCTTTCTCCGAGCCCATCGGAGCAACGACGCGCAGGGCGGGGTGGGAGGGCTTCATTGTTCTCTTCAGTGGACGGAAGAGGAGAAAACGGCTCAGGTTTACTCAGCGCCGTCGAGTCCAGCGCACTTCGGTGACGTAAGGCAGGGTGAAGGAGCGCGGCATGTCGGCCACCAGCGCCCGCGCCTTATCCAGGACGGCGGTGCGCTTCGCTTCAGGCAGGACGGCGATGAAGCTGATGGACGCCAGCCTCGTGCACAAGGCGTCGGCGTCGAGCGTCTGCTCGTGGGCGAATTGACGTGACTGCAGCGGCTCGAAGAGCTCGCCTCTCTCGAAGGGCGCACGCCATGCTCCGGTGCCGAAGTGCGGCGTGCCTTCTTGGTACGGAGACAGAAGCTCGTTCAACGTCGCCACCCAGGGCACCGCTTCGTCCCGCACGTTCCACACCAGGCCCAAGCCGCCGCCGGGGCGCAGCACCCGATGAATCTCCCGCGCGGCCTTCTCGGCGTCGAACCAGTGAAACGCCTGGGCGACCAGCACCGCATCGACTGACCCGTGAGCCAACGGCAGAGCCTCTGCCGTTCCCCCCAGCACCTGCGCTGAGGGCACGGTGGTGGCAAGGTGCGCGCGCATCGCAGAGAGCGGCTCGACGGCGATGAGCTTGGCACCCAGCGGCGCCAGCTGCTCCGTCCACTTCCCTGTCCCCGCGGCCAGATCCACCACCGTGTGCCCCGCGGACAGCTCGAGCACCTGCGCGAGGAACGTGACGGCTCGTGGAGGGTAGTCCGGCCGGCTGCGCTCGTAGGCGCCAGCGCCCAAGGAGAAGCCGCGCTCGGCAGTCCGGTGAATTGTCATCTAGGCTTCAGCACAATGCCCGAACCGGATTTGTTCAACGAGCTTTTGCGCCGCAAGCAGCAAGCGGAGAAGCGACTCGCCGAAGCCAGAGCGCTCGAGCACCAATGGCGCCAGCTGACTTGCCGCACCGACGAGCGTGCCTTGGAGCTCATCGCGAAGTGGTTGGCCGCTCAGGTGAAGGCGATTGGCGCTCAGGGCTGCGTCTTTGGGTTGAGCGGCGGCGTGGACTCGTCGCTGGTGGCCGTCTTGCTCGCCCGCTCCGGGGTGGAAAACATCATCGCCTACTCGATGCCGTGCGGCTCACCGCCGAAGGACCAGGAGGACGCCGTGGAGCTTTGCCGGGTGCTCCGCCTCTCCCATCGCGTGCTCGACCTTCGGCCCGCGGCCCGGGCTCTCTTTTCGCTGGGCGGCGTGACGTTCGAAGAGGCCGACCCGCTTTTGCGCGGCAACCTCGCCTCGCGCCTGCGGCACACGCTTTTGTACCTGGAGGCCAACCGGCATGGGCTGTTGGTGGTGGGTACCGGCGACTTGGATGAGGCGTATGTCGGCTACGGCACCAAGGGGAGCACCGCCGACCTGTTTCCCATCACCGGGCTCCACAAAGACGAGGTGCGCCAACTGTTGCGGCTGGCGCTGACGCCTATCGACGCCGGGCTGGCGGAGCGGTTCGCACAACGGCCCGCCAGCCCCGGTTACTTCGAGGGGCAGCTTGCGGAGAGCGAGCTGGGAATCGACTACTCCGCCTTGGGTCCTTTGGTGGATGTGCTGCGCGAGCACTGCGTGCCGTCGGTGACCGGGCTGTTTCCCAAGAACCCGAGCGAGCTGGAGGCGATGGTCCAAGCGCGCGGGCTCTCCGTCACGCGCCTGCTCCATGTGGCCGAGCTGGCGAGACGAAATCACCACAAAGTTTTTGGCTCGCCCTCGCTCGATCGACCTTTCACCGTCGAGTAGGCTTCTTTCTATGCCGACGATGAACAAGAGCTATGCGCTGACGGGCTACCCCCTCGGGGACATCAAGAGAATCGCCGATCGGGCGCTGGACACGTTGAAGAAAACCCAAGGAGAGACGGTCGCCGTCGCCAAAGTCCCCGGCGAGCTCAAGGGGCTGGTGGAGACCGTGGCCAAGGGACGGGCCACCGTCAGCCTCCACGAGCTGAAGGACGCGTTCGAGGAGGCCAAAGGGGCGATCGACGCAGCCGCTGCTCCCCGCTATCCGTGGGAAAAGCTTCCCTGGACGGGGCGCGGAAACGGCTACCTCGACAGCGACGAGGCCGAGGCCGCCGCCCGCGCCCACCCAGTCGCCGCCGCCCTCGTCGACTATCAAAACGGTTTCTACGTCCCGACGCCTCGAGACCTGGAGCGCGCCAAAGCGTGGGTGCCGGTGAAGCCATCGCTGGAAAAGGCGAAGATGATGATGGCCGGAAAAGACATCGACCAAGCCATCGCTCTTCTCGAGAGCACCATCGCCCAAGTCCAAAGTCAGGGGGCCGGCCCAGTGACGCAGGACATCGTGTACGAGCTCCAGCGCGTGTTGGACAGGGCGCGCACGGCAAAAGAGTGGGCACCGTTCGAGGCCACCCTCGATGAGGCGGAAAAGCTCTACACCTCGGGCAACCCCTCCGAGGCGCTGGCGAAGATGACCGCCCTCACCAAGAAGGCGGAAGAAACCGGGGATGTGCAGTTGGTGACGAGCGTCAAGAACCGCATCGCCGGCATCGTGAACAACAACATGTACGCCAGCGCCGGCGGCGGCACCACCAAGGGCAAGGTGGGTCGCAAGGCCTAAAAAAAATTCGACCGGTTCAAAGCTCGTCGCAAGGCGTGCCCAGCTTCTCCCGCTCGTACACTCCTAAGCCGGTGTAGATGAGCTTCACGTTGTCCTCCACCGGCAGCGCGGTGAGGGTGAGCGTTTTCTTGCCGCTGATCCACAAGCTCTCCTTGCGGTCCAGCACCAGCCGCAGCTCCCCTTTCTTGGAGGCGAAGATGTCGCCCGCGGAGTCGCTGACGATGTTCACCATCTGCTGCTGCTTGAGGCGCCCGCGCGGGCCGATGAAGAGCCGGAAGTCCTCCACCCTTTCCGTCTCGCGGGCGCGGTCGACGTAGTAGTAGTTGCCGGCGTTGTCCCTCGCCAGCGCGTAGGCGATGCGTTTCCAGCGCGGTTTCAAGAACACCGCCCGGTCGAGCACCTCTGCGGCCCTGTTCTCGGCGGCCGGCTTGAATTCGGTCTGGCGGCTTTCACAGTCCACCGTGTATTTGCCCTCGCGGAAGGAGAGCTCCGCCTGGGCGCGCCGCTCCACCCGAGGCTCCCAGAAGTTGCGGCTGAAGCTCTCCTCTCCCACCGCGCCGCCTCCGAGGACGCGCTGCTCGTACATCGTCTTGCCGTCGCCCCAGAAGAGGGCGCCGCTGGCCCCGAAGGGCTCGACGACGATGACGTGGCCCTTGCCGTCTTCCAGCACTTTCAGCTTCTCCTTCATCGCAGCGATGTCGACCTTCTCCTTCGGCTCGACGCGGGGCGCACCGATGGAGTGAGAGGAGGCAACGAGCCAGGCAAGGAAGAGCAGTCGTTCGATTCGCATCGGCTACCGCTTTCCCCAGCCGAGCTGCTCCTTGATTTCGGTGCCCACCTGACGCGCCGACTGGGCCTTGGGTGTCCACCCTGACGCCGGGCGGGGGCTGGCCACCGCCGACGCGGCAAGCACCTTCAGCTGGAGCTTGCTGCCCTCACGCTTGAAGGCGGTGAGAAAGCCGGGGACCCCCAGCGACTTCTGGAGCGCGCGGAGTTTCGCTTCGATCGCCTGAACCTCTTTGGCGAACGTCTTCGACCGCGCGTCCACCACCGCGGCAAGGAGGACACCCGGCTCCTGCGTGGCGAGGATTCCCATCGGCTACTTGACCGTGCCTTGGTGCTGCTCACCTTGGGGGCCGACGAAGTCTCCGAGCAGCATTCGACGAATGGCTCCCGGATCCGCCTGCGCCTCGAACCCGAAGCCCGCCGCGCGCAGCGAGTCATACGCCCTGGCGCCCTCCGCCGTCAGCCACACCGGCTTGCCATTCACCGTTCGCGACTCGCTGAAGGTGCCAGCCTTTTTCGAGTGCGCGTCGATGGTTTCGGTCTGGTTGGACATCCCGAGCGCACCAACGGAGTGTTTCTGCACTCGCATGTTGCCGCCTGCCATAAGTCCTCCTTGGCTGATGACGAGACTAGCAGAGCCAGCGTGACGTCGGTCATTCGGTTCGCCTGGCCTGGGCACTATAGTCGCGACCGATGAGCGAGCTACCCGCCCACGAAGTTCAGCTCGGCACCGTCCTTGGTGGCATGTACGAGGTGACCGGAGTTCTCGGAAGCGGGGGAATGGGGACGGTCTTCTCCGCGCGGCACCTGCGCCTTCCCGGCAAGCAAGTGGCGGTGAAGGTGTTGCACCTGGGCGGTCAACCCGATCCCGACTCCTTGACGCGCTTTCGCCGCGAGGCGGAGGTCGCCACCCGCATCGGCCACCCCAACATCGTCGAGGTCCACGACTTCAACACCCTGCCCAGCGGCACCCCCTACCTGGTGCTGGAGTACTTGGTGGGGGAGAGTCTGGCGCAACGGCTCCAACGGGGACCGCTGCCGCTGGAGGAGGCGCTGCGCATCGCCCGCCAGGCGGCCTCGGCGCTCGACGCCGTACATCGAGAGGGCATCGTCCACCGCGACTTGAAGCCGGACAACATCTTCCTCGTCCCCGCCGGTCCCGAATCGGGCGCCCCCGAACAGGTGAAGCTGCTCGACTTCGGCATCTCCAAAGTCCAGGGCTCGCAGACGGTGAAGACTCAGGAGCAGGTGCTGGTGGGTACTCCCCGCTACATGTCTCCCGAGCAGGCGCAAGGGAAGAACAGCGAGGTAGACCAGCGCACCGACGTCTTCGCCCTGGGAGCCATCGTCTACGAGATGCTCGGGGGAGAGCCGGCCTTCGCCGCGCCGAGCATCGCCCAGGTGCTCTTTCGCGTCGTCTATGAGCCGCACCTGCCGCTTTCGACCATCGCTCCTGGACTGCCGCCCAACGTTCTCCAGGCCGTGGAGAAGGCGCTGGAAAAGGACCCCAGCAGGCGCTACCCGGACGTGAGAGCCTTCGTCGCCGACCTGACCGGCGCGCCGCTGACGGGTTTTCAGCGGGCCAGCCCCGAGGGAGGCGTCGCGGTGCCTCACCAAGCCACCACCGAGTCGTTTCTTCTCGGGAAGACGATGGAGTCCCAGAAGCATGTCACCCCGCTCGTACCCGTGGTGCAGAACAGCCCTGTTCTTCTTGCGAGCCCCCCCAAGCCACGGAGTTGGTTTTGGCCGGCGATGCTGGCCGCGGTGATTCTCGCCGCGGGAGGTTGGTACCTCCGTCCGCGAAGCCTGCCGCCGCCGCCTTCTCCTCCGATGGTGATGCCGCCGCCCAATCCACCGGCTCCCACGACGCCCACCAAACCGCCTCCGCCCGTGCCGGCCGTGGTTCGGCTCACTGCGGCCCAAGAAGCGAAGTTGAAAGAGCTTCTCGCCCCCGCGGAGCAGGCGCTGGCGGCGGAGGACTTCGACGAGGCGGCGCGCCTGGCGAAGAACGCGCTGCGAGAGCTCGGCCAGACAGGGGCTCCGGCCGCCCTCTCTCGCGCCTACGCGCTCGTCACCCGCGCGGCGTGCGGGAAGAAGTCGTTGGTGGAGGCCAATGCAAACTTCTCCAAGGTGAGCGCGCTGGAACGCTCGGCGGTGCTTGCCTACTGCCGCCGCTTTGACATCGAGCCCCGGTGACCGACTCGCCCCGCCACCGGGTGAGACTCACGGCTACGGTGCCGTCTTCTTCGTCTCCGGGCTGGCGCCGCCCTCGCGCACGATGGCCCGCCCGCGCAATGCCTTCCACAAGCCCTCGCTGGTGCCGTTCATCTCCGCCGCCAGCCGGGTCGCCTCCGCAGGGGAGAGCTCTCCGAGCAAGCTGCGCTCCAGGTGCTGCTCGATGAAGTCCTGCTCGTGCTCCATTCTGACGTCGGCGAGGCTGCCCTTCTTGTCCAAAACCGGCACCAGCTGCGGGCTGGCCATCAGCGTCACCGTGGGGACGTTGGCGGCCTTCACCCGCGCGGCCACTTCGTCGCGCAGCTTGGGGTCGAAGCGAATGCCCTTCTCCTCCACCAACGCCTTGATGCCCGCGTAGTCGCCGGTGGCCTTGATGACCATCAGCTTGGAGAGCAACTCGCCCACCACCGCGCGCATCTTCGGGTACTCGGTGGGGACCAGGTAGGTCTTGCCTCCTTCGGTGAGCCAGCGGGCGCCGCCTTTTTCTGCCAGGTAGCTCACCGTCATCCAGTGGCCGCGCTGGTGGTCTTCCTCGAAGGAGCTGCCCGACTCCACCCGGTGCAAGTTGGTGACACCCTCGACGAGGAAGTCGCGGTACATCTGCTTGGCCACTTCCTCGGCTTCGGGGTGGAGGACTTTGAGCGCCGGGTCGAAGGCGTGCCACAGCGCCACCAAGTCGGCGCGGGCCTCCTCCAGGGTGTTGTCGAACTCCTGGAGGTACTTCGAAGGGTCGCCCTTGAGCTTTTTGTCCACCTGCCCCGAGGCGTGCCCGGCCACTTCGTGGAAGGCCACCAACCACTTGCGCGCGGTGGTGGAGTACTTCTGGGCGTGCGCCTTGTCCTCAGGCGTGGGGGCGAATTCGAGCGCCAAGGGCAGCCGCTTGATGGCCGCGGCGGCCTCCATGGTGTTGGACACCATCACCGACTTGCTGCCGTACTTCTCGCGGATGTGCTGCTCGTTGGGCAGGTTGATGCCTGCCGGGGGGCTGGGGTAGGCGGTCACCAAGTTGATGGCCTTGGCCACCGGCTTTTTCACCTTCTTGCGTTTGTAGACGTCGGGCCAGGGCAGCTTGTCCTCGAAGTACTGCACCTTGGCGCCGATGAGCTCCATCACCTGGTTTTCCGCCACGTCCTTGTAGTTGACGAGGGCCTCCCACTGGCCTTTTTGCCCGCGGGCGTCGACGTAGGATTCGATGAAGCCCACGTTGGCGTCCACCACCGGGTCGGCCTCGAGCCAGGCGATGTTGAACGCGTCCCAGTCTTTGAGGTTGCCGGTCTGGAAGTAGCGGACGAGCTTGCGCAAAGCGGCCCGTTGGTCCTTCTTGGCGTGCTTGGCTGCTTCGCCCAGGTGGGCGATGACCCGGCCCAGCTCTTCGGCGTACAGCCCCGGAGGCACCTTCTTGTCCGGAGTGCCGGCACGGAAGACTTGCTCCCCAAGCGCTCCGTCCACCTTCACCACCCGCGAGTTGAGCGCGTTTTTCTCCGGGAAGGACTCGAGGTCTTTCAAGGTGACGCCCTTGCCGTAGCAGGTATTGGCCGAGGCGGTGACGATGTCTTGCCCCGCGGGCGGCGACTTGGCGGTGAGCAGCGGCTCGAAGGCCGCGTCGAAGAGGGTGGGTCGCAGCTCGGAGAGGTGGGCGGCGAGCGCGGCCTCGTCTTTTACTCCCATCGGCGCCCCGGCCTGGAAGGCGCGCTGGGCGGCCTTGGCCAGCTCGTCGAAGGAGAAACCGGGCACGAACTTCTGCCCTGTGACGTGGTCGTGGTTGCCCAGGTGCCCGTAGAAGCGCTTCAAATAGTCGGCGAGCTTCTGGTCGAACGAGGGGCTTTCGCTGCGGCCGAAGACGTAGACGTTTTCCAAGAGCCGCTTGGCGGCCACCAGGTTCCACCCCAGCTGGTCGTACTGAATCGGCTCCCCGGCGTGGGCGGCCAAGGTGAGGTACCAGGCGACGCGTTTGTCGGCGGTGGAAAGCTTCGCCGCTCCTTCGGCGTGTAGCTGGGCGATGGCGTGGTTGCCGAAGCGCTCCTTGAGGAAGCCGTCGGGAGCGGGCGTGGTGGCGAGAGCGGAAAGGGCGAGCATGGCGAGCATGAAAACCTCCGTGCGTGCCCCATCGCGCGAAGGTGAGGCCGGCGTCAACTCACTTTTGAAGGGTCAGAGGTTGGGAAAACCCTTGGGCAGCTGCGACTGGACGGTGGAGAGCGAAGGGCGCTCGTCTTCGTGGTGCTCGTTGGAAGGGCCGGGCTCCTCGCGACGCGGACGCTCGTTCGGCTGGGCGGTGAGCGGCTCCTCCCTCGGTGGCTCGGCGAAGTAACCCAGCTGGTCGGGGAGAATGTCGTCCGCGCCCGGCTCCTCCTCGAGCTCGCGTACCCCGCCGGCGAGGTCGGCTCCGTCGAGCGAGGCCCCGTTCCCCGCCGAGCCGAAGTCGGCCTCGCCTGGCTCGGCGTCGAAGCCGGTGAGCTCCTTTTCCTTCTCATCGCCCCATCGCCCGTGTGCCTTCCGGGCGGCCTTGCGCTCGTTCATGACGACTTTCGTCTCCACCGGGAAGGTGTTGACCATCAGGTGGAGAAGCAATCGCGTCTTTTAGGGCAGGCGCCCGCGCACCCGAGGCGGGGGCTCCACCACCACCATCACCAGGGCCAGGGCTCGCCCGAACAGCTCGCGCCACTCGTAGGCCCAGCTCACCCCGTTTCCCGCATCGGCCCGCACCCCGTGAGCGTCGATGCCCAGCGAGTTGGCGATGAAGAGCGCCCGGGGCAGGTGGAAGTCCTGCGTCACCAAGAGCGCCTGGCGCACCCCAAACTCGTCGCGGGCCCGCAGGCAGCTGTCGTAGGTGGACAACCCGGCGGCGTCGCCCTCCATCGCCTCGGGGGGAACGCCTTTTTTTTCGGCGTACCGGCGCATCACCCCCGTCTCGTCATGCCAGCGGTCGGAGTTGTCGCCGCTGACCAGCAGCTTCTTCACCTTGCCCGCGCGGTAGAGCGCCACTGCGGCATCGAGGCGCTCGGCCAACACCGGCGAAGGCTCGTTGGCCGCCGACAGCCCCGCTCCGAACACCAGCGCCACCGGAGCGGCCGGAGCGCTTTCCCTGGAGTGAATGCGCCCCTGGTAGCGCAGGGCGACGAAGAGCGAGCTGGCCACCACGGCCAGAGCGGCCATCCCCACCGCCAGCAGCATCTTCTTCGGCCACCGTCTCATCGAGCGGCGCATTGTGGGCCAGGCGCGGGCCGACCGCCAGCGACAGAGCGGGGTGGGCGCGGAGGTTA
>JBMORE010000068.1:0-2524 GCA_049322255.1 Myxococcota bacterium | reverse complement strand
TCCGGGACAGCAGTCTGCCGAGGCTTGGTCATGACCCACAGCCAAACCGAAGTGCGTGTCCCCCCACAACTTCAGCGTTCGGTATTGCTAACGAGATCGATCACTTATCGTGCGCTCGCCCTGCCCATTGGGAGAGGGGTGCTTGGCCTCGGCATCTTTGCTAGAGGTTCGGGGCCCATGAACCCCGCGCTCACCTTCGTCCTTCTCGCCGCCGCCGGCATCTTCTTCGCCGTCACCATGTACTGGCGTCTTCGGGTGCTCGTTCCGCTCAAAGGGGTGGAGGGGCACCGGCTCGACCGCGCCCCCGAACGCGCCGAGGCATTGGTCCTCTTCGGTCTGGGCCAAAAGCGCATGGTCGACCGTGAAGAGCGCGCCCCCGGGGTGATGCACCTGTTCATCTTCGGTGCCTTCCTGGTGCTGGCGGTCCGCACGGTGATGCTCTTCGTGATGGGCTTTTCCACCTCGGCGCTCCAGGTCCTTTCCACGTCGACCGACCCTTTCTGGGGCACGCACCCCACCTGGGCCGCCCTCTTCGACGTGTATCTACTCACCAAAGACGCGGCGGCGGCGCTCGCGCTCTTGGGCTGCGCCTACTTTTGGGTGGTGCGCTGGCGGTTGAAGCCCGACCGAATGACGCCCTCCTGGGAGGCGTACCTCATCCTCGGCTTCATCGGCGGGCTGATGGTAACCGAGCTCCTCTTCGGCGCCTCGCACTTCATCGCCCAGGGGCGCGGCTTCACTGGGTGGGAGCCGGTGACCAGCGGGGTCGCATGGCTGTTGTCCGGCCGGGCTCCTGCCACCGTGCACACCCTGGGCGTGGCCTCTTTTTGGATTCACCTGAGCATCATCCTCACCTTCGGCAACTTCCTTCCTTACGGGAAGCACTTCCACGTCATCACCGGGCTCGCCAACGTCTACATGAAGCGGCTCACCCCCAGCGGGAAGCTGCCCACGCCCAATCTGGAGAAGGAGGAGTTCGGGGCCAAAACCTTCCACGACCTCACCTGGAAGCAGGCGCTCGACCTCTACACCTGCACCGAGTGCGGCCGCTGCCAAACCCACTGCCCGACGTACATCACCGGCAAGCCGCTCACCCACAAAGCCGTCAACCAAGACTTGAAGCACTGGCTGTGGGACCACCAGCTCCTGGTAGCCAAGGGGGTGGATGAGAACGGCCAGCCTAAAGAGCTGCCCAACCTGGTGGGCGACATCTTGAAGCCGGAGACGGTGTGGGCGTGCACCTCCTGCGGGTGGTGCGAAACCGCCTGCCCAGTGTTCATCGAAAACGTGCCGCGTCTCATCGAGATGCGCCGCTACAAGGTGCAGGTGGAGGCCGACTTCCCTCCCGAGATTCAGCGCGTCTTCGAGGGCATGGAGCGCCAAGGCAACCCCTGGGGCATAGGGCAGGACAAGCGCGCCGACTGGGAGGAAGACCTCCAGGTGCCCAAGTGGAGCGACGGGGGCAAGTACGAGTACCTCTTCTTCGTCGGCTGCGCGGGCAGCTACGACGACCGGCAGAAGAAAGTCAGCCGCTCGATGATTCGCATCTTGAAGGATGCGGGCGTCTCCTTCGCCACCTTGGGCAAAGAGGAGATGTGCAACGGCGACTCGGCGCGGCGCCTGGGCAACGAGTACCTCTACCAAACGCTGGCCAAGCAGAACGTGGAGAGCTGGAACGCGCTGGGGGTGAAGGCGGTCATCACCCAATGCCCACACTGCTTCAACACCCTCAAGAACGAGTACCCGGAGCTCGGCGGCAACTACCGGGTCATCAACCACGTGGAGCTCATCAACGAGCTCATCCGCGACAAGCGCATCAAGCTCTCACGGGTGATGAACGAGAAGCTCACCTACCACGACCCCTGCTACCTGGGCCGGCACAACGACGTGTACGACGCTCCTCGCGAGGCGCTAGCCGCCATTCCCGGAGCGCAGCTCGTGGAGATGCAGCGCAGCCGCCGTGAGTCCTTCTGCTGCGGCGCCGGCGGAGGGCGCATGTGGATGGAGGAGCACCTGGGAACCCGCATCAATCAGAACCGGGTGAACGAGGCCGCGCTCACCTTGGCCCACGCCGCGGATCCGAGCGTTCCTTTTCCCGACGCGACTGACCGCAAAAAGCCGGGACAGGTAGGGGACTACACCGGCCCCGGAAAAGGCACGGTGGCGGTGGCCTGCCCTTTCTGCATGACGATGGTGAAGGACGGCATCAACGAGACCGGCCGCGAGGAGTCCTTGCGGGTGAAGGACGTGGCCGAGCTGGTCGCCGAGGCGATGGAGCCGTCAGCCGCAGCGGCACCCACGTCTTTTTCGCCCAAGCCATGAAAACCGTCGGCCGCCGGCGGAGCGCTTCCCAGGCCGCGTGGTCAGACACATCGCAGAGGTGCATCGACCCGTTC
This sequence comes from Myxococcota bacterium, assembly GCA_049322255.1. Classification (GTDB taxonomy): domain Bacteria; phylum Myxococcota; class Myxococcia; order Myxococcales; family Myxococcaceae; genus JBMORE01. Next base: position 128 of record JBMORE010000068.1, on the reverse strand, counting down.
TGCTTACCAGCAGGGGGCGGGGAGTGGCCGTGGTCCAGTCGGTAGCCGACTATGAACGCGCCGAAGAAGAGCGAGCGTTCATGCGAGCAGTGGTGGAAGGCCTCTCCGATCTCGAGGCCAAGCGGGAG
>JBMORE010000067.1:0-2526 GCA_049322255.1 Myxococcota bacterium | reverse complement strand
GACCTGGAAGCCCCTCTTCGAGGCCTCGCTCGCCCAGTGCGAGCTGGCGGTGCAGCGAAAGACCCGGCTGCTCATCGGCATCGCCCGTTTCGACGTGCGTTCTTTCGGGCCCGACGCCGATGCACGCTTCGCTTTCTGGGCGCACCAGGCAGGCGGGTTGGCGGTCCACATCAGCGATCTGCGCAAACGGGAGAAGGCCCTCTTCCTCGCCAGGGTCGAAGAGTGTGACGTCCGCCTCCAGGCGATTGCCCCCGACCAGCTGCCCAACGCGTGGGGGAAGCTGCTCACCTCCCTCGGCGTCTCCAGAGGCCCCGGGGGGTCGAGCCCGGAGCGGCCGAAGCTTCACCTCACCGTGGGAGAAGCCGACGGCCTGGTGACCTACGACCGGGCGGCGGGAGAGCTGTTCGTACGCACCCCTTTCCCTCTTCCCATTGGAGATCGGGTGCGAGCGATGCTGTCGGTGCCGGGCGAAGCCGACGCGTTCGAAGTGGAGGCGCAGGTCCCGCTCACCCGGGACTTGGGGAAAAAGTCCGCCGAACCGCTCGGCTTCCGTCTGAAGCTCCAGGCGCCCCCGCCGGAGTTCGTCTCGGCGCTGGAGCGTTCCCGCCGCAAGACACCCAAGACATCTCCGGCCCCCTCCTCGACTCCACCCACCCCCGTCGTGGCCAAGGTCGAAGAACCACCCACCCCCGTGCGCGTCCGCTACGAAACCGCGCAGAGCTTGCGCGACGAATACCTCGAGCACCTTTCCATGGGCGGGGCTTTCATTCGCACCTCCAAGCCGCTGCCGGTCGATCGGCGGGTCATCTTCGAGATGGAGCTCCCCGACGGACGGGTGCTGGCGACTCCCGGCCGGGTGGTATGGACGACCGAATCGGGCACGGGCATCGAGTTCGAGCTCGACGCGGCGACCGACGCTGCGCTGGGCGAGGTGATCGCCCAAGTCATTCGCCGTCCCCGTCGGGCGTTGGTGGTGGACGACGATGCGCTGCTCCGCCAGATGTTGAGTGACACCCTCGCTGCGCGAGGCTTCGAGGTGCTGACCGCGGCCACCGGAGCGGAGGGCTTGCGCATCCTCCTCAACGAGCTGCTCCAGCTCGATGTGTTGGTGACGGACTTGTGGATGCCCGAGCTGGATGGAGAAGCGCTGGTACGAACCGTTCGCCAGGCAGGGGGAGAGCAAGACCTGGCCATCGTCATCGTCTCCGCACGGGTTCTGCCCGCGGCGGGCGGCTGGGCCTCCAGCCTGTCCATCGACGCCACGCTGGACAAGGTGGTCGGCCCCGAGGCGATCGCCACCGCCGTGGAGGAAGCCGTCGAGCGGCGCCGTGAAGCGACGGGCCGCAGGCGCTTGGCGCGTCCGGCTGCCGTGGAGCAGCATCCAGCCCCCACCCAGCCGGCAGTGCTGCGGAAGCGATACGAAAAAGCGGAAGCGCTGGCTCGAGATGCGCAAGCGCTCGCGCTGGGCGGGGTCTTCGTGCGCGGCCCGTCGGCGCTACCGCTGCAGACCGAGGTGGCCTTGGAGCTGGCCCTCCCGAACGGAAGCGTGCTGAAGGGAAGCGGGCGGGTGGTGAGCGTCGAGGCCGCGGGAGTGGGCGTGGAGTTTACGCTCAGCCCGGAAGAGCGCGAGGCCCTGGTGGCCGCTCTGGACAGCGCTCTCAACCTCTTCGCGGGCACTCCCCCGCCCATCGAGCGCACCATTCGCGAGCTGTTGGAGAACGAGCCTTCGCCCCGCGCGCCCACCGCCGTTCGGCTGGGACACTACGAGCTGCTCTCCCGGCTGGGGCGAGGGGGAATGGCCGAGGTCTTCTTCGCGCGGGCGACGAGCGGGCCTCGGGCGGGCCAGACGGTGGCCATCAAGCGGCTGCTCCCCCAGGTGGCCAAAGACCCGGAGTGCGTGGAGCTCTTCGCCGGAGAGGCCGACCTGACCATGCAGCTTCACCACCCGAACATCGTCAAGACGCTCGAGGTGGGGTTGGTGGACGAGAGCTACTTCCTGGTGATGGAGGCCGTCGACGGGCGAGACCTGGGACAAATCTTGCGACGCTGTAAACAGCTGGGCATCCAGCTGCCGATCGACTTCGCAGTCTACTTGGCCAAGGTGTTGTTCGACGCGCTCGACTACGCCCACAACGCCAAGGGCCTCAAAGGAGAACGGCTGGGCATCGTCCACTGCGACGTTTCCCCCTCCAACATGTTCATCTCCCGTATGGGAGAGGTGAAGCTGGGCGACTTCGGGGTGGCGCGGGCGCGCGGCCTGCCCGGGGCCTCCACGGTGGTGGGAAAACCGTATTACCTCTCGCCGGAGGTGATTGAAGGCGACTCCAGCGTTGCGGGAGACCTGTGGGCCGCCTGCGTCAGTCTCTACGAGCTGCTCACCCTCGAGCGACCTTTCCAGGGGGAAACGCCGGAGGAGGTGTTCTCCGCCATTCGAGCTCGCCGCTACGTTCCGGTCACGCAAAGGCGCCCCGAGGTGCCGGCGGCCCTAGGAAAAATCATCGAGCGCGGTTTCGCCAAAAAGCCGCA
>JBMORE010000066.1:0-22939 GCA_049322255.1 Myxococcota bacterium | reverse complement strand
CGAGCATAAAGGGCAGCGCGCCGAAGAAAATGCGGCGCGCCACTCTCAACGACGCCTACCGAGCGCGATTGCTCACCCAAGCGTTTTCATAGCTTTATCGTGCGCTCGCCCTGCCCTCTGGGAGAGGACAAGGGTGAGGGGCGATAATCCTCTCCCAAGGGGAGAGGGAGGACGTCATGGATGCCCGCATCGTCGAGTTCGCCGAAATCCTCCGTCAGAACGGCGTGCGCGTCGGCCCCTCCGAGGTGAACGACGCGGTGCGCGCCACCTTGGAGGTCGGGTTGGCGGATCGCGGCGTCTTCGAAGCGGCGCTGCGCTCGACGATGTGCAAGCGCGAGCTCGATCAAGAAGCCTTCTCCAAGGCCTTCGCGTTCTACTTCTCCGGCGCCGCCCGAACGTTCGAGGCGCTCGACCAGTCGCTTCTTCAATCGCTCGAGGAAGAGGGGCTGCTCCAGGGCGACGAGCTGGCCATGGTGGTCGCTACCGTCAACCGCCTGTTCAATCAGCTCTCCCCCTTGACCCAGGCGATGCTGAAGGGCGACCGGGCGCGCTTGGCGCACCTCTTCCGCGCGGGCACGCTCCAGCTCGAGCTTTCGCGCATGGACAACCCGCTCCAGGCCGCCTTCTTTTCTCGCAGACTGATGGCCTCCGCCGGAGGAGAGAAGCTGCGCAGCGATCTGACGGCTCTGGAAGGCGAGCTTACGGCGCGCGGCCTCTCCCATGAAGGCCTGGAGATTGTCTCCAAGAGGCTCGCCAGCGCGCTGCGCCAGGTGGAGGACGCCGCACGCCGGGAGATCGATCGCCAGGCCAAAGCCCGCCTGCGCAGGGCCTCGGGCGGCATCGCCGAACGCGCCTTTCACACCCTCTCCCGCGCCGAGGTGGACCAAGCTCAGCACGCGGTGCGGCGTCTGGCCGAGAAGCTGAAGACCCGCCTGGTGCGCAAGCAGCGTTCCCGCCGTCGCGGCTCGCTCAACGTTCGCCGCACCTTGCGCAAAAACCTCACTTGGGGCGGGGTGCCCATGTCTCCCCAGTTCCGCGACCGACGGCCGGAGCGCCCCGAGGTCATCGTGCTCTGTGACGTCTCCGACTCGGTGCGCAACGCCTCGCGGATGATGCTCTTGTTCATGCACACGCTGCAGTCCCTTTTCCTGCGCGTGCGCTCGTTCGTCTTCGTCTCCGACGTCGGCGAGGTCACCCGCTGGTTCAAGGACCTGGAGGTCGACCAGGCGATCGACCTGGCCACCGCGGGCAAGGCGATTTCCCTCCATGCCAACTCGAACTACGGCCGCGCGTTGGCGAGCTTTTGCCGCGACGAGCTGGGCGCCATCACCCGCCGTACCACCGTGATGGTCATCGGCGATGGGCGCAACAACTACAACCCGCACAACGCCTGGGCGCTCGCCGACGTGAAGCGAAAGGCACGGCGCGTGTTGTGGATCTGCCCCGAGGACAAGCGCACCTGGGGCTTCGGCGACAGCGAGATGCTCACCTACGCCAAGTTCTGCCACCAAGTGGTGACGGTGCAGTCGCTGAGCGATCTGGCAAACGTGGCTGAAGAGCTCGTCCCGGCGTGAGGAGACTGAGACCCCGGAGCAGTGGCTTGAGTGGGCACGCCCCAAACATTTGCGCCTTTTGGCGGGCGCAAACCCCAGGGCTTCCGCTCCGGAGTCTCGAATGCGCGTTTTATCCGATGCGGGTTCAAACCCCGTTCATGACGGTTTCACCCGCCGCCCGCTCGCTCGGTGGGGGGACGGCTTTCGCAAACGGGCCCAAAGAGGTTATGTGAGCGCCGGTGGACGCCGACGTAAAGACCCTCCGGCTGGCCGCGCCGGTCATTTCTGCCGATGGAGTGGCCCGGCTTGTCACCTATCAGCGCTTGCTGCTCGAACGAGCCAAGACGTACGGCTTGGTCGAAGCCCACGCGCTGGCACGAGCAACCGTCGGGCTCGACGCGCTCGACCTCGAACACCTGCGGTCCGTATGCGCCGACTTTTGCGGCCGGCGCTGGGCAGCTCGAAAGCTGCTTGCCCGGCGCGACGAGGCACGCGCAAAGGGGCAAGGCGCGCTGGCCGAGCGCATCGGCTCCGAGCTGCCCCGTCTCGAAGACCTCTCCACCCTGGAGGAACGTTATTCGTCCGCCGCGATTTCCCTCTTGCGGGAGCGGGAAGAGGAGCTGATCGCCTTGCACCAGGAGGTCCATCGGCTGTACGGAGGAGTCGCATGAAGCGGTACTTCATCCACACCTTCGGGTGTCAGATGAACGTCAACGACACCTTGCGCATCGGCGAGGTGTTGGCGGGGCTTTCGTACGCGCCCACCTCCACGGTGGAGGACGCCGACCTCATCATCTTGAACACCTGCGCCATCCGCGAGAAGGCGGAGGACAAGATGCTCTCGGCACTGGGGCGTTACCGGCAGGTGAAGACCTCTCGCGGGGCGCTCCTCGCCGTCGGCGGCTGCGTGGCCCAGCAGGAGAAGGAGCGGATTCTCAAACGGGTGCCGTACGTCGATTTCGTCTTCGGCCCCGACGCGATCGCCAAGCTGCCCGAGATTCTCGCGCGCGTGCAACAAGACCGCGTGCGCGTGGTGGAGACCGCCTGGGTCGACTCCGAAGAGTACGTCTTCCCCCGCGCCGACCCTGAAACCTCGCGCGGGAAAGTCACCGAGTTCGTCACCGTGATGAAAGGGTGCGACAACGTCTGCTCTTTCTGCGTGGTGCCGCACACCCGCGGGCGCGAGGTCAGCCGTGCATTCACCGAGGTGTTGGCCGAGGTGGCCGACCTCGCCCGGGTGGGGCTGCGTGAGGTTACCCTCATTGGGCAGAACGTGAACTCCTATCGCGGCGGAGTGGGCTTTGCCGAGCTGCTCTTGCGCGTGGCCGAGGTGAGCGGCATCGAGCGCGTGCGTTTCACCACCAGCCACCCCCACGATCTCTCCGACGCGCTGATCGACGCTTTTCGCACCCAGCCGAAGATTGCCCCGCATTTTCACCTGCCGGTGCAGAGCGGCTCGGACGAGGTGTTGAAGCGCATGCGGCGTGACTACACCGTCGCCGAGTACCTCGAACGGCTGGGCAAGCTGCGGGCGGCGCGGCCGGGCATCGCCGTCACCACCGACGTCATCGTCGGCTTCCCCGGCGAGACCGAGGCCGATTTCGAAAAGACCCTCGCCCTCACTGAAGCGGTGCGCTTCGAGGGCCAGTTCTCCTTCGTTTTCTCCCCGCGCCCCAAGACTGGCGCTGCCCTGCGCGAAGCCGAGTGGGGCCCGGTTCCGCACGAGCTCAAGCTGGCTCGGCTCGAACGGCTGCAGAAGCTGCAAAAGCGCATCAGCACCGAGCGCATGGCCGCTGAGGTGGGCAAGACGGTCGAGGTGCTGGTCGAGGGGCCGTCGAAGACCGAGCCCACGCGCCGCTTCGGCCGCACCCCCGAGAACCGCACGGTGAACTTCGACGGCGACGCTCCGGTGGGCGCGCTCGTCCACGTCCGGGTGGAGCACGCCTCCGCCAGCGCGCTCTTGGGGGTGCAAACCGCGCTCGAGCTCTGCGTCGCCTGACCGATGACCATTCGCGCTTTCAAAGAAGTCTCACCGACGATTCCCGCCAGCTGCTTCATCGAAGACTCCGCTCAGGTGATTGGCGATGTCGTCTTCGGTGAGGACTCGTCGGTGTGGTTCAACAGCGTGGTGCGCGGCGACGTGAACCACATTCGCATCGGCCGGCGCACCAACATTCAGGACCTCACCATGGTCCATGTGCTTTCGAAGAAGTTCCCCACGCTCATCGGAGATGAGGTCACCGTCGGGCATCACGTCGTCCTCCACGGCTGCACCGTGGGCTCGCGGGTGCTCGTCGGCATGGGCGCGGTGCTGATGGACGGGGTGGAGATCGGTGATGAGTGCATCGTGGGTGCGGGCTCGCTGGTCACTCCGGGCACTCGGGTTCCGCCGGGCTCGCTGATCGTCGGCAGCCCGGCCAAGGTGCGCCGGCCGCTTTCCGCCGACGAGCGCGCCTACCTCGCCCAGTCGGCACAGAACTATGTCGACTACGCCCGTGAGCATCGGGCCAGCCGCACTCCCTCTCCCTCTGGGAGAGGGATGGGGTGAGGGGCGTAAATTCCCGGGCCCCTCGCCCTTACCCTCTCCCACGGGGAGAGGGATAGTTGCGCGCATGCACGTCGTCATCGTGGGCGCCGGACCCGCGGGCTCCTCCGCGGCGACGTTCCTTGCGCAGCAAGGGGCGAGCGTCACCCTCCTCGAACGTTCACACTTCCCCCGTGACAAGGTCTGTGGCGATGGCTGCACCCCGCGCGCGGTGTGGATGCTGGAGGCGCTCGGCCTGGGCGAGCTTGTACGCGAGGCGTCTGCGGCGGCCCCCGTCGATGCGCTCTACGGAGCCTCCCCCTCGGGGTTGGTGCTCGACGCCGAGATTCCCAAGAGCATCTTCGGCGGCCGAGGCTGTGTCATCGCTCGCCAGGTTCTCGACCAACGGTTGGTGCAAAGGGCCGTTCAAGCGGGCGCCACCCTGCGGGAGGGTGTTCGTGTCGAAGGCATCCATCGCGAGGAGCAGGGCGTCGCCGTGCGCTGCCGCGGAGGCGAGACGGTTCGTGCCGACGTGGTGCTCGGCTGTGACGGAGCGCCGTCGGTCGTGCGCAGCTCGCTGGGGGCCCCAGACTTTCCTTCGGCGCATCGTGCAGTTGCCTTGCGCGTGTATTACGAAAACGTGCGCCTGAGCCGCCCGCACGCCTTCGGCATCTTCTGGGAAAAGGATCTTCTCCCCGGCTACGGGTGGGTGTTCCCGCTCCCGGGCAACCGCGCGAACATCGGAGTGGGCATGCGAGCTGACCTGCTCGAGGCGCAGCCCTACCGTATCAACGAGCTGCTCGAACGCTTTTGTGCTCTTCCGCGCATCGCAGCCGAGCTTCAAGGCGCAACCCGTGTCGGAAAACCCAAGGGGCACCACCTGCCGTTCGGGTCCTTTGCTTCGCGGCTGGTGTTCGACCGGGCGCTCTTGCTCGGCGACGCGGCCGGCTTCGTCAACCCCCTCACCGGGGAGGGAATCGAGTTCGCGCTGGAAAGTGGGCGCTTCGCCGCCGCCGCAGTAGTCGAGGCCGACCAGGTGGGAGACTTGGGGGTACGTGGGCTGACCGGGTACGGCCGCCGCTGCCGGAAACGCTTCGAAGCCGTCTTTCGCCTCAACCATCGCATGGCGTCTTTCTTCAGCCGGCCGCGGCTGGTCGATCGCTTCTTTCGTGCCGCCACCCGCTCGGAGCAGGTACGTCAGGCGCTGGCTGGCGTGCTGTTGGGCGAGGCGCCTCGTCTGGGCTGGCGCTTGTGGGCCGCCGTCGCCTTCGGCCGCTGAGAGGGAAAACCGTTCGGAGAGGGACGAGCGTGTTATGAAGGCCCTGGCATGGATGCGCTCGCTGCCCTGAGAGCCTGCCCCCTCTTCAAGGGCTTCACCGACACCGGGTTGCAGATCATCGCCGGCATCTCCAACGCCCGCTCGTTCCCCAAGGGCAGCCCGATCTTCGTAGAGAACATGGTGGCCGACGCGCTCATCATCCTCGCCGAGGGTTCGGTGAAGCTCAGCTCGAAGAACAAGGCGGGAGAAGAGGTGCCCATCGGCGAGCTGGGGGCAGGCGACTGCTTGGGCGAGCTGTCGCTCATTCAGCAGGGGCAGCGCCTGTGCACGGCCACCGCCACCAGTAACGTGACCGCCTTCGAGATTCGTCACGCAGATTTTCAAAAGCTCCTGGCGGCCAAGCCCCAGGCCTGCCTCAAGCTCCTCATGGGGGTGGTCTCGCTCTTCGGGCAGAAGGTGGCGGAGAACAAAGAAGCGCTCAAGGGCTTGCTCACCAAGCCTTGAGGAGTGTCCACGAAAGGCGAAGCAGCTTTTGGTAGGCTCCCGCCACCCCATGCGCCACACCCTGCTGACCGTTTGTGTTTTGTCGGCCGCCGGCCCGGCTTTCGCCGACGCCGATTGGTTCGCCAGCCTCTATACCCAAGAGGGCGTCGAGCTACGTGCCGACGAGCGCGTCTTCACTCTCTACGCCCTGTTCAATGTCATGGGCTACGACGCCGCTCCGGTCGTGCGCAAAGACCCCGTCCCCAAATACGACTTCCACCCGGTTCGCGCCGCGGTCCGTGCCCAGCTGGCGGCGGCCGACGCCGAGGTGCGCAGGCAAGCCGAACAGTTCTTCGACAGCCACCCGCAGCCGCTCGACAAGTATCTGGCCTACGTGGTCAACAGCGCCCCGCCCCCCTTCACTACCGGCGCCAAGAGCAAGGAGCTCTCCGACCTCAAGGGCCTGGAGGCGCTGCTGGCCAAAGCGCACCACAGCTGGAAGTTGGGCGAGCTGATGGCACAGACTCAGAGCGATTACCGCAGGGCGCTCAAAGCCTACTTGCGCACGCTGGACGTACCGCTGTCGAAGGCACGAAAGCTACTCAAGGCGCCCGAAGAGGGGCTCGAATCACTCCTCGTCGTCAACCTGCTCGAGGCGCAAGGTGTGACGCGGGGGGTGATGGGTGATCGCGAGGTAGTGTTGGTGGTCGGCCCTTCCGACAAGCCAGACCTCGAGGGCGTGCTGCGGGAGTACGCGCGCGTGCTCCTCGAACCGAAGGTGTCCAAGAAGGCGCAGACGAGCTGGGCGGGCGGAGCGGCGCTCCTTCGCGAGGCGAGGCTCGTCGGCGCCAGCGAGCGCACCGTGGGTGAGTACGCCGCGGCGTTGCTATCGCGCGCTCTTGCCTTGCGTGCGCTCGACGCCGCCGACGCTGTCTACGAGGCGGCCACGCAGCAGGGTTACTTCGGCCTCAAGGACATCGCCAAGTCCTTCGACGACTCGCGGGCGGTCGACGCCTGGGCCCTCGAGGCGCTGGCCAAGGCGGAGACGCGCCGCCCAGCGAAGAAGTAGCCCGTGGAAGAGCTCCTGCGAAGTCTTCTCGAAGGTGTGAGTGGCGGGTTGGCCTATGGAAGCGTCTTCGGCGTGCTCGTCGCCTGCGGCTTGGGCGTCCCTTTGCCGGAGGACATCGCCTTGGTCCTCGGCGGCTTCCTCGTGCACCAAGGGGCTGCACATCTGCCTGCGATGATGGTGGTGGGGCTGGCGGGAATCCTGGTGGGTGACTCGATCATCTTCCTCGCTGGCCGCCGCTTCGGCTCGCGCGTCGGCCGTACCCCGGGCGGGCTTCTGGGCCGGGTGGTCACCGCCGAGAAGCGTGCCCGGGTGGAGAGCCTTTTTTCTCGCCACGGAGAGAAGATCGTGATGCTCGCCCGGTTCATGCCCGGCGTGCGTGCGGTGACGTTCTTCACCGCCGGCTCGGTGGGCATGTCCTACCGTCGCTTCATCGGCTTCGACGGCGCCGCCGCCCTCGTCTCCGCGCCGGTGTTCGTTTACCTCGGCTACCGTTTCGGAGGAGAGGTGGAGTGGCTCATCGCCAAGCTGCGGGACGGACAGGTCTGGGTCTCCGCCGGGGTCGCCGCGCTGGTGGTGGTCTACCTCGGCGTGCGCTGGGCACGCCGACGGCGGCGAAGCGCCCCACCGGTCGCCCTCGCTCAGGTGCCGGTGCGCTCCGACGCCGAGCTCAAGGAGCGCGGCTGAACAACCGGCGAAACCAACCCCACAGCCCCGTGGGCTGGCTCGTCGCCGCGACCACCTCGGGCGCGGGAACATCGCTTGCCTGCGACTGTGGGTGCTCGCCGGTCGTCAGCTTCGACGCGTCGCTCCGGGAGAGCCGTTCCTTCACCGCCTCGGGGGAGTCGCGGGTGGAGAAGGCGCTCGACACCTCGCGGCCGGTGGCGCTCTCCCGCGCCGTCACCTTCAGCAGGCACTCGTTGGAGACCTCGAAGGTGATGGTCACCGTCACGGTGCCCCGGGGGCCTTTGGGCAAGCTGGTCAGTCGCAGTGAGCCCAGGTACTCGTTCTTTTGCGCCAAGGCCTGGTCGCCCTGGAAGATGGAGAGCTCGAGCTCGGTCTGGCCGTCCCGGCTGGTGGAGATGGTGTACGTCTTGCGAGCGGGCAGAGGGGTGTTGCGCTCGAGGACGGGTTTGAAGCGGCCGCCGGGCAGCCCCACGCCGATCGCCATCGGCAAAACGTCGATGAGCGTCACACCGTCGAGCTGGCTCAAGGAGTGCGCCAGAAGCGCCGCCCCCATCGCCACCGCCTCGTCGGGGTGAACGCTCTTGGCCGGGCCCTTCTTGAAGAGCTCGTGAATCTTTTGGTGTACCAGCGGGGAGCGGCTCTGGCCTCCGACGAGAATGACCTCCTGGACGTCTGCGGGCCCCATGCCCTTGGCTTGCAGTACCTCACGGCAGACCGCGAGGGTGCGATCGACCAGCCCTTCGGTGAGCTGCACCAGCTGTTCGCGGGTGAGAATGGTGTCGAGGTCGTAGGGGGTGTTGTCGATCATCGTGATGAAGGGGACGTGCACCCGCACCTCCGAGCGCTCGGAGAGGGCGCACTTGGCCCTCTCGGCGGCGTCGGTGATGCGCTGCATCGCCACTCGATCTCCCTCGAAGGTCTTGCCCACCTTGGTCTGAAACTCGGAGAGCAGGTGCGCGACGATGGCGTTGTCGAAGTCGAGGCCGCCCAGAAAGGTGTCGCCCCCGGTGGAAATGACCTCATACACGCTGTCGTTGAGCTCGAGCAGCGAGGCATCGAAGGTGCCTCCACCCAAATCGTAGACCAATACGCGCTGGGTGAGCTTTCGCCCGTAGCCGTACGCCAGCGCCGCCGCGGTGGGCTCGTTCAAGATGCGCTCCACGTGCAGCCCCGCCAGCCGCCCCGCCTCGCGCACCGCCTGCCGCTGGTTGTCGTTGTAGTAGGCCGGCACGGTGATGACCGCCCGCGACACCGGCTCGCCCACTTGCGTCTGGGCGAGCTCCCGCACCTCGCGCAGAATGAGGGCGGAGATCTGCTGCAGCGAGTACACCCGGTCTCCCAGCTTCACCGCCGCCTCGCCGCCGGGGCCGGGAGCGATCTCGTAGTGGAAGCGGTCTTTGAATTGCTGCACCAGCGACGAGTCGTACGCACGGCCAACCAGACGCTTGGCGCCGTACACCGTCTGCCGCGGGTTGGTGAGCATCTGCCCCTTGGCGGGGTGGCCGACGACCAGCCTGCCGCGGGCGTTGAGCGCGAGAATCGACGGCACCGTGTTGTAGCCCTCGCGGCTGTGGAGGACGACCGGCTTGCCGCCGCGCACGAAAGCCGCGCACGAATTGGTGGTGCCCAAGTCGATGCCGATGATTGGCCCGGTACGCTTGGGCGGTTCGGTGGGCTCCTCGAAAGCAGGGGCGGCGGGCGCTGGCTGCGGCTGGGGAGGAGGGGGAGGCGGCACGCGGTAATCGGCCGGACCGACGCCCGCCGGCACCGGAGGCTCCTCGCTGCGTGCGTGGGGCAGGGCGGCGGCGACCGAGTCGAGGAAACGCCGGCTCGCCTCGTCGAGAGAAACGAACTTGAGACCCATGCCGGGTACGCCCTGCCCCCCTTGCCCGGTGGTGAACGTCACCACCGCCGACGCGTGGATGAGCCGCTCTCCGTTGGCCAGCTTGAGATCCAGGGTGACGGGCGTACCGGGCACCTTGAGCGTCTTCGCTCGCAAATAGATGCCGCCGCGCGTGACGTTCGCTCCGTACCGCGAGACGAACTCCTCCGGAGTGGCGAACGGCAGTTTGACCGCGAGCCCGATGGGCCCCTGGTGGGTGTCGGACAAGTTCGCGAACGACACTACCCTCTGCGCGCTCGAGGTTCAAAACGTCCGTGAAATCCCTTATGGAAAGGCGATGCTGAACACCGATTCTGCGCTTGCCCTGACGTTCGACGACGTGCTCCTGATGCCGGCCGAGAGCCAGGTCCTTCCCTGGCAGACCGAGCTGTCGACTCACCTGACCCGCAACTTACGCCTGAAGATTCCCTTGCTCTCGGCAGCGATGGATACGGTGACCGAGGCGCGCACCGCCATTGCCATGGCGCAGGAGGGCGGCCTGGGCGTCATTCACAAGAACATGCCCCCCGATCGCCAGGCACTGGAGGTGGCGAAGGTCAAAAAGTACGAGAGCGGCATGGTCGTCGACCCGGTGACCATCGAACCCGAGGCGCCGCTGGCTCAGGCGATCGAGCTGATGAAGCTGCACGGCATCTCCGGCATTCCGGTGGTTCGTGGCATGCGGCTGATGGGCATCATCACCAGCCGCGACGTGCGCTTCGAAAAGAACCTCTCCCAGAAAGTCGAAGACGTGATGACCAAGAAGCTGGTCACCGCCAGGGTGGGGGTGAGCCAGGCCGAGGCGGTGGAGCTGCTCCACAAGCACCGCCTGGAGAAGCTGCTCGTGGTCGACGAGAACTACGAGCTCAAGGGCCTGGTGACGATCAAGGACATCGAGAAGCGCAAGGCCTTCCCCAACGCGGCGAAGGACGCTCAGGAGCGGCTGTTGTGCGCAGCGGCGGTGGGGGTGTCGGCCGACCGCGAGGAGCGCATCGACGCCTTGGCCAAGGCAGGGGCCGATGTCCTGGTCGTCGACACTGCCCATGGGCACTCGAAGGGTGTGCTCGACGCGGTGCGCGACACCCGCAAGAACTGGCCCCAAGGGTTCGAGCTGGTGGCGGGGAACGTAGCCACCGCCGAGGGCACCCGCGCGCTCATCGACGCCGGGGTAGACGCGGTGAAGGTCGGCATCGGGCCGGGGTCGATCTGCACCACCCGGGTAGTCGCCGGCGTCGGCGTGCCGCAGATCACCGCCATCGACGAGTGTGCCCGCGAGGCGGACAAGCACGGCATCCCCGTCATCTCCGACGGAGGCGTGAAGTACTCGGGAGACATCGTGAAGGCGCTGGCCGCGGGGGCGAGCACGGTGATGATCGGCTCGCTCTTTGCTGGCACCGAGGAGGCACCGGGTGACGTGATTCTCTTCCAGGGCCGATCCTACAAGAGCTACCGCGGCATGGGCTCGCTGGCGGCGATGAAGAAGGGCGCCAAGGACCGCTACTTCCAAGCGGAGGTCGAGGAGGAGATGAAGCTGGTGCCCGAGGGCATCGAGGGCCGCGTACCCTACAAGGGCTCGCTGGCGATGAACGTGTACCAGATGATTGGCGGCTTGCGCTCGGGCATGGGCTACGTCGGCTGCGCCAGCATCGAAGAGCTGCGCACCAAGGCGCGCTTCGTACGCATCACCGCGGCCGGGCTCAAGGAGAGCCACGTACACGACGTCATCATCACCGAGGAGGCGCCCAACTACCGGGTGGAGTAGGCGGGCTACTTGCCCCGCTTGCGACCCTTCTCCGGCGCAGCGTCCACGCGCTTCTCCGCGCTCTCCACGCGGCTGAGCAGCTGATCTTTGTCGTCGGGGTCGAGGGCTTCGATCGCGGTGCGCAGGGTGTCGAAGTCGAGCCGGGCGACGGTGATGGTGCTGCCGCCTTTGACTTCCTTCACCGTGGGGACGTCGACCAGCTCCCGTACATACCGCTCGAACTCCACGCGCACGTCGGCGGTCTGCTGCACGCACAGCTCCTTCGCCTCGACGAGCTTCTGGCTGCCTTCCTGGTAGGCGAGGTCGGGGTTTCTGGCCATCGCCTCTTCGAAGGTGGTCGAGCGCTTCTGCAGGCTCTGGTACAGCTCGACGTACGCCAGCACCCGGTCGGCCTCCGGCTTGTTGACGTTGCGGGCGCTCACCAGCTCGGCCTGGGTGTCGCCACAGTCGATCTTCGCCAGCTCCTCGGCTCCCGGCACGTCCTTCACCGCAATGTCCTGGGTGGCGAGGTCGAGCCGCTCCTCCGACGTAATCTCGCGGTAGCAACCCGCGCCGAACGCCAGCGCGAGGGCCAAGGGAGCGGCACAGACGCGCCGTGGAAGGGGGCCGTTTTGCATTGGCGTTCGAAGTCTTGTAGCGCTAAGGCCGCGTGTCAACGAGCACCTTTTCGGAGGAGTCGGTGGACATTCACGCAGAGAAACTCCTCATCCTGGACTTCGGAAGTCAGTACACCCAGCTCATCGCCCGCCGGGTACGAGAGCTGGGAGTCTACTGTGAAATTCACCGTCCCGATCTTTCGGCGAAGGACATCAAGGCGTTTTCGCCCAAGGGCGTCATCCTCTCCGGGGGCCCGGCGTCGGTGGAGGCGCCCGGGTCTCCCGCTTGCGTCCCCGAAGTGTTTCACCTCGGCGTTCCGGTGTTGGGCATCTGCTACGGCTTGCAGCTCATCGCGAAGATGCTCGGAGGGAGGGTGGACAAGAGCGCCCACCGAGAGTTCGGCCCCGCAGAGGTGGAGGTGACGCGCTCCCGGGGGCCCTTCGCCTCCTTCAAGAAGGGCGAGCGCCTCAAGGTGTGGATGAGCCACGGTGACCGGGTGGAGTCGCTACCCGAAGGGTTCTCTCCCATCGGGCAGACCCTCAGCGCACCCTTCGCCGCCGCCGCCCACGACTTCAAGCCGATCTACGGCCTGCAGTTCCACCCCGAGGTGGTGCACACCGCGCAGGGGCGCGAGATGCTCAAGTCCTTCCTCTTTGCCGACTGCAAGCTCTCCGGGAGCTGGTCGATGAAGGGCTTTGCCCGCGAGGCCGAAGAGGCGATTCGTCGCCAGGTGGGCGATGGCCGGGTGGTGTGCGCGCTCTCCGGAGGCGTGGACAGCTCGGTGGCCGCGCTGCTCATTCACCGGGCGATCGGGGCCAAGCTGCAGTGCATCTTCGTGGACAACGGCTTGTTGCGCCAAGACGAGCGTGCGCAGGTCGAGGCGTTGTTCGTCGACCGCTTCCACGTGCCGCTCAAGACGGTGGACGCGAAGGAGCGCTTCCTCTCCAAGCTGGCGGGCGTCGTCGACCCCGAAGCCAAGCGGAAAGTCATCGGGCGCGAGTTCATCGCCGTGTTCGAGGAGGCGGCCAAAGAGCTCGGCGAGGTCGACTTCCTCGCTCAGGGGACGCTGTACCCCGACGTCATCGAGTCGGTGTCCACCAAGGGCCCCTCGGCGACGATCAAGAGCCACCACAACGTGGGTGGGCTGCCCGAGGTGATGAAGCTTACGCTCGTCGAGCCTTTGCGCGAGTTGTTCAAGGACGAGGTCCGCCTGCTCGGCCGCGAGCTGGGGCTTTCCGAGGAGATGATTTCGCGCCACCCTTTCCCCGGGCCGGGCCTGGCGATTCGTGTGCTGGGAGAGGTAAACGAGCCACGGCTCGCCGTCCTGCGCAAAGCCGACGTCATCGTGCAGGAGGAGATTCGTCAGGCCAAGCTGTACCGGGAGCTGTGGCAGGCGTTCGCCGTGCTCCTGCCCGTGCAGAGCGTGGGGGTGATGGGCGATGAGCGCACCTACGAGTCGACCTGCGTGTTGCGTGCGGTGACCAGCGTCGACGGCATGACCGCCGATTGGGCGCGGCTGCCCTACGAAGTGCTGGAGCGCATCTCCTCACGCATCATCAACGAGGTGCGCGGCATCAACCGGGTCGTCTACGACATCTCGTCGAAGCCGCCCGCCACCATCGAGTGGGAATAGTGCATCCCTCTCCCAGTGGAAGAGGGTAAGGGTGAGGGACCCGCAGTCATCCGTCACTTCGTCCCCGACTTCACCGCCCCCAGAGCTACCGGCCGCAGCTCCTCGACGAGGCGCTTGGCGCCGTAGACCTTCTCCAGCGCCTCGAGGATGAGCGACGAGTGCACCGACACCGCGCGGTTTTTTGCCTCCTCGAAGCCAAAGTCGCCTCCCAGCGAGTGGATGTTGCCGTCGAACACCAAGCCAATCAGCTCGCCCTCCTTGTTCACCACCGGGGAGCCCGAGTTGCCCCCGATGATGTCGTTGGTGGTGACGAAGTTCATCGGGGTGGCGAGGTCGAGCGTCTTCTGTGCTTTTAACCAGCTAGAGGGCAGGGCGAAGGGCTCCTTGCCGGTGTGCCGCTCGAAGGCACCGGCGAGTGTGGTGAGCGGAGGGACTTCTTTGTCTTTTTCCTTCCAGCCGGTCACCTGGCCGTACGAAAGGCGCAAGGTGAAGGTGGCGTCGGGGTAGGTCGAGGTGCCGTAGAGGTGGAAACGAGCCTTGGCGATCTGCTCGCCTGCCTTCTTGAGCGGCCCTTCCACCTCCGCCTCGAAGCGTTGGCGCAGGGCTCGCCCCTCGGCGTCGATCGTCTTGGCCAGAAGAATCATCGGGTCCTTCGAGGCCTCGACCGCCTTGGCTCCTCCCTCGAACAACGCCCGCCGCAGCTTCACGTCCTTGAGCTTGCTGCCCTTGACCCAGGCGGCGGCCAGCTCCGCCGGCGTTTGTTTGCCCAAGACCTTCTTCACCACCGGGTGGTCGGGCGAGAGCGCCTCGCGCAGCTTGGTGAGGGAAAAGGTGAGGGTGGCGATCTCCAGCTCGTCGTAGATTGGCGCTGGGCTGAACAGCTGCTGCTTGAGCGCCGGCAGCCGCGCGTCGGCGAATTCCTTGAGGCGCTCGGGGTTGGGCTTGGGCAGCTCCGCCGAGGCTCGAACCAGGGTGCGCGCGATGGCGAACAGTTGCGAGGAGAACCCGCGCGTCTCCTCGATCATCTGGTGCTCGTCGCGGAAGGTGCGGTAGCGCTGCAGGGCGCTGGCGGTGACTTCCCACGCACTTCCGTAGGCCTTTTGCAGCTGCGGGTCGGCGGAGACTTTGGCTCGCAGCGCCTTCTCCGCCTCCGCCTTGGAGGCGAAGAACTGCTTGTCCAAGAGGGCCTGGTGCCGGCCCCGGCGCGCCTTGTACCCGTTCTCGATGTAGAAGAGGGTGGTGCTCGAGATGCGCCGGTGCTCGGGGCTCTTGGTCTGGAACTGGGTGAGGTAGCCGCGCAGCTCGGCGAGGTAGGTGAGCGTCTGGGGGAAGACGACGTCGCGCTCCCACTCCAGCTGGGCCACGGTGAGGAGCCGGTTGGTACCTCCGGGGTGACCGGAGACGAACGCCACCTCACCCGGCTGCGCGCCCTGGCTGGACCATTTCAGGTAGTGCTCGATCCTCGCCGGCTTGCCGTTCTCGTAGATGCGTAAGAAGGCGAAATCGCCGTCATAGCGAGGGAAGTTGAAGTTGTCGGGGTCGCCGCCGAAAAAGGCGATCGCCATCTCGGGCGCGAACACCAGCCGCACGTCCTGGAAGCGGCGGTACTTGTAGAGGTGGTACTTGCCGCCGCGGTAGAGGTTGACCACGTCGCAGCGCAGCTCATCCGACGTGGCGCATTCCTTTTCCAAGGTCGCGATGACCGCCTTTTCAGCCTCGGTGAACTTGGCGTCCGCCAACCCCTGGGTCGCCGCGTGAACTTTCCCGGTGACGTCGGAGATGTCCACCAACTGGTTCACCTCGGCCGCCGGGCAGCGCAGCTCGCTGGAGAGCTCTTTGGCGAAGAACCCAGCCTGGAGCAGGTCTTTTTTCGCCGTGGAGAGCTGCTCGACACAGGAGCTGACGCAGTGGTGGTTGGTCAGCACCAGACCCTGTGGCGAAACGAAGCTGGCCGAGCACCCGCGCGCCAGTCGGGCGGAGGAGAGGCGTAGATGGTCCAACCATGGCTGCGAAGGCGAAAAGCCGTAGCGCTCCTTGACCTTCTGCGAAGGGAAGTCATTGAACAGCCACATGCCTTCGTCGGCGAACGCAGGAGCGGAGACGACGAGAACAAGAAGCAGCAGGCGGGACATGTCGCGTCCTTTCGAAGTAGGGTCGCCGTTGTGCGCGCCCAGGCACTGACGGTCAAGGACAACCCGCGCCCATGGACGCCTCAGCAAGCAATTCGACTAGTTTACATAATGCCGATTATCGGACTCGCCCTGGGGGCAAGCTGCCGCCCGCCGGTGGAGCCGCCGCATGACGCCGGTGTGGCGCAGGTGGTCGACGCCGGAGCGCCCAAGCCGCTTCCCCTCGAGGTGCGCCTGACTGCGATGCACGCCGATGGTGGCATGACCGAGGTCGCTTTCTCCGAAGACCAGCCCCGGATTGAGCCGGCCACCCAGCTTTCCTTGAGCACCAACCTCGCGCTGCGCAACTATCGGGTGCGAGTCTTCGACGAGGTCGCCCGGGCGATGGTCTCTGACGATCTGGCCGAGGAGCGACCCGACAGGCTCGACTATCGAATCTCTTTCCCCGAGCCTTTGAAAACCGGCCACCGCTATTCGGTGGTGCTCGATGCCCAAACCGGCGCTCAGATGGTCGACTCCCAGGGCAACTCACACCCCGACGTGAGGCTCGAATTTCAAATCAGCGGCGAGAAAGAAAAGCTGTCGCCCAAAAAAGCGAAGCGCCCCAAGAAGAAAAAGAAACGCTAAAGCGCGAGCACCAGGCGGCTGATGTCGTAGAGCACCTCGCCGCGGTCGAACACTTCCACCCGTGTTTCGTCGCAGTGCAGCCCTTCGGCGGCACGGTTGTACGCAATGGCGATGAGCGACTTGAGGTTGATGGCATCGTAGAGGTTGTACTCGACGAGGAAGCGCAAGGCGCCTTTGTCCCTCGTCTCCTTCCAGGCCCGCCACAGCACGATCGCGTCCCAACCGTTGACGCCGCGCAGATGTGGAGGCCTCGCCAAGCCCACTCGGTCCTCGATGTCCTTGAGCCCGCCGTGAAGCCGCACTTTCCGGCACAGGTGCCGCAAGTCGATGTGCACCACCGGCCTTGGAAAGTCTTCGAACCAGGCCTGTAGCACCGGTAGGTCATGGCACGAGCCGTTGAAGGTGACCCAGATTCGCCGCCGTCGAAGTGCCGCGGGCAGCTCGTCGAGGTTTCTGTCCGCGATGAAGGTGCGCGGGCCGTCATCGTCGAGCAGCCCCACCACCGTCGGGGTTTGTCGACCCGGAGGGCCGTCGGCCTCGATGTCCAAGAAGACCGCCTCGGAGGCAAAGTGCGGGTACAGCCGCCAGTGCTCGCGCGCAGGAAGCATTGCTGCCAGCGCGCCCAGGTCCTTCGCAGCCAGCGCTTGACGCGCCTCCAACAGCCGCCCACGTGCCGCGTCATCCACTCGCGCGGAGATGCCAATACCGTCCGGCCCGGGAAAGTCATCCCACCGCGCGATGCCCCTGGCCCATAGGTCCTTCTCCCGCCAAGGGCCTACCCCGGGGATGAGCTGAAACGTCCGCTCAAGCATGTTTCGAAAGAAAGTCGAGCAGCGGCAAGTCAGCCTCGCAGAACGGCTTCGCCTTCATTTCCTTCGGCGTCAGGAAGGCCAGATCGTTGGCGTGCAGGCGCTGGAGAGCGCCGGAGGCGATGCACGCACGGTAGAGCACCAGCTCCACGGTGAGGTCTTCGTACGCGTGCACGGTGCTCCACACCCGCTCGCCCACGTCGAGCTCGACCGCGAGCTCCTCCCGGCCCTCGCGCGCCAGCGCCTGCTGGTCAGACTCTCCTGGCTCGACCTTACCTCCGGGGAACTCCCACAAGAGCGGCCGGCTCACGTTCGCAAGCCGTTGCTGCACGAGGAAACGCGAGCGATCTTCGGGGTGGGCGATGAGCGCCGCAACCACGCGAATCGCTCTCACCCGCCGCTCCCGTGCAGGCGCATCGCGTAGACGGTGCCCAGGTTGGACAAGACGTACAACCTGGGCGCCTCACGCGTCGGGGTAGCGGAGACGCCTGGTCCAGGGTCGAAGGCGGTCTGCGGCTGACCGGTCGTCGGGTCGAGGAAGAGCAACGCCTCGTTCACCGGAACGATGAGCATGCCCCGGGCAAAGAGTGGCTCTTGGGCGAAACGCCCCGCGAGGTCATACGCCCACAGCGGGCGACCGTTCTCGGCGAGCACCGCTCCTACCTGTGAATTCCCCGCGGTGAAGAGCACGTCGCCAGCCGGCAGAAGGCTGGTCACCCCCTGCTTGGCGGCCGTCCATTCGACCTGCCCAGTCTGGGAGTCGAGAGCGAAGATGCCGGCATCGTACGAAGCGACGTACAGCCGCCCTGAGTCGTCGAGCACCGGGGTGGTGTCGACGTCGATGAATTGCCCACCCGGACGACCGAGCGCCCGCTCCCACTTCTCGGCCCCATCGGCCACCGCGAGGGCAACGACGTAGCCATCGGAGAAACCGATGTATGCCACGCCCATGTCGATCTTGGGCGCCGCCGCGCCACGAACCGTGAAGCCACCGGGAGTATCCCGTCGGTACTGCCACGACCACTGGCCGGTCTTGGCATCCACCGCGTACAGCGTATCGGCCTGGGAGGCGACGAGGACCTTGCCCGACGTCACCACCGGCGTCGTCGCCAGCTCCTCGCCAGCGTCGTAGCGCCACTTCAACCCTCCGGTGCGCACGTCGATCGCGTACAGCGTGCCATCAGCCCCGGGGAGGTAGGCAATCCCTTCGTGAATACGCGGCCCCGCGTTGAACGGCCCTCGGGTGGAGAAGGCCCACTGCACCGTTCCGTCCACCGCAGAGAGCGCGCGCACCATGCCGTCGCGGGTGGCGACGATGACCCGATGCGTGTCCGGGTCTACTGCAGGGCTGGCCAGCTCGCGTGGAGCGAATTCCCACAACCGCGCGGGGGCGAGAGAAGTCCACCACTCGATGTCGTAGAGCTCGAGCAGCGAGCTTTTGGCCCCACCGGGAGCGAAGGGGTCGTTGGCAAAGGAAACGGTGTGGCAGCCCGCAGCCACCAAGGCGAGGTACGCCAGCGCCAGCGAGCTTCGGGCCGGCATGGCGTCGCTACCCCGCGTCCGCCGCGGGAGCCTGGGGCGGAGGTACCTTCACCCCTTCCGCAGCGAGCAACGCCATACGATCGGTGGCCAGGCGAGCGGCGGACGAGTTTGGTGCGACCGCGGGAATTTCAGAGAGCTGCTTGGCGGCCTCGTCCTTCTTCCCCTGAGCCACGAGAATGCGCGCGCGGTGATAGAGGCCCATGCCTTGGAGGAAGTCGGCGCGGTTCTCTCGCGCCATTTGATCGAACGCCGCCAACGCCTCATCGAGCTGGCCTTTGAGCTCCAAGGCGTATCCCCTGCCCTCGAGCGCGGCAGCGCGCAGGGGGTCGCCCATCGTCGCACCCTTCAGATATGCGTGGAAAGCAGCGATCGCTTCGTCCGGCTTTTCCTGCCGCAAGAGCGCTTGTCCCAAGGTCAAAGCCGCGATGGAGGCAGCCTTCGTTTCCGCGTGGCTGGCGCGAAACCCGGTGAGCGCCTGGATGATCGCTTCGTCCTTCTCTTGGGCGGTCTTGAAAGGAGGCTCCGAGCCGGGCTCGACCGCCCCCTGCCCTTCCACCGGCCGGCCAAGAAGGGAGAGGTGGGCCCCCAGTTCCTTCGAGGCCTTGGCCTCGCCGCGCCCTGAAAAATAGTTGGCCAGGGCAACGCCCGCTCCACCGAGAAGGAGCGCCACCACCAAGAGCACCGCCGCCTTCTGGTGCTGCACCAACCAAGCGCCCGCCTCACCTCCCGCCTTCTGAAAGGCGTCGGGCTGCTTGAGCTCTTTTCTCGTCAGCTTCTCGGACACAGGGCGGCGGAATGTAGGGATCGGCCCAAGGGGTGTCAATCAGAGGTTATTGCTTGCGCCCGCGGGCACGGCCCTTCATTCGAGCGACCTTCGCTTCGCGCTTGGCCTTGCCCGGGCGCTCGCGGAAGAGCAGCCGAATGGGCACGTGCAAATCGAAGGTCGCCCGTAGCTGGTTGACCAAATAACGCTTGTACCGGTCGGGAATCAGCTGTGGCCGGTTGCAGGTGAAGGCGAACGTCGGCGGGGCCGCGGCGACCTGGGCCACGTAGTACAGCCGCAACGGCTTTCCGTGGGCGAAAGGCGCGGGGTGCTCCGCGGTGACGTGGGCGAGCAGCTTGTTGAGCTGCGGCGTCGGAGCCCGGTATTGCGCCTGATCTGCGAGCTGGGCGGCCACCGAGAGCACCTTGTCCACCTTGGCCCCGGTGAGCGCCGAGGTGAAAAGAATCGGCGCGTAGGAGATGAACTTGAGCTTGTGCTTGAGCTCGTCGCGCAGCTCCTCCGCCTTCACCTTGTCCTTCACCAGGTCCCACTTGTTGACCACCACCACCAGCGGGCGGCCCTTCTCCTCGGCGATGCCGGCGATTCGCGCATCTTGGTCCACGGCGGGCTCGGTGGCGTCCATCAAGAGCACCGCCACGTCGGAGCGTTCGATCGCCTTGAGCGCGCCTAGGACCGCGAACTGCTCGATGCGCTGACTGATCGTCGCCTTGCGGCGAATGCCCGCGGTATCGGTGAGCACGAAGCGGCGCCCGCCGAAGGAAAGCGCGCTGTCGATCGCGTCGCGCGTCGTGCCCGCTACACCGCTGGTGATGAGCCGGTCTTCCCTGAGGAGCGCATTCACCAGCGTGCTCTTGCCCACGTTGGGCCGGCCGACGACGGCGACGCGCACCGCACCGTCTTGGGGAGCGACCTCTTCGGCTTCGGTCTTCGGCGGCAGCGCATCGAGAATACGTTCGGCCAGCTCCTCGACATTGCGGCCGTGCTCGGCAGAGACGTCGACCAGCGCTGGCGCTCCCAGACGGTAGAACTCCGCGGCGGCCGCCTCGAGACGGGCGTCGTCGACCTTGTTCACCACCAGCACCACGGGCTTGCCACTCTTGCGCAGGTAGGCGCCCACCTCCTGGTCGGCGGCGGTCAGCCCCGCGCGCGCGTCGACCACGAAGAGGATGACGTTTGCCTCCTCCACGGCGGCTTGAGCCTGCTGCCGTACCTCCTTCTGGAGAACCTCCTTCTCGTCGGGCACGAAGCCACCGGTGTCGACGAGGGTGAAGGCACGATCTCCCCACTCCGCCTCGGTGTAGTGGCGGTCGCGGGTCACTCCCGGGGTGTCCTCCACGAGCGCCAATCGGCGCCGCGCGAGGCGGTTGAACAGGGTCGACTTGCCCACGTTGGGCCGGCCGACGATGGCCACCACCGGTTTCATTCCACGTAGCCCATCTTCTTGAGCGCCTCGGCACGTTCGCTCCAGCGCGGCTCGACGCGCACACGTAACGACAAGTACACGTGCGTGCCCAACAGCCGCTCGATCGCCTTGCGCGCGTCGGTGCCAATCCTCTTGAGCATTTGACCCCGCTTGCCGATGACGATCGCCTTTTGGCTCTCCCGTTCGACGTAGATCGACGCGTCGATACGCACCAGCCCGGCCAGACCTTGTGGCGAAGGCTGCTTGCCCGGCTCGGGCTCGCGTTCAGATTCGTCGAACACCTCCACCACCACCGCCGTCGAGTAAGGAATTTCCTGGCGGCAGTGACGAAGCACCTGCTCGCGCACGTACTCGGCCACCAGCGCGCGCTCCGCCTGGTCGGTGAGCACGTCGGCGTCGAACAATGGGGGCCCCTCAGGCAGGTGGGAGAGCACCAGGGCGAGCAACGAGTCCACCCCCTCCCCGGTGAGCGCGGAGATGGGCATGACCTCGGCGAAGGAGTACTCGTGACGGTAGAGCTCGATGAGCGGCAAGAGTCGCCGCTTGGCCACTTGGTCGATTTTGTTGATGACCAGAAGAGTGGGTTTCCCCAGCGCCTTGAGCCGCTCGAGGATGAAGCGGTTGCCGGAGCCGATGTCGGGCTTCGACTCTCCCTCTCCCTCGGGAACGTCGATGAGGAAGACGACCAGGTCCACCTCCTCGGCGGCGCGCAGCGCGATGTCGACCATGTAGCGGTTGAGCTGCCCCTTGGCTTGGTGAATGCCCGGAGTGTCGAGGAAGGCCACTTGCCCTTCCTCCCGCGTGACGACCCCCAAGATGCGGTTGCGCGTCGTCTGCGGCTTGGGAGAGACGATGGCCAGCTTCTCTCCCGTCAGGCGGTTGAGCAGCGTGCTCTTGCCCACGTTGGGGCGGCCGATCAGCGCGGCGAAGCCGCTGCGGGTCTTGGTGGGGGTCGCCACCATTTCAAGGCCCCACCGAGTACACCTGGGTGACGCACCCGCCGTCGGTCGTGCAGGTCGAGGGGCGCAACCAAAACAGGCCGTCTGCTGCTCCACCAAAGATCTGGTTGGAACCGACCTCGTACCGGAACAGCCGCGGCGTTCCCTCCCGGAGCGTCGCCCAGACCACCTGCCTGCGCGACAGCTCCCATGCTGGCTCTGAAAACCGCGGGAAAGAGGGGCGCCGAAAGACGCGGTCGTTCCACAGCATTCCCAAAGGTACGGCCTTCTTGTCGGCCCAGCCCCCATCTTCCAAAGCGTAGGCCCGTAAATCAGCTCTGTCCG
Source organism: Myxococcota bacterium (assembly GCA_049322255.1). Taxonomy (GTDB): domain Bacteria; phylum Myxococcota; class Myxococcia; order Myxococcales; family Myxococcaceae; genus JBMORE01. The sequence continues at coordinate 876 of JBMORE010000066.1, read as the reverse complement.
TGACCCAGAGCACCTTGCCGCTTTGCGCAAAGAATTCGCCGTTCAATTTGCTGCAAGGCCCCGTGCCCGTACCTCCGTCGATCGCCAGTGGGCATGCGGTCATCGAGAGGAGGGCCAGGGCCATGTGGTCTTCGATCTGGTAGAGGATTCCATCGAAGGGTCCCACAACCCCTGACGAGATGCCGCCCGCGGCGAGCCACTGGGCAACCACCTCGCCTCCGTCGACGAAGTACCGATAGACGCCTGTGTCACGCTCGTTCACGTACAGGTTGCCCTCGAAAACGCTGGCGCTGGTGGCGTCACCAGACTTGAGCAAGAAGTCCTTGAACCGTTGAAAGTAGCCCCCATCGCGTATCCAAAGTGCTCCCGACTGAGGACCGAGGGGCACCTCCCAGGCGACATCGCCCTCCGCCAAGTACTGCCCGGGAGGTAGCGTCTGGGAGAAACCGCCATCGGCCGCTATGAGCCGGCTGTCGCATACGTAGCCGTGTCCGACCCAAGAGCGTACGTCGTTACAGTCGAAGGGCAGGCTGGCGACGGGTAGGCCCGCGTCCAAGGCGTCGAGGACCACCACCGAGACTTGCGACAGCGCAACGTCCGGGTGGAACCGAACCACGAGGTGATACGCCCCGCTCTTCACCGGGGTGAAGACCACGGTGACCGTCGAATCCTTCTCGCTCAGGGACACCTGCTCGCTGGCGCTCGTGCCCTCTACCGTACGGACCTCGAAAGGCACCGCCGCGTTGTCTTCATCGACAAGGGTGACGACCACTCGCTCGGGCACCTCGTCGGGCGGGCTGCACCGCGACAGCACCGGCACCGGTAAGTCGATGCGAGTGGTTACGCCGACGGCAAAGAGCCGGCCCTGAAAATCGC
>JBMORE010000065.1:0-2560 GCA_049322255.1 Myxococcota bacterium | reverse complement strand
GCCCCCTTGGGGTCGCCGGCATCGAAGCGCGCCAGGCCAAGCATCAACCAGGCGTGGGCGCGGGCCGGCTCGGCCTCCACCGCCCGTGTCAGCAGCTTCACCGCCGCGGAGAAGTTGCCCGCTTCGTAGAGCGCCACGCCCTCGGCGAGCGCCGAGCTGGGCGCGGCGGGCTCGACCTCGGCGATGATTTCCAACGGCTCGGCCATCACCACGGGCGGCGTCTGCTTGAGCTTCCACGTGAGAAGACCTGCGCCACCCACGAGAACGAGCGCCGAAAGCCCCACGCCGACCTTCCGCCATGTCGACGGCGGCGAAGCCACCTCGGGCAAAGGAAGGGATGCCTCGACGGCCAGACCCTCGTGGAAGAACTGCTCCTCCAGGTGCTCGAGGTGCTCGTTGGGCGCGAACGGTCGAGTGAGCAGAATCGGAGCACGGGTGAACACCTTCTCGATCGAGGCGCCCTGCTCCGGCTCCCACAATCCCAACGCGAAGTCACGCAGGTCGGACCTCTTGGGCTCGGGAGGCTCGAAGACTTCCCCGATGCGAAAAGCCTCCAGCTGGCGCTCCAGCTCGGGCGGCAGAGAACGGGGGCCTTCGCCCTCGAACGGGAGCTCGTCGTACCAGTCGCTTGCCGGCACGGGGGAGGGCTGCGAGACGTGCGGAGGCACCGAGTCGCCAAAGAGCTCGCGCAGACGCTCCTCCGCTTCCTTGGGAGCGGGCTCGAAGAGCGCCGGGGAGGGCCGGGGGAAGACGAGCTCCTCCTCGGGCTCGGCGGGAACGACCACCCCCATCGTGTACAAACGGGTGACCACCTCGAGCGCGGTCACCTCGTCGAGCCCGCTTTCGCACAGCACGTCGCGCACCGTCCGCCGGCCATCGAAGAGGCGCACCAGGGCGTTCACCGCGTCGGGCAGCGAAGCGAGCGCCGCCGCGAGCGCAGGAAAGTCGACGACCAAGAGGGCGTCGAGGGGCACCGAGCGCGAGGCCAGCTGCTGCCAGCGCGCGATGCGCGGAAAGGCCCCGGTCACCAGCTCGCGCAGGCCGAAGGAGAAGCTCGGCCGCCCCAGCGCAGGGCCCAAGTAGACGGTGTACTCTCCCGCTGCCAAAAGCAGCGCGCGCATGAGCGCCTCGGCGTCACGGCTACTCTCGAAGGAGGCGGCGATGACTTTGCCTTGGCGGAAGGAGATGCGGCCCCGCCCGCCGAGCTCGATGCGGCCCGAGCGCGTTCCCGCAAGCAGCGCCCGGAGCATCATCGGCAAGGGCAGCGTCGCGGCCGAGAGCATCGCGCCCCCGTCGGCCGAGCGCGGCGCACATTTGAGGCGTACCAGCGCCACCACGTCCTTCACGAAAATGGGCTTGGGCAAGTAATCGTCGGCCCCCACCCCCGAAGCCAGCCCGGGATGAAAGTGCTCTTCTTTGCGCGACAGGACGATGACTGGAACCGCCGCGGTGCGCGGCTCGGTGCGTAGCTGCTCGCAGAAGCTGAACCCGTCGGCCCCGCGCAGCTCCGCCTCCACCACCACCACGTTCGGAAGCGGCCGGCCCAGGGCGAGGGCACGCTTGGCCTCCTCGGCGGTGCGCACCGCGGTGACGTCGAAGCCGTCGCGGGTGAGCGCCACTTGCAAAATCGACCGGGCGCTGTCGTCGGGCTCGACCACCAGCACACGCGCCACCCATTCGCTGGCCCACGAGGTACCCTTGAGCGGGCTGCGTCGCGCCCCCGGAGCGCTCCACGGCATCGCCGGCCCCGCGGGGGAGGCGCGAATGGCCAACGCCGCTCCAGCTCGAATCCCTTTGCGTACCGCGGACATACCACCTCCGAAAGGTCGGGCGCCTATACCACCCCGCCGGAATTGTCGCCCAGGCGGGGCACCAGTTGCGTCCTATCCTACCTTGGAGCCGAAGGTGACAGCGAGGAGCGCAAATACCGGCGGTGTAGGCCGACGAAGCGCTCGTACTTCCGATCCAATCCCGGAAGAGCGGAAAGCCCGTACTCTTCCAGAAGCGTCTCGCCCAAAAGGCGCAAATCCTCGTCTTCGACGTCGCTGAACTGAATCACCCAGCCGGTGGGTCCTTGTCGGGGCACCGCACGCCCCTTGGCCTTGAACATCCGCGGGCGCGCCGGGAGGGAGAGGTAGAGGGTAACGGCGGCGGTGAGGTTGCCCGTACGCGCCACGGGCAAGAGCGCGCCGCGCAAGGAGACCTCCAGGCCGCGGCCCAGGGTCGAGCAGCCTTCTGATTCGAGGAACCAGTCGAGATCGAGAAAGACGCGTGGGTACCGGCGGCGGCCCTGAAAGAGCGGCTCGCGTGGGGTGTAGCGGCGTTCCCTCGTCTCGCGCATGGACACCTCCTGCCACAAGGCTGTAGCCACCTGGCCCTGCGGTCAAAAAACTGGCCGTCGCGGAGGGGACGCGAGTGCCGTAGGGTGTCGCTCCATGTGCGTCACGAAGTTGCCGTCGACCAGCGGGAAAACGCCCTGCGATAAGCAGGCGGGCAGGCCCGTCCAGCAAAAGACGCATTGCTGGTACCGAGTCTTGCGTGCAGCGCCATCGCGAGGTGG
>JBMORE010000064.1:0-23269 GCA_049322255.1 Myxococcota bacterium | reverse complement strand
CCACCCTTGGCCAGCATCACCAAGCCCGCTTGGCTGCCCACCGGGTGAGCGGCAGCGACGGCTCCTCGACGGTAAGGGCGGGCCGCCTCCGCGGCGAAGACCGCCAACCCCACCAGCAAAGGAGCGAGGCGCGACAGAGAGGTGAGCAAGGAGCGTGAACGAAATTGGGCAGCCAAGGACGACACCATACCGGCGAAGTAAGCTTTTCGCTTCCATGCACCGCAAGACGGACATCGACGAGGTTCGCGTGTCCGGCTTCGGGCTCGCCGACGACTTTCGAGCGATGGACTCGGGTTGGCATCGCCACCGCAAGCACCAGGTGCTCTACGCGCAAGAGGGAACGCTGCACCTGGAAGTGGCAAAAAGGCAGTGGCTCTTACCGCCTCAGCGCGTCGCCTGGATCTCCGCCGGTGTCGACCATCGGGTCAAAGCCCAGGGCTCCGTGGTGCTGCGAACGGTTTACCTCTCGGGCCCTTTGGGGTCCGGCATTCCAGGCCCGTGCGCGGTGTTCCCGGCCACGCTGCTTGCCCGCGAGATGATTCTTCACGCCATGCGGTGGGGCCCCCGGAGGAACCCGCGCGATGCCCTCGCCAATCAGTACTTCAAGGCGCTGGCGGCGCTCTGTGCGGAGTGGCTCGAAGACGGGAGGCCGACCTGGCTGCCCACCGCCCAAAGCCCGGAGCTGGACGAGGCGATGCGCTACACCTTGGCCCACTTGGGCGATGAGCCCAGCTTGGCGCACGCGGCACGGGCGGCGGGGCTGTCTCCACGAACCCTGGCGCGAAGGTTCGCCGAGGAGGCGCAGACGACCTGGCGAAAATTCCTCCAGGACGCCCGCCTCTTGAAAGCGATGGAGCTGCTTTCGGTGCCAGGAGCGCGTGTCACCCAGACTGCGTACGCGGTCGGCTATCGCAGCCTGGGTGCCTTCACGCATGCGTTCGAGGCCTTCGCGGGCCAGACGCCGAAGGACTACCGAGCTCGCGTCACCGAGCCACATGCACGCGGGCGGCGATCGCGTTGACCAACCCGTAGACGCCGTACTCCACCAGGTAAGGATGCGCGTACTCGGGGAACGCCTCCTGTGCGAGCAAGGCCAGCTTCTTGTGGTGCTCGGCAGCCTTGGGCCCAGCGAGCTCCGCACGGCGTGGGCCCAGGTCGGCGACGTACCGGGTGACGAGGCGTTCCAACCGGGTCAGGTAGTCCTTCTGCGCGCGTACCGCGACTTCGACCGGCGCCGCCTTCCCTCGTCCTCCATACACGGTAGTGCCCTTGAAGAGACGCAGCTCCTCCAGGGCCTTTCTCCACGCCTCGAGGTTTGGCGTGGGCTGGCCATTTTCGATGCCGCCCTCGAGCCAGGCGTGGGCCTGATGGTGAACGAGGTCTCCCACCAGGAGCGCCCTCTCCTTGGGCAGGGATGCCACGGTCTGGGTGGAGGAGACCCCCGAGTGCCGCAGCTGGTGTAGCTCCACCTTTCCAGCGGCGAGGGGTAGCGACAGCTTTCCCTCGAAGACGAGGTCCACCTCGGCCTGCGGCGGGTAGGACTCGGGGGTGAACATCTGGGCGACGTTCACGAAGAAGTGACGCTTGTATGCGTGCACCTGGGCGATCGCAGCCGCGGTGGCCTTGCTCGCAACCACCTTCGCTCCCGCGGCGCGAAAGACCTGGGCGCCGTTGAACTTGTCGGGGTTGGGGTGGGTGAGCACCAGGTATCGAATGGGAGAGGACGTCTTCGCCTGAATCTCCGCCAGGAGCTTTTTCGCCAGCTCCTCGGTGAACTGGGCGTCGAACACGATCACCTCCCGGCCGGTGTCCAGATAGAACGAGTGGGTATCGAACCCTTTGACGTCCGAGGTGAAGGTGTAGAGCTTCCCGGCAGCAGTCGCGGTCGAGGCGACGGTGACGGCACAAACAGCAGCGATCGGCTTCATGGTGTTCTCCTTCAAAAGACCCCTTTGGAAACCGGAGCACTATGAACCTGGCGCCGAAGGGTTGCTTTCGAAGGTCAGACAGATTTTTGTTCTGAAATGACAATCGCGACCATCTGTGGCAGCCCTGACGCAGTTGCCCTACGTCGCCACAGCGTGAGCTGCGGTCGGGAGGACTCAAGTGCGCGAAAGCTGGTGGTTTGACTGAAGCGAAAGAGTGGCTTCCCGATTGCAGCGGGTGCGCGCCCATGGACAACCACCGTCAGCACCCGAGGGCGCCCTTCAGCGGCAGGGTGCGGTTCTATGAGTGGAATCGCCCGCATCAGGCGGACGCGGAGGAAATCTCGGCGAGCGGAGTATTTTTGCGCACTGCCTCTGCGCTGCCCGAGGGCTCGCTGGTGACGCTGCGCTTGGCGATTCCCGGGCTGACGCGGGCATTCACCGTGTTGGGCAAGGTGGTGCGCACGGTGAAGGGTGGCCTGTTGCGTCCGAGCGGCATGGGCGTTCGCTTCGTCGACATCGCCGCAATGGATCGCCGGGCCATCGACGCCTACGTCTCCCAGAGAAGCCTGCGGGCGGTATGACGTCCTAACGATTGACGGGGCCGTCGCCGGTCCTTAAATCTCGCCGGCCATGTCCACCCCTCTACTCGCCGCGGTCATCCTGTGTGCCGGCAAGGGCACCCGGATGAAGTCCGAGAAGGCCAAGGTGCTGCATTCGCTCTTGGGCCGGCCGCTGTGTTTCTACCCACTGTCCCGGGCGGACGAATGGGGGGCTTCGCCCATCGTCGCGGTGGTGGGGCACCAGGCGGAGGAGGTGGAAACGGCGATTCGCTCGGGCTTCCCCGACCGGCCGATGACGTTCGTGCGGCAAGCGGAGCAGAAGGGCACCGGTCACGCGGTGCGCTGCGCCGAGCAGGTGCTTTCCTCGTTCGAGGGCGCGGTGCTCTTGCTCTACGGCGACGTGCCGCTCTTGCGCCTCGAGACTTTGCGGGCGCTGCTGACGAAGTATCGGGAAGGCAAAGGGCCTTTGGCGCTCGTCTCCACCTTCCCCAAGAACCCCACCGGCTACGGGCGCATCGTGCGCGCGAACGGGAAGGTGAAGGCGGTGGTGGAGGAGAAAGATGCCGACGCTTCTCAGAAGCAGATTGGCGAAATCAACGCCGGCGTCTATCTCGTAGAGTCGCGCTTTCTGTGGCGCACCTTGGCCGGGCTCAAGGCCGCCAATGCCCAAGGGGAGTACTACCTCACCGACATCGTCGCGGCGGCCGCGGCGTTGGGCGAGGTGGCCACGGTGACTGCCGACTCCGACGAGGTGGCCGGAGTGAACGACCGCGCCGAGCTCGCCCAGCGCGCCGCCATCTTACGCATGCGCATCAACGTCGAGCACATGAAGAACGGGGTCACCCTTCAGCACCCGGAGACCACCTTCATCGACGAGGGGGTGGAGATCGGCCCCAACACCGTCATCGGCCCGATGGTCTCCATCCACGCCGGCTGCGAAATTGGCGCCGAGGTGAAGGTGGGGCAGGGCTCGGTGCTGATGAAGAGCACCATCGGCGACGGCACCGAGATACGGCCCTACTCGCTCTTCGAGGAGTCGGTGGTCGGTCCCCGCTGCGTCATCGGTCCCTTCGCCCGCCTGCGGCCCGGCACTGTGCTCGACGCCGAGGTGCATCTGGGTAACTTCGTCGAGACCAAGAAGACGCGCATCAAGAAGGGCTCCAAGGCCAATCACCTCTCCTACCTGGGAGACGCGGAGATTGGCTCGGGAGTGAACGTGGGCGCCGGCACCATCACCTGCAACTACGACGGGGTGAACAAACACACCACCGTGCTGGGCGACGGGGTGTTCATCGGCAGCGATACCCAGCTGGTGGCCCCGGTGAAGGTGGGCGAGGGGGCGTACATAGGTGCCGGGAGCACGGTCACCGAAGATGTGCCCCCCGGCGCGCTGGCGCTCTCCCGCGTCAAGCAGGTGAACAAGCCCGGATGGGTGGCGCGCAAAGGCAAACAGAAGAAAAAGGCATAGAGCGCACGGCCGCTTGCCCCCGTCGCGCGCGGTGCGCACCCCTTGGGGAAGGTTCGACGCCGGCGGGAGTTTGGGCTACGCACGGCGGCAGAGAGGACACTTCGATGTGCGGAATCGTGGGCTACGTGGGGGACAAGCAGTCGGCGCCCATTTTGGTGTCGGGGCTCAAGAAGCTCGAGTACCGAGGCTACGACTCCGCTGGGGTGGCGGTGGTGGGCAAAGGCGCGCTCAACGTGGTGCGCGCCAGCGGCAAGCTGAGGAATTTGGAGAACCGCGTCGTGGCCGAGCCACCCTTCGGCACCATCGGCATCGGGCATACCCGCTGGGCCACCCACGGGCGTCCTTCCGATGAGAACGCTCACCCGCACAGCTACGCCGGGGTGGCAGTGGTCCACAACGGCATCATCGAGAACCACCTAGCCCTCAAGGAGGGGCTCAAGGGAAAGGGACACGCATTCTCCTCTGAAACCGACTCAGAAGTGTTCGCTCATCTCATCGCCGATGAGCTCGCCTCCGGCGCTCCCCTGGAGGACGCGGTGCGCCGCGCGGTGAGCCAGGTGCGCGGTACTTACGCCCTGGCCGTCGTCTGGGAGAAGGACCCCAGCCGTATCGTCGCCACCAAGGACTCCTCTCCCATGGTGCTCGGGCTGGCTCGAGGGCAGAACTTCGTCGCCTCCGACGTGCCGGCGCTGCTCGAGCACACCCGCGACTTCGTCTACATGGAGGAAGGCGACTTGGCGGTGCTCACCTGCGAGTCGGTGAGCATCTTCGACCGCGCTGGAAAGCCGGTGAATCGCCCCACCCGCCGTATCGACTGGACGCCGGTGATGGCGGAGAAGGGCGGGCACAAACACTTCATGCACAAGGAAATCGACGAGCAGCCACGGGCGCTCGCCGACACCTTGCGCGGAAGGGTGCTGCTCTCCGAGGGCGACGTGCACTTCGAGGGCTGGAACCTCGCCCCCGAGGCGGTGAAGGCGATGTCGAAAGTGACGATTCTCGCCTGCGGTACCAGCTGGCACTCCGGGGTGGCTGGGAGGCTGATGATCGAGTCGCTCGCGCGCCTTCCCGTCGAGGTCGAGCTGGCGCACGAATTTCGCTACCGCGACCCGATCATCGACTCCACCCACCTGGCGATCGCGGTGAGCCAGTCGGGAGAGACCGCCGACACGCTGGCCGCCTTCCGCGAGGCGAAAGCGCGCGGCGCCTACCCGATGGCGCTGTGCAACGTCATCGGCTCGGCCATCACCCGCGAGGCTGCGTTTTCGATCATCACCAACGCCGGGCCGGAGATCGGCGTCGCCTCCACCAAGGCGTTCACCACCCAGCTCATCTGCCTTTATCTTTTGGGAGTGAAGCTGGGGCGGCTGCGCGGACACCTCTCGGTGCGGCAGGCGCAGGAGCACCTCACCCGGCTCACCGAGCTGCCCAAGCTGGTGGAGGAGGCGCTCAAGACCGAAGGAACGGTGAAGCAAATCGCCCGCGCGTATGTGGACGCGCAAGACTTTCTCTTTCTCGGGCGCGGGCCGATGCATGCGGTGGCGCTCGAGGGCGCGCTCAAGCTCAAGGAGATTAGCTACATCCACGCCGAGGGGTACGCCGGCGGAGAGATGAAGCATGGCCCCATCGCCCTCATCGACGAGCGGCTGCCGGTGGTGATCATCGCCCCCAAGGAGCCGAAGGTCATCTACGAGAAGATTCTCGGCAACCTGGAGGAAGTGCGCGCCCGCGGGGGCAAGGTGATTGCCCTGGTGGACGAGGACGACACCCAAGTGCGCTCACTGGCCAACCATGTCATCACTATGCCGCCGGCGAGTGCCCTGCTCGCCCCGGTGGTGGCGAGCGTGCCGTTGCAGCTGCTCGCGTACCACGTGGCCGACCTGCGCGGGAACGATGTCGACCAGCCGCGCAACCTCGCCAAGAGCGTGACGGTCGAGTAGCCGGTGATTACACCCCCCGCGGCCGATCTCGGAAAACCGTGAAGGCCAGACACGACGAGCAAGAACCTTTCTTCGAGCCGCGGGCGTGGCACGAGGTACTTTCGTCGTTCGACGACCGACACTTTCGTGGGTACGGTGCGATGCCGTTGCCGGCACGGCCCGATGACGTGGTGCGACAACTCCTCGTCGCCTATACCGATGCCGATGGCGCGCTGCGCGCGTCAATGGTCGCCTCCGTGGCACCACAGCACCGCGCCACGCTCCTAGCGTTTGCCGAGAGAATGGCCTCCTTCGCCGTGCGTACGGGCTCCATGGCCATCCTGCGCGAGGCGGCGTTGAGTTACGCGCTGCAGTCGGGCGTTGGCGATGAACGTGACGCGCTCCCAGTGCTTGCATTGCTTCACGACGCTTCGTTGCGACTCAAGCATGCGCCCGGTCGGCTTTTCGAGTGGGCCGGGTCGCTTGTTGGCAAGGCCGCGTACGCTACCTTTACCGCGTTCCTTTTGAGGACGAATGACGACAGGAGCATCGGCGCGATGGGGTACGTCGTCGGCGCGGATTCGGACGGATTTCGCTACCTGCGCACTTGGTAGTCTTGAAGACGCGGAGTAGACCTTCCAGGCGTAGACAAGGCGGCCGCCTGCGTGGAACTCGCCCGAGCATCACGGTACGTGTGCTCAATTCTTCATCAATTGAGTCGATGCGCGGCTGCCCAGCGGTAAGCGAATACCCGAAAGGCTCAGTTGTTGAACCTTTGAGCACAGTCAGAAGCGGTGCTTGAAGCCCAAAAAGCCGCTCAGCGGCGCTCCTGGGCGTGCGCCGTAGGGCCGATGTGCGCCGATGTAGCGTGCGTCGGTGAGGTTGTTCACCGTGAGATAGAGCTCGCTGAAGTCGCCCACGGTGCGGTGGGCGGCGAAGTCGAGCACCAGATGGGCTTGGGCGTGCTCGGCGGGGGGAATCGGCCCGCTCCCCGCTACCTCGCGCATCTCGCTCACGTAGGTCGCCGTCAGCGCCACCACCCACGATGCGGCCATTGCCCGCACCGATGTCGTGGCTTGGTGTACCGGAACGTAGGGCAGCTGGTCACCGGCCTGCACCCGGCCAAACTGAGGTGCCTCGGAGACGAAGCTGGTGAGGAACTCGGAGAGGGTCAAGGTGTACGCGGCGTCGAGGTGCAGCGCCACTCCCAGCACGTCCCCAAGCTTGGCCGACGCGGCCGCCTCGGCGCCGTACACCCGCACCGCGCCTCCGTTGTACTGGCGGTTCAAGCTCGCCTCGTCACAGCCTGCGGAGAGGGTGCACTCGCCGGTGAGGTTGAAGTAGTCGTTGAGAAAACCAACCAGCTCGGCCTTGAGCGGCCGTGTGCGCAGGCGCACCCCCGCCTCATAGTTCCAGCTCTTCTCCGGCTCTACCTCCGGCGGCTGCCCGGGAGACACGGGGGAGAAGCCCTGATGCGCACCGGAAAAAAGGCTCACGTGCTGCCCCAGCTGGCGCACCAGCCCCACTCCGGGCAAGAGCACCACGTCGCGCCCGGCGCTGAAAGACCCGGTGAGGTGGTTGCTCAGAGCGGTGTCGATGCGCTCGACGCGCACCCCGGGGACGAGGAGCCACCCTCCGTAGGACAGCTCGTCTTGAGCATAGAAGGCCAGCGCGCGGGTGAAGCCGGTGCTGCGGGCAGTGTCCACCGTGGCTTGGCCATCGGGCACCAGCTGTCCTCGCAGCATGGCGAAGCCGTCTTCGTAGTGGTGGCGAATCACCTCGTCGTGGTGGAGGCGCGCGCCCAGCTCCACCTGCTGAGAGAAGGAGCCGTGCTCACCCCGCCAGCGGCCGGAAAGCTGCACCCCTTGGGAGACGAAGGCGCGGGCGTTGGTGCCCAGCATCAGACTCTGATCTTCGTTGGCGGAGTCCTCCTCGCCTCGCAAGAGAGACATCCACACCGCGGCTTGGCCGCCGTCGGGGTAGGCGAGGAGCTCTCGCAGGTCGGGGCCACGGCGAAAGCGGTCGAGCTTCCTCCACGTGCGTACCAGCTGATGGCGATAGGCGACGGCGTGGAGGTCGAAGGTGCCCACCGAGAGCCGCTGGTGCAGCTCTCCGCCCAAGCGACGCCAGCTCATCTGATCGTTCTGGCTGGCGGCGTAGCGGCGCAGCGAGTTGGCGGCGAAATCGGGGGCCGACAGCCCCAAGTAGGTTTCGTCGGAAAGCTCGTCGGCCCACTGCAGCTTGAGCTCGGTGGAGACTTCGCCTTCCTCGCCTAGCGGCACGCGGTAGCGCAGCTTGGCCATCGCCTCGTTCTTGGCAAAACCGGTAGGGCCGCCGCCGTCGAGCTCTTTGAAGCCGCCGCTGCCTAAGTGCACGCCCTCGAGGAGCACTCCCCAGCGCTCGCCTCCGTAACCGAAGAGCCCGTGGGCCTTGGCGCTCCGGTAAGTGCCGGCGGCGAGGTCGAGCTCGCCCACTCTCCCCGCAGGCGGAACCTCGCGGGTGCGGAAGTTGAGCGCGCCGCCGATGGTGTTGGGGCCGAAGCGAATCGAAGCCGGACCCTTGTAAACCTCGGCGCCGACCATGCGGGTGACGAGGGGAAAATAGTAGGTGGCGGGGGCGGAGTAGGGCGCCGGTCCGAAGAGCACCCCGTCCTCCATCAAGGTGACCTTGCTGCTCCTGTCGGAGCTGGCCCCGCGCAAGCCGATGTTGGGGCGCAGGCCGTAGCCTTCCTCGTCGCGCAAATAGACGCCGGGCACGGTCTGCAAGAGGCGGTGCACGTCGTCGTATTCGTGCCGCTCGAGCTCCTCTTTGCCCAAGACGTGTGCCGAGCCCGCCACGCGCCGCACGTCGACGACGCGCTCGGAGGTGACCACCGTCTCCCGCTGCACGCCGCGCCCCTCTCCCTCCGGGAGAGGGCTGGGGTGAGGGGCGACATCTGGCGCTTCTCCGCCGTCAGCGTGCACCCCCTCGCCCTCGAGCTCGATGGCTGCGGCGTCCAATGCTTCGCCGCCGTCTGCGTGCCCCACTTCGCCCTCGAGCTCGACGGCTGCTCCACCGTCGGAAGAGAGAAGAGCCCCGCCGTCCTCCGCGTGGGCGACGAGCGGAGCGAAAGCGAGCGCCAGCGCCCAGAGCCTCATCGCGCCTTCGCCACCAGCGCGGCCCGCACCGGCGGAGTGACGGGGGCGGGCAGAGTCCAGTGTTTGGGCCCAAGCCCGTCTCGCTCCTTGGCCAGGTCGACCGTGGGGTCGATGAGCAGCGCCGGCGGCCGGCCGTTGAGCGACACCCAGGCCTCCGCGCGCACTTCGACGTCGGCGAAGCCGCGCTCCCGAAAGTCGGCGGCGATGTGATGGGCGAGCTGGAGGATGAGGTCCGGCTGCGACGACATCTCGTTCGCCTGGCGGGGTAGGAGGTACTGCGAAGGGCTCACCTGGAAGCGGCGGCCGCTGTGGGGGTCGGTGACGTGGAAGGTGACGCTGCCGTTCTTCTCGCGCACCATCACCTTCCAGGAAAAGCGCATGCCCTCCTCGTTCCACAGCACATCGCCCGGGTAGACGAAGTGCCGCAGCGGGAAGAGCACCTGGAAGAGGCAGAAGGCTCCGAGGAGGAGCGCTGCCCAGCGCGACAGAGGCTTCGCCGCCGTCGGCAGGGCCGGGGGTGTGCTGCGGAGCCACCGGCGCGGCCAGCTGGGGTCGAACATCACCGTGGCCGCCACCACCATGATGAAGGGGAACATTCCGATGTTGAAGAACAGGTGGGTGAGGGCGTGGAAGACGAGCACCACCGCGTAGGCGAAGGGGCGCGCTTTTTTCCACAGCAAGAAGCCCACGATGGTGGTGTCGAAGAGAAAGCCCGCCCAGGCAAAGGCGTGCGGCGCCCAGCTCTGCGCGAGCAAAGGGCCGATGAGAGGCGTTTCGGTGCGCGCTCCCAGCCAGATGCCCAAGGGCTGGGCGTGAATCAGCCAATCGCTGGTCGCCTTCGCCAGCCCCGCATTCACGTACACCACCGCCACCTGGAAGCGCACCAGGGAGAGCATCCACCCGGGTGCGCGTTCACGCCGGAGGGAGGGGTTTCGCCACGCGTCCACCGACCACAGACCGCTGGCGGGCAGGAACGCGAAGAGCCCGGCGAGCAGCACCACGAAGTAGTAGTGGTTCAAGTAGTTGGTGACGTCGAGGAGCTGCAAGTAGGCAAAGCCCACGGCGAACAGCGCCGCCGCCACCCGGTGGAAAAAGCCCGCCGCCAGACAGAGCGCCAGCGCGATGAGCACGCCGACGTGCAAGTAGAGGAGGGGCTCGCTCCACGGCTGCACCCATTCGAAGCCGTAGAATTTGAAGAAAAAACGCGGGGCGACAAATTGCGTCCGCACCCAGCCGGAGGTGAGAAAGCGCAGTTGCCCGGCGGCCAGCAAGAGCCCGAAGAGAATGCGCAAGGCAGCCAAGGAGGCGAGGTCGACCTCCCGGTGGAGGACGTTGCCCTTCACCCTTGCCCAGAAGGAGAGGGGGTCAGTCATTGTCGGAAGCGCCTTCATCGGGAACTTGGAGATTGAGCACGGTGACGAACTGGCTCTTGAGCAAATCAGTGAGCCGCTTCACCGCCGTGTGCGCCGTCTGCACCAGCGGTAGGTCGGACACCAGCGCTTCTTCGAGCGAGGGCGCGAGGGCGTCCACGGCCAAAAGGGCGCTGGTGGTTTCCTCCGCCAACTGAGTGGCCAACTCGGGGGCCCCGCGGGCGGTGAGGAAGTCGTCGAACCCCACCCGTTCAGGCTCGTCAGGGGCGTTGCCCAAGAGCAGCGCCTGAAACCCGCTCAGGTTGGCGTGGAGGTTCTCCTTCGAGTGCCGTGCGAAGCGCGACTCAGCCTTCTGTGGACAAAAGGGTGCGCCGCACAGGGGCGAGATGCCCGCGGGCTCGGCCAGCTTGCGGTCTTTGGCGAAGAGGTCGAGGTAGAGCATGGCGGCGAAGAAGTCGTCGACGGCCATCTGAGCGCTGGAGAAAGAGGCGCCTGCCTGGCCAGCGCGCTGCAGCTCGCCGAGGAAGTCGCCTCCGGACGGTTCCCACGCCTCCACCAGGCGGGCGGCATCGGTCGCCACGCGTTCGGCTACCGCGTCGGCATAGTCGGCCCGCCGCCGTGCCAGCTCGGTAGCTCCAATCGTCGCCCAGCTGCCCTGGGTATTGATGGTCGCCTGTGAAGGGCAGGTGTTGTTGGGCCCGTCGACGAAGAGCAAGTACTCGAGGGCGTCGAGCCCGTAGGCGCTCACCAGCACGGTGCCGAAGAAGCCAGGGGTGCGGAACTGGTTGGCGACCAGCTCCTGGTCCACCCGGCAAGGGTTCACCGCGTCTGGCCAGGAGTACAGCTCGTCGCGCAGAGCCAGTCCTCCGGTGCGCATCGAGGTGGCCGCTGGACCGACCTGCATCACCTCGGCGCGCTGAACAGCGGTCATCACCTTCTTCCACGCCGTGCGGGCTGCCTCGTGCTCCGCGCTCGAAATCCCCCCTGCTGCCAGATGCGCGGCAGTCTTCCCTTTCAGCTCCTCGGCGGCGGCACGCACCTCGCGCAGCGCGGGCAGCACCACCTGCTCGCCCAGGCTCGCCACCAGCCCCTGACGGTCGAACCCGTCGTCAGGCGCACCAGGCCTTCCGCTGCAACCGAGCGAAAGCAAAAGGCCCGCGGCGATGGAAAGGTGGCCTCTCACCAGCCGTTGACGCCCAAGTCGTCGCCCACATTGGCGGGGTCGAAGCCGTACACCTGCCCGAGCAGACCCTTCGCCTGCCGAAGAGCGGTCTTGTACGACTCGATGTCCGCGGTGGAGCGGTTGGCGAGCACCGGCGCCTGTCCGACCTTCGCGTGCAGCTCGTCGAGCTGCGCCTCTTTGAGCTTGGAGAGCCGGTTGAACTGCAAGGAGAGCGCGAAGGCCTTGAGCTCCGACCAATGCTTGGCGTGGTCGGTGAATTTGTACTCGGTCGTGCCAAAGCGCTCCATGTCCTGCAGCACCTGATTGATGTAGTGCACGGTGCTGGCGGCCACGCCCTTCTCCCAGTTGGAGAGTGCGCCGTCGCGGTAGCCCCGAAGCTCTGCCTTTTGCGCCACGGTCAGCTCCCCGTGCGTGGTGGCGAGCAGGTACCGCCCGGCGAGGAACGCCTTGAACGCCTCGCGGGCGAAGTCGGTCTTGGCGCTCGCCGCGCTGGTGCGGTCGCGCTTGGCCGCGGCCACCACGTGCCCGAAGTTGTATTCACTGGTGAGGTCGATCAGCCCATCGCCATCGGTGTCGTGATGGCCCTTGGCGTACTCGGTACGCCCGCCGGCCGCGCTCGCCTCTTCGGCGGTGTAGTCGGCGAAGTCCCGCGCCGCCCCGAAGTAGCCGAAGCCCTCGTCCCAAGTGTGCTCCAGCTCGGTGTACGGCTTTCCCGCCAGCAGCTGACGGTGGTCGGAGTTCAGGCCCTTCTCCGGCAAGTCGTCATCGAGGTAGTCGTCGGCGCCTTGCGAGTACCCCACCGCGCCGTCGAGAAATTTCTGGAGCAGCTCGCGCAAGTCGTGGCCTTCGGCGGTCACGTGCACGGCACCGATGGGCGCCCCAGAAGGGTCGAGTGGAACGATTCCATTGGCTCGGTCCACCGCCAGCTGGTCGAGCTGGGTGAACCAGGTGCGAACCAACGCCTCAGGGGAGGAAGCGCCGTTCCAGCCGCGGAGGCCGTTCGCCCACTCCTTGTGTTGGCCCACGGGGTCTTTACCGGCGATTTTGTCGGAGAGCTTGGCGCCGCTGGCGGACAGCTCCTTGAAGAGCTTCTGTTTCGCCGCGAAGCCCGAGGTAAGGGCCATCTCCACGTCGCCCGAAGTGGCTGCGTCGAAGGCGTAGTAGAAGTCGAGCTCCGCTGCCACGTCCCCCGTCGCGGGTACAAAACCGTTGTCGATGCGGGCGGTCAGCTTGCCCAGGTAGCTCTTCATCTCGCCGATCAGCACATGGCGGAAGGTCTGCCCGGTGTACGCCACGCTGCTTTGCCCATCCCCCGCGCGGCTGAGGAAGGAATAGCTGCTGGGCACTTCATTCGGCGGCGTTGGACCTCCCGCCGGCCCGCAGGCCACCGAAAGAAGTGCCAAACCCCACCATCCCCGGGTTGCGCGTCGCATGGGCGGCTCCTTTGTGTGAAAAAGATAATGAGAATCGTTATCAACTAACGAGGTATGTTTTTAGCCCATGGCGAAGCAGGCGGTCAAGCGGGCCACGGCTCTAAACGACCAGGCCCAACATCCCCTCGAGCCAGCCCTGAACGTCCTTCTGCGACTGGCACAGGTCGTGATCGAGGGCGTAACGAAAGAGGTCGCCAGCGAACTCCCCCGCCGTTCGGTAGCGCACCCGCGTGTCGGGCGCGAGGGAGCGTTGCAGCACCGGCACCAGGGGCTTCTCCAGGTAATCGGGCAGGGACAAACGAGCCGCGCGGATGGCGGCCATCACCGCCTTGGGGGAGGGGTCTTCGGTACGAAAAGGGTGGTAGCCCACCACCAACTCGTGAAGCATCACCCCCACGCTGAACAAGTCGGAGGCAGGGGTGAGCATCTCCCCGCGCGTTTGCTCGGGCGAGAGGTAGTGTAGCTTGCCCGCCGCCACCCCGTCGCCCGGGCCAATGGTGAGGGCGCGGCTCTTGGCCACCCCGAAGTCGCCCAGCTTCACCTCACCCTGGCCTGAGAAGAAGACGTTGGAAGGGTTGACGTCGCCGTGCACCAGCCCCAGCACCTGACCGGTGCGGGTCTTCGCCTGATGGAAGTAGGCGAGGGCCTTCAAGACCTCGAGCACCACGTGAACGCCCATGGCGGTGGGTAGGCCTGACATCTCCCGGCTGTGCGCCTCCATCAGCTCGCGCAAGTCGCCGCCGATGAGGTACTCCATGGCGATGAAAGGACGGCCGAAGGCGACTCCCACCTCCAGCCGCTGCACCAAGTTGGGGTGGGTGAGCAGGCCCATTAGATCTGCCTCGTCGGCGAAGGCCTCTTCGGTGACCCCCTCACGCATCAGCTTGAGGGCGACGTGGACTTGGTCGCCCTGCTCATCGACCACCTCGGCGAGAAAAACCTCGGCCATCCCTCCCGCACCCAGCCGCGAGAGGACGCGGTACCTGCCGAACCGGCGCGACGGCACCTCGATGGTGTTGATCTCGGCCACCTGAAGCGGCAAGTGTAGCGCGCTGTCGTTCAGAAACGGCCGCGAAGCGCCTGGTGGCCTTGCCGCTCCAGCCAGCGCCGGGGGGGCGCAATCGGCCAAAGGTCACTCCTGCTATGTTTGCGAAGAACGGGCGCGCCCCTACAGCCGTGAACTGCCCCAACTGCGGCCAGACCTTGGAGGAGAACGCCGCCGGCTGCGGCAAGTGCGGCTACGTGCGCCCGGAGCGTCGCGACGGTGACGAGCCGACCTTCGTGCGCGTGCGGCTCAACGACGTGCTCGACGGCAAGTGGCGGCTGGAGAAAAAAATCGGCGAGGGGGGAATGGGTACGGTGTACCTGGCCCACGACCTCCAGCTCGATCGACCGGTGGCGGTGAAGATTCTTTCGCGTGCCTTGGTGGGGGATGAGGAGATCACCACCCGCTTCGAGCGTGAGGCGCGGCTGACCGCCTCGCTGGAGCACCCGAACATCGTCCCGGTGTACGCGGTGGGGCGGGTGGAGAACCGCCCCTTCATGGTGATGAAGAAGCTCGAGGGGCAGACACTCGCCGAGCTCTTGCGGGAGAAGGGTGGGCTGACGCTCGACGAGACGATGGCGCTGATGGCGCAGCTGGCCTCGGGGTTGGACTTCATCCACGCCAAGGGCTACGTGCACCGAGACATCAAGGCGGGGAACATCTTCCTCGGGCCCGACGGGCACGCCACCATTCTCGACTTCGGCATCTTGCGGCCCTCGAAGAGCGGCGAGCTGCTCACCCGTACCGGAGTGGTGATGGGCACTCCGCAGTACATGTCCCCCGAGCAGGCGCTGGGCATTCGCGACGTCGACCACCGCGCCGACCTCTATGCACTGGCGGTGGTGCTCTTCGAGTGCCTCACCGGCACCTTGCCCTTCGAGGCGGACAGCGAGCTGCAAATCATCCAGATGCAGGCGCACGCGCCGCCGCCCGACTTGGTGCAGCGCGCTCCCTGGATTCCCCCTACGGTGGCCGACGTCGTCACCCGCGCCCTCGCCAAGCGCCCGGAAGACCGGTTCGCCTCCGGGGGCGAGCTGCTCCAGGCGCTGGAGGCGGCACGGCTGTCGGCGGGCGCCTCCCACGCGCGGCCGTTGCCGCCGTCGTCACCGGCGGGACAGACGCCGCTCACCTCGCCCTCTTGGCGGCAGGTGGCGAAGGCCTCGCTGGGGTCGGTGGTCTCGCGGCCACCGGGCCAGCTGCCCCCGGCATCGTCGGCTTCGCCGACGTCGGAACCCCCCAGGTCGATGCCCACCGTCGCCGAGCGTTCTGGGAGCACACCGCACCAGGGGCCAGACACCGGCGAGCTCGTGCGCTCGGTGCGTTCGCGCCGCTCGCCGGTGCTCGTTTCGTTGGCGCTCGTGCTCCTCGCTTCGGGTGCGGCGGCGGTCACTCTCTGGCCGAAAACGCTGCCATCGGCGGAGGTGTCGACCGAGGAGAACACTCAGGAGGAATGGGCGCTCGACCTCACCGCCGAGGCGGATGCCGGGGACGAAGACGTCGGCGAAGCATTCGACATGGTAGACGGGGGTGACGTCGCGGACGAGGAGGTGGCGGAAAATGACGAGCCCGATGCGGGCCCAGCGGTCGAGCCTACCCCCAGGAAGCGCGCCCGCAAAGGCACCGGGAAGCTCAACGTCATCACCACCCACCGCGGAGAGCCGTACTGGGCGGAGGTCAGCATCAACGGAGTGCCGAAGGGCCGGACGCCGTTGTTGCTCGAGCTGCCGGTAGGCAAGCACAAAGTTCGAGTCGATCGAATGGGTTTTCGAAGCGAGGAACGACAGATAAAAGTTGCGTCTGGGCGGCCGCGTGTGCTGCGAATCGCCCTCACGCAATGACGCCGGCCCTTCTTTTGACGACCTTGCTTCTCGCCGCGCCGTCGAAGGGGCGTTCGTCTCCCAATCACCTCGAGGCCGGCCAGCGCCAGTTCAGGAAGGGAGACTTCTCGGGGGCGCTCAAGTCGCTCGAGCTGGCAGCCAGCGACGCCGGCGATCCGCAGACCTTGGCGCGCGTTCACCTCTTGCGAGGGCAGGCGTACGCTGCCCAGCAGGACTTCTCGCGCGCCGAGGAGGCCTTCGGCTTGGCGCTGGAGGCCGATCCGATGGCCGCGCTGGATCCTGCGCGGGTGGACCCGGCGGTGGTGAAGATGCTCGACGGCCTGCGCTCGCGGCTGTCGGGGGAGCTTGCGGTGCGCACCGCGGAGCCGGGGGTGCGGGTGATGCTCGACGGAAAGCTGCTCGGGGTGACCCCGCTGCGCTCGACGGTGGGCATCGGGCTGCACCTGTTGGAGGCAAAGAGCGCCGACGGGAAGCTGGGCGCCAAACAAGAGGTCATCGTCCGCTCGGGCCGCGCCACCGAAATCGACGTGCAGCTCAAAGAGCTCCCCGAAGAGTCCAACGTGAATGCGCCCCAACCCACCGAGCAGGAGCGGCGGCCCTTCGCTGATCTGCGCGGAACGTTGGACCCCTTCCAGCTCGACGAGGGTTTGGGCATCGAGGTGGGCGGTGGGCTGGCCTTCACCTACTACCGGGCGTCGGTGCACGCTCGGGTGTTCCCCGAGTTCGGGCTGACTTTGCGAGGGGCGCTCGCGGTGCCGGTGGCAGAGAAGCTCACCGCGCACGTGGAAGTCGAGACGCCGGCACTCTTCCTTTCCTCCATCGCCATCGGGCTGGGAGGCGCGGGGGGGGTGGAATACCTGCCCTCGAAATGGCTGGGCCTGTTCTTCCAGGTGGGCGCCCGCCAGTACTTCACCGGCCCCACGGGGTATGCGCGCAGCCGGGTGACGACGGAGGCTGGGGTGCGGCTGCGGCTGCCTTGAAAAGCTACTTGAAGGTGCGCTGCAGCTCCCAGGCGGCGACCTGGTAGCCGGTCTTCTTGAACAGCTCGGCGTCCTCCGTCTGGTCGACGGGGAGGCGCAGAAGCACATCCTCGCAGCCGCGCGAGCGCAAGTACGCCTCGCACTCGCGCAAGAGCCGCTCTCCCACGCCGGCGGAACGGTGTTGGGGGTGCACCGAGAGGTGGACGACTTGCCCGTAGCTGCGGCCGCTCAACGGGTGCTGTCCGCGCATGCGGGCGATGGCCAGGCCGGCCACCTTGCCGTCGAGGTCGGCGATCATCATGCCTTCGGGTTCTTCGGCCAGCGTGCGCTCCACCAGGGCGCGCACCGAGTCGAGCCAGCCCGCCCGCGAGGGGTAGCGTTTCAAATTGGCCGCCTCGAGCTGCTCGATGGCGGGCAGGTCCAACACCTTGGGGCGGCGTACGAGGAGCGACATGGCAGGCCGCAGTTCTACCCCGCAGGTGTGAAGCAAGTCATGGGGCCCAGGCTATGACGGCAACTCGAGCTGGCATTCACCACGCCATCGACGCCGGAGCCACCTTGCCCGCCTCGGTCTTCACCTCGGTCTCCAGGTTTCGGAAGCCTTCCTTGCGCACGCGGACTTTGTAGTCGCCCTTGTCCACGTTCTTGAAGCGGTAGTTGCCCGCTTCGTTGCTGCGCACGCTCTGCACCACTCGGCCCCGGTTGTCCAAAAGCTCCACCACGGCGGCTTGAGAGACCGGTCCGCCCGGCGACAGCTCGAGCTTGCCCGCCACCTCGGCGAACTGCGCGCGTGCCTTCTCGGGGTTGTCGTGGTTGAAGAGCGTCTGCTCGGTCTGCCGCGTCGCGCCCTTTTCATCGACGAAGGCCACCTGCGCGAAGTAGCGGCCGTTGGGGACCTTGACGGTGAAGGCCACCGCGCCCATCGCCGCCGGAGCGCTCGCCTCGTAGACCACCTTGTCTGGTACCGGTGAGCCGTCTTTCATCCCCGCGCCGAGCACCCGGAGCTTCAGCTCGCCCTGGGTGTCCTTGGGAGCGACGCCGCGCAACGTCACCTGCGTTCCCTCGGGGGTGAACTGCGTGCCGAGCTGAGTGAAGAAGACGTCCCCCGCGTACACCTCGAAGCGGCGGCGGCTCGTCTGGCCTTTGTGGTTGGTGGCCACCGCGTCGAGGGTGTGCAGCCCGTCTTTGAGCCCCGCGGTGTTCCAGGTGAAGGAGAGCTTGCCACCCTTCGCCTCCTTCACCTCGAGGTCGTCGATGAACAGCTCGGTCTTTGCCACCCCCGAGCCCTTGTTGTCGTCGGCTTCGATGACGATCTCGTGCACCTTTGCCACGTGCTCGCCGTCGCTCACCCCTTTCATCGCCACGGTGAGGACGTCGGTAGAGACCAGTCCCAGCACCGCCCACATCGCCTCCGCCTTGCCTGCGCCCGCCGCGCCCCAGCCACCATTGGGTTGTTGGTGCTTCACCAGCCAGCGAAGCCCGTTGGCCACCGTGGGGTCGGTTTCGGTGAGGCCGGCCTGGCGCAGCGCGTACACCGTCTGCCCGGTGGCGAAGGGGTTTGACTCTGACTGTTGATGGAAGCCCCAGCCTCCGTCCTTGCGCTGCTGGGCGGTGAGGTACTTCACCAGCCCGGTGACGGTGCCCTCGCTCTTGCCCACGCCGGCGGCGACGAGGCCGAGCAGCGCGTAGTTGACGTCCTGCAGGTACACCCCCTTGGGGTTGTTCTCCCACACCTTGGTGGTGCGAACGATGTAGGCCTCGGCTTTGCGCAACGGCGGCAGCCACACGTCATCGGCCGAGCGCGCGTAGGCCTGGCGCCAGGTCTGTGCCGCCTGGAAGGTGGCCTGCAAGGTGCCGGTGGTGACCGGGTATGACTGGTGGTCGCCGGTGACGCTGCCGTCTTTTTGCTGCAACTCGAGCATCAGCCGCGCCTGTTTGAGCAGGTCGTCGGAGAGCCTCCCGTCCACCAACGCGTCGTAGCGGGCGAGTGCCGCCGAGCCGAAGGTGCGTGCGGTGCGGGGGTAGCCCGAGTGGGTGATGCCCTGCGGCCCGGTGCGGGCTCCGCCTGGCAAGCGAAGAATGCCTTCGACAATCTCCTGCAACTCCTTGGAGGGCACTTCGTACTGGTTGGCCTTGCCCACCGAGAGGCCCTCGAGCGTCACCGCCTGCACATGGCAGCCGTAGCAGTTGTTTTGCCGTTGCCACTGGGCGGTGGACTTGGCGAGGAAGACGACGCCTTTTTGCGCCGCGTCGCGAACTGAGGGCTCGGCGCCGTACGCGCCCAAGGAGGAAAGCCCGATGGAGAGACCTCCGATGAAACCGAGGATGTTTCGAACCCTGCGCAAAGACATGCCGGCACCCCGAACGTGAGCGTGGTTTTTGGGGTGGAACGGGCCGGCTGCGAAAAAGATCTATTCGTTCAAGACCTAGCGCTCGACTGCCAATTCCTGGAGCAGCTCGAGGTCTTGGCCGGTCTCGAAGTTTTCGAGCAGCTCCAGGTTCTCGATGAGCTCCTGGTCCTCGGCCGAAAGCGCAGGCAGCGCCCACGAGGCGTCGGCTCCCCCGTCGGTCGCCGCGCCGGCGATTCCCGAATAGAGCGCGGGCAGGACGAGCCACAGCGCTCTCACCGGCGGCGCCTTTCGCGCAGGCGCTCGCGAATCTCCTGCCGCTGCTCGGGGGACAGCTGCCGCCAGCGGCGCAAATTCTCCATCAGCTGCTCGCGCTTCTCCGGGTTGGCGCGCAGGTAGGCCCGCATGCGCCGGCGCAGCTCTTCACGTCGCTCGGGGTCGAGCCGGCGAAACTCGTCGAAGCGCGCGCGCAGCTCACGCCGCTCGTCGGAGGAGAGCCTCTGGAAGTGCGCGAGGTTCTCGCGGATGCGCGCCTTCTCCTCCGGGGGCAGGGTGCGGAGCTTCTCCAAGTTTTCTCGGATGCGCGCCTGTTCCTGGGGCGAAAGCGCCTTGAAGTCGCGCAGCTTCTGGCGCAGCTCCTCCTTCTTCGCCTCGGGCAGCTGTTGGAAGCGCTCGGTGGGCGTCGAGGAGAAGAGCGCCGCCGTCAGGGCAAGCAAGGGTGCGTTCATCGTCCATCCTCCAGCTCGTGGAGCAGCCCCACCACCTCGAGGTCCTCGGCGCTCTCCAAGCCGAGCAGCTCCAAATCGGAGAGCAGCTCCATGTTCATCGCCACCGTCAGCTGCGCAGGCTCGTTCACCTGGGGCACCGGGAGGGTCGACGTCGGCGAAACCACCACCACCAGCGTCGCCGCCGTCGCCATGCCCAGGGCCGGCACCAAAAGCGCGCGCCACCAGGGCGCAGGGGCCTCGAGATGGTTCATCACGTAGCGGCGCAAATTCGCCGAGGGTTGGAACGCGGGGAGCGCGGCCAGTTGCGCCACCGCCCCTCGAAGCAGCGTATGCGTCTGGGCGCACTCAGCGCAGGAACCCACATGCGCCTGCACCTGCTTGGAGCGCAGCGGCGGCAGCTCACCGTCGATGAGGGCGGTCAGCTCTTCGGTCATTTGGCACGTCATGCCCGACTCCTCTGGGGCAGCTCCCCGGACTGCAGCTGGGAAATTCTTTTGGCCACCGCCAAAGTGGCGCGGTGGATGAGGCTCTTCACCGCCGCCTCGCTCGCAAAGAGGGCATCGGCGATGTCCTTGTAGGCCATGCCTTCGAAGCGGCACATGCTGAAGGCGGCGCGCTCGCGCTCGCTCATCTTCGAAAGCGCCTCGCCCACCGCCTGCTCCAGCTGGCGCCCGTGAAGCGCTTCGTCGGGGCCGGCTCCCTCGGGCGATGCCAGCTCGAGCTCTTCTTCGCCGGGGCCTTGGGGGAGATGGTCCACCTTGTATTCTCCGCGCCGCACCTCGTTGAGGCAGTGGTTGGCCGCCACCTTGAAGAGGTACGTCTTGAACTTCGCCGCCGGGCGGTAGGAGCCCGCCGTGCGGTACAGCTTGATGAAGATGTCCTGCGCCAGCTCCTCCGCCCTCGCCCGGTCCCCCACGAAACGGTAGGTGAAGCGGCACACGCTCGCCTGGTACCGGTCGAAGAGAACCGCGAACGCCGCGCGGTCTCCTTGGGCGACCTTCACCATCAGCTCGGTGTCCGCGTCCACAAGCTCTCCAACCCCGCGAAGGCTCGGCAGTTGCGGGGGGCGCATCATCCCCCGCTGGCCAGTTGTTTCAAGGGTTTAGGCGAGGTTGTGGAAGACCCGCTGCACGTCCTCGTCCTGCTCCAGGCTGTCCACCAGCTCGAGGACCTGGGTGGCCTTGTCCTCCGGCAGCTCGATGAGGTTTTGGGCCACGTATTCCGAGTCGGCGGACAGGGGAGTGAGCCCCTTGGCCTCGATGGCCGCCTGTAGCCGGCCGAAGTCCTGGAAGGCGCAGCGGAAGACCAGCTGCTTTTCGCCCTTCTCGCCGCGGCCTTCTCCCATCTCTTCCAGCCCGTGGTCGATGAGCTCGAGCTCCAGCTCTTCCAGATTGGGCACCTCGGGGCTTAAGCGGAAGACGCCCATGCGGGAGAAGAGGAAGGCCACGCTCCCAGTGGTGCCCAGGTTGCCGCCGTACTTGTTGAAGCGCATGCGTACATTGGCCACCGTGCGCACCACGTTGTCGGTGGCGGTCTCCACCAAGAGGGCGATGCCGTGGGGGCCGTAGCCCTCGTAGAGCACCACCTCGTAGCTCTCGCCCCCCTGGCCGCTGGCGCGCTTGATGGCCGCCTCGACCTTGTCCTTGGGCATGTTGCCGGAGCGGGCGTTCTGCAGCGCGCGCCGCAAGGCGGGGTTGGAGTCGGGGTTGGGGCCGCCTGCCTTGACGGCGATGGCGATGTCCTTGGACAGGCGGGTGAACAGCTTGGCCATCTTGTTCCAGCGGGCGAACATCGTCGCCTTGCGCGTTTCGAAGATGCGTCCCATGGTGGCCGGATCGGTCGGGGTGGGTCATCTACCCGAGCGCACCGAGCCTGTCACGCGCGACGCCTCACCAGACAGTATTGAGGGCGCCGACGTCGCTGGAGGTGAGTTCGATGTCCAGCACCTCGGTGCCCCGCCGGAGCGACATCTTGCCCCCGGAATCGGTGAGACGATCATAGGTGCGCTCGATCCCCGCCTTTCGCAGAACGCGCACCCCCAGCGCCTCGGGCAGGGGCGCGAGCAGCTGCTCCAGAAGGTCTGCGGGCAAAAGGCGCAATACCTCGAGCACTGCATCAGACGTATGCCGCCGAAGGGGCGCCCGTCCGGTGAAGATGGCGACGAGGCCTGATGCCTCCTGATGGGGCACGAAGACGACGATTCCCTCGGTGATTAGCACCGCGCCAGGCTCTCCCTGCTCGGTGCGCGCGTGACCGAAGACACGCCGTTTGGCCCCATATCCCCTCGTGGCGTGCTGGAGCAACCCGACGCGTCCTAAGTCCAACAGCACCGCCACTTGGTCGGCACAAGGCATCTTCTCGCTGATGCGCAGCGTGTATTCCCCGTGCCGCAGCACGAGCCCCCCGTCCTCGTGGGAGATGGCGGCCTCCTGCAAGGGCAAGTCGTAGGGTGGAGCTCGGACAGGTCGGACGAAGACGCGCTCCGGGAACAGCGCCCAGGAAAGCGGCCTCTTCTTCTTGTCGATGACCCAAAGAAGCGCCGCAATGGCCGCGAGCGTGAACACACCAATGGAGAACAGCGGTGAGAACCAGACAAAGACGAAGAGGCCAACCAGCCAAAAACCCAGACCAACCAGAGCGACTGCCGATGCCAGCAAAGCGAGCCGCCGCGTGGCCCCCATTTCGGAAACGCACAGCGGGTATTTTCCCAGCGCTGGTGCCCTGGCCTGTGCCAGGGCGCGCTCGCGCATTCGAGCGAGGGCGCCGCGCCAGTCGTCTTCCCCGCCTTCAAGCTCGAGGATGCGAGCTGTGAGCTTCCTTCGGCGGCTCTCCACCTCGCGGGCGAGCTTAGCGAAGCTGGCGATGGCTCCCACCCGAGGCTCAGCGGCCGCCACGGCGGGTTCATCGAGCAACAGGCGCGAGGTAACCTCGTCCACCGCCGGGAGCCGCTCCCACCAGTGGTCGGTCAGGGCGGCCAGCACGATGGCGTAGCGGGCGGTCGCGGACTCCAATAGCTCCACACGCCCTTCGAGACGAATGCGCTCGTCTTCGACCGAGGGTGTCAACGCAGCCTGCAACTGCGGGGCGTTAGTGGCGCGCGGCGGCGGCGCCGGAGCGCCAACCCGAGCATGAGGTAGAACGCCAAGGGAGCGAGCGCTCCAGGCGAGCTGCAGCCGCAACCTCCGCCCTCAAACGTCAGGAGCGAAGAGGGGTCGATTCCTCCATCGGACAACCCGGCATCGACCGTTCCGGAATCAGCTTCTCCTGCGTCGGTTTCGCCCGCGTCGCTGGTGCCCGCATCGGTTGCTCCCGCGTCGCCGGCGCCTGCATCG
>JBMORE010000063.1:0-23354 GCA_049322255.1 Myxococcota bacterium | reverse complement strand
GCTGGAGATACGGCAGTCGCACGGGGGTTCCAGCAAGCAAGCACGCTCGGTCATCGATGGGCTGGAGGCCGACGTGGTGACCCTCGCCTTGGCGTTCGACATCGACGCCATCGCCGAGCAGTCGGGCGCGCTCCCGCTGGATTGGCAGGCGCGGCTGCCGCATCACAGCGCTCCTTACACCTCGGTCATCGTCTTCGTCGTGCGCCGCGCAAACCCCAAGGGCATTCGCGACTGGGACGACCTGGTCAAGCCCGGGGTGCAGGTCATCACCCCCAACCCCAAGACCTCGGGCGGGGCGCGCTGGAACTACCTGGCCGCCTGGGAGTTCGCGCGGCGCAAATACGGAGGCGATGCGCAAGCCAAGGAGTTCGTCACCAAGCTCTACCGCAACGTGCCGGTGCTCGACTCGGGTGCCCGTGGCTCGTCGACCACCTTCGCCCAGCGCGAGATCGGCGACGTGTTCATCTCGTGGGAAAACGAGGCGCTGCTCTTGGTACGCGAGGTCGGAGCCGACCAGTTCGAAATCGTCGTACCCTCGCGCACCATCCTGGCCGAGCCGCCGATCGCCTGGGTCGATCGGTACGTGGACAAGCACGGCACCCGGGCACTCGCCAAGGCCTACCTCGAGTTCCTCTACTCCGACGAGGGGCAAAAAATCGCTGCCAAGCACCATTACCGCCCGCGCGACCCCGCGGTGGTGGCCGCGAACACCCACCAGTTTCCCCAGGTCGAGACGTTCACCGTCGATGAGGCCTTCGGGGGTTGGCAGAACGCGCACCGCGTTCACTTCGCCGAGGGCGCGGTGTTCGACCAGATCTACACACCGGAGCGGTGATGGCCCAAAGGCCCTCCAGCAGATTCTTCCGGGTGCAGGTGCGGCGCGGGGGCGGGGTGCTGCCTGGTTTTTCTCTCTCGGCGGGGTTCGCCATCGCCTACTTGGGCTTGATCGTCCTCGTGCCTTTGGGGGCGCTCCTCTTGCGCGCCGCCGAGATGTCCTGGGCGGAGTTCTTTGCCGCAGTGACTGGGCCGCGGGCTCTGGCCGCGTACAAGCTCTCCTTCGGCGCCTCGTTCATCGCGGCGGTGCTGAACCTGCTCTTCGGACCCATCGTCGCCTGGGTCCTCGTCCGCTACTCCTTCCCCGGCAAGGGCGTGCTGGACGCGATGGTCGATTTGCCCTTCGCCTTGCCCACCGCGGTCGCCGGCATCGCGCTCACCGCGGTCTTCTCGGCCCATGGGTGGCTGGGGAGCCTGTTGGCCACCTACGGGGTGCGGGTGGTCTACACTCCCGTGGGGGTGATCGTCGCCTTGACCTTCGTCGGGCTTCCCTTCGTGGTACGCACGGTACAGCCGGTCATTCTGGGGCTCGACCCGCAAGTGGAAGAGGCGGCGGCGGTGTTGGGGGCCTCGCGCCTGCGAACCTTCGTCTCGGTCGTCTTCCCCAACCTGTTGCCTGCCTTGCTCACCGGCTTCGCGCTCGCCTTTGCGCGGGCGGTGGGCGAGTACGGCTCGGTCATCTTCATCGCCGGAAACCTTCCGTTCCGGACGGAGATTGTTCCGCTCCTCATCGTCATCAAACTGGAGCAGTACGACTACGCGGGGGCCACGGCGCTCGCCGTCGTCATGCTGGCTGCCTCGTTCGTGTTCCTTCTCACGCTCAACGGCTTGCAGGCCTGGTCGCGCAAAAGGACGGGCAAATGAGACCGCCCCGCCGCTCGCCCTCCCTGCGTGAGCCGCTCGCGGTTCGCGTGCTCTTGTCCTTGGTCGCGGTGCTCTTCCTCGGTCTGTTCGTCGCCGTTCCCTTGGCGGCGGTGTTCAGCCACGCCTTCGAGAAGGGCCTGGGCCCTTATCTTTCGGCCATTGCTCACCCCGAGACTCTCTCCGCCATCCGGTTGTCGCTTTTGACCGCGCTCGTCTCGGTCGCGGCCAACCTGGTCTTCGGGGTGGCGGCGTCGTGGCTCATCGCCAAGTACGACTTTCCCGGGAAGAGCGTGCTCACTGCGCTCATCGACTTGCCGTTCAGCGTGTCCCCGGTGATCGCCGGCCTGTTGTTCGTGGTGCTCTTTGGCGCCCAGGGGTTCTTCGGGCCGTTCTTCATCGCGCGGGGCGTCCCCATCATCTTCGCGGTGCCGGGCATCGTCGTCGTCACCATGTTCGTGACCTTCCCGTTCGTGGCCAAGGAGGTGCTCCCGGTGATGCAGGCGCAGGGCAACGCCGAGGAGGAGGCGGCGATGACCCTGGGTGCCTCCGGCTGGCAGCTCTTCTTTCGGGTCACCCTGCACAAGATCAAGTGGGGGTTGCTCTACGGCGTCATCTTGTGCAACGCCCGCGCCCTGGGAGAGTTCGGCGCCGTGTCGGTGGTCTCCGGCCACATTCGAGGGCAGACCAACACCATGCCGCTGCACGTCGAGATTCTCTACAACGAGTACGACTTCGTGGGCGCGTTCGCCGTGGCTTCGCTGCTCACCTGCCTCGCCTTGGTGACGCTGGTGGTCAAGCGGGTGGTCGAAGCGCGGCAGGGGCGGGCGTCGCCATGAGCGTGCGGGTGGATTGCTTGAGCAAGCGGTTCGCGCAAGGCGGCCCCCCGGCGGCCGAGGAGGTGAGCTTCGCGGCTCCCGCGGGAGCGATCACCACCCTCTTGGGGCCGTCGGGCTCGGGGAAGACCACCGTGCTCCGCTTGATCGCCGGTCTGGAGGTGCCCGACGGAGGCCGTGTTTGGCTGGATGAGACGGACGTCACCCGTACCCCGGTGCGTCGCCGCGGCGTGGGCTTCGTGTTTCAGGGCTACGCGCTGTTCGAGCATCTCTCGGTGCGGGGGAACATCGCCTTCGGCCTGTCGCTCAAGAAGCTGCCACGCGCCCAGATTGACCAAAGGGTGAACGAGCTGCTCGCGTTGGTGCAGCTGGAAGGGCTGGGGGGTCGGTTCCCCTCGCAGCTCTCGGGCGGGCAAAAGCAGAGGGTGGCGTTCGCCCGTGCGCTGGCGACCCAACCCAAGGTGCTGCTCCTCGACGAGCCGTTCGGGGCGCTCGACGCCCGGGTGCGGGTGGAGCTGCGCGAGTGGCTGGTGGCGCTCAACGAGCGTACCCACATCACCACCTTGCTGGTCACCCACGACCAGGAGGAAGCGCTGGAGGTGTCGCAGCAGCTGGTGGTGATGCATGAGGGGAGGGTGCGGCAGGTGGGGCCGCCGCACGAGGTGTACGATCATCCCAACTCCGAGTTCATCGCCTCCTTCATCGGCGGCACCAACGTGCTGCGGGGGCGGGTGGTGAACGGCCGTGCGGCGGCAGGCCCGCTCTTGCTGGAGGCTCCCGCCGGGGCGCGCGAGGGAGAGAAGGTGAGCGCATTCGTCCGCCCCCACCAGGTGCGCATCCTTCGCCCCACGGATCATGCGGGGCCGGTGTCGCTGGCCACGGTGACCGAGCTGGTGCGCATCGGGGGGTATGTCCGGGTGAGCCTGCGCCTGGCCACGAACGAGTCGCTCACCGTGCAGATGCTCAAGAGCGAGCTCGATGCCCTCGGGGTGGTGCAAGGAGATCGGGTGATGGTCGATGTCGGGCAGGCGAAGGTGCTGGTGGGAGATTACGCCATATGATTTTGCGCTCCGTGTCCGAGGCCGTGGGCGGTACCCCGTTGGTTGCGCTTTTGCGCGTGACCGTCGGGCTGCCCGCACGGGTGGTGGTCAAGCTGGAGGGGAAGAACCCCGGCGGCAGTGTGAAAGACCGCATCGGGCTGGCGATGGTGGAGGACGCCGAGCGGCGAGGCGTGCTCGTCCCCGGAGGAACGTTGGTGGAGCCGACCAGCGGCAACACCGGCATCGCGCTGGCCTTCATCGCCGCCGCGCGGGGCTACCGGCTGGTGGTGACCATGCCCGACACCATGTCCCGCGAGCGCATCGCTCTTTTGCGCTACCTGGGGGCCCAGGTGGAGCTGACCCCCGGCGCTTCTCTGATGCGGGGCGCCGTCGAGCGGGCGCGGGCGCTGGTGGAGGAGATCCCCGGAGCGGTGCACCTCGATCAGTTCAACAACCCCGCCAACCCCGAGGCTCACCGGCGCACCACCGCCGAAGAGATCTGGAAAGACACCCGAGGAGAGATCGCCGCCTTCGTCGCCGGGGTGGGCACCGGGGGCACCCTCACCGGGGTGGGCCGCTTCCTCAAGGAGCATAAGCCCGAAGTGCGGGTGGTGGCGGTGGAGCCGGCGCGGTGCGCGGTGTTGTCGGGAGGAAAGCCCGCGCATCACCTCATTCAGGGAATCGGGGCGGGGTTCGTGCCGCCGCTGCTCGACCGTAGCGTCATCGATGAGGTGCTGCCGGTGAGCGAGGACGACGCCTTCGTTTTCGCCCGTCGGCTCGCGCGCGAGGAGGGCATCTGCGCCGGCATCTCCTCGGGCGCAGCGCTGTGCGCGGCGTGGGAAGTCGCCAGCCGCCCCGAGCTTGCGGGCAAGCTGGTGGTGGTGATGCTCCCTGACGGCGGCGAACGCTACGTCACCACCCCGCTGGTCGACGAGCTGACCGCGCCTGGCCGGGACGGCTGATTTGCGCCCCGGCATCAGTTCGCATATTCGTCGTGCCGGTGCGAGCGGCCCCGTAGCTCAGATGGATAGAGCGGCGGTTTCCTAAACCGTAGGTCGCGTGTTCGATTCACGCCGGGGTCATGTTGAAGAACGCCCCCATTCCCGAGCCGGTGCTCAAAGTCGTTCGAAGGCTGCGGGAGCGGGGGTTCGAGGCGTACCTGGTCGGCGGGGGGGTGAGAGACCTCCTCCGGGGGGTGACACCCAAGGACTACGACGTCGCCACCAGCGCGCGCCCCGAGCAGGTGGTGGCCTCCTTCAAGAAAGTCATCCCCACCGGCATCCAACACGGCACGGTGACGGTGCTGGAGAGTAGCCACCACGTGGAGGTGACGACTTTTCGCTCCGAGGCCGAATACGCCGACGGGCGAAGGCCCTCGGCGGTGGAGTTCCACTCCGACGTCGAAGCCGACCTCTCCCGGCGCGACTTCACCATCAACGCCATCGCCTACGACCCTGCCAGCGGCACACTGGTCGACCCCTTCGGCGGCCAAGCGGATCTGGAAAAGAAGCTGGTGCGCTGCGTGGGCGACCCTGTGGCCCGCTTCTCCGAAGACGGCCTGCGCCCCTTGCGGGCGGTGCGCTTCTCCGCTGTCTTGGGCTTTTCGCTCGATCCCCCCACCGAGGCTGCCATTCCTGCCACGGTGCCGGTCTTCCGCAAGGTGGCGATGGAGCGGGTGCGAGAGGAATTCTTGAAGCTCCTCACCTGCGAACGGGCGCGCGGGGGGCTTTCGCTGCTCGATCGCAGCGGCCTGCTCGCGGTCTTCCTCCCCGAGCTGGTCGCCACCCACGGGGTGATGCAAGACGAGCGCTACGAGGCCGACGTCTTCGGTCACAGCCTCGCCGCCGTCGAAGCCTCGCCGCCCTCGATCGAGCTGCGTCTTTCGGCGCTCCTGCACGACATCGCCAAGCCGCGCACCGCCACCCCGCGCCCCGGCGGAGGCAACACCTTTCCCGGCCACGACCGCCTCGGCGCCGAGATGGCCACGACGATTCTGACGCGGCTGAAGTTGCCCTCGCGGGTGGTGCAAGCCGTCAGCACGCTGGTACGTCATCACTGCCTCGAAGGTCCGATGAGCGACGCCCAGCTCCGCCGGCTCGCCGCGCGCGTGGGCCCACAAAATTTCGGCGCTCTCTTCGAGCTCACCCTCGCCAATCGCCAAGCGTACGCCCCCCACGCCGACGTCGGCGAAACCCTAGCCTTGCAAGAACGCTCCCAGCGGTTGCTGAAGGCCCGCCCCGCGCTTTCCACCCAGGAGCTGGCACTCGACGGCAAAGACATCATGCGCGTCTTGGGCGTCGGCCCTGGTGCCCTGGTGGGAGAAGCCACCCGCTTTCTCCTCGATCAGGTGCTCGAGAACCCTGACCTCAATACGGTCGCCCAACTCACCCAGGTGTTGCAGAAATGGGCGGCCTCTCGGGGGGGCTGAAGTTGTCCACAAAGTTCCCCACAGGGCCCCGGCGCCAGGGCCAATGGGTTTTCCCTCGGGGAGCGATTCCCCTCTGGAGCAAGCGCCGATCAGGGGCGTTTCTCATGTGAATACAGGCGCTTGGATAGATGGCTGTCAGGTGCCGGACGACGTTTGCCGTTCGACACAAAGCATCCAAAAGGTGCGATGGGGGGTGTGGACAAGCTGTGCAGTTGCGCGCGCGCGCGTTCAATGGCACTGAACGGGCCGATGCGTGTGGTGGTCGCGATGAGCGGCGGGGTGGACTCCTCGGCCGCGGCAGCGTTGCTCAAGGAGCAGGGCCACGAGGTCCTGGGCATCACCTTGCGGGTGTGGGCGTACGAGAGCTTTGGCCAGTGCGGCAGCTGCTGCAGCCCCGACGACGTCGATGATGCGCGCGCGGTGGCCGAAAAGCTGGGCATTCCTTTCTACGTGGCCAACGTCGAGGAGCTGTTCAAGGACCGGGTGGTGCAACCCTTCGTGCAGGACTATCTCCAGGGGCGCACCCCGATTCCGTGCGTGGCCTGCAACCAAGACGTGAAGTTCGGGTTCCTCTTGCGGCGCGCGCGCGCCCTGGGCGGCAAGCTGGCCACCGGTCACTATGCGCGCATCGAGCGGAAGGGCGAGCGGCTGCGGCTCTTGCGCGGCGCCGATCCCTCGAAGGACCAGAGCTACTTTCTTTTCACCTTGGGCCAGGCCGAGCTGGCCGACTTGGTCTTCCCTGTCGGCGCGATGAGCAAGGCGCAGGTCCGCGCGGTGGCACAGCGGCACGGGCTTACCACCAGCCACAAGCCGGAGAGCATGGAGATCTGCTTCGTCCCCGACGGCGACTACGCGCGCTTCGTGGAGAAGGTCGCCGGCCCACAGCCGAAGGGAGAAATCGTCGATCGCGCGGGGAAGGTGTTGGGCTCGCACGAGGGGGTGCATCGCTTCACCGTAGGTCAGCGGCGCGGGCTGGGCGTGGGTGGCCCCGAGCCGCTCTACGTGCAGCGCATCGATGCTCCGACGGGGCGGGTGGTGGTAGGGCCGGCCGCGCAAGGAGAGCGCACGCGCTTTGGCTTGCGAAACCCGCATTGGGTGTCGGGCGAGCCTCCTTCCGGCCCGGTGGAAGTGCGCATTCGTCACCGGCATGGTGGGGCGCCAGGCCGCCTCGAGCTCTCCGACTCGGGAGAAGTGGCCGTGGTGCTCGATGCGCCGGCGCGCGCGGTGACGCCAGGTCAGGCAGCGGTCTTCTATGACGGCGCGCAGGTGTTGGGCGGCGGCTGGATCTGCTAGACACCTCGCCCCAAAGCTCAACTGACTTCGACGAGGAAACGTATGGATCGGCGTGCAGCCTGGGTG
The DNA here is from genome assembly GCA_049322255.1 of Myxococcota bacterium. Taxonomy (GTDB): domain Bacteria; phylum Myxococcota; class Myxococcia; order Myxococcales; family Myxococcaceae; genus JBMORE01. The sequence goes on along the minus strand of JBMORE010000063.1, from coordinate 15,996 downwards.
CTCGGAATCGTCTTCGGCGGCTTGTTCCTCACCCTCTTCGGCTTTCTTTTCATCCTCTACATCGCGGTGAAGAGCGACGAGCGAGGTGGTTTCGCCGCCGCTGGCGATCGCGTGGGCGTGGTGGAGGTGCTCGGTCCCATCGCCGACTCCAAGAAGACCGTCGAGGCGCTCGACGAGCTGAAGGACGACGAGGGCGTCAAGGCGATCGTGGTGCGCATCGACTCTCCCGGCGGCTCGGTGGGGCCCTCACAGGAGATCTACGACGCGATCAAGCGCGTGCGGGAAAAGAAGCACGTGCTCGTCTCCATGGGCTCCATGGCGGCCTCCGGCGGCTACTACATTGCCTGCGCGGGAGAGAAGGTCTACGCCAACCCCGGCACCCTCACCGGCTCCATCGGGGTCGTCATGCAGGTGCCCGACGTCTCTGGCTTGCTCGCCTGGGCGAACGTGGAGATGAACACCATCACCTCGGGCAAGCTCAAGGACTCGGGCAGCCCCTTTCGCGACATGACCGAGGAGGAGCGGGCCTACTTCAAGGCGCTCCTGGATGACGTGCATCAGCAGTTCATCTCGGCGGTGGCCGACGGACGCAAGCTGCCGGTGGAGGAGGTTCGCCCTTACGCCGACGGTCGCGTCTTCTCGGGCAGGCAAGCCAAGGAGTGGAAGCTGGTCGACGAGCTGGGCGGGCTTTCGGCCGCGGTGGCCGAGGCGGGAAAGCTCGCCGGCATCGAGGGCGAGCCGAAGGTGCAGTACCCCAAGGAGGAGCGAGGGTTTTTCCGCGAGCTTCTCTCCGGTGAGGACCTCGACGGAATGGTCAAGGGGGCGACCCGCACCGCGCTGTCGCAGCTGGGGGTGGGCCTGCAATTCCGTCTTCCTCTCGTTGACGCGCACTGAGCTCCCGGGTGTAGAAAGGGTCGTGCAAAGGGGAGGGGGTTTGTCATGACGAAGAGCCAGCTCATCGACCGCATCGCCAAGAAGGCGCCGCACGTGCCCCGCCGGCAAATCGAGGTCATCGTCAACAGCGTTTTCGACTCGATGAGCGACGCGCTCCACCGTGGCCAGCGCATCGAGATTCGGGGGTTCGGCAGCTTCGCGGTGAAGGTCCGCCGCGCGCGGTTGGGCCGCAACCCCAAGACCGGGCAGAAGGTCGAGGTGCCCGACCGCCGCTCCGCCTACTTCACCGTGGGCAAGGAGCTGCGCGACCGGCTCAACCGCTCCGAGACCCAGCCTGCGCGCGCGCCCTCTGCACCGCCGGCCACTGGGTATGCGGGTGGAAACGAAGCGCAGGCGCCGATGGCGGCCGCCCCCGCGGGCGACCGTTACACGATGGGGTAGACAGCCCACGCGATGAACGTACTGTGGGCGCCATGGCGGATGGAGCTCATCGAGAGCGAGAAGCCCGCCGGCTGTATCTTCTGCGAGTTTCCCGCCCAGACCGGGCCGGCGGCGGACAAGAAGAACCTCGTGCTCGGCCGCTCCCTCTCGTCCTTCGTCATCTTCAACAAGTACCCCTACAGCAACGGCCACCTGATGGTGGTGCCGCGCCGACATACCGCCGCCTTCGCCGAGCTCTCGGTCGAGGAGTCGAAAGATCTGCACGGCTTGCTCCAGCAAGCGGTGCGGATTCTCGAAGAAGAGTTTCACCCCGACGGGATGAACATCGGCATGAATCTGGGGCGCGCTGCCGGTGCCGGCATCACCGATCACTTGCACTACCACGTCGTGCCCCGCTGGAGCGGTGACACCAACTTCATGCCGGTGCTCACCGACACCAAGGTGGTCATCGAGCACTTGGCGGCCACTTACGACAAGCTTCGGCCGAAGTTCGACCGCGCGTTGGCGTAGCGATGGAGCCCTCCACCCTGGTGGTGCTGTTCGGCAGCACCGCGCTCGCCGCTCTCTTCGCGCTGGTGATGGTCCTGTCGCGCAAGGGCCGCAGCGAGGACGAGGCGCGCGCCTACCTCGCCGGCTTCACCTATGTGCTTTCCGACGACCCCGACGCGGCGATCGCCGAGCTGTCGAGGGCAGCGCAGCTCAACCGGCAGACCCTCGAGACGTACTTTGCCTTGGGGGCGCTCTTTCGGCGCAACGGAGAGCTGGAGCGGGCCATTCGGTTGCACCGAAACATGCTCTTGCGCCCGGGGCTGTCGGCCGAGGTCCGGCGCAAGGCGCAGCTGGAGCTGGCGCTCGACTACAAGAAGAGTGGCCTTCAGGATCTCGCGGCGCAGACGTTTCACAAGCTGCTTTCCGAAGACCCATCGCACAAAGATGCGCTCTTGCACTTGCGCCGGTTGAACGAGACCGCGGGCGAGTGGGCCGAGGCGATGAAGCTTCAAGCGCGGCTGTGCAAGCTCGATGGCAAAGGCGACGAGGTGCTCGCCCACCTGCTCGCCGCCGCCGCCCGCTCCCACCTGGCGAGCTCTCCCGTGGAGGCCGCAAAGCTCGCTGAACGGGCGGTCGCAGTTTGGCACGACAGCGCCGACGCGCAGCTTTCGCTCGCCGAGTGCCGGTTGGCCCAAGGCCGGCCTGCCGACGCCGCTGGCCCTCTTCGCCGCGCCCTCGCCCTCGAGCCGGAGCTGGCTCCGCGCTACGTGCCTTCGCTGGCCGCGGCGCTCGGCGACGCCGCACAGGTGGAGCAGTTTCTTCAGGATCAGGTGAAGGCACGCGACGACGAGGGGGCGCCCTTCGAGCTGGCCTTGGCCCTGCACGACGAGGCGCAGGGCAGGGCGGATCGCGCCGTGGATCGGCTCCGCTCTCTGGTGGAACGCCACCCGCGGCTGTGGGAGGCGCGCAAGCAGCTGGGCGCCTTGCTGCTCGCGCAAGATCGCTCCGAGGAGCTTCGCGCGGACTACCGTGAAATCTTGGGCACCTTGGGCCAGCCTCCGTTGGGCTTTGCCTGCGTCGGTTGCCGCCAGAGCCTGCCGGAGCATCTTTTCCGCTGTCCCTCCTGCGAAACGTGGGGCAGCGTTCGCCGCCAGCGGTCTGCGTAAGGCGCAACGAAGTCGCGAATTTGACCGCCCATCTCCCCAGCTTTACCGTCCACACTTCCGCGACAGGCCGATACAGCCTGATGCGGGTGGAGCCGACAACCCATGCGGGACGCGCATCGCCTCAAGGAAAAATTCGATTTGTCGCTCGACAACCGGCAGATCGTCAGCTTGGCGATCGCTGGCTTGGTGGTGCTGGGCGCGGTGTTCGTGCTGGGGGTGGTGGTGGGCAAGAAGCTCGCGGTCGACCAGGGGGCCTCCGCGGCCCCTGACCTGCTCAGTGCGCTCGACGCCAAGGCTGCCTCCACGCCGCTCACCTTTCAGGAGGAGCTGACCAAGAAGACGCCCGACGCGGCCACCAGCGAGCCGATCGCTGCGGCGGTGGCCTCGCCCCTTGCGCTGCCCGAGCCGGCGCCCAAGGAGCCTGAGCCCGCAGAGCCCGTAGAAGTTGCCGCGCCCAAACCCGACGCGGTGGTGCCCACCCGCACCAAGGACGGAGGACTCAAAGAAGCCCTGGCGCGGGCGTCGCGTCCGACCGAGACGGTGCCCGACGGCGCTTTCACCCTGCAGCTGTCGGCGAGCCAGGACCGGGCCGAGGCTGAGCGCTTCGTGGCCAAGCTTCGCGATCGAGGCTACGCGCCGTTCATCGTGCAGGCCGAAGTCCCCGGACGGGGCACCTGGTACCGGGTGCGCATGGGCTCCTTCGGTACCAAAGAGGCCGCCACCCGCTACTTGCAGGACTTCCGGCGCGAGACGAACCTCGACGCGTTCGTGGCCAGCAACTAAAAAAGGGCCTCATGACGACCGTACGTAGAGTGGAAAAGCCGTGGGGGCATGAGCTCATCTGGGCCCACACCGAGCGCTACGTGGGCAAGTTGCTCCACATCAAGCAGGGCCACAAGCTGTCGCTCCAGTACCACCAGCGAAAGGACGAGACGATTCATGTCCAGTCGGGGCGGTTGCTCTTCGTGGTCGACGAGGGTGGCGGGCTGACGGAGCGCGAGCTGGCCGCAGGGGAGAGCTACCACATCAAGCCGTTCACCCAGCACCGCATGGTCGCCTTGACCGACTGCGACATTCTCGAGGTCAGCACCCCCGAGCTGGACGACGTGGTGCGGCTGGAAGACGCCTACGGGCGCGCGGGGACGAGCAAGCCCTGAGGCGTCATGCGCCTGAGTTGGGGTTCTTGGTCCACTTGTCGACCTGACCGTCACCGTCGAGGTCTTCTCCGACGCGGTCGACCTGATCGTTCTCCCAGTACTCCCAGTAGTCGATCGTCCCGTCGCCGTTGGAGTCTCGCTCTTTGCGGACGATCTTCCCTTTCTCGTAGAAAATCCACAGATCGGGGCCGGGCTTGGGGTCGAGGTCGCGCTCTTTGCGAATCAGCACGCCCTTTTCGTAGAAGTTGACCTGATCGATCTTGCCGTCGAAGTCGAGGTCCATCGCCTCACGCTCGATTTGCTCCTTGTCGTTGTAAGCGCGGCTGATGTCGACCTTGCCGTCCCAGTTGATGTCCAACTCCTTGCGGACGAGCTTGTCGTACTCCTTGCCGTCGTCGGTCTTGGCCTCGACGGTGAAGGACCAAACGTCGGGCTTCTCGTCGTGATTCAAGTCGAACTCGATGACCTTCTCTTCCTCCGTGCGGGTCTGGTTGATGTTCTGCCCCTGTGGATTGCCTGCCTCGTCGCCGCTTTGGCCGTCAGGGCGGGTGGCATTCTTTCCTCCGGAGCACGCGGCGAGGGCGAACAGAGCGGCAAAGGCGGCGAGTCGAACCGGAGAGCTCATGGGTTGGGCCAGAAGAAGAGGTTTTTTGACCGTCCACATACGTCGCTATACGGTCACATACGGTCATGGCGCGCAAGAAGATCAGCACCACCATCTACATTACCCCGGAGCAGAACGAGTTGCTCAAGCTGCTCAACGCCAAGACCAAAGTGCCGGTGGCCGAGTACATTCGCCAGGGGATCGACCTGGTGCTCGACAAGTACAAGGCGCAGCTGCCGGGCCAGGCGACTTTCGACGAGCTCTAGGTTATAGCGCCCCGCCGTGAGTGGCATGAAGGGCAAGCGCGTGGCAGTGCTGGGCGGGGCCGGCTTCATCGGCTCGCACCTGTGCGAGCGCTTGTTGGCAGACGGCGCGGCGTCCGTGGTCGCCGTCGACAATTACCTCACCGGCAAGGCGGCCAACGTGCAGGGGTTGCGCTACGACGCACGCTTCGCCCTCGTCGAAAAGGACATCACCCAGGGCCTTGCCCTCGAGGGGCCGCTCGACTTCGTGTTCAACCTGGCCTCTCCGGCCTCGCCGATCGACTACGCCGAGCTCTGGCTGGAAACGATGCGGGTCGGCTCAGTGGGCACCGAGAACGCTTTGCTGCTCGCCGAGGCGAAGAAGGCGGTCTTCCTCCAGGCATCGACGTCGGAGATCTACGGCGATCCGCTGGTGCACCCTCAGACCGAGGACTACCTGGGCAACGTCGATCCGGTCGGCCCGCGCGCGGTGTACGACGAGGCCAAGCGCTACGCCGAGGCGCTGGTGAGCGCGTTTCGCCGAAAGCGTGGCCTGTCCACCCGCCTCGTGCGCATCTTCAACACCTACGGCCCGCGCATGCGGCTCAACGACGGCAGGGTGGTGCCGGCGTTCGTCGGTCAGGCGTTGCGCGGCGAGGACTTCACCCTCTTCGGCGACGGCAAGCAGACGCGCTCTTTTTGCTACGTGAGCGACCTGGTCGACGGCATCGTGCGGTTGGCGCTCTCCGACGTCGGCGATCCGGTGAACGTCGGCAACCCACGGGAGATGACCATGCTCGAATTCGCCGAAGCGGTGCGCCAGGCGGCGGGCGGGGGCGGCAAGCTGACGTTCCGCCCCTTGCCCAAGGGAGACCCCAAACAGCGCAAGCCCGACATCACCCGCGCCAAGACCCTGCTGGGCTGGGAGCCGAAGGTGCCGCTGGAGGAAGGTCTGGTGAAGACCATCGCCTACTTCCGTTCGTTGCCCGCATCGGCATCGATGCGTAAATGACTTTGCGCCATGTCTTGCCAAGGAGCGCGCAAGTGAAAGTCCTCGTCACTGGCGGGGCCGGTTTCATCGGTTCGCACGTCTGCGATGTGTTCGTCGGGAAAGGGCACGAGGTGATCGCCCTCGACGACCTCTCTACCGGCCGCAAGGCCAACCTCGATGCGCGGGTGCGGTTGGTGGTGGCGGACATCCGCGATCCGGAGGCGGCCTTGCTCGTGGAGCGCGAGCGGCCCGACGTCATCTGTCACCTCGCCGCGCAGATGGACGTGCGCCGATCGGTCGACGATCCACGCCTCGACGCCGACATCAACTTGGTCGGCCTGCTCAACCTGCTCGAGGCCGGCCGCAAGGCGGGGTTGAAAAAGCTCATCTTCAGCTCCACCGGCGGCGCCATCTACGGCGAGCAGGATGTGTTCCCCGCGCCCGAGTCGCATCCCACCCGTCCCGTGTCGCCCTATGGCGTCTCCAAGGCCGCGGGAGAGCTGTACCTCAACTACTTCCGTGTGCAGTACGGGCTGCCGTACGTCGCCTTGCGCTATGCCAACGTCTACGGCCCGCGGCAGAACCCGCATGGCGAGGCAGGGGTGGTGGCCATTTTCTGTCAGCGCATTATCGGTGGTAAAATATGCCACATCAATGGCGATGGAAAGCAAACGCGCGACTTTGTCTTCTGCACCGACGTCGCCCGCGCCAACTACCTCGCCTTCGAACGGGACTTCGTGGGGGCGGTGAACATTGGTACCGGTGTGGAGACGGACATCAACGCTCTCTACAGGCTGCTCGCCGACGCCGCCGGCTCCAACAGCCAGGCGGAGCACGGACCGACGAAACCCGGGGAGCAGCTGCGCTCGTGCATCGACGCTTCGCAGGCCTCCAGGGTTCTCGGCTGGTCGCCTACCGTCACCCTGGAGGAAGGCGTGGCGAAGACGGTGGAGTACTTCCGCGAGCAGGCACGCCTTTCGCGCGCCTCCTGACGGGGGTTCGAAATTTCTGCGTCGGGAAGCGCTACTGCACGATCATCGGAATGCGGGCCAACTCCTTGCCGCCCCGCAGCACTTTGACCTCCCATTTGCCTGTCTTGGTGACCGTGGTCGCGCGATAGGTGCGGCTGCGCAGCGAGGCGGTGAGCGGAATGTCGGTGGTGGTGCGCACCTGGCCCTCGTGGATGAACTGAATCGAGAGGTCGTCGTACGAGCCGCCCTCGGGCACGAGCCACATCGTCCACGCATGCACGTTGGTGCCCTTCTTGACCGGCCCCGAAATGGTCTCGAGGCATTCGCTCTTGGTCGGGCTGTCTTTGCCGGTGTCCACCTTGGTGCACGCCTTGAAGTCGACGAGGATCGGCCCCTGGTCTTTCCCGGAGAAGTAGTAGCGAATGACTTTCTTCAGCTCCTCCGGGGTAGGAGCAGGCACTTCCGGCCTCGACGGTGCCGAAGGGGCGGACGCTTCGGGCTTGGATGGTGCCGAGGGAGCGGGCGCATGGGCCAGCGCAGGCGAGGCGAGCAATAGAAGCAGCGGCAGCAGCGTCGTTCGGTTCATGGGCTCACTGTAGCCCGCCCGGAAGCACCGGGAAGCTCCTGCTTGTTTCTTTGGGCTTGGGCGGTCGCCCATGTTAGCTACCCCGCCCCCTGACCATGCCGGCCGAGAACGCCCACATTCGTAACTTCTGCATCATCGCGCACATCGATCACGGCAAGTCGACGCTGGCAGACCGGCTGCTCGAAGTCACCGGCACGGTGAGCGAGCGAGAGAAGCAAGCGCAGTTCCTCGACAACATGGAGCTGGAGCGCGAGCGGGGCATCACCATCAAGGCCCAGTCGGTGCGGATGAATTACACCGCCAAGGATGGGCGAAAGTACGTGCTCAACCTCATCGACACCCCGGGGCACGTCGACTTCGCTTACGAGGTCAGCCGCTCCCTGGCCGCCTGCGAGGGTGCGCTCCTGGTGGTCGACGCCACCCAAGGAGTCGAGGCACAAACCCTCGCCAACGTCTACATGGCGTTGGACCACGACCTCGAAATCATTCCGGTCATCAACAAGATCGACCTGCCCTCGGCCGACGTCGAGCGCACCCGCGCCGAGATCGAAGATGTGATTGGCCTCGACGGGAAAACCGCGGTGCCGGCGTCGGCGAAGGAGGGCCTGGGCATCGTCGACATCCTCGAGGCGGTGGTGAAGAGCGTGCCGCCGCCCAAGGCAGACCCCGCGGCCCCGCTCAAGGCATTGGTGTTCGACTCCTGGTACGACAACTATCGCGGGGTGGTGATGCTGGTGCGCGTGCTCGAGGGCACGCTGTCGCTTCGACAGAAGATTCTCCTGTGGAGCAACAAGAAGAAGTTCGAGGTGCAGGAGCTGGGCGTCTTCAGCCCTTTCTCCCGTCCGGTGCCGCGGCTCATCGCCGGTGAAGTGGGAGTGCTGGTCGCCAACGTCAAAGAGCTGGCCGACGCCAAAGTGGGCGACACCGTCACCGAGGAGGCGCGGCCCACCGATGCGCCCTTCCCCGGTTTCAAAGAAGTGAAGCCGATGGTGTTCTCGGGCGTGTTTCCCATCGACTCGGCCGACTATGAAAATTTGCGCGACGCGCTGGTGAAGTTGCGTCTCAACGATTCGGCGTTCACCTACGAGCCCGAGGTCTCCACCGCGCTGGGGTTCGGCTTTCGCTGCGGTTACCTGGGGCTGCTCCACATGGAGATCGTCCAGGAGCGCCTGGAGCGGGAGTACAACCTCTCGCTCATCACCACCGCGCCGTCAGTGGTCTACAAGATTCTCACCCATGCCGGCGAAGAGCTGTTCATCGACAACCCCGCCAAGCTGCCCGCCGCGCAGAGCATCGAGCACCTCGAGGAGCCGATGCTCGTCTGCCACATCCACGTGCCCCACGAACACTTGGGGGCGGTGCTCAAGCTGTGCCAGGACCGCCGCGGGGTGCAGAAGGACATCAAGTACTTAGGCTCGTCGGGCAAGCGGGTGCAGGTGACCTACGAAATGCCGCTGGCCGAGGTGGTGTTCGACTTCTTCGACAAGCTCAAGAGCGTGTCGCGCGGGTACGCCTCCCTCGATTACGAGCTGGGCGGCTACGTGACGAGCGATCTGGTCAAGCTCGACATCTTGATCAACGGCGAGCCCGTCGACGCGTTGTCGGTGATTGTCCACCGCGAGCGCGCCTACCAGCGCGGGCGCGAGGTGTGCGCCAAGCTCAAGGAAGTCATTCCCCGGCAGATGTACGAGGTCGCCATTCAGGCGGCGATCGGCTCGCGGGTGATTTCGCGCGAGACCATCTCGGCGATGCGCAAGAACGTGCTCGCCAAGTGCTACGGTGGCGACATCAGCCGGAAGCGCAAGCTCCTCGAGAAGCAAAAGGAGGGGAAGAAGCGCATGAAGCAGGTGGGCTCGGTGGAGATTCCCCAAGAAGCATTCCTCGCCGTCCTGAAGACGGAGGGCTAGTGGACGCGGCGGATGTGGCTCCCAAGCCCAGGTTGCGTTTTGGCGACGAGGTGGCGGCCCGCCTGGGGGAGGACCTACGCAAACGTTGCCGGACGCAGCGGTGGGTCGATCGGCTCACCAGCCTGTGGGCGCCGGTGACGATCTTCGGCATCGCTTTCGCCCTCTATCTCTTTCCCGTCGAGCTGGCCACGTGCAGCTACCTGTGGCTGCAACCGGTGCTCAAGGGCTTTGGACTTTTGATGCTCGCCGCCTTCGTCGGCTTGCTCGCGGCGCGGTTGGGATGGAGGCGGTTTGCCGCGCTGCGCAAGCTGCGCCACCACGCCGCCGAGCTGCGCAGCGAGGTATGCGAGGTGGCCGACAAACGGCGCGATCGCATCGACCGCAAGGCCTACGAGCAGCTCGTGCAGGCCGTCGCCGATCTCGACGCTGCTGCACCGGCGGGGGACGAGGCGCTGCTCTCCGAAAAGCTCGACCGGCTGACCGCCCTCGCCGACAAGCACCTGGCCGCGTGGCGCAAAGGCTCGACGGTGGAGTTCGTGGCCGGCTTCATCAAGGCGCTGGCGATCGCGCTGCTCATTCGCGCGGTGGTCATCGAGCCATTCAAAATCCCCTCCGGATCGATGATTCCCACCCTGGAGATTGGCGATCAGATTTTCGTCAACAAGTTCATCTACGGCGTGCGCATTCCGTGGGTGAACAAGGTGCCCTTCGTGCTGGTGCGCGAACCGGAGCGTGGCGACGTCATCGTCTTCAACAACCCGGTGGAGCCGGACAAGGACTACGTCAAACGGGTGGTGGGGGTGCCGGGCGACGTCATCGAGCTTCGCGACAAGGTGGTGTACGTCAACGGCCGGCCCACCGGGCAAAAAGTACTTACCAGCGACTACGTCTTTGCCGACCAAGACGTCGCCAGCACCCGCTGGTACCTCAAAGAGGCGACGTTGGTGCAGGAGACCTTGGGCGGCGCTCCGCACCTGCTCTTGCGGGACCGCGGCCGTCCCATGGGGGAGGAGGGCCCTTTCGAGGTGCCGCAAGGACACGTCTTCGTCCTCGGCGACAACCGCGACAACAGCATGGACAGCCGCTACGGCTTGGGCCGGGTCAACCTGGGGGTGCAATACGTGCCCTACGGCCACATCAAAGGCAAGGCGATGGTCATCTGGCTCGCGCTCGGCTACCACGGTGTGGGTGCGAGCCTCTTCGGGGGTACCGGGCTACGCACCGAGCGCCTCTTCCAGCCGGTGCGGCTGTGTGGCGGCGAAACCCCGCCACCGTCCGCCACACCGTCCGCCAAGCCTTGACGCGCCTTGGGGCCCCATGTATCGGAGGGCCCCGTGCGACCGACCGGGAAGGTTAACCTCGTCTCCCTCCTGTTGATCGCCGGCGTCGTCGGCGGCATCTACGCGTTGGTCGTTTTCTCGCCGGTCTACCTCGACAACCTGGACGTCAAAGAGGCGATCGCCGCCGCCTACAACCAAGCGGGCCGAATGGACGACCGCGCCCTGGTGGGTCTCATCAAGAGCCGGGTGAACGCAGCGGCGGTGGGAGAGCACGTCGAGGACGACGGCTACGGCAACCAGCGCGTGGTGGGGGGGCTGGGAATCAAGGACGAGCAAATCACCGTGCAACGTGACGAGGTGCGCCGCACGATTCTGATTCGCGTCGACTACCAGCGCGAGGTGGTGCTCAAGCCGACCGATCGCATTCGCCAGGTGCGTTTTTCCCCGATGAAGGAAGGGCCGATTCCTCCTTGAGCGCCCCCCGCCATCTCTTGGGCATCGAGGGCATGGGGCGCGCCCGCATCGAGGCGTTGCTCGACCGCGCCACCGAGCACAAGAAGTCTTTGGCCAGCCCGAAGAGGAAAGAGCCCCTGGCCGGCCGGGTGGTGGCCAACATGTTCTTCGAGGACTCCACCCGCACCCGGAGCTCCTTCGAGATCGCCGCCAAGGCACTGGGCGCCGAGGTGCTCAACTGGACCACCAAGGGCACCTCGGTCTCCAAGGGGGAGACGCTGCTCGATACGGTGCGGAACATCGACGCCATGGGGCCCTCGGCCATCGTCATCCGCCACCAGTCGTCGGGAACGCCGGCCTTCCTTGCCCGTCACACCCGCGCGGCCATCGTCAACGCAGGGGACGGCGCCCACGAGCACCCCTCTCAGGCGCTGCTCGACGCGTTCACCTTGCGCGAACGTCTGGGTTCGCTCGACGGCAGGACGGTCGCCATCGTGGGCGACATTCAGCACAGCCGGGTGGCACGCTCCAACCTGCACTGCTTGAGCGCGCTGGGCGCCCAGGTGGTGGTGTGTGGGCCGCCCACGCTCTTGCCCGCGGGCATCGAAGAGCTCGGCTGCCGGGTGACCACCGACCTCCAGGCCGCGCTCGAAGGTGCCGACGCGGTGATGCTCTTGCGCCTCCAGCTCGAACGGCAGAGCGAATCGCTCGTCCCCAGCCCGCGGGAATACGCCCGCCTGTACGGGCTCGACGAGGCTCGGGCTGTGCGGCTCAAGGAGGGTGCGCTGGTGCTTCATCCGGGGCCGATCAACCGCGGCGTCGAGCTTTCTCCCGAGGTCGCTGACGGACCGCGCTCGGTCATTCTCCAGCAGGTGGAGAACGGGGTAGCGGTGCGCATGGCCATCTTGGAGGCGTGCGCATGAGCGGCGGGGTGCTCTTACGCGGTGGACGAGTCATCGACCCACGAAACCACGTCGACGGGGTGCGCGACGTGCTCTTGCGCGACGGGCGCGTCGCCGACTTGAGTGAGCGCCCGCTGGAAACCTCGGGCGCCCACGTCATCGACGCCTCCGGAAAGTGGGTGCTGCCCGGGCTCGTCGACCTGCACGTGCACCTGCGCGAACCCGGTGAGGAGCGCAAAGAAACGATTCTCACCGGCTGCCGGGCGGCGGTGGCGGGAGGATTCACCTCGGTGGTGGCGATGCCCAACACCCGGCCGCCCAACGACAGCCCGCTGGTTACCCGTCTGGTGCTCGCGCGCGCCGCCGAGGCGAACCTGTGCCGCGTCTTCCCCGCGGGCGCAATCTCCAAGGGGCTTTTGGGCGAAGAGCTCTCCGAGATGGCCGAGCTGGTCGCCGCCGGCTGCGTATGCGTCACCGACGACGGCCGCCCGGTGATGAACGCTGGTCTGATGCGGCGCGCGCTGCAGTACGCCCGGCCCCTGAAAGTTCCGGTCATGGTTCACGCCGAGGATTTGACGCTCTCGGGGAAGGGGATGATGACCGAAGGCCCGCGCGCGACACGCCTCGGCCTATCTCCCATTCCAACGTCGGCGGAAGCTGCGATGGTGGCGCGAGACGTGGTGCTCGCCGAGGAAACCCAAGGCAGGCTCCACGTCGCGCACGTGTCGGCCGAGGCGAGCGTGCGCTGGGTGCGCGAGGCCAAGCGCCGCGGAGTCAAAGTCACCTGCGAAGCCACTCCCCATCACTTCACGCTCACCGACGCCGCGCTCGAGGGCTACGACACCCACGCGAAGATGAACCCACCCTTGCGCCAGGAACGTGACGTGGCCGCGGTACGGGAGGGCCTGGCCGACGGCACCATCGACGCCATCGCCACCGACCACGCCCCGCACGGCCCGCTCGACAAGGAAGTCGAATTCGACCGGGCGTTCAACGGAGTGGTGGGCCTGGAGACCGCGCTGCCGCTCACCCTCGAGCTGGTCAAGGCCGGCGTTCTCACCCTCACCCGTGCGGTGGCGCTGCTTTCTTGTGGGCCCGCCGATGCCTTCGGGCTGCCGGGCGGACACCTGGGCGCCGGGGCCCCTGCCGACGTCACCGTGGTCGACCCGGAGGCGGAGTGGAAGGTGGACGCGGCGCAGTTCCACTCCAAGGGCCGGAACACGCCCTTCCACGGCCGCGCGGTGACCGGCAGGGTGACCCACACCCTCGTCGGAGGGCGGGTGGTGTACGAAGCGGGACAGGTGAAGCGATGAAGCGGGCGATTCTGGCACTGGCGGACGGAACGGTCTTCGAAGGGCGGTCGTTCGGTGCCGCTGACGAGGTGGTGGGCGAAGTCGTCTTCAACACTTCGATGTTCGGCTATCAGGAGATTCTCACCGACCCTTCCTACGTGGGGCAGATCGTCACCATGGCCTACCCCGAGATGGGCAACGTGGGTGCCAACCCCGACGACGAGGAGTCGGGCCGGCCGCACCCGGTGGGAATGGTGGTGCACGCGCTCAACGCGCCCTCGAGCTGGCGAGCGAAGGAGTCCCTCGACGGGTACCTGAAGCGCCACGGGGTGGCGGGCATCGAAGGTCTCGACACGCGCAAGCTGGTGCGCCACCTGCGCACCCATGGCTCGCAGACGGGCGTCATCTCCAGCGAGAATGTGCGTGCTGCCTCGCTGGTCGAGCGGGCCAAACGTGCTCCGGGCATGGAGGGTCAGGACCTCGCCACCGGCATCTCCACCCGCGCGCCCTACGAGTGGACGGAGGCGACGCCCGACCCGATTGGCCATGCTCCACCGAGCGCGCCCAGGCTGGTCTACGACGTGGTGGCGTACGACTTCGGCCTCAAGCGCGCGATGCTTCAGTTCCTGGTGGACGTCGGGTGCAAGGTGACGGTGGTGCCCGCGGGCTTTCCCGCCCGGGAGGTCCTGGCGAGAAAGCCACACGGAGTCTTTCTCACCAACGGCCCGGGTGACCCTGCGGCGGTGAAGGGCGCGGACAAGACGGTGGCAGAGCTGTTGGGCAAGTTGCCGGTGTTCGGCATTTGTCTAGGGCACCAGATTCTCGCGCTGGCGTTGGGAGGCAGGACCTACAAGATGAAGTTCGGCCACCGGGGCGCCAACCAGCCGGTGAAGGACCTCTCCACCGGCAAGGTGGAAATCACCTCACAGAACCACGGCTTCGCGGTGGACGAGGCGAGCCTTGCGGGGAAGGCGCGCGTCAGCCACCTCAACCTGAATGACAAGACGGTGGAGGGGCTCGAGGTGCCCAACGCCAGGGCCTTCAGCGTTCAGTACCACCCCGAGGCCTCACCTGGCCCCCACGACGCCCGCTATCTCTTCGAGCGCTTCGCCAAGCTGATGGCAGGGTAGGATGGGCGAGCCTTGAGCGACGCCGCCGACCCCAGCTCGTACCAGCCTTTCCTCGACGAGCTCACCGCCCACGCCAGCACCGACGACAAGAAGGCCGCACTGGTCGACTCCCGCGCGGAGTACCAGCGCCTCACCGGAGAGGTTTTCGAAGACGACAAGCAGTTCGAGATGCGCATGGCCTCATTTCTCGACTGGTACCTCTTCGACAGGCCAAACCCTGCGACCGACAAGACGCCAGCGCAGGAGTTCTACGCCGCCGCGGTGCGAGAGGGGCCGCCCGAGCGCGCCGCCGCCTTTCGTGCCTTCACCGAGACGGTGCACGCGCTCTTCGAGGTGCGAAAGCTGGGCAAGGGTCTGGTGCGCCTACGGGAGCTGTTCAGCGGCAAGGATTACGACGTCTCCGAGCGTCGCCAACTCGCCGGGCTGGAGAAAGGCGATTTGATCGAGGCGCGGCTCATTCCCTTCGGGGGCACCTACGTCTTTTCTGCCGCGTTCTGCTGCCATCCCAAGGGAGCGTTCAAGGCGATTCTCAAGGAAATGAAGCGGCGCAAGAAGAAAGAGCCCGACCGGCCCTCGCGCGAGCTGGTCTACGAGTGCGCGAAGAGGTCGCTCAAGGCCGACCGCTACCGACAGATCGCGGTGGAGAAGATTTACGACTTCGAGAACCGCAAGCTTTGAGGGCGCCTACTTCTTTTTCTTCCCGCCGCCGAAGGGCTTCAGCTCGGCCTCGAAGACCTCGAGGTCGCCGTGCTCACGGAAATCGGCGATCGAGATGTAGTGCTCCACCCCGCAGGTCTTGCAGCCCTTTCCCATCAGGCGGTCGTACGGTTTGTCGCAGCGGTAGACCTCGTGCGAAAGGTGAGGGCCGATGGCTTGGGCGAAGTCCTTGGGGGTCTTGACGGTCACGGCGCTGGGCATGGCCAGCGTTTCATAACAAGGCGGCTAGCGTTCATCCAGCAGCGTCAGGAAGCTGGTGAGGCGGCCGTGCTCCGCGGCAGGCACGTGGAGGAAGCTCACCCCCACTCCCCGCCGGAGCACGGTGATGATCTCCACCCGCCCATGGCAAACCTCGCGCTGGCTGGCGCCCGGCCGCACCAGCTCGACCTCGGCCGTCCACTCCTCGCCGCCGGGGAGGGGAAGGTGGAGCTTGGCCACGGCGCCGAAGTCGAAGTCGCCGGAGGTTTCGATGAACGCCCCGGTCTCGGAGAGATCGAGCACCCGCACGCGGTGGCTTCGGCCGTCGACCTCCAGGCGCGCGTTCACGTCGCAGCGGCGGCGAATCGACCGCTCCGGTGGCGTAGTGAGGTCGTCGTCCATCTGGAGCGCCATCCTAACGTAGAGGCCTTAGCGTCGAATTGGGCGTCGTCCTGACCGTAGATCAGTTTGGGATTGGCAGCGGGCGAGAGAGCCAGTCGAAGTAACGGTACTTCGGCTTGTGGAGCAGCCGGACGAGCTGTTTGGCCGCGAGATAGGTGCCGTGGGTCGCGCACC
>JBMORE010000062.1:0-23655 GCA_049322255.1 Myxococcota bacterium | reverse complement strand
CACAGCGCGCACGAAGAAGGAACCGAGCGGCCGCTCCTTTTGCGCTCCTTGCCACGAGCCGCCAACGGTGAGGCGGTGGCCCAGGCGATGCGCGAGCTGCCCCGCCACGTCGCCCTGCCGCGGGTGCTGGAGGTGCACGAGGGCAGTGAACGTATCGACATCGTCATCGACTCCCCGGTGGGAACGCCCCTGGGAGACGCGCTGGGCGAGCCCTTGCCGCTGCCCTCGATGTTGATGCTGGGCGCCGAGCTGGCCAGCGCGCTCTCGGTGCTGCACGACCACGGTGTCGTTCACGGAGCGCTCTTTGCGGAAGCCGTGCGCATTCTCCCCACGGGCCGCGCGCTTTTGTGGAGCGTCCCGCTCCTGCTCGTCGACCGTCTCGCTGACCGGCGGTCGAAGGACCGCGAGTCCTGGTGGGTGTGGAGCACCGCTCCCTTCCTCTCCAACGAGCGCATTCGCAGCACCCTCTTCTCGCCCGCCGCCGACACCTTCGCCCTCGGGGTGCTCCTGTGTCTGGCGGCAGGCGGCTCGGGGCCGAGCACCTTGCCGGCGCTGCAGACGCTGCACGACATCGCCCGGAGCGGGTGGAAGCCCCGCGTTCCA
Organism: Myxococcota bacterium; assembly: GCA_049322255.1. Taxonomy (GTDB): domain Bacteria; phylum Myxococcota; class Myxococcia; order Myxococcales; family Myxococcaceae; genus JBMORE01. The sequence continues at coordinate 23,052 of JBMORE010000062.1, read as the reverse complement.
CGCCGTCTTCCCAAGCGGGTCCGCTCGGTGCTCCAGCGGATGACACACGCCGACGCGCTCGAGCGGCCGCACGCGGGCGTGGTGTACCACGCGTTGTGCGCTGCGCAGAAAGGCGCGGAGGTGCCCAAGAACGCGTGGCTTGCCCGACTGGACGGCCGCTGGCGCACCTACGCGCACGCCGGGCTGGTGGCGGTGCTCGTCACTCTGGTGGTTGCCTTGTGGTGGAGGCCGGACGTCTTCGGCGCGCGCGGCATCGTGCCCGAACCGGTGGTCTCACCCTCCGCCACCGTCGCTGGCTGGTGTGGCCCGGCGCCACTGCCTGCGTTGCCGGCGGCACCCCAGCCCACGGCCTCGCCCCCGCACACCAGCATGAGCCCGCAGGTTGCCGCGCCCGAAAAGCCAACGAGCGCGCGCGTCCAGGTGAAGCGGGCCTCTTCCAAGAAAAAGAGGCCGGCCAGCCGACAGGCGAGGAAGAAACCGCCCAGGGAAGAGCCCGGCTTCTTCGCCTCCCTGTTCGGTGGGGATTGAACCTACTTTCCCGCTGACCATCGCGAAGAGCGGCGCCCTTCGTGTACAAAGACGAGGTGATTCGCCGCCTCGCGCTCTTGTTGGGGGGTCTCGCCGCCGCGTGCGGCTCCAAGGCCCCACCTCCGCCTGCGGACGCGGGAGAGACACCGGTTGCCGACGCCGGCCACTCCGACGGCGGCATCCTCACCTACTACAAAGACGCCGTCCCGGTGCTACGCGCGCGCTGCCAAAGCTGCCACACCACGGGCGGCATCGCTCCCTTCCCCCTCACCACTTACGATGAAACCTTCCTCCACAAGGAAGCCATCGCCAGCGCGGTGAGCACACGCCGCATGCCACCCTGGCTGCCCGACGAGAGCTGTCGCGAGCTGCTCGAGTCCCGCAGGCTGGCACAAGCGGAGATGGACACCCTGGTCGGCTGGGTGAACGAGGGCGCGCGGGCCGGTGACCCCGCCGATGCGCGGCCTGCACCTGATGCTGGCACGGGCTTGCCGCGGGTGGACCTCACCAAGGACATCGGGGTCGACTACCTGCCCACCCCCAGTGCCCAAGGAGACGATTACCGCTGCTTCGTCATCGACCCCGGCCTCACCACTGACCAAGACATCGTCGGCATGGATTTGGTGCCGGGCTCACGCGAAATGGTGCATCACGCCATTCTCTTCTCCGCGCCGATGGCCGACGCGGTGGCAAAGGACGACGGAGAAGCGGGCCCCGGTTTCACCTGCTACGGCAGCGGCGGAGTGCCGAACATCGAGATGGTCGGCGGCTGGGTGCCCGGAATGCCGCCCACCCAAGCTCCCGCGGGCACCGGCGTCAAGCTGCGCGCCGGCTCCGCGTTGGTGCTGCAGCTGCATTACAACACCGCCAACGGCATCTTCGTCGACCGCACCCAGGTGAAGCTGCAGCTTGCGCGAACCCCGGTGCGGCAGGCGTGGCTTTTGCCGCTGGTGCACGACACGTTCGCCGTTCCGCCCAACGCCACCGACTTCAGCTCCACCCTTTCTTTTCAAGTGCCCTTCAACGCCACCCTGTACGGCGCGGTGCCGCACATGCACACCAAGGGAAAGTCGGTGCGCGTGGCGCGGGGCAACACCTGCCTCATCGACGTGCCCGCATGGGACTTCGATTGGCAGCAGCTCTATTACTTCAAGGACCCAGTGGTGGTGTTCTCCGGGCAGACCGTCTCCCTCACCTGCACCTGGAACAACCCAGAGAACCGTGAGGTGCGCTGGGGTGAGGGCACCAGCGACGAGATGTGCCTGGTGTTTTTCTACCTCACCCTCTAACCCGCGCGGCGAACCAGCTCCCACAGCGCGCGTCCCTCCAGCACGGCGCCGAGGGGAGAACGGTCACGCGCGGCGCGCAGCATCGCCCGCGAAAGCTCCTCGAGGGTAATGGGTTGCAGCGCGGAGAGGCCCAACGCGCGCGTGAGGGCGCGAAGACCGGGGACGGGACGCCGCTCGCCACCCTCCAACGCCGAAGGCCGGAAGACGGTGAAGGGCAAGCCGCTCTCTTTGACCAGCGCTTCGGCGCGCGCCTTGGCTCTCAGGTACGCCCCCACCGGCCGCCCCGCCCCCACGGAGGAGAGCAGGAGAAAGTGGTCGACGCCCGCCTCCTTGGCCGCCTCGACGAGCTGACGAGTCGTGCCGATGTCGCTCGTTTCGTAGGTGTCGCCGGAGGCAAAGCGTTTCTTCATCGTGCCGATGAGCTGAACGACGGTGGTGCACTCGGCCAACGCCTTCACCAGCTCCGCTTGGTCTGCCAGGTCGAGCACGGCGGCACGCGCCGGGGCCTTGGTTGCGCTTTGCGGCCGCACGTGGGGCACCACGGAAAGCCCCTGGGCATCGGCGAGGCGAATCAAAACCTGACCCGTGGCTCCGGTCGAGCCAGCGACGAAGAGCACGCGGGGCTTCATCTCGATGTTCAGCCTACACCTCCGGCGTCCCAACATGCCCGGGGCATTCAAGCGTTCGGCGCTCGTGCCATTCGCGGTGCTCAGGTCGAGCGACGGTCCCGCTCTGCTCACGCCCCGACGGCAGACGCTGGCGCGGGCCCTGGCTACACACATGCGTCAGGCGGCGCGGCGGCGTCGCCACCTTCACCCTGCGCGGGACGCTGCTTTGAGCTCAAGCGCTCGGGCCCTGGACGTTTCGGGTGCGCACGAGCAAGACGACATAGCGGTGCCAGGGATCACCGCGAGGCCGGTACCGTCCTACCGCGACGATCAACCCGATGGCAGGCTGAGTCGCCAGCTCGTCGGGAACCTTGATGTCCTCGAGCGAATAGGTCTCCAGCGACCATCCGAAGATGCCATAACCGACTTGGCCGACTACGTCCTGGAGCAGCACGTCCAAAGCCTCTTCCGGCGCCATCTGGCCATGGGCGAGCTCGGTGGAGATTCGTTCCGCGGTGGCTGGGGGCGCCGCGACCCACAGCACCGGCTCGACACCAGCCTTCTTCCGCGCCTCGTTCACCTGCGCGAGCACTTTCTTTTGCTCTTCCACTCCCAACGGCTGTACCCGCAGAACGTACGAGGAAACGATCGCCGCGGTGACGCCGTTGGTCTCGTCTCGCACCGGGCCCACCGCCAGCTGGGAGACCTCCGCGTCGAGCAAGAGCTTTCGCCCGTAGGGCCGGGAGACGAAGTCCTCCACCAACAGCGAGGCATCGACGCTGCCTGACGCCGATGAAGAGCCGAAGTTGCCATTGAAAACGGGGCCCTCGACGTCCCAGCCCGCCATCATCCCCAGCGCAACCGTGTCGAGCGCCGACTCGTCCGAGTCGACCATCGCCGCGAAGTAGTGGGGCGCCACCCGGGCGGCGGTATCACTTTGACGCGCTGAAAGCTCCAGGGCCGGGAGCCCAGCCTTGGCCCGCACCTGATTGACCGTCGCATGAAACAGCGTGGTGAAGACGCTGAAATCGCCTATGGGCCGCGGTTCCAGCTTCATCGAACGCTCGTAGGTGTCAGAGAGCGCGCCAGAAGGCCACGCCAAGAGCTCGACCGCCGTTTCGCCGAGGATTCGATGGGTTTGGAAGGTCGAGATGTCGATCCACGCCGAGGCATCAGTCTTCTCCAGCGAGCATCGGAAGGAGAACTTGGGAAGTGCAAGCGACTCGTCACGCTCGCACCCGTCCACTCCGAAGCGGCCCTTGCCGTGAAGGGCCATCAACTTCTCTGCGGGTACCAACAGCTCACCTCGAACCCAAAGCACCCCGTCTTCGCCGGGCACCATGGTCAGCGGCTCGAGGTGCACCCGCCGCTGCGTCGAAGCGACCATCACCACGCCCTTGCCCGCCTTGCGACCCACCCACACCCCCAGCGCGCGGCTTCCGGAGAGCTCTGCGAGCATCTGCTTCACCTGGGGCGACCAGCGGGCGAACATCTCGGCGTCAGAGACCTGGTCGGACACCTCACCACTCATCCAGTTGGTGCCGAAGGCTGCGCCCGAGGTGCCGCAACGGGCGAAGATAAACCTCGAAAGCTCGCTCGCCGGCAGATTGCCGTGCTCCAGCGCGAAGATGCCCAGCTCGCGCGCCGCGCAGTGCATCTCCTCCGAGGCGATGAGCACTCCTGGCTTGGCCTGAACCCTCTCTTCCACCAACGCGTCCCAAGGGTTCGCCGACTTGTGCGGAACCAGCCCCACTTTGTCGGGTAACGGGCCGGTGAGCTTCCATGAGTCGACCCGCACCTGCTTCCCCTTGAACATTTGCCGCGGAGGAGGCGCCGCCGCCAGCTTGGCCAGCGTCTCGGGCGTGGGGAACAGGCGCTTGTGCGCACAGGCGGATACGAGCGCGCTCAGGGCAAGGGTGAAGCTCAAGCGGCCGCTGTGAGTCACGGGACCTCCAAGAACGGGGGAGGACCATCTTACACACGCCGCGGAACCCTCAAGCTCGCCGGCGTGTCGCATCAGCCGATGTTGCCACTGTGTTTGCTCCTCGCCCTCGCTGCTGGCCCCACAGCGCCCCAATGGCCGAAGGCCGGGGCTCCGCTGAACCTCGTTCACCTGTCCCACTCCCCACGAAAGAGGCCCTGGCGCATCTACCTCGACGGGGGCCACGGCGCGAAAGACAACCAGGGCGTCGCCTCGGTCACCTGCGAGCACGAAGAGGACTTCACCTTGCGGGTGGCAAAGGACCTCGCCGAACACCTGCGGCGCACGGGGGCCTTCGAGGTGCGTCTTAGCCGCGACGGCGCCCGGGTGGCCTACGAAGCTCGAGTGAGAGCGGCCGAGTCGTGGAAGGCCGACGCCTTCTTGAGCCTGCACGCCGACGCGCGGGGGCTGGCGCGTTGGTGGAGCCCTGTCCCGGGCACTTTCTGTCTGCGCCAGGATGAGACGCCTGGCTTCGCGGTGCTCTGGTCGAGCGACGGTCCCGCTCTGCTCACGCCCCGACGGCAGACGCTGGCGCGGGCCTTGGCTACACGCATGCGTCAGGCGGGCCTGCTCGCCTACGACGGCGTCGACTACCCTGGGCACTATGTGGGCGACGATTCACACCCGGGCGTTTTCGAGAACCGCCCGGGAATCGGCCGACGCATCTTCGTCTTGCGCAAACCCACGATGCCCTCGGTCATCATCGAAACGCACCACGCGCTCGACTTCGAGGAGGCGGCCCGCTGGAAAGAGCCTCTTACCCTCGAGGCCTTTGCCGCTGCGGTCGCCGCCTCCCTCTCCGATGTCCTGGGCACGATGAGCCCCTAACGACAAGCCGCTTCGCAGTTGGCGGCGCGGAAGGTGCCCGACTTGTACTCGTCGCAGCTGGCCTTCTCGATGTCCGCGGTGCAGGCGACGACGCGGCCTAGATCCATGGTCTTGCCGCCTTCGCACTTGCCTTCCTTGGCGAAGCCCTCACACAGTCCGGCGTAGGTGGTGATGCAGCTCGCCTCGTCCGAGCCCAGCTTCACCGCCGCGTCGCAGCTCCACATCTTCTTGCACTCCGCCACCCCCTGGTCCTTGCATGCCTGCACAGGGCTGGTGCCGCAGGCAGCGCCAAGTGCCGCCACCGCCAGCGCGCCGGCGAGCTTCATCGTCCACGTCTTCATCTCGTTTCTCCCCAGAAGGGACCGGCGACATGCCGATCGCTTTGGCCCGTGAGACGAACGGCGCCCGAACGAGGGGAAGTTTTTTCAGAGGATGTGCCGGCGCATGCCGATGTTGACCAACAGGCCCACGCCGATCATCACGCTCACCATTCCGATGTTCTCGAACACCTGCCAAAAGAGCATCCCTGAAGAACCTACGCAGGTACGGGAACCCAAGTTGGAGTGAGCCGCACCGTGGCGTCAGGTGCGCGCGGGCAGAGGGACCGCCAGCTCGAGGGCTCGCCGCCAATGTGGGCCAACGCGAATCGAGACTAGGTCGGAGTCGGTGGTGAGGAAGAAGAACCTGGCAAACCGAGGTAGACCTCGACCGGGGTCCTTGGCCAGTTGCTTGACGACGCGGCGCAGCACCTTCTCCACCACGCCCACCTCGCGGCGGCTTCCTACTTCGGTCTTCTGACGTTTAGTCCTTCTTATGTTGCGGGCATTCGGCCTTTCGCACGTGCGCCCGCGGTGCGGCGAGGCTAAGTAGCCGCCTTTCGATGCAAGCGCTCGTTCCCGGCATGAAAGTCCGCTACCTCCCCCAGCCTGAGTGGGGGGTGGGGCATCTGCTCTCCCTCGAGGAGGGCGGCGCCAAGGCCCTCGTCCTCTTCCCGGCACGCGAGGGAGGGCCGGTCATCGTCTCCACTCGCCAGGGCGCCTTGGTGGCGCATCAACTCTCGGTGGGCGACGCGGTGTGCACCGCCAAGGGCCGCTCTGCCAAGGTGTCCGGCGAGGTGTCGGGCGGCCGCGGGCTGCGCCGCTACGAAATCGTCTACGACGGTGGCGGCGAAGACGAGCTGCCCGAGTCCGAGCTGCGTGCGCTGGCTCCTACGCCAGACGCCCTCACCTTGCTCAAGCAAGGCCGGGCGGGCGACGCGAAGAACTTCGTCTTACGCCGCGCCGCGCTCCACCTCGACGACGAGCGCCGCTGCGACGCCTTGGGCGCCCTGCTCGCCAGCCGGGTGATGGTCAAGCCGCACCAGGTGGGGGTGGTGCAACGGGTCCTCTCCGCGCGAAGGCCCCGCTTCATCCTCGCCGACGAGGTCGGCTTAGGGAAAACCATCGAGGCGGGCATGGTGTTCAGCGCCTTGCGCCTCTCCGGCCTGGCCCACCGCGTGCTGGTGGTGGCGCCCAGCCACCTCACCGTGCAGTGGCTGGTGGAGCTCTTCCACAAGTTCAACCAGCTCTTCACCTTGATGGACGGCGAGCGCTACGCCCAAAGCCTCAAGGAGCAACCCGGCGTCTCTCCCTGGGCCCGCTTCGACAAAATAGTGACCAGCCTGGAGTTGCTTTCCCGCACCGACGAGCACCGGGCCGAGGCCGCTCACCCGCGTGCCTTCTGGGACCTGGTCATCATCGACGAGGCCCACCACTTGAAGGGCGAGAAGGCCTTCGCCGCCGCGCGCGCGCTGGCCAACAACGCCTGGGGGCTGCTCCTCCTCACCGCCACCCCGATGCAGCTCGACCCCGCCGAGTACCAGTCGCTGCTCACCCTGGTCGAGCCGGCCACCGCGCCGACGGCGAAGGAGCTGGAGACGCGGCTGGCACGCCAAGAAGAGCTCTCGGTGGCGGTGCGAAAGCTGCTCGAGGGCGGCAAGCCATCGGCAGCGGTGAAGATGCTCGCGGAGCGCTTCCCTCACGACGCCCAGCTGCGCGGCCTCGAGGACAAGGAGGCGCTCCTGTCGCACTTGGCCGAGACGTACAGCCTTTCCGACCGACTCATCCGCAACCGGCGCGCGGTGGTGGGCGGTTTTTCCCCAAGGCGACTGCACCGCCACCCGGTGGAGCTTCCCGCCGCCGAGCGCGCCGCCCGCGAGGAAGCGCTGGCGGCCTTGCGCGAGCAGCCCAAGCTGAAGGGCGCACCGCTGGCGAATCTGCTTCGCCGCCTGGAGTCTTCGCCCGCTGCTTTTCTCGCCGTGTTGAAAAGCACCCAAGCGCTCGCGGGCAAGGCGCCGCACGTTGCTCTGCCTTCCCGCGACGCCAAGTTCCTCGCCTTTCACGCCTGCCTCACGCGCATCTGGAAGAGCGAGCCTTCGGCCAAGGTGCTGGTATTCACCGAGTCGCGCGACACCCTGGAGAGCGTGCAGGCCAAGCTGCGCGAAGAGAACGTCGAGGCGCTCGCCTACCACGGTGACTTGCCGCTTTTGGAGCGCGACCGCCAGGTAGCGCGTTTTCGCGACCCCGAGGGCCCCAAGGTGCTCCTGTGCACCGAGGTGGGCGGCGAAGGGCGCAACTTCCAGTTCGCCCACCACTTGGTGAATTACGACTTACCTTGGAGCCCGGCGGCGATGGAGCAGCGCATCGGGCGCCTCGACCGCATCGGGCAAACCCAACCGGTGGAGATTCACGTCTTCGAGCCCGAAGGCACCCTCTCCGCCGACGTCTTGGCGGTGCTCGCCGATTCGGTGGGCGTCTTCGGCGAGACGGTGGGCGGGCTGGACGCGGTGCTGGAAGAGGTGGAGGGGCGCCTCACCGAGCTGGCCCTTTCGCCGCCGTCGGAGCGCGCCGAGTACCGCTCCGAGCTGAAAAGGCGGGTGGAGACAGCGCGCGAGCAGGTGCGCCGGGCGTACGACCCCTTGCTCGACTTGCGCTCCTTTGACCGCGAGGCGGTGCGCGGCTTGGTGGAGCGGGCGCAGCGGCGCTTCGGGCTCATCGACGAGGGCGAAGCGCTGGAAGAGGAAGTGGAGGACGCGCTGTGGGCGGTGGCCCGCGACCTCGACGAGCGGCTGGAGGAGACAGTCACCGAGCTGGCGCGCAAGGTGGGCATCGGGGTGGACACCGACGAGCAGGTCGACGCCTTCCAGTGCGCCTTCCACTTCGGCCACGCGCTCAACGTCGAGGCCTTGCCGGGCTTGTCGCTCGAGGAGAAGACGGTGCTCGGCTCCTTCTGGCGGGACACCGCGGTGGAGCAGGAGGAGAACGACTTCTTCGCCACCGGGCACCCCATCGTCGAGGCGCTCTTCGGCTTTTTGCGCGACGGCCCCTACGGAAGAAACGGAGTCCGCTTCATCGAGCGGCGCGGCCCCTCGAAGGCGCGTGGGCTCGAGCTGCTCTTCCACATCGTCCCCCCCGAGGCACAGGACACCTCGGTGGGCGCAAAGGTGCCCTCGCGCCAGCTGTCGCGTTTTTTCGACGAGCTGTTGGTGCCGGTGGCGGTGGTCCGCGGTGCCGATGGAAAACCCAAGGTGGACCCAACCCTTCTGGAAGCGCTGGAGGCGGACGGGCTTCCCCTCAAGGGTGATGAGATTCGCGCCGCCTTTCCCGAGCTGCCTTCCTTCGTGGACTCCGCCGTGGCCGCCGCCACCGCCGCCGCCGAGGAAGAGCTGCGCCGCCGTGCAAAGAAGGCCCGTGCCGCCATCGAGGCAGAGCGCGAAGCCGAGCTCACCCGCTTGGAGCTGTCCTTGTCACACCAGGGAGTGCCCAAGGAGCGCATCGCCGCCCAGCTGGAAGCGGAACGCGCCCACTACCAGCGGCTACTCGATGCGCTGGGGGGCCTGACGCTCACCCTCGACTCCGCGTGCGGGTTCGTCATCAACCGGTGACGCGCCTCACAGCCCCCGCACGTCGACGCGGCGGTCGGCGGTGCGGAACAGCTCCAGGGCGGTGAAGGAGAGCGCCTGCCGCTTGTGGTCCTTCTTGTAGAGCACGGTGACTTGCTGTGCCCCGCGCCGCGCCTGCTCCAGCACCTGCACCACCGGGCCGATGGTCGAGGAGTTGAAGAACTGCAGCTTCTGGAAGTCGATGACCAGCGGCTTGTGTAGCTGCCTCGCGCGCGCGACCGCTTGGGTCAGCACCGGGAGGAGGAAGGACGACGGAGCCAGCTCCATGCTGCGACCCACCCACTCGAGGTGAACCCCCTGTTCATCCTCCTTGAGGCACAAGGTCAGCTCTCCTCGCTCGTACACCCGCTCTGCCAACACGTCGGTTTCCACGTTCGCCTCCACAGCGCCGGCTTTAGCAGCTGCGCTCGGCGCTCACGATGAGTCTTAAGGACGGTGGGCGGCGTTGGCCCGGGCGAGCCAACACTCCGCGTGAACGAGCTTTTGCTGGCGCACACTTCAATGGGAGCCGAGGGCAAGACCGTCGCGCGCCAACTGCGCGCGGAAATTCTCCACGGTGGTGAAGACGTGAGCGCACAGCCCCTCGCGCCGCGCCGCCTCCACGTAGCGCGAAACGTCGTCGAAGAAGGCGACTTCTCCCGGTGCCACGCCGGCTCGCCGCACCGCCTCCCGGAAGATGGCCGGCTCGGGCTTGGCCAGCTCCAGCTCGTACGAGAGGAGCAGGCCGTCGAAGCGCGCAAGCACCGGCAGCCGCGGCCGCAGCCACGCGAAGTGCAGGTCGTGGGTGTTGGAGAGAAGGAAGAGCTTCACCCGCCCCACGAGCGACTCGACGAGCGATACCATCGGCGTGTTGAGGGTGAAGTGGCAGTTCCACAGCTCGAAGAACTCGGGCGGAGAAATGTCCATCCCCAGCCGCCGACAGATTTCGAGACGAAGCGTATCGCCCGGCAGCTTCCCCTTGTTGATGCGCTCACCCAGCTCGCCGTCGAAGGCGCGGTGCAGCTCTTGGGCGCTCTTGCCCGCTCGCTCCGCCAGACGGCGAAAGAGGAGCGCGTTGTCGTGGAAGGCGAGCACGTTTCCCAAATCGAGCACCAGCGCGCGCAGCATCAGCGGGCCCTCGATAGGCGGCGGGCGCGGCCGAGCACGATGGGGCCGCCGTCGCCACGGGGGCGGCCCATCTTCGGGCCGATGGGATCTGGACAGCTGTCGTAGAGCCGGCAGCGGACACACTCGTCGCCGCGCCACACCGACTGGTAGAGCGCCGTCACCCGGTCAATCACCCCGAAGTCCTCCGTCACCATGCCCAGCTCGAAGTTGCGGCTGTCCTCGTGCTTGGCGCCCAGCCCGGCCCCGGTGAGGTTGGCGCTCCCCAGGTAAACCCAAGCGCCATCGACGAGCACGCACTTGAAGTGCACCCGCGGGCAAATCTTGAGCGCCAGGCCTCCGCGCACCAGGCGGCGGCGCTGGTCGAAGGCGGCGCGGAACGGGCGCGAGGGCAGCTCGGCGTGGAGCAGACGCAGCTCCACCCCGCGCCCGGCCAACTCGGAGAAGAGGTCGAGCACGGGCGCGAAGGCACCCCCGGGACGCTCGATGAACATCGCCTTCACGTTGGCGGTGGAAATCCACACCGACTCGCGCGCCGCCGCCATGCGGTGGAGCACCACCTCGCGGTAGAGCTCGGAGCCGGCAAGCAGGCTCGCTTCGATGGAACGGGGGCGCACCGCCCACCAGGGTAGCAGGCGTGGCGACCTGTCGGTGCGAATCGACCAGACCAACTCGCGCCTCGAGGAGCTCCGCGAGGAGTTGAGCCGGCGCATCCTCGAATCCGAGATGCGGACGGCGACGGCCATCACCGACCTTGCGAGCAGGAGATCGCCGTTCTGAAGGCCCGCCTCCCGGACGCTTAGGCGATGGTGGCGCGGTACGGCGGCATCGCCGCCACGGCAGGTCGGCCCGAGAGTGCAGCGCCGTCAGGGGCAAGGGTAGAGCTGGTCGAGCGCGGCGATCGCTCCGGGATTGTCTTCTGCCGCCAGCGCCGCCTTCAGCGCATCGGCCGACGCTGCATCGCGCTCTCGGGCGGACCGATCGAGAAACGGGACGAGCGTCTGAAGAAACGCTCGCCGCGCCTCGAGCACCTCGCCCTTCGAGCACGCCAGCTCCGAAAAGCGCGCGCGCGTGATGAGGGCGATGCCGCGAAGCATCGCCCGGTCGAGCTGATTCCGGGCGCGGTCGCGTAAGACGAGGTCCTGGGCGGCACCGGTTTCGTTGTCGAGGTTTCGCCAGCAGCGGACCGCCAAGGTCCCGTCGTAGGCGCGCTGGTGCGTCTCGGAGCCAAGCGAATGGACGTACCGCGATAGCCCGAGCGGTGCCCAGCGCGCGGTTCCGCCGGTGTAATACGCCCAGCTCGAGTCGCAGTCCTGCGGCTTGACGGCGCAAGAGGTCGCCTCCGACAAGGCCGAGACGTAGAGAAACCACAGGAGCGCGGCTTCGATGCGGGCGGCTTGGACGAGTGGCGATTCGCCCTGGGAGCCTTGGGCGAACGCCTCGTTCAGGACGGGGAGCAGCTTCTGGGGGCCGACGCATCGGTCGGGGTACTGCTCGGGGACACCCGCGGTGCTGCAGGGCTGCGGGGGCGCTGGGTAGTGGATGTCTTCGCGGCGCTGCACGCGCGAGTCCAGCCCCTGGTCTTGCGCGTAGAGCGTTCGCGCGTCGACGAAGTCTTGCGCCGAGGGCCGCCGCTGCCCTTCCCAGAGTTTCCGGGCGATTTCTTCGAAGGCCGCGACGCGCCCAATGGTGGAGATGCTGGGATTGATGGGGTGGTAGAAGTCGTCGTCGGAGATGCACGGCGGCCAGGCGTCGTTGGCCGAAGCATTCACCCGCGGCTGGTAGTCGTCGGCGGAGCTCTGGCAACTGGAGAGGTCCTCGGAGAAGACCGGAGCGGGCTCGCAAAATCCTGCGGCGTTGGTGCCGGTGCCGCCATCGAGGTCGGACGGCCGAGGATCGGCTTTGGGGCATCCACACAGCGCGGTCACCGCCGCGAAGAGCAAGAGAGCGCGAGGTGTCATGGTGTGGTTTCTCAAAAGGGTGCGAATTCTATCGAGGCGATGATGCCACGCCCAGGGCCGTTCACACTCGAGCCATGGTACCGGTAGGGAGTGTCGAAAACGTTCTCGAGCACCAGGGCCAGTGTGAGGCTGTCTGCTCTCCGGTACGAGGCGCGCAGGTCGACCACCGCGAACCCGGGGGTTCCTCCGGGCGGGATTCGTGCGTCCGACCTGTCTGCGACCGCCAGCCGGTCTTGTTTCGCCGCCCAGCGAACACCGGCGCCCGCGCCCAGACCGGAAGGATGAAGCCACTGCACATCGGCCGTCCCGTTCAGCGGAGGCACACGCGTCAGGGGCACGCGCGCCTCGTAGGAGATGGCCGGGTCGCTCGGAGGCTCAGCCAGGTTGGGCCCTTCACCGACTGCCCAGGCGATGCCCAGCCGAGCGGAAAGGAAATAGGGAAGGCGGACTTTCGCCCAGCCTTCGGCGCCGAAGAGGTTGGAGGCGGACGTGGCGTTGGCGAGCTGGTAGCGGTACCACGACGTCTGACACTGCGGCGTCGACCGGGGGCACTCCGACACCTCGCGGCTCACCTTGCTCACGGCGTTGGAGAGGACGGTGCGGAACAGCCACAATTCGGCGGTCAGAAGGGTGCTCCGAAGCTGTGCGCCAATTTCAGCCGTGTCCGCCGCTTCCGGTTTCAGCTCCGGGTTCTCGAACTGAAACCCCGGCCCGGTCTGCTGCCGCGACGTCAGGTCGTCGAGGTTGGGGGCGCGAAAGCTTCGATCGAGGTGTGCGAGCAGGGTCCACCTTCCCGCCGTCCACTCGGCGCCTACGTGTCCGACCAGTGGAAACCAAGCGCGGTCGATGGGCGTGGAGCCGGACTCGGAATCTCCGGGGGCGTGGGCCGCCATCCACGAGCTGCGCGCGCCGGCCCGAAAGGTCCACTGGCGGAATGGCTTCAGCTCGCCGTCCACGAACGCTCCCCCGTAGAGATAGCTCGAACCGTCGAGGTATTGGCCGCGGGTGCGCTCGAGGGTCAGCTGGGTATCGAGGAAGGAGAGATAGGCGCGCGAGCGAACTAAGTCGAAATAGGTGTCTGCGCCATAGGTGAGCTGGAGCTCCCTTCGCCCGCCGAGGTCGAATGCACGAGTCGTCGCGCGCGCCGTGACGCCGAAGGTGTCGACATCGTCGCGGCCCAGGCTGGAGACGAAGGACGCCGGGCGCCTCGAGTTTCGCCGCTCATGCTGCGCTTGGTACGAGACGGTCGCCCGCGCGTGCTCGCCCCAAATTCCCCATCCGGCGTCGTAGGCCAGATAGGCCAAGGTGCGAAACTGCTCGTCGTACACCAGGCACTCATCGAACCGCGCTCCCGGGGGCGGGCACTGGTCGGTCCGCGGTGCACCGTATTGCCGGTACGCATACGTGGCCAGCGTCAGCCGGCGTGAGTCTGCGAGGTCGAGGACGAGCCGGCCATCGGCGGTCAGCTCGTCGTATCCCGTGCCCAATTGGGTGCGGTCGTCGGAAAGAAAGCGGGGAACGTCGGGGACGCTGCCGTCGAGTGGGCTTCGCACAGGCCCCGCGCTCTGGAGCAACCCGACCCGGCGGCCGCCGACTCCGGCGAGCAGCGCGACTCGTCCCACCTGCGCATCGAGTTGAACGCGTCCTCCGCGCTCGGAATCGGAGGTGGCTCCCTTGGCAGACAGGCTGGGCCGAAGCGCGCGCGGCGGGTCGAAAGACGGCTCCAGTGGGTAGGTGGCGATGGCTCCGCCGAGCGCGTCGGAGCCAAGCTGCGTGGAGGCACCGCCGCGCAGGACGTCGATGCGCTCGATGGTCCGCGAATCCAGCGTGAAGAAGTACTGGTTGGGGCCCTGGCGGTAGGTGCTGTTGTTGAGCCGAATGCCGTCGAAGAGGAGCAAGGTCTGCTGGCCGGTCAACCCGCGGATGAAGGCCGAGCCTTGGCCGTGCGCCGTCTGCTGCACGAAGACGCCCGGTTCGTAGCGGAGCGCATCGGGAGCGGAGCGCGGCAGCCGGCGATCGAGATCTCCCCGGTTGACGCTGGAGGTCGCTCGGCCTGGGGGAAGGCTGTCACCCTCGGTGGTCGTCGAGACGACGGTTTCGAACGAGCGGGCGCTTCCTCCATCAGTGAGGATGCCGGCGTCGGGGCTGTTGGCCGCGAGCAGGGCAGCAAGCAGTTCGAACGCGAGCTTCAAATGGCACAGATGCTATCCGTGCGATGGCCATTGACCAACGAGGGTCTCCGTTCATCCCAAGCGAGTCGGAAGCTAGGGAAGCGCCCTCTGTGGGCGCCGCTCGAGCAGAACCCAGCGATGGTGGCGTTCCACCTCGCGCCATGGACCCAGCGATGAGGGAAGGCGGTCCGCTTCCACGAAGGCGAAGGTGGCCTGCGGCGCTTGTTCGGAAGAAGCGATGGGCAGTTGCTCGACGAGCCAGGGCGACAGCTTCCAATGCGCCGCCAACGAGGCAATGGTCCTCCACTCATTCGCACCCACGACGTAGAGGGGCGTTTCGGGTTCGAGGGTCTCGAGGCGCCTGGAAAACTCAGTGCACGGAGTGGTGATGGGTGGATGGAAGAACCGAGCTCCCCCAGCGAGGGCCACCCCCCAGCCAAGGAGCGCGAGCAGTCCAAGGACGACCGTCACCGCGCGCTGGCGCCAAGCAGACGCGAGCCAGTCATCTAGCCACGGCCCCACTCCGGCTCCTCCGAGGAGCGCCAGCGCCGGATAGGCGACCAGCACGTGATTCCACTCCTTGCGCGAGGGCAAGCACAGCCCCAGGAGCACCAGCAAGGCCATCAGGCCGAGGAGCCGAACGACGGAGCTCTGCTCTGAGCCGCGAAGGCGGAAAAGGGCCAATCCCGCCAAGGGGAGCCCTGGCCAGAAACGACCCGCGACTGAAACAAAGGGGTACCAAGGCTGAAACACGCCATCGGCGCGCGCACCCATCGCCGAGGCCAGCACTTGGTTCTGCACATAACCTTCCCACCAGGTGCCGTCGCCGCGATACCGATTCCAGACGAGAAAACCCGCTACGGGCAGGGTGGCCAGCACCGTGGCCACGGCGCCCCAGGCGAGCGTGCGTATTCCCGCTCGCGGGCCTTCCAAGACTGCCCGGGCGGTGGTGGCAGCGACGAGAGGAAGCAGACCAAAGGGGCCCTTGATGCACGCAGCCAGCGCAGCACACAGCGCGGCAAGTCCCCACATCGAAAGTGCTCGGGCTCGCAGCAAGACGGGAATGGTCGCTGCGGTGGCGAAAAACAAAAGCGGGGCGTCGAGTCGCGAAATTCCCCCCTTGAAAGCGAAAGTCTCATTCAAACCCAGCGCGAGCATCGCCACGAGGGCAGCTCCATGACCCGCCAGCCGCCGACCCACCCAGGCCACGAGGAGGAGCGTGGCGATGGTCCAGAACGGGGCCACCAGATTGAACCCCACCTCGCCGACCACGCGCAGGGCGAAAGCGTAGGGCCAAAGTCCAAAGGGCAGGTGCTCACGAAATACCGGATACGCGTTGGGGAGGTAGCGGAGCTCGAACCAGGTGCCGTCCTCGACCATATGGCGAGTCACCACCCGGTATAGGTTCGCGTCGGTATCGTCCACATGAACCCAGAGCGGAGAGATGACGAGCGCCGCCCCCAGCGCCACCGCCAGCCATGGCAAATGTTGCTTCGCAGAAAACACGCAGCGGCAGGCTTTACCGTCCTGGGCGAGCGCAGGGCAACCGTGAAGAATGGGGTTCACCATGTGAGTTGCACCTGGGTAGAGACACACATAAATTATCCGTATGAAAGCCGTACAAATCCTCATGGATGAACGTCTCCTGGGCGCCCTGGACCGGTCTGCGAAGAGAACCCGGCGCGATCGATCGAAGCTCGTGCGCGAGGCCATCGCGAGCTATCTGGCGGCCGAGGAGGCCCGGGAGAAAGACCGACGCCTGATCGATGCCTACAAGAAGCAGCCTCTGACGCGCGAGGAGCTCGATTGGCTGGGAGCAGGGGAATGGCCGAAGGACTAGCGTGGGGCGACATCCGGTTCGTAGAGCTCGGCTCTCCCGACAAGCGGAGGCCAGCGCTCGTGCTCAGCCGCTCTACTCATCTCATGCACCTGACGCAGATCGTCGTCGCGCCTATCACCCGCACCGTCCGCGGCATCGCGACGGAGGTTCCCATCGGGACTGAAGCAGGGCTCAAGGAACCGTCTGCCGCCAAGCTGGACCAGCTTCAAGCCATTCACCGCGATCGGCTGGGCCGATTCATTGGCTCGCTC
Source organism: Myxococcota bacterium (assembly GCA_049322255.1). Taxonomy (GTDB): domain Bacteria; phylum Myxococcota; class Myxococcia; order Myxococcales; family Myxococcaceae; genus JBMORE01. The sequence goes on along the minus strand of JBMORE010000062.1, from coordinate 6,551 downwards.
GACCCGGCGCGGAAGACGGAAGTCCGCGACGCGCTCCTGTTCGCTCTGGATCTCGACGTCTGAAGGCAACGCCGCGGTCGACTACGCCCGCACCAACGGCTTGTAGCGAAGGCGCGTCGGCTGCAGTGCCGCCTCGCCCAGGCGCTTCTTTTTGTCCGCTTCGTAGTCCTGGAAGTTGCCCTCGAAGAAAAAGACCTTGCTGTCCCCTTCGAAGGCGAGGATGTGCGTCGCCACCCGGTCGAGGAACCAGCGGTCGTGGGAAATCACCACCGCGCACCCGGCAAAGCCCAAAAGCCCCTCTTCCAGCGAACGCAAGGTTTCCACGTCGAGATCGTTGGTCGGCTCGTCGAGGAGGATGAGGTTGCCGCCCTCCTTGAGCAGCTTGGCCAAGTGCACTCGGTTGCGCTCGCCGCCCGAGAGGTCCTTCACCCGCTTTTGTTGGTCGGCGCCCTTGAAGTTGAAGCTCGCCAGGTAGGCGCGCGAGGGCATCTTCTTCTGCCCCAAGTCGAGGTGGTCGAGCCCGCCGGAGACCTCCTCGAACACCGACTTGTTCCCGTCGAGGGCGTCGCGGCTCTGGTCGACGTAGGCGAGCCTCACCGTCCCGCCCACCTTCAGCTCTCCGGCGTCCGGCTTTTCTTGTCCGACAATCATCCGAAAGAGGGTCGTCTTGCCCGCGCCGTTGGGCCCGATGACCCCCACGATGCCACCCGGCGGCAGCTTGAAGGAGAGCTCGTCGATGAGCAGCCGCTCGCCGTAGGCCTTGCGCACGTGCTGGGCCTCCACCACCGCTCCGCCCAGCTTCGGGCCCGGCGGAATGTAGATTTCCCCCGGCCCTTCGCGCTTCTCCGGGGCGGCGTTGAGCAGCTCCTCGTACTTCGCCAGGCGCGCCTTTCCTTTGGCTTGCCGGGCACGGGGCGACATACGCGCCCACTCCAGCTCGCGCTCCAGCTGCTTCTGCCGGGCGGTCTCCTGCTTTTCCTCTACCGCCAGCTTCTTTTGCTTCTGCTCCAACCAGGAAGAGTAGTTGCCCTTCCACGGCACTCCCTCGCCGCGGTCGAGCTCCAAAATCCACTCCGCCACGTTGTCGAGGAAGTAGCGGTCGTGGGTGATGGAGACCACCGTGCCTTTGTATTCCTTGAGGTGCTGCTCGAGCCACGCCACCGACTCGGCGTCGAGGTGGTTGGTGGGCTCGTCGAGCAAAAGCAGGTCTGGCTTCTCGAGGAGAATCCTGCACAAGGCCACCCGGCGCTTCTCTCCGCCCGAAAGTTTGGAGACCTCGGAGTCCCCCGCCGGCACGCGCAAGGCGTCCATCGCTACCTCGAGGGTGCGGTCGAGCTCCCAGCCGTTGTTGGCGTCGATGAAGTCTTGCAGCTTGGCCTGCTCGGCCAGAAGCTTCTCCATCGCCGCATCGTCCATCGGCTCGGCGAACTTACCGCTCACCTCGTTGAAGCGGTCGAGCGCCTCGCGCACGGGTTTCAAGCCCAGCTCCACGTTGCCCTTCACGTCCAGCTTGGGGTCGAGCTGGGGCTCCTGTGGCAGGTAGCCCACGCGGGCAGACGGGTCAGGCTGGGCGTGGCCGAAGAACTCGGTTTCCACTCCCGCCATGATGCGAAGGAGCGTCGACTTGCCGGCGCCGTTGGGGCCGATGACGCCGATTTTCGCGCCCGGGAAGAACGACAGGTAGATGCCTTTGAGAATCTCCTTGCCGCCCTTCACCTTGCGCAGGTCCTGCATGGTGAAGATGAAGTTCTGAGCCATGTGTCTTTGAAGTGGAGCGCCGGAGGGGTTTGTTCCCGGCGCACTGGGCGTCGCGATAGCCCGGGGAGGAGCCGTGCGCAAGTCCTCCTGGAGGCTGACATGACGCGCCGAGCTCTCGGGTTGTGCATGGCGCTGGCAGAGGAGGGGCTGGTGCCCATCTTCATCGGCGCCGCCGAGACAACGGCGATTCAGCTCGAGCTCAAGCGGAGGAAGCGCCCGACCCGACCCGAGGCCGAAGCACCCGCCGCCCAGGCCCCCGCCGAGCTGTAGAATTGCTAAACAGTTCCCTCATGCGGATGCGACGAGCGGCCCTGCTCCTCTGGTTGTGCTGGTCCCCCTCGGCGTCGGCGTCGGCGCTGTCCGATGCGGTGGCGAGCTGTGCGATTGGAACCTGGTGTGAATTCACCACCAACAACATCGCCAACACGCTCAAGTGCCCCGGCTCTACGTGCGGAGGGGTGCTGAACATCATCCCCTACGCAGACGGGCTCTACTATTCGCCCAGCCAGCGGCGAGCCTATTTCTTGGGAAGCGACGACCCCGGAGATGGGCCGCGCTTCGTCTACTACGACGAAGACTCGAACACCTGGGTCCTCGTTCCCGAGACTGGCCAGCACTGGGCGGGCACGGGCGTGGCGCATCAATACGACGGATTGGCGCTCTCCGAGGCAAACGGAGAGCTCTACGACATGCACGCCAACACCGGCGCCTGGTGGAAGATGAGCCTCGCCACTGGGGTTTGGACCGCACTGCCGAACGCCGGGTTCAACAACTTCGATGACGCCAACAGCATGCTTCACCACCCTCTTCTGAACCGGACCTATTTCCTCAATTCAGGCGGGTACCGCGTCTTCAATCACGCTAATGGCCAGTTCAGTGGCCTCAATCCACCCGCGGGGTGCGCGGTCAGTCTTCACGAGATCGGCGAATGGAACCCCGTTTTGAACGTAGGGCTTATCGCCGGGGGAAACTTGGGGACGGATCGCAACGTCTGCAAAATCGATGCGGCAGGGACCCTCACGGAGCTGGCCGATCCACCCGTCGCGCTCGATGTGGTGCGACGTGAAACCACCTATGACCCGGTCAGCGGGGTGTTCTTGGTCTTCGATGGACCCACCGAGACTTTCTGGACGTTCGACATCCAGTCCGATGTGTGGACGCAGCAGTCTGGCTCGAACGCTCCTCCAGCGAACTTTTGGCTGGCCCGCGATTCCTTCGACAAGCTGAATGCCATCGCAGCACCTATCGCCCCCTTGGGCGCGATCATGTTCGTTGCGTGCCAGTCCTACGACGGGCTGGGCGGCGGCCAGCACCCGGATGGACCTTGCCGAACGTACGTCTACCGTCACGCATCCGGCGGTCCGAGCTTGGACGGAGGAGCCGCGAACGACGGAGGCCCGACCGATGCCGGCGCTTCTGGCCCCACCGACGGAGGACCGGGCACGAGCGACGGCGGCACCAATGCTGAGCCATCTCCTTCCTGCGGCTGCTCCACGACGGATGCCTTGGGCTGCGCCTTCGCCCTCTGCTGCCTCCTCTTTCGACGGAAGAGCACCAGCACCTGCGCTCTCCGATGAACCGTCTCCTGTGGAACGATAGTGGGGCTCCGTGCTCGCCCCCCTTAGCTCAAACGCCGCGCGAATCGAGAGCGCCTCCTGCCTCTGCCAAGCACCCAGAAAAGGGCTCCGAGGACAACGGCGCCGGAGAATGTCTGTCTGCACCCGCATGACGACGGACTCTCTGCTCCCTGACCCGCGCCTTCTCCGGCGTCCGAAGCCCCACCTTCACCACCAGTGCTTCCTCCGTCCCCCTCGCTGCCTCCATCCGCGCTCGGGGCGCCCAAGACCGTCGGACGCCCTCCGTTTTCGAAGAGGAGGTAGGTGTACTGAAGCTCTCCCTTGTTGTACGCAAGGTAAAAGCTTCCACTCGACGAGTCGAAGGTGCTGTCGACGAAGTGGTGCACCGTGGAGTCGTCGGCGGCGCGTTGGGTGGGTGAACCGTAGACGCCCTTGGTACCCCGGTTGAAGAAGTACTTGGCGCGCTCGAACAGCGTAGTTTCCCCGGTGAGCTTGTAGCCGAGCACCAAGGTGTTCACGAGGCTGGTGGTGTAGACGGGGTCCCAGAAAGTCGGGGTTCCGTTGGCAGAGTAGTTGTGCCACGAGGCGCTGCCCTGGTAGCCGAACGAGCTGCCCGCATATTGGTACGTCGCGTCGAGGCCGTTTTGGTCCACGTAGCGGGCCATGGCAACGAGCCGGTCCTTGACGTCGGTGCGCCCGGTTGTTCGAAAGGCCTGATAGAGCGCCTCGGCGGCGATACCAATTTGAAACGTCGACTGAGCCCGCCGGCCAGATGCGTAGGTGCCTGCTCCCGAGGAGAGATCGATCGATTCCTGGCTGTTGAAATACATGCCCCGCGCGTCCCAGTCGGGAGACATCATCCATGCGTCGATGAGCCTGTCGCGCATGGCGGTCCATCTCGTGCTGGGTTTGGCCTCTGCCACCCGCGTGGCCAGAAGAAGATGACGAGCCCACTTGCGCATGCCCCAGTAGGACACGCGTGTCTGACCCGGGGTGATGCCGTTCACTCGCGTCTCCACGTCGCCCGCAATCGCCTCGGCCGCAGCCAAGTAAACAGCGTCGCCGGTGAATTCATACATGGCGACCAACCCCCACCCGTACTGATGGTCGGAGATGTAGTTGTCCCGGTCGTAGCAGTAGTTCGATCCCCCACTGGGAATGCACTGACGGTAGTCATCTCGGAAGTACCGCGCCCACGCGTTGGCACGGTCTAGGTAGCCGGGCTGAGAGGAGCGTCGGTACATCATGACGTAGCTCCAAAGGTCGTCGCCTTCGGTGTCGCTGTGAATGTCCGGGGCTGAAACCGTGTACGTCGGCTGCGCGGCGACGGAAGGGAGCTGGCTCAGCGTCCACGTCCAACCCCACAGCGTATAGGCGTCGCGCTCGTCCTCGACGGAAGGCATCGACAGCCCGCCGGGCAGCGACGCAGCCAGCGCGGCGGTGGATAGGACAACCACACTACACGTCAAAGCGATGACTAGCGGTCGCACCGGTCGACCTCCTCGTTGGAGCTGGCGCAGACGCCTTGCAGTCTACTTGGGCCGCTTTGGATTCGCGCGGCACGGCCCTATTCTTGACCCCGCCACATGGCCCTCGAGTTCGGCAGGTATCAGCTGCTCCGGAAAATCGCCTCGGGAGGGATGGGGCAAATCTACCTCGCCCGCGCCGCCGGCGAGCGCGGCTTCGAGAAGCTCTTGGTCATCAAGCGCATCCTTCCGCACCTGGTGGAGGACGAGGAGTTCTTCCACATGTTCTTCGACGAGGCGCGTGTCTCCGCCCGCCTCAACCACCCCAACGTGGTGCAGATTTTCGACTTGGGAGAAGTGAACGGCAGCTACTACCTGGCGATGGAGTACGTGCCAGGCGACGACCTGCGCCGGGTGCAAAAACAGGCCCGCCACACCAAGCGGCCCATCCCGCTGGGCGCCATCTGCCGCATCGTCGCCGATGCCGCCGCCGGCCTCGACTACGCGCACAAGGCCAAGGACGCGCAGGGCCAGCCGCTGAACATCGTGCACCGCGACGTCTCGCCGCAGAACGTCTTGGTGGGGTTCGACGGGGGGGTGAAGCTCATCGACTTCGGGGTGGCCAAGGCGATGGGCCGCTCCCAGAAGACGGCCACCGGAGTGCTCAAAGGCAAGTACGCCTACATGAGCCCGGAGCAGGCCGACGGGCTGGCCATCGACCACCGCTCCGACATCTTCGCCTTGGGCGTCGTCTTTTGGGAGTCCCTCACCCACAAGCGCCTTTTCAAAGACGAGAACGACGTGGCCACCATGCGGCGGGTGCGCGAGTGCCAGGTGCCACTTCCTTCCGAGGTGAACCCCGAATTGCCCAAAGAGCTCGACCCCCTCGTCCTGGGCGCGCTGCACAAAGACGCCGCCCAGCGCTACCCCGACGCGATGGCGCTGCGGCTGGAGATAGAAGACTTCGTGGTGCGTCAGCGCCTGCCGGCGAGCTCGGCGCACCTGGTGGCCTACCTCTCCGAGCTGTACGCCGAACGCATCGCCGCCGAGGCCGACCCCGCCTGGCTGGACCAGCTCCAGCCCGACGAGGAGATGGATTTGCCCGGCACGCCCACCCGGCGGAAGAACGACTCCACCCACGCCAAGGACTCCGTTCGCCCCCAGACGGCCGCTCCCGGAGGTGGCTTGGGCACGGCGAAGAGGGAGCGCCCTGCCCACTCGCGAAAGGTGTTCGGCTTCGCCGCCGTCGGCGTGCTCGCGGGCGGGGTGTTGGGGGCAGCCCTGTTGCTGTCTGGCCTGTGGCGCGAGGTACCGACGCCGCCTCTCACCCCGGCTCATTCCCCGCCGCGGGTCGAGCCTCCCTCGCCGCCGGAGCCGGTGGTGCTCCAGCTGCTCTCCGAGCCGTTGGGGGCGAGGGTGGAAATCGACGGGCAGGAGGTCGGCCAGACCCCGTTGAGCTACGCCCTGTCCGCCTCCCGCCCCCAGACGGCCCTCTTCACCAAGGAAGGCTTCGAGCCGGCCCAGGCCACGCTGACGGCGGCGAGTGCACCCGCCCTCACCGTGCAGCTGAAGAGAAGGGCGCTGGGCCCCAAGAAGCCCACCTTGGACATCAAGACCGGGCGCTGAAGCGAAACCCGCCGCCGGTATGGGAACCACGCAGCGTAGGCAGTCGCCTACGGTCTGGGCCACACTGTTGGCTGCCGCCTACAGGGCGGAGAACGAGCACCTTGCCAAAATGGAGGGTTGGCAA
>JBMORE010000061.1:20156-24024 GCA_049322255.1 Myxococcota bacterium | reverse complement strand
CCCAGAGGGAGAGGGAACTTGGAGGGAGTAGACGAAGTTTAGGACTTCGGCCACCGCGTCGTAGAGCTCCTCGGGAATGTGCTCTCCCTCCGGAAGGCCGTGGAGCGCGCGCGCCAGGGGCACGTTGCGCCAGATGGGCACCCCGGCGTCTTTCGCCCATTCGCGAATCGCCTCCGCCCGGCGGTCGGCGCCCTTGATGATGATGCGAGGCGCCGCGTCCTTGCCGTGGTCGTATTTGAGCGCCACCGCCAAGTGGGTGGGGTTGGTGACCACCACGTCGGCGCCCTTCACCGCCTCCATCTGGGCCCCCTCGAGGATCTCCTGGTGCATCTCCTTGCGCTTGGCCTTGTGGTGCGGGTCGCCCTCGCTCTCCTTGTATTCACGCTTGACCTCGTCCTTGGTCATCATGAGGTCCTTGTAATAGTTCTTGCGCTGCCACCAGACGTCGAAGAGGGCGAAGAGCAAAAAGAGTAAGCCCACCCGCACCGAGACGCGAAAGACCAGCTCGCCCAAAACCGCCAAGGTGAGCGGAACGTCGCCGCGAATGGTGCCCACCACCATGCCCATCGCGTCGCGCACCACGCCGTAGACGACGTAGGCGGCGATCGAAATCTTGATCATCGACTTGAGCGCCTCGATCAGGCTCTTCTTGGAGAACATGTTCTTCAACCCGGCCAGCGGGTTGAGCTTGTCGAGCTTGGGCATCAAGGTGTCGACGGCGAGCAGCGGCCCCACCTGGAGGAAGTTCACCAGCCCGCCCACCACCGCGCAGGCCATCGCCACCGGGAGCGTGAGCAGGAGCGTCTTGGTCACCATCATCAGCAGCATCTGGTAGGTGGCGACTTCCAGCTCTCGGGGATGAGCGACCTTGTCGAAGGTGAAGCGAAAGAGCGCGCTCACCTCGGACTCCACCATCGGCCAGACCGCCTTCATCGCGCCCAGACCGACGAGGAAGACGGCCACCCCGGTCAGATCGCGGCTGTTCCAGACCTGGCCTTTCTTGCGGCTGTCTTGGATTTTTTTGTCTGTGGGTTCTTCTGTCTTCTCGCCGCCTTCAGATGACATGGAATGTGTCGACCGCCGCTACACGAGCAGCCGGATCGCCTCCCGCACCCGCTGGAACATGTAGCCGTACTCGCCCACCAGCCGATCGAAGATGAGGGTGAGCGCGATGAAGATGACGAGCACCGTCACCATGGGCTTGATCTGCATCGAGACGAAGAACACCTGAATTTGGGGCGCCACCCGGTTGATCATCCCCAGCGCGAGATCGGTGAGAAAGGCCGCCACGAAGGCAGGCGCGGCGAGCGCCAGACCCAGGCGCATCAGGTCTTGAAACACCCGCAGCACCAAATCGAAGAACGGCCACGCTCCGCCAGAGAGCGCGGGGAACTTGTCGAGCGGAAGGGCGAGCAGGCTGTCGGCGAAGGCGCCGATCACCAGGTGGTGGCCGTTCAAGGTGAGGAAGAGCACCACCGACAGCTGCAGCTTGAGCGAGCTGAAGAGGGACACCTGCTGCTGAATCTGCGGCACCATCACCTGCGCCATGTTGGTACCAGCCATGGTGTCGATCAGCGTGCCTGCCACTTGGGCCGCCTCGAACACCATGCCCACCACGAAGGAAAGGCACAGGCCGAAGAAGAGCTCTTTGAGAAGCAGCGCTACGTAAGGGATCGCCGCCGTCGGCACGTACCCCATTCGATCGGCGACGCCAGGGAAGAGCACCAGGCCGAGCATCACTCCCACCCCCAGCCGCACCTCGGGAGGCACGACCTCGCCGCCCAAGAACGGCGAGAGGAGAATCACCGGCAAGATGCGCGACAGGAGCAGGGCCATCGTGAGGATGACCACCGTGAGGTTGACCTCGAGCCCGAATTCCTGGGCCAGGGTGGAGAAGACCTCGGAGAGGTTCATCGCCCGAGCAGATAGGGGAAGCGGTCGAAGATGTGGAAGGTGAAGCGCACCAATTGGGCGCCAATCCACCCACCGGAGAGCGCCAGCATGCCGAAGACCACCACCACCTTCGGCGCGAAGGACAGCGTCTGCTCCTGAATCTGGGTGGTCGCCTGGAAGACCGAGATGATGAAGCCGACGATCAAACTCATGATCACCGGCGGTGCCGAAGCCACCAGCACCAGAAAGAGCGCCTGCTGGGTGATGAAAGTGAGCTGGTGCATGGTGCGCCTCCTTACAGGTAACCGACGACCAGGCCCTTGGCGATGAGGTACCAGCCGTCGACGAGCACGAAAAGCAAGAGCTTGAAGGGCATGGAGATGGTGGTCGGGGAGAGCATGTGCATGCCCAGCGCAAGCAGGATGTTCGCCACCACCATGTCGATGACGATGAAGGGCACGAAGAGCAGAAAGCCGATCTGAAAGGCTTCTTTGAGCTCCGACACCACGAACGCAGGGACGATTACCAAGAAGTCCTTGTCGGTGACGCCCTCGCGGTCCTCCACCTTGCGCATCTTCAGCGCGAGGTTGAAGAAGAGCGACCGGTCCTTGGTGGTGACCTTCTTGAGCAAGAAGTCGCGCAAGGGTTCTTTGGCGCGCTTCGAGGCCTCGAACAGCTCGCCCACCGTGCGCGAGGAGAACACCCCTTCGGTGGACTGGAAGCCGGCGACGTCGGCGACGCGCGCCATCTCCTGCCCCACCGGCGCCATGATGTAGACGGTGAGGATGATCGCCAGCCCGGTGATGACTTGGGTGGGCGGAATCTGCTGGGTGCCGAGCGCCGAGCGGACGATGGAGAGCACCACCGAGATTTTCACGAAGCTGGTGACCATCAACAGCACGAAGGGCACCAGGCCCAGCGCCGCCAGCGCGATGATGAGGATGAGCGGACGCGAAGCGAACGACTCGCCGCTGAAGTTGTCCGAGCCCAAGTCCACGCCGGCCAGCGCCCCCTTGCCCTTCTTCTGCGCCAACGCCACCTGCGAGACCAGGAGGGCGGCGCTGAAGGCAAAGAGCTGCGCGCGCTGCCAACGTCCGAGCTTTGCGTTCACGAAGTTCATCCTCACGCGGAAGGCGGCGGACCGCCGCGCTTGGCGAGCAGCTTCTGCAAAAAGGGGCTCGAGGTAACCGTAGGCGAGGGCCGCTCGCGCACCACCCGCTCGACCTCCTCGGGGTCGAGCTTGGCGATGAGGGAGAGCTCCTGCTCGCCGCCGCCGATGAGCAGGTAGTCGCCCGCGGCCTTGACGACGAAGAGTGCGCGCTTCTGGTCGAGCGGCAGCCGCTCCAAAAGCGTCACCAGCGATACGCCGCCGCCGGCAGGCCCGCGAAGACCCATCAGCCTGCGCAGCCCGAAGTTGAGAGAAAGGTAGATGAGCGCCACCACGATGCCCAGGACGAGCAGGGTGCGAACGAGCGTCCACCCCAGGCTCATGTCCTCCACGGGCGGCGCGCTGGGAGCCGTGAGGTCGGGCAGGTCGCGGTCTCCACGCATCGCCGGCGCAACGGGCGCCAAAGCCTCGGTGGCAGGCGCGGCACCCGAAGGGACAGGAGCCTGCGCCAGCAGGGCGAGCCCGGCGAAGAGGAGTGCCGTCACGGGGCCGAACCGTAGTGGAATAGGCAACGGAGCGCCAATGAACAGCTTGCCTACCCGGCGAGCGAGAGCACCCGCACACCCAGGTGGCCCTCGACTTCCACCAGCTCGCCCCGGGCCACGACCTTACCGTTCACCGACAGCTCGACTGGCTCGCCCGGCACGCGGTTCAAATCGAGCACCTCGCCCACCTTCAAGGCCACCACCTCTTCCGCGGTGATGGACACCCGCGCCAGCTCCACCGCGATCTGCAACGGAATGTCGTTGAGGAGCTCTCCGCCCTCGGCTTTGTGCATGCTCTGGTCCACTGGTCCCCTTTCGGAGG
>JBMORE010000061.1:0-20056 GCA_049322255.1 Myxococcota bacterium | reverse complement strand
CCCTGGTCGGGCCGCACCGTGAGCTGGTCGACCAGTACCACGTCGCGATCGCGCAGCTGGACGAGGTCGGCGCTGGTGACGGCGGCGTAGCCGATTTCTGCCCGGAGCCACGCTTTCACTCCCGCCAGACGGCTTCGGTGGGCGGCGAAGTCGGCGGCGCGCTTGGCTCGGCGCGCCTCGGCCTCCGGAGGAGGCTGGGTCATCGCCAGCACCGAGGCGGGGATGAACAGGCGCAAGTACCCCGATTGCCCGCCCAAGACGCACTTGAGCTGCACCACCGCCACCTGCGCTTCCTCGGAGAGCAGTGAAAGCGCCTCGTCGACGCCGCGAATCAACCCCTCCAGGCGCAGTCTCGGCAGGCCGGGGTCCAAGTGCGGGGAGAGCGCCTTGAGGGTCTCGATGAGGACGTAGGTCATCACCCCCTCCTCGATTTCGGTGAGCGGCCGCAGCGCCACCGTCTCTCCCGCACCGCCCAGGAGCATGTCGATCGCGGTGTGCGCCAGCGCCAGCTCGACTTCCAAGAGCCCGCGCGTCTTGTGCGGCACCGGAGCCACCACGCCCAAAAACGTCGGGTCGCCCACGTGCTTCTTGAGCGCCTTGGGAGAGATGACGTGAACGTACTCCACCGACAGCCTCACCTCTTCCTCGAACAAAAGCTTGAGCCGCTCGCGCACCGCCTCGCTGGCCACCCCGCTCGCGTTGAGCCCTGGCAAGAGCCACTCCAGGCGCTTGGCCAAAAGCTTCTGCGCCCCGGTGACCTTCTCCAGATGGGTGAACTTGAAGTCGCGCCACACCTTCCCCGAGCGGTGAAAGACGGGCGCACTGACCCTCATGGTGCGCTCGCCGGTGGCGACCTTGGGCGGCGGGCTCACGCGCGGTCCTCGATTCGTAGCTCTTCGACTTGAAGCCCCCGGCGGGTGAGCGCCTGCTCCAGCGCCTCTTGTTGCTCGCGAAGCAGCTTCATCACCTCACGGTCGCTCCCCGAAAAGACCGCGGCAATTTTCCCGCCCGAGCTGGAGACCTTGATGGACAGGCCGGAGAGCACCTCGCTGCGTAAGTCGATCTGAAACTCGGCCCTGCCGGCGGCGTTGGTGCCCACCCGCACCCGCTCGACGATCTTCTGGGCGATCTCGCTGGCCAGCGCGCGCAGGCGGTCGGACCCGGAGCTCTTCTTCGCCTGGGCCACCGGCACGGGAGCCATCAACGCGGGGTTGAAGCGAAAGCCTCCCCCCAAGGGGTCGGAGGGCTTCTCGTCCTTCTTCTGGCCGCCCTGTCCCCCACCCTTGTCCGCGTCGGCCTGGAGCTCGCCTTGGGCGGCGGGGGCTCCTCCCCGAGCGGGTTGGCCCGGGTGGGCGCCCTCTTCGCGCCGCTCGTTGAGCACGTCACTCCCGGCCCGGGCGTCGCCCCGGCGGCCCTCGGCGCGCCCTTCGGCGGCGTGCGCCTCACCCCGGTGAGAGCTCTCGGCCACTTCGACGTTCTTGCCGGCTTCGGCGCGCTTTTCCTGCGCGGTCGACCCCTCTTTGAGCGTCGCTTCGAAGGCCTTGCGCTCCAGCGCACCCCTGCCCCGCGCAGCGGCGCTGCGAGCCTGCCCCTTCTCCGTGACGGTCGAGGTGGCTGTGTGGGCGGCTTCGCCCGAGCGCTGCCCCTCCTGCTCCTCGAGTAGCTTTTCCACCGCGCTTCGGCCCACGGCGTCGCGCTGCGCCTTGGCTTTTGCCTCTTTCTGCTGGCCGACGAGCTTGGCGAAGGCCGAGTCGGCGCTGGCGCGGTCCTTGGCCTTCTGCTCCTCTTCGCGGCGCTGGAGGGCGATTCTCTCTGCCACTCGCGCGGCGTCGCGCTCGTCGTCGATACGGCTCATTGCTTCCTCTGCCTGGCCAGGTACAGCGCGTTGCCGATCTCCTCCTGATTCAACTCTTCGCGCATCTCGCGCTCGGCGCGCACCTTTTTGTTCCAGTTCTCCTTGTGCTTCTCGATCGCCTTCTTCTCCTTGGCCGCCTCGGCCATCTGGGCGCGGCGCTCTTCCACCAAGTCTTCGGCCCTCTTCACCGCTTCCGCCTGGCGTTCGATCTCCAGGGCGAGCTGGGTCTCCTCGTCTTTGAGGCGCTCCTCGTAGCGGTTCATCATCGAAAGCCCGCCGGCCCCGCCGCCCTTGGACATCACCTCTTCGACATACGCCTTTACCTTGGCCTTCCGTTCTTGCTTCTTTTTTTCCAGCTCGGCTTGGAGGCGCGACAGCTCAGCCCGTTCCTTGGCCAACGCCTGCATCGCCTCGGAGAAGGCCTGTTTGGCCTCTTCTTCGGCGCGCTCGCGCATCTCGAGCAACGTCTGTAAGCGGTACGGAGGCATGGGCGAGGCTCATCCTACTCTTCGAACAGGCCAATCAGCTGCTGGACCGTCTCCTCGAAGGAGGCGTTCTCGTCCGTCCCCTGCTTGAGGAAGTCGATGATCGCCTCGTACTTGTCGATGGCGTAGTCGGTCTTCGGGTCGGTGCCGTACTGGTACGCGCCCAGCAAGATGAGGTCGCGCTGCTTCTCGTAGGTGGCGAGCGTTTCGCGCAGCTTGCCGGCGGCTTGCTTGTGCTCGGGCGAGGCGATGCCGCTCATCACGCGGGAGAGCGAGGCCAAAACGTCCATCGCCGGCCACTGGTTTCGCTCGCCCAACGCGCGGTTCAAGATGAAGTGACCGTCGAGAATACCGCGCACCTCGTCGGCGATCGGCTCTTCCATGTCGCCCCCGGCGACGAGCACCGTGTAGATGGCGGTGCAGCCACCTTTGTCCGAGTTGCCGGTGCGCTCGAGAATGCGCGGCAGCATCGAAAACACCGACGGCGGGTAACCCTGCCGCGCGGGGGGCTCGCCGATGGCCAGGCCGATCTCGCGCTGGGCGCGGGCCAGACGGGTCACCGTGTCGAGCATGAAGAGCACGTTGCCGCCCCGGTCACGAAAGTACTCGGCGATGGAGGTGGCCACGAAGGCGGCACGCAGGCGAACCAGCGAGGGCTGGTCGGAGGTCGCGCACACCACCACCGAGCGCTGAAGGCCCTCCTCCCCCAAGGAGTCCTCGATGAACTCGCGCACCTCGCGCCCGCGCTCGCCGATGAGGGCGATCACCGCGAGCTCGGCGTGGGCCTGGCGGGCGATCTGCCCCATGAGGGTGGATTTGCCCACGCCCGAGCCGGCGAACAGGCCGATACGCTGTCCTTCCCCCACGGTGAGCAGACCGTCGATGCAGCGCAGCCCCAGCGCCAACGGCCGCTCGATGCGCCGGCGCAGAAAGGGGTCGGGGCAGTCGCGGTCCACCGACCAGTCAAGCAATCCTTCCGGGAGCGGCTTGCCGTCGATCGGCTCGCCCAGCCCCGAGAGCACCCGCCCCAAAAGCCCATCTCCCACTTTGATGGTCAGCGGCTTGCCGGTGGGTATCACCTCGGAGTCGGGGCCGATGCCGGTCAGCTCGCCCAAGGGCATGAGCATGACCTCCTCGCCCTGAAAGCCGACCACCTCGGCGCGGACCATCTGGCGCGAGCGACCGCGTATCTCCACCACCTCGCCCACCCGCACCCCCGGCACCGCGGCCTTGATCACCAAGCCGGTGAGCTCGGTGACCCGCCCGCGCACCCGCACGAGCTGCGCCTCCTTCACCAGCTGCTGGTAGCGCGTCAGGTCGATGGCCATCGCTGGCTCCCCTGCTGGGCCATCACTTCGGCTCCTTCTTCCCGGTGTCGGGGACGAGCACGTTCTTGAGCATCTCGTACTGGGTCTTCAGCTGCGCATCGATGGTGCCGAACTCGGTCTGGATGATGCAGCCGCCCGGCTCGACGTCGGAGTCGTCTTTGATCGACAGGTCGAGGGTACGCCCCAAGAGCTCCATCAACCCCGCGCGCTTCTCTCTCAAGAAGCGGCCGTCCTTGGGGTTGACCTTGAGGACCATGGCGTTCGCCTGGCGCACGTTCTCCATGGCGGTGGCGCAGATGCGCAGGAGCACCTCCGGGTCCCGCTCGAGGTCTTGGCCGATGATCTTCTCCGCCACCTTCAGCGCGAGCTGAACGATTTGCTGCTCGGCGCCGGCGATGATTTGCCCGGCCTGCATCTTCGCCTTGGCGAGCTCTGCGGAGGCCTGCGCCGCCACCTCCGCCCGCGCCTCGTCGCGCGCCTTCTCGAAGATCTCCTCACGCTGACGGTTGGCCTCGTCGAGAATCTCCTGCTTCTTGCGCTCGGCGTCCTCGATGATTTTCTGGGCATTGGTGCGCGCCTCGAACTCCTCTGCGTTGAGCACCCCCGGACGAGGCGGGCGCAAAAGGAGCCGGTCGGCGGGCACTGCATCGGGCGCAGCATCCCCCTTGATGACCTTGCTCACCCGCACATTTGCGCTCGGACGCTTCTCGTCCCGAGGGCCGTCTTCCATCGGGGGCTCCTTCGGGGCTCAATCCTAGCCCGAACCGTCCTTGGGTCCACGGTTCGGCCCTTTGAGCACCGCCTTCGACCCCGTGGGGCGGGGCGGACGGCTCACCACCGTGCCCGCAATCACCCCTGCCTTGCGCTGAGGAGGGCGGGTAAGCACCGGGCTCAATTGGGCTTTTCCCTGAGGAGGAAGGGTGTCGGCGTTGTCCCACTGACCGTCGGGCCCCTCGCGCAAGATGCGCCGCGGCACCACGGAACGCTCAGGGTCGGTGGAGGGCTCCGGCGGCCGCGGGGCGACGAAGGCCCCCGCCCGGCGTGCTTCCCGTTCGGCGATCGGATCTCGCCGGCGCTCGGAAGGCCCCCCTCTACCCACCGCTCCTGCCCGCTTGGCCGCGCGCTCGGCGATCGGGTCTCTCCGAGGCGGCGGGGGAGCAATCACTCCACCCGGCCCCTTCGCCGGAGGCGGCGGCAGACGCTGCGCCGCGCGCTCTCCCACCGACTTCGGCGGCGGCGCCAGCAGCCGGCCGGCGGGCATGGGCGGCACCGGGCGCTTGGGAGGAGGAGGTAAACGCAGCGGCCGTTCGACGACGCCCTTCTGCGCCAACCGCTCCAGCTGCTCGACCATGTCGGCGCGCCCTCCGTCGCCGCGAATCGGCCGGTGGCGTTCCTCGCGCACCCACTTGGCCAAAAGCTTGCCGATCTCTCCGCTCTGGCGCTCGAGCATGCGGGCGGCGAACTCGGGCGACTGGGCAAGACACGCTCGCGCCAGCCGCTGCACGCCGGCGCTGCGCATGCCCGTCGAAGGGCGCTTCTGCGCGTCGTACAGCGAAAGAATGGTCTTGGCGTCGTCGACGTTCAGCCGCCGGTCCGCCCCGGCCTCGGAGGCACGCATCGCCAGCGTCCGCTGGTCGGGAGAGAGCGCGTCGAAGAACGCCTTGCGCTCCTCCTCGGGCAAACCGGCGATCGCCGTCGCCAGCGCCCGCGCTCCCATGCGGTCGCACAGGGTCACCAGCTCGCGTGCGTGCAACAAGAGGATGTCGGTGAACTTGAAGACACCGTGTCGCGGCACGTCGCGCGCAAGCAGCTCCTCCAGCTTCCAGCGCACGATGTTGAGAATCTCGGGCTTGACCTCCTTCTTCAAGGAGAGCTCCCGGCGTTGGAGCAGCGCCCGGGCCCCTTCGGCGATCGAGGCCGGCAAGGCACGCAGCACCACCTGCTGCAGCGCCCCACGCTCCTTGGAAAGCACCACCGCCAGCCGCTCGGGGTCGGCGGAGTTGAGCATTCGCCGCTGGGTCTTCACCAGCCGCTTGATCTCCTGCACCAGGAGCGGAATGCGCTTCTCCCGGGGAATCTGCAGCATCTCGGCGGCGCGAAACTGAAGCAGCTCTGCCTCGTCGGGCGGCAAGTGGTCGAGCGCCGAAGGGCACTCCGAGCCCCCGAACGTCACCGCGGTGAGCAGGAGCATGCTCTGGCGCTTGGAAAGGGCGGCGAAGAACTGTTCCAACCGCTATTCCACCCGCGCGCGTGCCCTGGCCTTGGCTGCGCTGCTCGTGCCGCCCCGGGTCAGGCTCCACCCGGCGACGGCGACCATCGCCAAAACGAACAGCCCCGCCCCGAGCACCATCAGCTTGAACTGATCGGCGCTCCCTTTGGCCATGCGCAAGGAGAAGACGGTCACCATGCGCTGCTCCGGGCTGCCTTCGGCTTCGGGCGGCATGGCCAAGGTCTTGAGCACGGTGACGTTGGCCGCCTTCATTTCCGGCACCGCGGTGGCGACGAAGGCCTTGATGTCTTCATCCGACAAGGGCGCCTTGCCGTCGGCCACCGGGCGGTACTTGACGAACACGGAAGCCGAGGGCTCGGGCTTCTTGTCCGGCTGGGTGAGGTCGTTCACCTCGGGCATCACCACGATGGTGCGTGCCTCGAGCACCCCGGGCACCCGGTTGAGGGCGTTCGACACCTCGCCGCCGAGCGCCTCGATGTACATCGCGCGCTCCTCGGTCTGGGTGGGAATCATTCCCTTGCTCTTGCGGAAGATGCCCAGCCCTTCGGCCTTGGGCCGGGGGAGCGAATATTCGCGCAAGAGCTGAGCGGCGGTGGCCACGTCGCCCTTGGCCACGCTGATGACGTAGCGCGGCTCGTTGCCTCCCTCGTCCTTGAGCTTCTTGGCCTCGATGCCGTTCTTCTGCAAAAGGACGTAGATGTCGTTGGCGTCGTCTTCTTCCAGGTCGTGCTGCAGCTCGACGGTGCAGCCCACGAGCGTCGCCGTGACGAGCCACCCAACCAGGAACCGCCCCGCGCGCGAAGTCATCGAGGCGGCACCTTACTACGGCTTGGCAAGAGCGGCGACTTACACCTGCGTCTTCAGGGTGTCCTTGAGGCCGCTGGTGGCCTTCTCCACCACCTTGCCGGTCAGCTCCAGCTCCTGGGTGTACTTGTACATTCCCGCCTGGAGCGCGAGCAGCTCGCCCGAGGAGAAGTTCTTTCCCGACACTCCCGCGGCAATGAGCTTGTCCATCACGCCCTGACCCTTCTCGATGCCCTCGAGCATGTGGGTCATCACGCTGGTGGCCTTGCTCACCTCGGTCTTCTGGGTGACCGGATCGGTGGGCAGGGTGCCGCGCACCTCGCGGTTGGCGAGCGCCGAGGTCTTGTTCAGGGCCGCCTTCTCCGCCTTGGCGACCTGCTCCACCTGCCGCGCCTGGTCGACGCGCTGCGCGGCCTGGGCCGCCTGAGCTTTCTGCGTTCCTTGGGCCTGTTGCACGCCCTCGGGCCCTTGGGTTCCTTGCGCCTTGAGCGCCTGGTCGAACTTACTTGGGCCCTGCTTGAGCTTTTGGGTGGCGCCCTGGTCTTGGAGCTTCTGCTGCGCTGCTTGCGCCGCCGAGATTCCGCCGAGTGGTCCCGCCATGTGACTCCTCCTCGTTCAACATCTTCTTCAACTGCTCGATCGCCCGTGCGTGAAGCCTCGACGCCCAGCTCTTCGACTGCCCAATCGCCGCCCCGGCCTCCTCCAACGTCTTGGCCTGAAAGTAGTACCCCGTCAGTAGGTTTCGTTCCTTCTCCGGCAACCGGTCAATCGCCGCCCGCACCCGCTTTTTGAGCTGCTCCAGCTCCAACCGCTGGTCCGCAGGCATCTGGTCGTCGGCCAGATGCAGGCCGTCCATCGCGTCCATGCTGGTGGCGAACACCATCGCCAGGCCAGTCACCGCGTTGGAGATGTCTCTGACATCATCGTCGACCGACCCCCGCCAGTTGCCTCCCCCTTGCTCACGATCGGAGAGATTCCCCAGGTAGGCGCTCGCACGTTCACCTACATAGACGGCGCGCGCGTCAGAACCCCTGAGAATTCCCATCTTTCGCAGGCCGTCGTAAATGGCGCCCTTGATGCGGTAGTGCGCGAAGGTGAGGAAGTTCGCTCCCACCTTCGCATCGAAGCGCTCCGCCGCCTCGAGCAGCCCCATCTGCCCGTATGCCATCAACTCGTCCAGCTCGAGGGCGTGGTTGAACTGTTTTCGGACGGTGACGGCCAAAGAACGGACGTAGGGCCCGTACTTCTCGAGAATCCGGCTTTTGTCCTCGTTCAGGGCCAACGAGGTTACTCCGCCGAAGACCAGAGACGCTCCAGGGCTTGGGTGAGCCGCGGGTCGTCTTGAAGGGTGTCGGCGATGCGGTCGGTGAGGGCGCGCGACTGCATGCGAACTTTTTCGCGCAAGACTTCGGCGACGAGCTTCTTGGTGGCCTCCTCTTTGGACTTGATTTGCCCGCTCTTGAGCAGGCGGGCGATGTCCAAGGCCTGCGTGGTGACCGGGTCGGCCGCCTGCACCCCGCCGACGCCCCCTGCGCCCACCACCCCGCTGGTGCGCTCCACCGCCTCGGTCTTGTCGATTTTGCCGCCGAAGCTGACCTTCCCCGTCTTCGTCGCCCCTGTGGCGCCCTTGGGCCCACCCACGCCGCCTTTTTTGCCACCGCCTCCGACTCTCATCGTGCTCTCCTCGAGTGCCCCCGTCGTTACTTCTTCTTTTCCTTCTTCTCTTTCGGCGGCGGCAAAACCCCCACCTCTTTGGCTTCGAGGAGCGCCTTGGCCAGCCGCGCCCCGTCGCCCTGGGGCTCGATTTCCATCGCGGCCTTGAGCTCCTTCATCGCCTCGTTCACCTTGCCCATGAACAAGAGCGCCTCCCCGCAGTGTGCGCGGGGCAGCCCAGAGCGGGGAGCGAGCTTCTGCGCCGCCCGGTAGGCCTGCAGCGCCTTCTCGTGCTTGCCTTGGACGAACTCGAGCGTGCCCAAAGCGAGCTGCGGCACTTCGCTCTTGGGCATCAAGGCCGCGGCGCCCTGGAGCACCGCCTTGGCCTTGTCGAGCTTGCCCATGTCCATCCACAGGTAGCCGGCCTCGAGCAGAATCCTCGCCTGCTGTTTGCCGGTGGGGACCAGGCTGTTCGAAATCTCCGAGGCGGCCTCTGCCATGGGGGTGCGTCCGTCCTTTCTGCGAGGAGATGACGAGCCCCGTATAGCACGGAGGACGGCGCGCTCCCCTTTCCCTGTGGGAGAGAGGGTAAGGGCGAGGGCCCCTACCCTTCAACACTCGCTTAGCGGACGTTGGAGATGGTGTTCTTCACCGTGTCGTGCCGGGTCTTGAGCACGTTGGAGACGGTGGAGAAGACCTGGTTCTCGCGCTGCATGGCGATCTGCACCTGCATCAGCTTGGCGTTCTCCGCCTGCGCGGCCACCAAGTCGGAGCTCATCTGCGACAGGGTGCCGCCCGAGCCGGTGGTGCCGGGCAGGCTGGTGGGCTGCCCGCCCACGGTGCTGCCCACGCCAGGCATTCCGCTGGTGTTGCCCGCCGCGCCGGTGGGGCCGACGGTGGTGTTGATGCCGCCGGTGCCGGCGCCCGGGAGGTTCACCACCCCCGTCGCGGCATAGGCCGCCGAGGTGGCCTGGCCCGACGCGGTGCCCGAGCTCATCTGGGTGACCGAGGAGACGGCCGCGGAGACGATGGCGCCGCCGGGCACGAAGGGCGCCGCCAACGCCGCGCCATTGGCCACGGCGCCTGCGGCATTGTCCAGCCCCGCCTTCACGCGGTCGCCGAAGTCCGTCTTGGGGGTCTGCCGGTCAATCGAGAGGTTCGTCGAGATACGGACCGGGGTGGGGTCGATGCGGTTGGGGCCTGCCATAAGTCCTCCTGGTGCTGCGTAAGTGTCGGTATTCCGAAATGGTACCAAAAGCGCTCATCCCAGCCTCGACTGGGTCGCTCACTTGGGTTATCGGCCGGCTCTTTGAGCAGTTGCGCCTACTTCTGCCCCTGGCGCTCCGCCTCAAGCCTTTCGCGCACTTGCAGAAGGTGAGAAAGAAGCTCTTCGGCGGCGGCGATCGCCTTTTGCACTTTCTTGGCGTGCTCTGCCTTGGGGCCTTTGAGGCCGGCCAGCCCCTGGCGAATGGGGGTGAACAGCTCCTGCACCTGCTCGGCGGAGGCACGCTCGATGAACGACTCGATCGCCGGGTAGAGGGGCTCGGTGGGGGCGGCTTCGGAGGACTTCGGCGTCGGAGGCATGAGGGCTACCGACGCTAGAGGAAACCCCGAGGCCGTTCAAGAAATCCAAAATGCCCTCCAGCCAAGCGTGCGGGCGCCAGTGGTAGGTCGGCATACGGGCCTTACTTTTCCAATCGAACCCTCAACTGGGAGGTAGCACATGGGACGCAAGCTCATAGGCATCGCCGCGGCCATTGCCATAGGAAGCGCGGGCGTGGCGCTCGCTGGTGCAGCCGGTGAAGAAGCGAAGAAGGAGCAGCAGACCCAGGCAGGTATGGGTGGCGCGGGAATGGCGGGGGCGAACGAAATCATGGGCGAGGTGGTGAAGGTCGAAACGAAGCAACTCTTCCTCAAGCACCCGCAAACCGGGGTCATCATTCCCCTCAAGCTGGACAAGAACACCAAGTACGTCGGTGAGACGGGCTTCGACCGCGCGAGCCTGCGTGAAGGGCAGCCGGTGCGGGCGAGCTTCAACATCGACGGCACCAACAACGTCGCCACCCAGATTTCTCAGGTGCGCCCAGGAGAGCCGACCATGCCTCCGCCGGGCATGCATGAGCCGGGGACCGGGGGCGCCGGACAGCAGCCGGGCGAGGAGCAGCTCCCCGAGGAGCAGGAGAAGGAAGAAGGCGGCACCATCTACTGATCTGACATCGACTCGACATCATTTCGGGGCCCGCGTTCGAAGCTGAGCGCGGGCCTCTTTGTTTTTCGTGAAAGCGGAAACCGTCTCGGCTACGAAGAAGGCTGGAGGGGTTTTCGATGCCGATCGTTTCGATCGTCGACGTGGTGAAGGAGTACCACCTGGGCAAGGTGGTGGTGCCGGCCCTCCGAGGCGTCTCGCTCGAGGTCAGCGAGGGAGAATTCATTTCCATCATGGGGCCGTCGGGCAGCGGCAAGACGACGCTGCTCAACCTCATCGGCTGCGTCGACACCGCCACCAGCGGAAAAGTCGAGGTGGCCGGACATGACACCGCGCGCTTGTCCGAGCGGCAGCTCACCTCGCTGCGGCTGCACACCATTGGCTTCATCTTCCAGAGCTTCAACCTGGTCTCGGTGTTGAGCGTGTTTCAGAACGTCGAGTTCCCGTTGCTGTTGCAGCGGCGGCTGGGCAGCGCCGAGCGCAAGAAGCGGGTGATGGGGCTGCTTCAGCAGGTCGGGTTGGCCGGCCACGCCAAGCACCGCCCCAACGAGCTATCCGGCGGGCAGCGGCAACGGGTGGCGGTGGCGCGCGCGCTGGTGACCGAGCCCAAGCTGGTGCTCGCCGACGAGCCGACGGCCAACCTCGACTCGGTGACCGGGCAGAACATCATCGACCTGATGAAGGAGCTCAACCGGCAAAAAGGCACCACCTTCATCTTCTCCACCCACGACCAGAACGTGATGGCGCACGCCAACGCCGTGGTGCGGCTGGCCGACGGAAAGGTGCTGGGCCGCGCCACCCCCACACCAGCGGAGCTGCACGCGTGATCGCCCGCGCCCTGGTGCTGGTGCAGATTGCGCTGCGAAACCTCTTCGCCAGCCCGATCAACCTCGTCATCGGCGGGCTCATCACCGTGGGCACGATGGCGGTGGTGGTGGGGGGCGCCCTGCTCGACAGCCTGGACTCGGCGATGAGCCGTTCGGTGATTGGCTCGGTGGCGGGCCACCTTCAAGTTTACTCCAGCGAGTCGAAAGACGAGCTCGCGCTCTACGGCGAGATGGGCGGCGAGGCCGACTTGGCGGCGCTCGATGATTTCTCCAAAGTGAAGGCGGTGCTCGAGGGCGTGCCCAACGTGAAGAGCGTGGTGCCCATGGGCATCAACGGAGCGCTGGTCACCTCGGGGAACACGGTCGACCTGACGCTGGCACGGCTGCGCGAGCTGTACAACGAGCGCCAAAAGAAGGCCGGGGCCCTTCCCTCAGACCTTGCCGCGCGAATCGAGAGCCAGAAGGAACACGTGAAGCAGATCGTCCGCGTGCTCAAGTCGGACGTCGAGAAGACCCAGGCGCTGATGGCCCAAGGGGCGATCGAGGCCCGCTCGCTCGAGGCGCTGGAGCGCGCCGCCAGCGACGTCTTCTGGGAGAAGTTCGAGGAAGACCCGTTCGACGCGCTCGAATTCCTCGAGAATCGCATCGCGCCGCTGCTCTCCGACGGCGACATCGTCTACCTGCGCTACGTGGGCACCGATCTCGACGCTTACCAGAAGTCGTTCGACCGCATGCGCATCGTCGACGGCCAGATGGTGCCCCCCGGACAGCGCGGGTTTCTCTTCTCCAAGTTCTTCTACGAGGAGTTCTTGAAGCTCAAGAACGCGCGGCGCCTCGACCTCATCAAGGAAGGGCTGGCGGAGAGCGGCCGCACCCTCGCCGCCGACCCGGAGCTGCAGCGCTTCGTCAAGGAGAACAAGTCACAAACGCGGGAGATTCTTCTGCAGCTCGACGCGCTGGCGACCCGCGAGGCGACCGTGCGCCTACAGAAGGCACTTGGGTCCTCGAAGGGCAGCTTGGAGGAGCTGTTGGTCGAGCTGTTCTCCACCGACGACGCCAACTTCGAGAAGCACTACCGCATCTTCTACGACGAGCTCGCCCCGCTGCTTGGCCTCTACCGGGTGCGCATCGGCGATGTGCTCACCATCAAGGCCTTCACCCGCTCGGGCTACGTGCAGTCGGTGAACGTGAAGGTCTACGGCACCTTCCACTTCGAGGGGCTGGAGAAATCGCCCCTGGCCGGCGGGCTGAATCTGATGGATCTGATGTCCTTCCGCGACCTCTACGGCTACCTCACCGCCGAAAAGGCGCAGGAGCTGGCCAAGCTGCAACGAGAGGCCGGCGTCCAGGCAATTGCCCGCGGCAACGTGGAGGAGGAGCTCTTCGGGGGCGAGGCACAGCTGGTGGCCGAAGCGACACCGGGGGTGATCGACGAGTCTGCGCACCTCACCGGCACCGCCCGCGCCCAGCGCACCGAAGACTTGGCGCGCCGCGTCTACTCCCAAGAGGAAATCGAAGGAGGAGTGGTGCTCAACGCGGCGGTGATTCTCGAAGATCCGCGCCGGCTCGAAGAAACCCTCGGCGCGATCGAGGCCGCGGGCAAGGCCAAGGGGCTGCCGCTCAAGGCGGTGAGCTGGCAGAAGGCGTCGGGAATTCTCGGCCAGTTCGTGTTCGTCGCCAAGGCGGGCCTGTATTTCGCGGTGGCGATCATCTTCGTGGTGGCGATGGTGATCATCAACAACGCGATGATGATGGCCACGCTGCAACGCACCCAGACCATCGGCACGATGAGAGCCATCGGAGCACAGCGTGGCTTCGTGCTCACCATGGTGCTGGTGGAGACCTTGGTGCTGGGGCTGCTCTTCGGTCTCTTGGGCGGCGCGCTGGGTGCGGGCGTCATGGCGCTGCTGCACGCCAAAGGCATTCCTGCCACCAGCGAGGTGATGTACTTCTTCTTCAGCGGGCCTCGACTCTTGCCGGTTCTCACTGCGGGCAATCTCCTCGCCGCCTTCGTCATCATCTTGTTCGTCAGCTCGGTGTCCACCCTCATCCCCGCGGTGATTGCCACCCGGGTCTCGCCGCTCCGGGCGATGCAGACGGAGGAGTAGCGTGGGCCAGCTCTTCATGATCGCGGCCAGGAGCCTCTTGCAGCACCGCACCCGCACCTTCTTGCTGGGAGCGGCGATCGCCTTCGTCACCGCGCTGCTTTTGGTGCTCACCGGCATCTCCACGGGCATGCGCGACACCATGCTCGAATCGGCCACGACGCTGATGAGCGGGCACGTCAACGTCGGCGGCTTCTACAAGGTCACCGCGGGCCAGTCGGCGCCGGTGGTCACCGACTACGCGAAGGTGGTCGCCCTGGTCCGCCGGGAGGTGCCCGAGCTCGACTACGTCCTTCAGCGCGGGCGCGGGTGGGCCAAGCTGATCTCCGACTCGGGGTCGATTCAAGTGGGCCTCACCGGGGTGGACGTCGCCAACGAGCCAGGTTTTCGCAAGGTGGTGGTGCTCAAAGAAGGCAACCTCGAGAACCTGGCGAACCCCAACTCGGTGCTGATCTTCGAAGAGCAGGCGAAGAAGCTCTCGGTCAAGGTGGGCGACAAGCTGACCATCGCCGCGCCCACCTTCCGTGGCACCAACAACACCCTCGACGTCGACGTGGTGGCGATCGCCAACAACATCGGCCTGATGAGCGCCTTCGGCATCTTCATCGGGGAAGACGCCCAGCGCACGCTCTACCAGCTCAACGACACCACCACCGGGGTCGTTCAGCTGCACCTCAAAGACCTGCGCCAGGTGACCGCGGTGCAGGAGCGCCTGCGCAAAGCGCTCGCCAACGAAGGCTACGAGGTGATGGACGCCGACCCGCGCGCTTTTTGGATGAAGTTCGAAGTGGTCAACCGGGAGGCCTGGACTGGGCAGAAGCTCGACGTCACCACCTGGGAAGACGAAATCTCCTTCATGAAGTGGACGGCCACCGCGCTCACCGCGCTCTCGGTGGCGGTGACCCTCATCCTGGTGGTCATCATCTGCGTGGGCATCATGAACGTGATGTGGATCTCCATTCGCGAGCGCACCCGGGAGATCGGCACCTTGCGCGCCATCGGCATGCAGCGCCGCGGCGTGCTTTCCATGTTCCTCACCGAAGGCTTCTTGCTCGGGCTGTGCGGCACCGCGCTGGGCGCTCTGCTCGGTCTGGCCGTCTCGGCGGCGCTCAATTGGGCCCACGTGCCGGTGCCCCTCTCGGTGCAACTATTTCTGATGACCGACCACTTGGTGCTCACCCCAACCCTCGCCTGGCTCGTTTTCTCCGTCGCCTTCATCACCTTTTGCATCACCGCGGTGTCGCTGGTGCCATCCTACTTGGCGGCCCGCATGCGGCCGATCACCGCCATGCACCACATCGGGTAGCTCATGAACTTCCGTCTCGCCCTCGTCACATCCCTCCTTCTCGCCGCGCCCGCGTTCGCCGCGTTGGACCAGGAGCAGATGGTTTCGTTGCTGAGGACCATCGACGACCGCCAGCGCAACAGCGGCGACTACAAGGCGCTCGCCTACCTCGAGCAGAAGGAGCGCGACCGCACCGACATCGTGCGCGAGATGCTCGTCTTTCGCCGCGATGCCGACGACAAGCTGATGCTCCTGTTCACCAAGCCCAAGAGCGAGGAGGGCAAGGGCTACCTGCGATTGGAGAAGAACCTCTGGTCCTACGACCCCAACGTGGGCAAATGGGAGCGCGTCACCGAGCGCGAGAGCATCGGCGGCACCAACTCTCGGCGCGCCGACTTCGACGAATCGCGCCTGGCCGAGGAGTACGACCCCGCCTACGAGGGCGAAGAGAAGCTGGGCGCCTTCACGGTGCACAGGCTCAACCTCAAGGTCAAACCAGGCATCGACGTCGCTTACCCGGTGGTGCAGCTGTGGGTGGACGTGAAGACCCAGAACATCCTCAAGCGGCAGGAATTCGCCCTCTCGGGAAAGCTCCTGCGAACCTCCTACTACCCGCGGTGGCAGAAGCTCTTCAGCCCCTCGAAGAAAGGCGACGTCTGGTTCCCCCAGGAGATTCGCATCTACGACGAAGTGGAGAAGGCGAACTCCACCTTGGTGCTGATCAAGCAGGTCGATCTGTCCAGCCTCGACGCGAACCTGTTCACCAAGGCCTGGCTCGAGAGCAAGAGCCGATGAGCCCATGGGCGCTGCTGCTCCTCCTCGCGCAACCCACCGAAGCCGAGCTCTTCGCCGCCTCGGATGCAGGCTTCGCCGACGCCGGCGTGCCCCAACCCCCTCTCCCTCTGCGAGAGGGTGGGGGTGAGGGGCGCCCCAGCGAAGCGGAGCTCTTCGGCGGCCCCGATGCGAGCCCCCCGCCGCCTGAGGGCGCCGTGCAAGTTCAGCCCCATGGGACCGAGAGCGAGCAGGCCCAGCGCGACGCCGAGCGGCTGGGGCTCCCTGCGGCTCAGAGCGCCTTCGACACCGGCGAGGCGGCGGCCAACCCCTTGACCGTCGGCGGCACGCTGTACCTGCGCACCATCGCCAGCGGCAACGACGCCGACACCTTCAAAACCATATCGCTCGCCGCGCCCAACCTCTTCGACGGCTACCTCGACGCTCGCCCCTCCGACCGCGTGCGCGGCTTTCTCCTCGCGCGCATGCGCTACGACCCACTGCTCGACCCCCAAGCAACTTCACAGCTGCCGACCTTCACCGGCGCCACCCGTCCCACCACCGAAAACCCCGGCATCTTCCTGGATCAGCTCTGGCTGCGCTTCGACATCGCGCGTGTCGTCTTCGTCACCGCCGGCAAGCAGCACGCGAAGTGGGGCGTCTCTCGCTTCTGGAACCCCACCGACTTCCTGACCCCGGAGCGAAAGGACCCGCTGGCGGTCTTCGACGACCGGCTGGGCGCGAACATGGTGAAGCTCCACGTGCCGTGGGAAGCGCGCGGGTGGAACTTCTACGCCATCGGGCTCTTCGACAACCGCCAACCCGCAGATGAGCTGGCCAAGCTGGGTGGCGCCCTACGCGCCGAGATTGTCTTCGGCAACACCGAGTTGGGCGCCGACGCGGTCTTCGTCGGCCAGACGAGGCCGCGGTACGGCTTCGACCTCTCCTCGGCGCTGGGACCTTTCGACGTCTACGGCGAGCTGGCGCTGCGCCGGGGCGGCGACTTCCAGCTGGTGCGCACCCGAGGCGAGCTCGACCTGTCCCAGCCGCTCTTCGACCAGCTCGAGCTCTTCAGCCCCCAAGGTGTCCAAGTGGCGACCAGCGGCGGCCTCACCTACCAGTGGCAGTACACCGAGCAGAACGTCATCAACTTCGGCGCCGAGTACTTCTACAACGGGGTGGGCACCAGCGAGCCTGAGCTCTACCCGCTGCTTTTGGCCACCGGCCGCTTCACGCCCTTCTATGTGGGCAAGCACTACGCCGCGCTGTATGCGCTGGCCAGCGGCCTTCCTGGAGGCCTCGAGGAGGTCACCGTGGTGGCCTCCAACATCGGCAACTTGAGCGACCTCTCTTTCATCACCCGTGCCGATGTCTTCATTCGCGTGCTCTCGTACCTCACCGTCGAGCTCTTCGGTTCGGTGCACTACGGCAAACGCGGGGGCGAATTCCGCCTGGGGTTCGACACGCCCGTCCTCACCCTCGTCCCCGGCCAGACCGTGCCGCCGATTTCAGTCCCTGCCCCGGTCGCCGATTTCGGGGTCGGGCTTCGCGTTGGGTTTTAGGGGGGCGGGCGGCTGCTCCTTCCACCGGCGGTGCAGCCACAGCCACTGGTCGGGATAGCGCCGAATGTAGCGCTCGATGATCGCCGTCATTTGGGCGACGTGCGCTTCCAGGTCACGTTGCCGATCGCCGGTCTTGGGCGCTTGCACCGGCCCCTCCACGAACACCCGCAACCTTCCTCCGTCGCGGGCCGCCAGAACCACGAAGACCGGGGCCCCGGTGCGCTGCGCAACCACAGACAAGCCGGGAGTGGTCGAGGCCGGGCGGCCGAAGAAAGGCACGAATACCCCTTTCGTCGCCGGCAACACCTGGTCGACCAGTTGAGCCACCACCCTCCCCTCGCCCACCGCGCGGCTCACCTCTGAAACGGCTCCGCGCTGGAGGATGAGCCCCAGCCCCACCTTCTGCCGACTCTCCACGATGCGCGCATTGAAAGCGCCGCGCAGTGGCCGCACCACCGCGCTCAAGGGCACCCCCCGGCGAACCATCAGGTTGGCGAAAAGCTCCCAGCTGCCGAAGTGGGCGGTGGCCACCAGCACTCCCTTGCCGGCGTCGATCGCGGCTTGCAGCGGAGCCCAGTTCTCCAGCACCACCGCCTGCTCCACCTCGTCATCGGTGAGCCTGCTCGAGGTGAGCGCCTCGATCGCCGCCAACGCCATGTTGACGTAGGCGTCACGAGCGATGCGCCGCCGCTCGGCCTCGGTCCGCTCGGGGAAGGCGTGCCCCAGGTTCTCCAGTGTCACCCCCCGCCGAATGCCCAACCCGTAGGCGAGCGCACCGACTGCATGAGCGAGCACCCGATGCGCAGCCCTGGGGAGTGCCCGCAGCGTCGAAACCACGCAGCGGGCAAAGAAGGTGCCGACCAGTCCAGCGGGGACGATGAGCGGCTTGGGCGTACTCGGCACGAGGGCCGCTTATACCGCTTCCCACGGCGTCGACGACGTCAGGCCTGTCTCAGAAAGACGGGAGGCTGGCTGTTCGCAACGAGGATATGCACCGGGCCGCTCACGACACGGCCTGAAGGAGGCGGGCCAGCCCGGCTGCGGCCCTGCCTTGCGAGGCGTTGTCGCCCGGAAAGCACCCGAAGACAGCGTCCTCGAAGTCCCGGTTCCTGGCGAACTGGGCGAGTTGGTCTTTCACCTCGGACGCTGCAGCACCATCGTCCTCTTGCACGAGGTGTAAAACGTCGGGGTTTCCATCGAGCATCAATACGATGTCCTCGATGTCCTTGCTCCTGAAGTCGCCCTTTCCTCGGCTCCGGAACGCCTCCAGCTTCGTCGCCAGGAAATAAATCGGAGTAATGGCTCGAATGGGGCGGCCGCTGGGTAACGGGTACGACGCCGCTCTATCGAATGCCTCCGGGTACCACTTGTTCGAAAACCCGAGAACTTCCGGGTCCGGCACCATCACGTCGACCTGCAGGTCGTCTCCCAGCCTTCGGCGACAGGTGGGTGCGCCCTCGTCCCGGCACTCCTCGAAGCCCCGCTCCTTCAGCCTCGCCATCAGGGCGTAATACTCAGCGAGCGACGTCCGGACGAGCAGGTCAACGTCGTTCGTGGGGCGGATGTCTGTGAGACTGTTCGCCGGGTAGAGGGCGGACGCCGTCGCGCCGAGGAAGACGACGTTGGCCACGTCTGGGCCCAGCGCCGATGCGACTTTCTCGAGCGCTTCGAGGATTCGCGCGCGCGTCGTCGCCATCTAAAGTTCCTTGCGCAGCTCTTCAGCGGCGAGCTCCCGCTCGCGTGCGTCGCCCACGCGAAGCGCGTCGACAATTGCCAGAAGGCGGTGCAATTTCGGGTCATCTCGCACCGCCTCGGGAACGCCGGGGTGGAGCGGAACCACGCTCCGGCCTCGAACCGAGCCGACCTTGGACGGCCAGACGCAAGTGCGCTCGTCGCCGGAGAGCAGCCGGTGACGAAGCGGCTCGGCAGAGGAGGCCGTCGGGACACCAAGGACCGGCGCGCCCAGAACGACCGGGAATGCGAAGCGGACTCCATGCTCGAGGAACTCAATGAGGTCCGCCCGAACGACCCGGCGCCGCTGCGGGTTGAACAGTCGGGCCCTCGAAAGCCGGCGGACGGCTTCATGAATCGTCGACGAGCTCATGCGAAGCGCCGCCTGCAACCCCTGATAATTCCATTGGGGGACACAGGCGAGCTTGAGCGCGACGACAACATCCTGGGGTTTGAGCGCTTCGGTCTCCATCGCAACGCCTTGCGAAGGAACGTATATTCTCGTTTTGAGA
Source organism: Myxococcota bacterium (assembly GCA_049322255.1). Classification (GTDB taxonomy): domain Bacteria; phylum Myxococcota; class Myxococcia; order Myxococcales; family Myxococcaceae; genus JBMORE01. The sequence goes on along the minus strand of JBMORE010000061.1, from coordinate 702 downwards.
ATTGCAAATATGGCTGAGAAGGCGTGTCCGTGCAGCAGCCGCCGCCGTCACCTCGCGCTCTCGCCACGAGGGCCGCTCATACCGCCTTCACCTCTATCCGCCGCGGTTTGGCCGCTTCGACTTTGGGCAGCGTGAGGGTGAGCACGCCGTTCTCCAACTGTGCCGAGATGGCAGCGCGGTCGATTTGCTGCCCCAGGCGGAACTGCCGCTGGTAGTGACCCAGCGTGTCCTCGGCGTAGACGGGCTTCCAGCTCGCCGGCACCGGGCGGGTGCGAGCGGTGAGGGTGAGCACGTTGTCGCGCAGGTCGGTGTCGATGTCCTCCACCTCGACGCCCGGCACCTCGGCGGTCACCACCAAGGCGTCCGCGGTCTCATAGATGTCGACCCGCGGCTCGAACCAGGCGCCCTGGTGCATCCCACTCTCGCGGGTCACCTCCGGTTTGGCCTGGACGTGCAGCTCCGCTGGCTCCGTCGTCTGTCCGTTGCTCTGTGTGTGGGTGTTCATGACTTGCTCCCTTGCTTTAGTTGACCTGAATTTTTCGCGGCTGCCGTTCGGGTACGCGCGGGAGCAGAACCTCGAGCACGCCGTTCTTGTAGGTCGCCTCGACATGGTCGGCGTCCACCGGCTGGGGCAGCGTCACCGTGCGCGTGAAGCGAACGTCATCGCGCTCACGGCGAAGGCATCTGGTGTCTTTCGACGCC
>JBMORE010000060.1:0-24378 GCA_049322255.1 Myxococcota bacterium | reverse complement strand
ATGACGTTCCATGAAGGGTGCCTTCCCTTCCCGACAAGTGATTCGGGCATCTCCGAAGCAGCCGCCCGCAAGCTACGTCGCGCAGGCGAGTGGGTGAGCGTCCAGCTCGTTGTCGACCTGGAAGTTCGGATCGTGTTCGAAACGAGCAAGGCGATAGAGATCCGCGTTTTCGACGCTCAGCAGCGCCTGGTACGCCATCATCGATTGCTTCGTCTCGGCGGCAGGATGCTGCAGCTCGATTGGATGGAGGAACGGGAGTACGACGATGTCCTGGACGCCGTCGTACGGAGTCGCTCTTGGCGGCTGTTCCCTACGGGGGAGATCTTTATCGGTGCGGATGACAGACAACAGAGCACTTCGGGAGAAGCAGTGCTCGAGAGGCAAGACATGACGCCCTTTGTCACAGTCGCCCCGGAGTTCGGCGACTACGCCGCGTTGCTAGACTTCCGTCCCCAGCTTCCCAAACCGGCACTCCGCGTGCGCGACACGGGCATGTGACGAGCCCTCGGCACAGACCAGCGTCACCGGTCACGCTCTCGATCCCACGTGCACCTCGGGTCTGAGCCCGCGCCGTAGGGTTCAGATGGCGATGTGACCCGGCTGGTCCAGGAGTTCGCCAACCTCGTCGTTGAGCTGTTCGTCGAGGGCAAGCTCCAGGCCGCCAACGACGATACCGAGACGCCCGATTCCACCAAGTGAAAAGCTGAGCGTGGCGCGGACATTTGGCGTGGACGGGAAGCAATGTCCCTGTGGAGGCCGGCTTCGGGTGCACTCGGTGGTGACGACGGCGCGCACCGCCGAGGCGGTTACCTATCGACCGTCACCAGCGCTGCCATCGCTGCCCAAAATTGGTAACGAGCCAGCAGGCTCGACTTCCTGCAGCGAGAGCGCTTTAGTTTTCCGTATGGGCCACCCCGAAGGTGCTCGCCGACAGGTTCCCGCGCTTGTCCTTGACGTCCTCGGTCGCTTCTCCGCAACGCTCAAGGAGCGCTTTGGGAGCGAGCTCCTCGACGTTCGGCTGTTCGGGTCTTATGCGAGAGGACAAGCCCACGAGGGATCGGACGTCGACGTCTTCGTGCTGTTGGAGAACGTTGATCCGGCAGCGAAGCGGCGCGTCCTTGACCTGGCCGGCGACCTGTGGGCCGAAACGGGGTTGTTTCTCTCTCCTGCGGTATTCGGGCGCACGCTCTATGAAACCTGGTTGCGTCAGGAACGCCCCTTGGTGATGGACGTGATGAGAGAGGGGGTCCCTGTTTGACGGCCGAAGGACGGGTTTCCAGTGCCTCCGAGGAGCTGGCAAAAGCCAGGGAAGAGCTGCGCGCAGCTGAGCAGCTCGTCTCGGTCGACCTGATGCGTATTGCGGCTACCCGGATCTACTGGGCGGTGTTCCACGCGGTGCGCGCCCTCCTGTACACAGAAGGTCTTGAGCCTCGTTCTCACGAAGGCGTTCACCACTTGTTCCACTTGCATTTCGTGAGGACGCGCCAGTTCGAGCCGTCGGCGGCTCGTCTTCTGTCGCGCCTGCAAAAGTTCCGCGAGGAGGCCGACTACGCCGAAACCTACGTTCCTGATGTCGAAGGAACGAAAGAGGATCTCGGCGCTGCACAGGCATTCGTCGACACCGTCGCTTTGCGTCTGGCAAGCACATGAACGGAGCACCGGCCAGCTGTGGATTCGGAATGCTAAGGAACCGCTATGCGAGTCCCCATCATCCCGGTCGATGCGCGGGCGCTGCGGGGGGGCTCCGCCTCTTCTGCTGGTGCTGGGGGTGAGGCGGACTCCGGTGGGGGGGCACCACCAGCGGGCGTAGCATGGCGTTGAGCGCGTACACCCCATGCCACGCCGTCAGGTGTATTTTCGGCGGAGGCCTACGGGCCCCATACCTTCCCAGCCGGGCCAGGCCCTCTCTGTCGTTGCTGGTACTGGTGCCGATCGTCACCTTCGTACGCCTGCTGCGCCTGCGCGAGCTGCTCCAGCTCTCGGGCGCGAAGTGGGCGTAACGTCGTTCGCTCACCTTGAGCGGGGTGGTACGAAAACCGCACCGCTCAAACAGCTTCTGCCGCGGGTTTCGCGGTCATCGTCCAAACACAACCCCCCGCGGAGCGGACAGGCTCGGCCGGGCGGCGCACCGTCTCTTCGAGCCGCCGACGGTCGATTGGCTGACCGAGACGAGCCCGCGGGAATCGTCGCCCCAGGAGAGCCGAACAGCTTGACTACCGAATCCTGACTATCGACTGCTGACTGCCGACCACCGACCACCCACTACCGACCAGTGACCTTAGACGTCCGACCTCCGACTTCTGAAGTTGAGCATCGACGCCTCCTTCGTCGGACGCTGCGCTTGCGGCTCTCCCCCGCGAAGGGCGAAAGGGGGGCCGTGCTCGCGCCCCGACGAGGAGGCTCAATGAACTACGGAACCACTCGAATCTACGGTCGATCGTTGGAGCTCATCGATTTCACCGCGATGGTGCTGGCGAAGCTGCCACCAGGGTTTGGATTTCTTGCGGACCAAATCCGCCGCGCGGCGGCATCGGTTCCGCTGAATTACATCGAAGGCTGTGGTCGAAGTGGAGCCGCTGACCGGCGCCGCGCGGCGCGACTCGGTTACACTCTGGACAATGAGCGGGCCAACAACAAGCAAAGTGTACGGCGCGCCCACGGGCGATCCGGAGATGGGCGAGGCGATGAGGAAAGCACGCGCCACGTTCAAGTACCTGTGGCGCGAGCTGACGTGGGAGTACCGTCGGATCGCCCCGGCGCTCGAGCTCGCGGCGATCAAGGCAGCATTCGCCGAGGAGGGCGAATCGTCGAAAGTCGAGCACATGTGGCTGAACGAGATCGAGTTCGACGGCGACACGATCGTGGCGACGCTCATCAATCAGCCGAACCACCTGCGCTCGGTCCGGGCCGGGGACCGCTTGACGCTCACACCTGACCGGATCGAAGACTGGATGTATGTGAGGAGTGGCCGCGTCTATGGCGGCTTCACGATCCAGGCGATGCGCGCGCGCATGTCACCGGCGGAGCGCCGCGACCACGACCAGGCATGGGGTTTCGACTTCTACGACCCGAGCCACGTCGCGCTCGTGCCCGACTGGAGCGAGAGCGCGAAGCCGGGCCTCTTCGGCCGGGTCTTTGGGAAGACATCTTCTCCGCCGACGGCCGACCCCGAGGCCGAACACCCGATGTCGGAGAACATGGCGGAGAAGCTGGCCGGGGAAATCGATCGAAACCGCGAGGCGTTCCTGCACGAGGCCGACGAGCACGGCCTAACCACGCTGCACAGCATGGCGCTCGGAGGTAGCGCGGCCTGCGTGCGGGTTCTTCTCGCGAAGGGGGCAGAGGCTACGCGGCGAACCCGCAGCGGCAAGACCCCGCGCGATCTCGCCGCACAGATGGGCTGGCCGCGCGTCGCGGAGCTTCTGCTTTGATAACCGACGCGCCGCGAATTCGGCGGTGATGACTGAATTGCCCTTTGGGCTCAGAGCCTTGGCCGCTCCGTAGCGTCGGGTGTAGCTTCCCGCCCCCTTATGAAAAGCCTCTGCCGCCTGCCACTTGCCGCTCTCGCCCTGGTTGCTTGCGGTCCCTCACCCGAGCCGCAAGGCCTGCGGCCGACCCCCGAAGGCACGGGTGCCAAAGTGAAGTTCGACGTCTTCGCCCGGCCCCTCCCGGAGATTCCGCTCCCCAACGACTTCGCCACCCGCTACGACCCCACCTCCCCCACCCACCGGCGAGTGAACGCCAGCCTCATCGCAGACACAGCGTGGGAGCGCGCGACCCGCCAGCACCTCGACCGGCTCGACGGGTGGGGAACGTTCGCCCCCTTGAGCGTGGGCTTCGAGCGGCCACTCGATGTGGTGGAACTGGAGCGGCGCCACCGGGGTGACGACTACGACTTCTTAGACGACGCGGTGCTGGTGGTGAACGTGACGGCGGACTCGCCGGACTTCTGCCAGCCCACGCCGCTGGACATGGGCGAGGGGAACTTCCCCCTCACCGTGGAGGAGCTGGACAGGTATCAGCCCAATGACCCGCGCGCGGCGACGCAGCAGCTCGTCTTCGAGGAAGCGGAGGAGGACCGCAACGGGAACGGCCTTCTCGACCCGGGAGAAGACACCGACATGGACGGGGTGCTCGATCACCCCAACCTGCGTCACCCCGACGACCCGCCGCTCGACGGGCTGCTCACTTTCTACGAGCGAGAGACGAACACGCTGCTCTTACGCCCCGTGCTGCCCTTGCGCGAGGAGACGACCTACGCGGTGGTGCTGACCAACCGGCTCCGCGACGAAGACGGCAGGCCGGTGCGCTCGCCGTTTCCTTTCATCAACCACGCCCAGCAGACCGAAGCCTTGAGGCCGCTCGAGCAGTGTCTGCCTGGATTGGGTTTGTCCCTTCACGAGGTGGCCTTCACCTGGTCCTTCACCACCCAGAGCGTGACGCGCGAGCTGGTGACGATTCGCGACGGGCTGTACGGGGTGGGACCACTCGCCTGGCTGACGGAGCCGTTCCCTTCGGAGCTGACCGACCTCTACGACATCCGCCGAAAAACCGGAGGCGAGCCGCTCAACGTCAAAATCGTCCCCGGGGAGCAGTTCTACGAGCTGGCGAAAGTGCTGGTTCCGCAGCTCGTCGCGGGCGAGTACCAAGCCACCGCCGAGGTCATTTTGGAGTCGCAGAAGTTCATCGACTTCCATGTGGTGGGGGCGTTCGAATCGCCCCAGTTCTTCCGCCGCGAGGATGAGCAAGGAAACCCTCTGCCGCTTTCCGAGCAGGTCTGGGAGCTCGACACCTCTTCGGGCGAAGCGTTCGTCCGCAAGGAGAAGGTGACGTTCTGGCTGGCGGTGCCCAAAGCGCAACACAGCCCACGGCCCGCGCCCGTCGTCCTCTTCGGCCACGGCCACACCAGCAACAAGCTCGACGCGCTGTTGTTCGCCGGCTTCCTCGCCCGCCATGGGTTGGCCACCGCGAGCATCGACATGGCCGGCCACGGCATGCCGGTGGACAAGGTGCTGGAGGAGCTGATCAAGGCCTACGCCGCCGGCTCCGGGCTCGACCCGATGGCGGCCGCGCTCTTGCGTGACCGGGCCGCCGACCAGAATGGCGACGGGGTGAAAGACTCGGGCGCCGATTTCTGGACCGCCTACGTCTTCCACAGCCGCGACATGGTGCGCCAGACGGCGGTCGACTACATGCGCTTCCTCCAGCTTTTGCGAACCTTCGACGGCTTTCGCACCTGGAAGTTCGACGCCAACCGCGACGGCACCCCGGAGCTGGCGGGCGATTTCGACGCCGATGGTCGGGTGGACGTCAGCGGCCAAGGGCCGTTCTACATGATGGGCATCTCGCTCGGCGGCATCATGACCAGCGTGCTCGGCGGCCTCGAGCCCGCGTTGGATGCGGTCGTGGCACTCTCCAGCGGCGGCGGCCTGAGCGACATCGCGGCACGCAGCTCTCACGACAGCGTGGTGCAGGCGGTCGCTTTGCGCATGTTCGGGCCACTGCTCCTGGGACTGCCGGCTGCAGATGGAAGCGTCGAGCTGTGGCAGCACCTGCCCGACCTCGACGACGCCGACGAGGTGAAGGTCGCGGTGCTCCATTCATTGCGGGAAGGGGACACCGCCGTCCTGTGGAACACGAAGACCGGCGACTACCGGTGCGCGCCTGTGCAGACGTCGGGCCGGTTCCGGGTGGCCGTGCCATCGGACGCGGGCGATGAGCTCCGGCTCGACCTCTACCCAGGGCTTTTGCCGCCAAAGGAGCACCAAGGCTGCCTCGTTCCCCCGGAGGCCGTCCCCCATACGACGGTCGACACGTTGGGCGTGGAGGCGGAGTTTCAAAAAGTGAAGTACCCCGCCGGACAACCCCTGCGTGCGCTCGGCGACGGTTTTGGCCTGCGCCGCGGCACCCCGGAGATGCGCCGCTTCATGCAAATCGCCCAAATTGCCCTCGAGCCGGCGGATCCCGTCAATTTCGCCCCCCACTACGAGCGGCGCTTGTTGCGCCACGGCACGGGGGAAGCGGTGCGGACTCGGGCGCTGCTGCTCGCCACCGTCGGCGACACCGTGGTACCGACCAGCACCGGCGCTTCCGTGGCGCGGGCCGCTGGCTTCATCGAGCTTTTTCGCCCCGACCCACGGTGGGGAAAGACGCCCAACCGCGTGCTCATCGACACCGGCATGCTGGAAGGCACCGAGCGAACGAACCGGCACGTGAACGCCGCCGGCCAATCGGTGCTCATCGATGTCGAGCACCTTGCGCTTCTCCGCGGTGGAAACGACGGCTTGGACGTGCCGCGGTTGAATCCACCCTTGCGGTTGGTGCAACCGTCCACGCGGCTGGGTGGCCAAAGCGGAGCGCTCTTCCCCATGGTGAGCCCCCTGGGGACTCACGTGATGGATCCGCCCAATCCCACGGCGCCGTTCGACACCGGCTCGCTGATTCTGAATCTCGCGGGGCGGTACCTTCAAACTGGAGGCGAAGAAGTGCCGTTCGACCCGTGCCTGGTGGATTATTCCTGCGCGTGGTTGCCTCCCGTGCCGCCGTAACCCGCGTTGGACCAGGGCTGACTCGCGGAGGTACCGTTCGCTGGTGCGTCGAAGACTTCTTCTCTGTGTGGTTGTCCTGGCCGGCTGCGAGGACTTCTCGCGGCTGCAGCAGAACTACTGCGCGAATACGGGCAGCACCACCGACGCATGCCGCTCTGGGAGTATCGACGCCGGAGTCGTCATTGCCGTCGATGGCGGGTGCGCGCCCAAGGCGCAGCGGTGCACCGAGAAAAATGAGCTGGCCGTGTGCGAGGACGACGGTGTTGGCGAGAAGGTGGCGCCCTGCCCGGACGATGGCGACCCCTGCACCGTGGAGGAGTGCGCCCCGGGAACGAGCTTGTGCGGACAGACGACAGCTCCCAATGGCCTGAGCTGCTCCACCGCCCTGGGAATAGGCGTCTGCGCCGACGGAACGTGTCGCTGTGGGAAACAAGGCGAGCCATGCTGCTCGGGGACGGGCTGCGAGGCCGGGCTGAGCTGTGAGAACGGCACCTGTGGCACCTGCGGAGCGGCTGGCCAGGTCTGCTGCGCCAACTCCACATGCAACACGAACCTCTCCTGCACCAGTGGCACTTGTCAGTGTGGCGGTGCCGGTCAAACCTGCTGCGGCGGAACGATGTGCGCGAGCAACCGCGCATGCGTTGGGGCAGTTTGCAGTTGCCTCGCCAGGGCGCTTTCCGTCGGGGCCTCCCATACTTGTGCACGCAAGATGGACGGCTCGCTCTGGTGCTGGGGCGACAACAACTACGGCCAGCTGGGCGATGGCACCACTATCACCTCGGTATTTCCGCCCCAGGCTCCCATTCTCACCGGGGTCACCGCGGTAGCTGCGGGCACGATTCACACTTGCGCGCACAAGGCGGACGGCACTCTCTGGTGCTGGGGCGCTAACAACTTCAACCAACTGGGCGACGGCACCAACACTCAGCGGGTTTCCCCGGTTCAGGTGATGTCTGCGCCCGGCGTTCCATTCTCCATCGTTACCGAGGTCGCCACAGGCGCGTTCCACACCTGCGCCCGCAAGATGGACTACACCCTCTGGTGTTGGGGATGGAACAACGCCGGCCAGCTCGGCGATGGCACCAACACTCAGCGAGCTTTCCCGGTCCAGGTGAATGCTTCCTCCGGTAGCTTCGCCCAGGTGTCGGCCGGCGAATTCCATACCTGTGCGCGCAAGACGGACGGCTCGCTCTGGTGCTGGGGAAGCAACGGCGATGGCCGGCTGGGGGATGGCACCACCGTCGACCGGACAACCCCGGTTCAGGTGAGGGACCTCGCCACCAACGTTGCTCTCTCCAACATCGCGCAGGTGGCCGTGGGCGCCACCCATACTTGCGCACGAAAGATAGACGGTACCCTCTGGTGCTGGGGGAGAAATTTCTTCGGCCAACTCGGCGATGGCACCACCACCAACCGGGCAGCCGCAGTTCAGGTGACTGCTCTTTCCGGTGTCGTGGACGTCAGCGCAGGCAATGCCCACACCTGCGCAGCCAAGTCAGACAACACCGTCTGGTGCTGGGGAACCAACGGCAATGGCCGGCTCGGCGACGGCACCACCGTCGACCGGACAACCCCGGTTCAGGTGAGCACTCTTTCCGGCGTTGCCGCGGTAGCAGCGGGCACCCTCCACGGCTGTGCACGAAAGTCTGACGGCACTCTCTGGTGCTGGGGAGGTAACTCCTCGGGCCAGCTCGGCGTGGGCGCAAGCACCGGCGATGTCCTCGCTCCTATCCGGACGTTCCTCTCTTGTCCCTAGGGCATCGTTCCGAAACACCGTATAAAACAATTTAAATAATACCGATTCTCAAACATTCCTCGGCGTGGCTTGTTGCCCTCCTTCAGGAGGTTTGCCATGTCCCGTCCGCTCATCGCCGTTTCGCTTCTCGCGTTCGCCATCGCCTGCTTTCAGCCGGTGGAGGCGACCGTGCCTGAACCGACGCCTCCATCGGAGGTGTCCCCTCCCCCGTCGAGGGAAGGGTGTGGTTTCGAGGACGCTGCGAAAAGCGCAGCGGTTCTGGTCACGGTGGTGGGCGACCAACTCGTGACGGTCGATTCCGCCGGCCGCAGGCAGGTGATCCATCAATTCGGGTCCCCTGACGCGCCGAAGCCAGAGTGGATCGATGTCAATCCGCTCGTGCAGCGAGGCGAATTCGCTGCGGCGAACGCCTACATTCCACTTGGGGCCGACACGTGGGGTCACGACCTCGTTCTCGTCAATGGGAAAGGGGAGGTGGTTTGGCGACTTCTTGCGACGAAAGGACCAACCTCCATGCTCCAGCTGAGCTTGAATGGAACGCTGGCCCTCAACTTCAACGACGGCAACGGTCTTCTGGTCCACCCCGACGGATCCGAGCAGCGGTTACCCGGCTTGAACCCGATCGCCGCCGCCTCTTCTGATGGCTGGGTGCCCGTGACGTTCGGCCCAGGCTTTGTCAGCGAGACGAGCTGGTACCACCCCGTCACGAAAGAGCTACGCCCCTTCGGCCACCCAAACGAGACCTGGCCCAGCTGGGTTGGAGAGCAGTTGGTGTACATCGGGCAGGTTAACGGGGTGCGCTCGCTCGTTTCTCAGACGCCTTCCGACCTGCGCTCGCTGCCGCTACCAGGAGCGAACCCCGCGGCGCTCTGGATGATCCACGCAGCGAACGAGCGCTACGTCCTCCTGGGAGCATATGGCCCACCGGAGGAGTTGTGGCGGGTTGACGTGCAAGCGCTCACCGCCGAGCGCATCACCATGGTCGCGCCTGCCGGCTTGGCTCTGGTTCCCTATTGGTACGGCCGGGTGCAAGTCGATTCTTCAGGTGGCGTGCTCCAGGCATTCGATGGGGAGCTCGGTTCGGCGATGTTCCGTTCCCTCGACCTGGGGGCGACCTGGACGCAGCTCGATCCGTTCCGCGCACCGAAGGAAGGAGCCTTCGCGCGAAGTTATGCGCAGATGATCGAGCGCGCCGGAACCCTCTTGCTCCTGCCCCAAGACCAGGTGGGCTACTTGAGCCTCTTCGGACCAGCGCAGGTGGTTCGACCTGCCGAGGCACTTTCCGCAGAGATACCGATGGCGAAGATTTCCCAGTACCCGTATGCGGTTCGCCCCGCCTTAAGCAGCGACGGGCTGTGCGTCTCCTACTGGAAGGAGGTGGGAGAAGGCGACCGCACCTTGACCGTCTTCGACCTGCGCTCGGGTGAGGAAACGCTTCTGGGTGCCGACGCCGACGCGGCCGAAGTCCTCGGTGACCCCGTGTGGCTTCGGTAAGTCGCGCGCGGGGCAACCACCACAGTTGTAGAGAACAGCCCCCACTCCCTCTCGCCCCCGCTCCTTGGAAGTCGGCCGTAACTACCGGGAATTCCCTCGCGGTTTTATCGGGATCCGTTGTTGCACCAACGCCTGGCTACTCCCAGGAGGCTCAACAGATGGCGGCGGCAACGAGCGTGAACCGGCTCTCCCCGAGGCCCCTGGCCGTCATCATCCTCAGGGCCTGCGCAACACTGGGCGCGGCGAGCGGGTGTATCGGCTTGGCGGAGCAGCCTCCTACCGAAGAGAGCACCTCGGCGGTCCTCGAGGTCGTCATCTCCCAACCAACCATCGAGCCGACACACGCGACCGACAACCCGCGGCTCGCGCTTGCTGGCACGGCAACGGGAGAAGTGGCAGACGTCACCTGGAAAAACGACCGCGGTGGCACCGGCGTGGCCACCGGCACCTCCAGCTGGAGCGTCTCCGAGATGGGGCTTCAGCCTGGGGACAACCTGGTGACGGTCACCGCCACCGACGCCCAAGGGAATTCGTCATCCGACTCTCTCACCGTCCAATACACGCCAGCGGGGACGGGCGACGTAACGCCTCCGACCGTGCCGGAGGGCCTGCAAGCCGTCGCCCTTGCGCCTCATCAAACTCGGCTCTCCTGGTCGCCCTCGGTCGATGATGTGGGCGTGGTGGGGTATCGCATCTACCGAGACGGTGCTTGGGTCGGCTCGACGAGCACCACCTCTTACATGAACGGCGGACTGTCACCGGCGACGACGTACAGCTACGCCGTGGCCGCCGTCGACGCGCAGGGAAACCCCTCCGCTCTTTCCTCGCCCAGTTCGGTGACCACTCCGGCACAAAGCTCCCCCACCCCGCTCGGAACGCTGGCGGCCAGCATGCAGCCGGGAACGTGGGCCAAGCTGGAGACCAATGACTTCCAAGGCGGCGCCATTTTCAAAAGCGTGGACGACGGCAGCATCTTGGAGTTCACCAACGAAGCCCAATGGGACCCGGTGGGCCGTCGGGTCTTCATCATCGGCACCGCCCGCGGCAACAGCGCGGCCTATGGCGTGCGAAACCAAAAGTGGGTGCAATACTCCGAGGCGACCAACTCTTGGACCGAGCTTCCCACCCCGACGTTTTACATCGGGTTCCACTCGTACGACCACGCCGCCCTCGACCCCGCCACGGGCGATTACTTCGTCCGCCTCGTCTCATCGAACGACGTGAGGCGTTACTCGGTGCTCAAGGGAAGCTGGGAGGCGCTACCCAACATTCCCTATGACTACGGAGATTGCTGCAACGCGCTCGAGTACTTCGGGGAGATGAAAGCGCTCGTCTTCGTGCGCGGAAGCTCGAACGGAACGACCGAGCTCTACCGCTTCGACCTCGCGGGCACCCAGTGGCAGAAGCTTTCCACCCCCACCAACGTCGTGATGGGCAACTTCCACGAGGTGGCAGACTACAGCCCCGTGCACCGGGTGCTCTTCTTCGGCGGCGGCGACATCTACAACGACGGGAACACGATTCGGACACGCTCCTTCTTCAAGCTGGACGAGTCGGGCGCCGTCACCCGACTGGCCGATACGCCGGCGCCGTTCGCCGTCAGCGGAGTGGTGACGGTGGTCGACCCCGCCACCGGGAACCTGTTGCTCTTCCCCAAGACGCCGGCGGACACCTTCTACGAACACCTGTACGGTTCCGACACCTGGGTGTCCCATCGCATCGACTTCGCCTTCTCGACCACCGACGTTTACGGAGGTCAAACCACCGTCGCCACTGCCATCCCCGAATACGGGGTGGTGGTCTTCTTCAAGCACGCCGGAGGGGGCTCCGGGGTCTTCGTCTACAAGCACAAGCCGCAGTAACGAGGCTCCAAACCGAATAACATCGAGTCGTGTCACGGGAAGACGAGCTCTTTTCCCCTGCGTTGCCCGAGGCGGACGGCCGCCGCTTTCCTCGGTTTCTCGTCGACGTCCCGGTGATGCGCAAAGTGGGGTCGACCTTCATCCCCGAACGGGCGGTGAACCTCTCCTTCGACGGGCTGGCCATCGCCGCGCGCGACATTCTCGCGCCGGGCCAGGTGTTCGATTTGGTCCTCTCCTCGCCCGAGGGCTTGAGGGAGGTGCCGCTGCAAGTGCGGGTCGAGCATGTACGCGCCTCGAAGGACAGCGGGGCCTACCTCACCGGTTTGAAAATCACCCGCATCGACCCGCGGGCGGTGCCCGCCTACCAGTCGCTGCTCTTCCACCTCTTGATGGTCTCCGACGGGCGGCGGCTCAAGCGCCGACTGGAGCTCAAGACCGAGGGGCTTTGGCGGGCAGAGGTCGCGGGCGCCGTGCCGAGGCGAGTGACGGTGGTGAACTTAAGCGAAGCCGGCTCGCTCCTCTCGGGAGAGAACGTGCCGGCCAGCGGGGCTCGGGGAGAGCTCATTCTCGTGAGCCCCTTGGACGGCGAGATGGCCGGAGTGCCGGCGGAAGCGGTTTGGTGCCGCCGTACCCCCACTCAGGACTATGCCGGGGTACGCTTTCACCTCTCTCGGGAGCACCTGAAGTTTCTGTCCCAAGTGCTCCGGGGGTATCTCTTCTCACCGCGGCGCGTGCCCTCCACCCAGCGTCCGGTTCACCACGGTGTGCGGGTCGGCGCCTTCGAGCTCGGCTCGCTCATCGGGCGAGGAGGCATGTGCGACGTGTACCGAGGGAAGTGGGCAGAAGGGAAGCTCGCCGGCCAGCCGGTGGCCCTCAAGCGGCTGCGACCCGAGGCGGCGGCGCTCCCCGGCGTCAAGGACCGGTTCCTCACCGAGGCTGACCTCGGGCGTATGTTGAGCCACCCGTCCATCGCTCGCGCATTCACGGCATTCACCTTCGCCGACGAGCACTGGATTGCCCTGGAGCTGGTCGAGGGCAAGTCGTTGGCGAGCCTTTTGTGGCGCCAGCTGCAAAGCGGCACTCCCCCGCAGGTGGAGGCGGTGACCTCGATTGCCGCCGAGGTTCTTGCCGCGCTCGAACACTGTCATGGATTCACATCCTTGTCGGGCGCGCCGTTGGAAATCATCCACGGCGATGTGACGCCGGCCAACGTGTTGCTCACCCGGGAAGGGACGGTGAAGCTCACCGACTTCGGGGTGGCCTCCTCCAACATCCCCGAGCTGTCGGAGACGCCCGGCTTCGCCGCCAAGCTGCCCTACCTCGCTCCGGAGCTTTATCTGGGTGCACCCACCTCGCCGTTGGTCGATGTCTACCAGGTGGGGGTTTTGCTCTACGAGGCGCTCACCGGAGCTCAACCGTTCAAGGGCCAAACGCCGGACGAGTTGGTGAAGGCCGTTCAGCGGGGGCCGGTCCCCCTCTCGCGACTGAACCCCAAGGTCGAGCCGAAGCTGGAGAAGCTCGTCGTTTCCGCCGTCAGCGCCGACCCCGCTTCGCGACCGCAAGGTGCGGGTGAGCTTCTCCGGGAGCTGTTCCTCACCGGCAGCTGCCCAAAAGGAGCAGAAGGCACCGCTGCGCGGGCCGCTTTCTTCACGCGGGCGACGGACGAAGTCGACGTGCTGGTCGATTTGGACGAGGGCTAGAAGCTTCCCTCGTGGCAGTCAGTCCTTCACCACCAGCCGGCCTTTCATCATGTCCATTCCGCAGCTGAAGGCGAACTCGCCCGCCTTGTTCGGGGTGAGCTCGACCACCGTCTCCTTCATCGGCGTCAGCTCGGTGTGAACGTCGAAGGCGGGAATCTTCAGCTCGCGGGAGCACTCCCCGGTGTCCTGCCGCAAGAACCGCAGCCGCACCGGAACACCTTTCTTGAGGGAGACCAGGCTTGGCTCGTAGCCACCCTGAACCTTGATGAGCACCTCTTGCACGCCCGCGCGAACATCGGCGGAGACTTCTTGGGTGGGTCGGCCGGGAGAGGCTGCGAGCTCCCGCGGCTCGAGCATGAAGGTGATGAAGTAGGAAGGGTCCTCCTTGAGCGGCAGCCGAATGGTCGCCTCCACCTGGAGCTCGGTCGTTGGCTCGAACTTGGCCTGGAGGAAGTCTCCCGACTCATCCGGGAGCAGCGGCGCGGTGCGCACAGGCGTCTGGCCGCTCTGCAACTCCACCGTGCCCTTCATGCCCGTAAGAGAAACGGGCTTGCGGAAGGCGTCGGTCACGTAGAGGCGCACCTCGCCCGATTTGAGGGCGAGGACTTCGATGTGCGTGTCGCCCATCATCGCCACGATGCCGCCGTGGTGCGAGCTGTGCTCGTGCTCGGGAACAATCTCCTCCACCATGAAGAGCTGCGTCCCACCCTGCTTGAGCGCTTTTCCGAAGAGCTCGCTGCGCTGCCCGAGGTACGGCAGGAGCATGTCCTTGACCGACTTCCCCTTCTCGGCGACCGCGATGTACACCTGCTGGGTCTCGTCCTCCACGATGGCGATGGGCGCTCCGTTCTGAATGCAGCGGACGGCGCAGGCGACGTGCTCCGCCGTCGGTTGCTCGCCTCGGGCCAGACAGGTGGAGTCCATGAGCCGACCGATGATGCTGTCTCCGTCCGTACGCCGCGCCGCGGGCGTTCCTTGGGCGTGTGCATGCCCATGGCCGCCTGGGTGCTCTCCCGTTCCTGCCTCCAAGTGGATGCCAAACCGCGCCATCTCCGAGGTCTCACCCGCCGAGACCACCACCAGCGCCGCGAAGTGCTCTTTCTCCAAAGGCGCACCCGTCCCCTCCAGGTAGCCCTCCTTGGGTGAGAGCTGGATCTCGGCGTAGCCGGGAATGGCGGGCCGCACTTTCCCCTCGAGCCCCTCGACCGGCCGAAGCGCCAGCTTTTCATCGAGGACGTACACCTTGAAAAGCCCTCTCTTCTCGACGAGGAGCTCGAGATGCCCGGTGGGCGTGCTGCGTACGATGCCGCCGCGGGGCGAGGTGTGCGCGTGCTCGGTCGCTGAGTGGCGCGGCGAGCTCTCCGCCACCGCCGGCTTGGGTGCGGGCGGTGGCTCTTTTTTGCACGCCCCGGCGGTCAGGGCGAGGGCGCCAAGGGTTGCCACCAGTCGATATGAATGCTCGCGTGGATTTCGCATCTGCGTCCGGTCATCAGTGGTGATGGTCGTGCCCGTGTTCGTGCTCGTGCTCTTCGTGCTCGGCCTTCTTGGGGGACTCTCCGCTGAATTTGAAACGCGCGCTCTGCGGCTTGTCGTCGATGTGGAGGGTGACGATGGCCACCGCCTTGCCCATGGCCTGCGCGAGCTGCTTTTGGGCATCGTCATCCAGCGCTGTCATGAGGTGATCGGCCATGGCCGTAAGCTTCAGCTCGTGCTTCGCCTTTCCAATCTGCAGGACGGCGCGAGCCTCCTTGGGCGGCGGCAGCGTGTTCTCCTTCTCGTCCAAGAGGTAGACGAAGAAGCTTCCGTCTTTGACGAGCGCCTCCAGGTGGTGCTTGGCGACCTCTTTCACCTGACCGCCGTGGGGCGCTTTGTGCGAGTGACCTTCTTCGGCAAATGCCGGACCTTGGGTGAGCAGCGTGAGCGCTACGACGACAGCGGCGGACTTCATGACGAACCTCCTTCTGCGAGAAACTTTTCCAGCGCCGGTCGGCCGAACTTCCAGAAGACGGCGGGGGTGACAATCATGTCGAGCAGCGTCGAGCTGGTGAGACCGCCGAAGACGACCACCGCTACCGGATAGAGGATTTCCTTACCCGGCTCACCCCTGGCCAGCATCAGGGGAACCAGCGCGAGCATCGAGGTGAGCGCGGTCATCAACACGGGCACCATCCGCTCCAGCGAGCCTCGGACAATCATCTTCTCGTCGAACTGTTCCCCCTCTTCCCGCACCAGGTGAATGTAGTGGGAAATCATCATGATGGTGTTGCGCGCGGCGATGCCCGTGAGGGTGATGAACGCCACCAGCGAGGCGATGGAGAGCGTTCGGTCCGTCAGCCACACGGCGACGACGCTTCCGATGAGCGCGAGGGGAATGTTGAGCAAAACCTGAAAGACCGTTCGCACCGAGCGGAAGTGCGAGTACAAGACGAGGAACATCCCCGCGAGCGAGAAGAGGGAAAGAAGGGCGATGAGCCGGGTCGCGCTCTTTTGGCTCTCGAATTGACCCTCGTAGGACACGAAGTACCCCACCGGGAGCTTCACCGACTCGCCGATGCGCTGCTGCACGTCGGCGACGACACTCCCCAGGTCCCTGCCCGAGGTGTTGGCCATCACCACCATGCGCCGCTGCACGTTGTCGTGGTTGATGATGTTGGGCCCGCTTCCATCCACCACCTCGGCGATGCTGGCCAGGGGCACCTTGGCTCCCGACGGCGTGTCCACCAACGCACTGCGGAAGGCGTCGACGTCGTTGCGACTCTTCTCCTGGTAACGCACGAGGACGTCGAAGGTGCGTTGGCCCTCGAGGACCTGCGCGACCACCTTCCCGTTGAAGGCCGACTCCAAGAGCTCCGCCATCGCGCCCGGTTGGACGCCGTACCGGGCGGCCTCTTCACGCTTGATGCGGACACGTAGCTGCGGAATCAACACCTGCTGCTCGGTCTGCAAGTCCACGATGCCGGGCACCTCGGACATGACACGTTGGATTTCCGCCGCCTTCGTGCGCAAGGCGTCCATGTCCGGACCGAAGAGCTTCACCGCGATTTGCGCGCGAATGCCCGAGAGCAAGTGGTCGAGCCGGTGGGAGATGGGCTGCCCGACGTTGATGGAGATGCCCGGAATCTGTTCCAGCTTGTGCCGCACGTCCTCGAGCACTTCTTCGCGCTCGCGCCCGCGGTGTTTGAAGTCGACGTCAATCTCCGAATAGTGGACGCCCTCCGCGTGCTCGTCTTGCTCCGCGCGTCCCGTCCGGCGCCCGACGGAGATCACCTCGGGAACAGATTGGATGAGGCGTTCGGCCACTGTCCCGATGCGGTTCGACTCCTCCAGCGACGTTCCGGGCGGCGCCTGGACATTGATGGTCGCGGTTCCTTCGTTGAAGGGCGGCATGAACACTCGCCCCAGGAGCGGCACGCTGGCCGCGGCCAAGAGCACCAGCGCGGCCGCGCCCCCCATCACCTGGTAGGGGTGCGCGAGGGCGACCTCGAGCACCTTCGTCTCTTGTCGCTTGAGCCAGCGAACGAGAAAGCCGTCCTCCTCCTTTTCCATGAGCTTCGCCTTGGGCAACAGGTAGGAGCACAGCGCCGGCGTCACCGTGAGGGACACGACGAGCGAAGCGAGAATCGAAACGATGTAGGCCACGCCCAGGGGAGCAAAGAGCCGGCCCTCGATGCCGCTCATCGCAAACAACGGGATGAAAACGAGGACCACCAGAACGGTGGCGAACACGATGGAGTTTCGAATCTCGGACGACGCCCGATAGACGACGGTGAGGATGGGCTCGGGCCTCGGTTTTTGCCGATTCTCCTTGAGCCTTCGAAACACGTTCTCCACGTCGACGATCGCGTCATCGACCAGCTCACCGATGGCGATGGCCAACCCTCCGAGGGTCATGGTGTTCACCGAAATTCCGAAGGCCTTCATCACCAGCGCGGTGATGATGAAGGACAGGGGAATGGCCGTGAGGGTGATGGCGGTGGTGCGGAAGTTCAGCAAGAAGAGAAAGAGGACGATGATGACCAGAATGGCGCCGTCACGCAGCGCCTCGAGCACATTGCCGATCGCCGCGTCGATGAAGTTCGCCTGCCGGAAGAGCGTGGCCAGCTTCACGTCCGCGGGCAGGCTCTTCTGGAGCTCGGCAATCGCCTGTTCGACCTTCCGGGTCAGCTCGATGGTGCTGGCGCCCGGCTGTTTTTGAATGGCCATGATGACCGCGGGCTCGCCGTTCATGCCTCCGTCACCGCGTTTCACTTGCGGACCGAGGCGGACGTCGGCGACCTGCTCGAGCAAGATGGGCACGCCTTTTTTGTAGGCGACCACCGTCTTCGCCAGGTCTTCGATGGAGGCAGTCCGCGCGAGATTTCGAACCAGATACTCCTCGCTCTTCCGCTCCAGAAAGCCGCCGGTGGTGTTGCCCTGGGAAAGGGCGGCCGCCTTCTCCACCTCTTCGAGGGACAGCTCGTAGGCGAGCAGCTTCTGGGGGTCGACGTGCACCTGGTACTGCTTGACCCCGCCGCCCATCACCGTCACCTGAGCAATGCCGGGAATCGTGAGCAGGCGTTGGCGCACCACCCAGTCCGCGAGCGCCCGAACGTCGAGGGGCGAGGTTTTGCTTCCCTCGCTCTGAATTCCGAGCAAGAGAATCTCTCCCATGATGGAGGAGACGGGCGCCATCACCGGGGAGACGCCCGTCGGGAGCCGTTCTTTGGCGACCTGAAGCCTTTCCGCCACCAGCTGCCGGTCGAGATAGATGTCGGTGCCCCAGTCGAACTCCACGTACACTACGGAGAGGCCGACGCCGGAGGAAGAGCGCACCCTTTTCACCCCCGGAGCGCCATTCATCGCCACTTCGATGGGCAGGGTGACGAGCGTCTCCACCTCTTCAGGGGAGAGGCCGCCTGCCTCGGTCATCACGGTCACCGTCGGCCGGTTCAAATCGGGGAAGACGTCCACCGGCAGCTTCGCCATCACCCACCCGCCGTAAACGAGCGCCAGCGCCGCCGTGGCGACGACGAAGAGGCGGTTGCGAAGCGAGAACTGGATGATTCGGTCAAACATCGGGGCTCTCGAACGTGCGCCGACTCATCGCCCGCCTCCGGCGGAACGAAGGTGGAAGGTGCCGACGGTGACGACGCGCGCGCCCTCCTCGAGGCCCTGCTTCAACGCGTGGTACGCACCGTCTTTGGCGCCCAAGGAAACGTCGCGAGCGACGAACTCCTCCGGCGCCGTATGGACGTACACCACCTTGCGGCCTTCCAGCTGGACGATGGCCGCATCGGGAACGGCGAGGGTTTCTTCCCGAGCGCCGGCCCCGATGGCCACTTCGGCGAACATGCCCGGCCGCAGCTTTCGGTCGCCATTGGGCACTTCGAAGATGGCCTTCACCGTTCTGGTGCTCTCGTCGACGAGCTGGCTCAAGTTGAAGAGGCGAGCCGGGAAGTATTGGTCCGGATAGGCCTCGACGTGAATCAGCGCCTCGGCCGCACGTTCGACTTGGGCCACGTCATCGGCGAAGACGTTCGCTTCGACCCAGACGACGGAGGCGTCGAGCACCGTGAAGAGGACCCTCGACGGATCGACCTGCTCCCCGACGGTGGCGTGCGCCTCGACCAGGACTCCGTCGAGCGGTGCGACCAGCCGGAACTGGGTGAGCCTTCCCCCCGTACCGGGTCCAGCACCGGTGTAGAGGTTTCGCTCCTGCACCGCCCGCTCGAGCTCCTGCTCCGCGACTTTGACCGCGAGCTCGGCCTTCTGAACCTCCTTCTCGGCGACCACTCCCGCGAGGGACTTCACCCGCTCCAGGTCGCGCCTTGCCTGTTCGAGCGCGGCCTTGGCCTGCGAAACAGTCGTCTCGGCCTTGATGCGCTCGGTGACCAGCTGGGTGCTTTCCGGAGCGGAGAGGCTTTGTTCGAGGATGGCGAGGAGCTGGCCTCTCTTCACGCGCTCACCGACCAGGGGCAGTCGCGAATTCGGAGCGAGGACCCGGCCGGCCACGGGAGGGAACACCTGAGCGTGCTTGTCGGTGCGCGGCACGACCTTTCCGGGCACGACGAGCCTCGTTTCAATCTGTCGAACGGCGACCGGCTCGGTGCGTACGCCCAAAAGAAACTGAGCTTCTTTCGGAAAGTGGATGGCGTCACCGACCGCCGGAGCCGGCTGGGCTTTTGGTTTGTCTCCATGGTCCTCACCGCCGTGGGCGAAAACGACGGCCGGCGCTCCGGCGAGCACGACCAGAAGAACGAGCCGCGAGAAGTTAGGCATAGGGCACCTCCCGCGGCCGGCGCCGGGTGCGAAGCAGCACGAAGGTGATGCCGACGACGAGTGCGACGCCCACACCTGCCAACGTCATCCACCATCCGGAGCCAGGGTGCTCATGCGGTGCGACGGCCTCGGGTGGGACTCCGGCTCGAACCGTGCCCAGCGTAATGAGATCAGCCTCTTCGCCACGACTCACCGAGACGACCGCGTCGAGCTCGCCGTCCGCCGGGAAGGTCACCGACGCCAGATAGATTCCAGGGCTGTCGGTGGAGGTCGGGGTGGCCCTGAGCTCACCCTTCCCGGTGAAGGTGAGCTCCACCTCCGCGCCGGAGATGGGCTCGTTGGTTTTGACGTCGGCGACGAAGACCTTGAGCTCGGTCGCCTCGCCGGCTGGAGTGGGCTTGTACTTGACGAGCACCTCGAACAAGTCACCTGCTCCCCCGGCGGAGGGCGCCTTTTCACCGACGCTGACGGTGGGTTTCTTCTCGCCGTGGTCTTCCCCACCGTGGGCGAGAACGGCCGCCGGAGGGAGAAGTAAGGACAATGCCAACACTACAGATGTTCGCGTCATGGGAAGGCCTCGGTGGGGAGTCGGCCGGTAGCGCGCAAAAGCTCGTCGACCGAGCGCCCGTAGCTCGCCAGGGCTTCGATGTGTTCACGGCGGGTGGCGAAAGCGCGGTCCTTCGCCGCAAGCAGCTCGGACAAGTCGACCTGCCCCGCTTGGTAGGCCTGCTCGAGCAGGGTGAGATTACGCTCGACCCTCGGCAGCGTTGCTTCGTAGGCATCGAGAGCGCGCTTGGCACCCTGAGCGAAACCCAGAGCGCTGCGCACCTCTGTGGCCACGAGTCGCTCGACGCCTTCGCGTTCCGCCGCAGCGACACCCCGAGCCGCTTTCGCACGCCGAATTTCGCCTTGTTTCCTGTCCCACAGAGGAATGGGGAAGGAGAGTTTGGCAAAGACGAGCCGATCGACGTCGGCGAGGCTGTCGATGAAGGCGTTTTCCACTTCGTACGCCACCGAGAAGGTCGGATTGGGAATGAGCTCGCGGTAACGCAGACTCACTTCGGCTGCTGCCGCATCCTCGGCAAGCCGCGCCGCAACCAGGTCTGCCCGGTGCTCGCTCGCCGCCTCCAACAGCGCCGTGACTTCTGTCGCAGGGAGCGGCGGAAGTGGCTCCTCGGCGAGCTGGAGCTCGGTTTCGATGGGCCTCCCGGTCAGTCGATTGACCTCCGCTTGGGCGCGCAGCCACTCGGCCTCCGCGGCGGCGGCTGCTGCCTCCGCACGGGCGACGTCGACCTCCACCACGTTCCGCTCGAGCTCGGCGATGTCACCGGCCCGAAAGCGTGACTCGGCGGCGCGCTCAAGCGAGAGGTTGACCTCCCGTGCGTTTCGGGCGAGGGCGCGAAGGCGGTCGGCACGCCAGAGGGCGAAATAGGCGTCGGACGCGTCGCGCGCCACGCGCAGCTCGAGGTCCCGCAGCCGGGCCCGGGCTTCCTCGAGCTTCAAGCCCGCTCGCTCCTTTCGGAGCCCGCGTTGGAAGCCGATTTCGAATTCTTGGGACACGCCTGCGCCCGCTCGCCTTTCCCCTTCGCGGGCAAACAGGGCGTCGCTCCCGTACTCGCCATCGACGGTGGGATTGGAGATGAGAAGTCGGCTCGCCTCGAGAAGGTCGGCCTCGGAGAACCCGATTTGCTCACGCCCAGCGCGCACCTCGGCGTTCCGCTCGAGCGCTTCACGCACCAACTGCGCGCGAGTGACGAAGACAGCCTGGTCGGCGAGGGCCAAGCCGGGAAGAACGCCGATGAGAAACGTCACCGTCCGCATCAGAGGTCATTCCTTTTGAAGTCGTCCGAACGGACGCCGTAGCGCTTGAGCAGTCGATGGAGACTTTCGCGCTCCATTCCCGCCCGCTCGGCGCCTCGGGTGACGTTCCCTCCGAACTCTCGCATCAGCGCGACGAGGTAGTCGCGCGAGACGCGGTCCCTGGCCAAATCCACCGCCTCGCGGTAGGGCATCTTCACCAGCACCTCGGAGGGCAACGGGCCTTCCTGCGTGCCTCGCACCTCGGCGGCCAGCGCCTCGATGCCAATCTGTGAGCCCTGGGAGACGGCGACCGCCCGCTCGACCGCGTTCTCCAGCTCGCGCACGTTGCCAGGCCAGGAATGGCCGGTGAGCGCGCGCAGCGCCTCCGGCTCGAACCGGCCGAGCTTTTGCTGGTGTGCCTTGGCGTGTTTCTCGAGGAAATGGGTGGCCAGGAGCGGGATGTCCTCTTTGCGTTCGCGCAAGGACGGAAGGCGAATGGGAAAAACATTCAGCCGATAGAAGAGGTCCTCGCGGAAACGACCGGCCTGCACCTCGGTCTTGAGGTCGCGGTGGGTGGCCGCCATCACTCGCACATCCACCCGGAGAGGAGCGTTCTCGCCGACGCGTCGAATCTCCTTTTCCTGGAGCGCCCGGTTGAGCTTCACCTGCACGGGCAAGGGGAGGTCGCCGATTTCATCGAGAAAGAGGGTGCCCCCGTCCGCCTCCTCGAAGAGCCCGGCCTTGGCCAGGTTGGCCCCGGTGAAGGCGCCCTTGGCGTGTCCGAAAAGCTCACTCTCCACCAGCTCCGGGGGCAACGCGCCGCAATTGACGGCGACGAAGCGACGCCCTTTGCGCGCCCCGTGGTGATGGATGGCGCGCGCCACCAGCTCTTTTCCGGTGCCCGTCTCGCCGGTGATGAGCACGGTGATGTCCAGCTCGGCGGCACGCTCGATGAGCCCGTAGACATCGCGCATGGCGGCGCTCTTGCCGACGATGTTGTCGAAGCTGTAGACGCCCTGCAGCTCCTTCTCGAGCGTCGCGGCCTGTTGGCGGAGCCGTTTTCGCTCGATGGCGCGTGCAATCACCAGCGAGACGTCATCCGGATCGAACGGCTTTTGAATGTAGTCGTAGGCGCCATCTTTGATGGCTTCGACCGCCTTTTGTACCGAGGCGTATGCCGTCATCATCACCACCTCGGTGAGGGGCGCATGCTTCTTCACGGCCCGGAGAACCTCGAACCCGTCCGCGCCCGGCATGCGAATGTCGGTCACCACCACCTCGAACGGCTGTGAGGCGATGAGCGAGATGGCGCGCTGGCCGTCGCTGGCCGTCGAAAGCTCGAAGGCCGAGCCAAGAATCTTGGCGAACAGCTTGAGCATGTTTTCTTTGTCGTCGGCGACGAGGATGCGCGGCTTGTCCATCAGGCGCTCACCTGCTCAAACCTCGGCAGCCGCAGGGTGAAGGTGGCTCCCTTCGCCTCCTGTGCACCGAGCTCGATGCTGCCGCCGTGGGCCTGAGCGATGGCCTGCGACACGGCCAGCCCGAGGCCAGTCCCGGCCGGTTTAGTGGTGAAAAAGGGCTCGAACAGCCGTTCGCGGCTCTCGGCCGGCACTCCTGGGCCAGTGTCGGTGACCGAAAGGCAAACCTGTCCTCCATCCGTCGGCGCGACCTGCACACCCACCGTCCCTCCGGGTCCCGCCGCCTCCGCTGCATTCTTGACCAGGTTGAGCACCACTTGACGGAGCCTTGGTCCCTGCCCCTCGACGATGCCGGCTCCCTCGACGGTGATGCTCACCTCGGAGAAGTGACCGGCTTCTCGCAGGCGCGCCACCACCTCATCGCAGAGCTCTCGGAGATTGACCGGGCCGCCCGACGCGCTCGCCGGACGCGACAGGGCGAGCAGGCCATCGACGATTTCCTGACACCTGACCGCCTCGTCTTCGATGACCTCGAGGTCCTCCGCCAGCGAGCCTTGCGCCTTTTTTCGAAGGACGCGGACGTAGCCGAGAATGACCCCCAGCGGGTTGTTGATTTCGTGCGCGACGCCGGCGGCGAGGCGGCCGATGCCGGCGAGCTTCTCGCTCTGCACCAGCTGCTCTTGATGCTCCTTGATGGCTGCGGTCATGGCGTTGAACTGGGAGGCGAGGCGGCCAAACTCATCGGGCGCATCGATGTGAATGCGGGTGTCGAGGTCACCCGCCGCCAGCCGCGCCGCCCCTTCCTCGAGCTTGGCCAGAGGGCGGGCGATGGACCGACCGATGTAGAGCGCGACCCCGACCGCAAACAGCGTTGCGGCCAAAAGCCCGGCGAACATCCACCGGAAGGTCGCGTGCTGGACGACCCCTGCGTGCTCCTCGAAGTCGCCCATGGACTCTTCGAAGCGCCCCACGAGGCGATCGGCTCGGTCCTGGACGAAGGACACCAGCTCCTGGGCCCGCGCGTGCTCCGCCTGCACCCTGGGCGTGTCGTGCGCGAGGACGGCGGGGAGAATCTGGCCGCGGAAGAGGCGGTCGATTGCTTGGCTCGTCCGCTCGATGTCCAAAACCCACGCATGCGCTTCGGGGTCTTGGGCGTGCTCGTCGACCTGGGCGGTGAGCCGGAGCACGCGCTGCTGGGCCTTCTCGTAGAAGCCCAGGTGGCTCTTGTCCCCGATGATGATGGTGTGTGCCTGGTGGGCGTACTGGTCGCGCACGGCGCTCGCCAGCTCGAGCGCCAACCGAACGCCTTCCTCATGCCGATTCACCGCGTGAACGGCGTCGTGCATCTGGGCGATGCCGGCCAACGCCGCGTAGGACGCCACGGCGAAGAAGAGCACGAGCGGCGCGAAGGCGAAGAACAAGCGGCGAGTGGTGCCAGACCAGAGTTTCATGAGGGGCGGCTGAAGCTCTTCAGCAACAGCTGGACCAGGCCAATGGTTTCCGCAGGTGCCCTGTTTCCTTGGCTTTTTCTCGTCCACCGCG
>JBMORE010000059.1:0-2707 GCA_049322255.1 Myxococcota bacterium | reverse complement strand
GCAACCGACGGGGTGACGCGGTTTTTCGTGGTGGGGCTGCCCTTCTTCGCGGTGCGCAACCTCAACACCTACTTCAGCCACGAGGGACGCATCGCCTTCGACATCGACGGCGCCGGCAAGTGGACGCTGCGCTTTGCCCACGAGGAGCCGGTGGTCAAAGGGCTGGACCCGGCGGCGGAGCTTCGGCTCTCGATGTCCAAGAAGACCTTCGAGGCTTGGCTGGAGGGCGAGCTCGAGCCCTCCACCGCCGTGGGCTCGGGGGCGCTGAAGGCCAAGGGAGACGTGTCCTTGCTGGTGGCGCTGGGGCAACTTTTGCGCGACGAATCCACGGCGCTCGGTTGGGAAACGGCTGAATAAACTCTCGAGGAGAAAACCATGGCCCGCATTGCAAAGACCGCCGTGAACCGCGCCTTGGAGCATGCGGGCGAACTTCTGGTGAAGGCCGGCGGCAAGGATGGCCGCATCAGCCGCACCGAGGCGAAGAAAGCGGTGGAAAAGCTCAACGGGGGGGAGAAGAAGCTGGTGGACGTCTTCTTCCGCTTCATCGACCACCGAGACCACAAGAAGGGTGCCCAGGTCACCGCGCAGGACGTGCAGAAGGCCGTCACCTATGCCCGTAAGCACATGGTGGAGAGCTACGACCTCGACAAGAACGGCCTCTCGGCGAGCGAGGTGAAGAAGATGTCGCTCTCCGGCAAGCTGGCGGTCGAGCTGGCCAAGTCGCTCAAGCTCGCCGGCGTCGGGGCGGGCCCCAAAAACGGAGAAGTCTTCGCCGACTTCCTCGAGCGCATGACCACCGAATCGGAGAAGACCTTCACCGGCGCCTCTCAGGTGCGCTCCTCTCTCTTGGAGAAGCAGATCATCGCCGCCGCGCTCGCGTCCGAGTACGAGGTGAGCACGTTGGCGGAGGTGTTCGCCTCGGTGGACGAAGGTCAAATCGAGGTCCGCCAGCTGAAAGACCCGGCCAGCGGCGAGAAGTTCGTGGCGATCGACTTCGGTGCGGGCGGCAACACCTACGGGGCCGTCTTCCGCGCGGGGCAGACCAAGCCGGTGGCCGCCGTTCATGACAGCGACCTCTACGTGAGCTAGCCAAACCGCCGCCGATTCGTATCTCGGTAAAGGCGCGGTATCCTCGGGAGCGTCTCCATGGCTGGCGCCCCTGTCCCGCTCAGCTCCGGCACCCTCGAACGTCGGACGTTGGGAAAATACGAAGTCCTCAGCCGACTCTCCACCGGTGGGATGTCGCAGATTTACCTCGCCCACCAGCGAGGGGTGGCGGGGTTCAAAAAAATCGTGGTGCTCAAATCCATCCTCCCCGACATTCGTGGAGAGGAAGAGTTCGTCCACATGTTCTTGGACGAGGCGAAAATCACCGCCGCCTTCAACCATCCGAACATCGCGCAGGTGTTCGACCTCGACGTCGACGCCGGCGAGCTCTTCTTGGCGATGGAGTTCGTCCCTGGGTGCACGCTGGTGGAGGTCGCCCGCGCTTGCCGCGCCAACCAAGAACCCATTCCGATGGGCTTCACCTTGATGGCGGTGCGGGACACCGCTCTGGCTCTGCATTACGCGCACACCTTCACGGATCCGCTCGGGCGCAAGCAGGTGGTCATCCACCGCGACGTCGCCGAGAAGAACATCATGGTGACGTACGAGGGAACCACCAAGCTGCTCGACTTCGGCATCGCCAAGGCGCTCAACCGCATCGGGCGCACCAGCGTCGGGTTGGTGAAGGGAACCAGCGGCTACATGTCCCCCGAGCAAATCCTCGGGGAGCAGCTCGATGCGCGCAGCGACGTCTTTTCTCTCGGAGTGGTGCTGCACGAGTGCCTCACCGGCATGCGGCTGTTCCACGCGAAGAACGCCGAGGAGGCGATGCACGCCGCGCTCAAGGCAAACGTCGCTCCTCCCTCGAAGCAGAACCCCGCCGTCCCGCCTGCGCTGGACGAGGTGGTGCTCAAGGCCCTCCGGCGCGAACGGGACGATCGTTTCGCCACCGCGCTGGAGCTCGGCCGAGCCTTGGAGCGTTCCGCCGGCTCGCTCTTCTGGCTGCCCGAGCAGAGCGGCGAGCTGGTGCAGCGGCTGTTCGCCGAGCGCCGGGAGCAAACTCGCAAGCTGTTCGAGCAGGCGCGCTCGGAGACCGGAGAGCTCACCGGCGAGATTCGCATCGATCAGTTGCTGAGCACCCGGGGCAATCCACCCACGCCACCGAACAAACCAAGCATCTCCATCTCCGACGCCCCTACTCCAGCCGCGGGGAGCCGCGGATCTCGTCCCAGCATCCCACCCGAGCCGCCGGAGCACGACCCAGAGGTGTTGACCGTGCCATCGGGAATGTCTCCAGCGGCTGTGCTGGCTGCGCCCCCGCCACCACCAGCGACCAACGACCGGTGGGACGATGTCACCGACGACGACGTGGTTCACTCCGAGGCGAAAACGATTGTCGGAGACTTGTCTCAGTTCGAACCAGAAACCGCCAAGGGGACCAAGGTATCCACAGGTCGCCGCATCATTGGCATCGCGCTTCTTTTGAGCGCCTGTGTCGGTCTCCTCGTCGTCACGGGCGTGTACCGCCGGCTTCCCTACTTCACGAAGAGGCCTGCCACCTCCACTGCTCCCGTGGACGCGGAGAAGGCCGCCGCGGAGAAGGCCGCCGCGGAGAAAGCCGCCGCGGAGAAGGCCGCCGCGGAGAAGGCCGCCGCGGAGA
>JBMORE010000058.1:0-24826 GCA_049322255.1 Myxococcota bacterium | reverse complement strand
GGCTGGCACTTGGCGCTTGACGTCGCCCGGCTCGGCGCTCGACATACGGCGGCGTGAATCAGCTGGTACGCATCGCCGACGGCTTGGGTCGCATCACCGCGCGCTTCGTCCCATCTGCTTTCTCCATCGCGGTGCTGCTCACCCTGTCCACCTTCGCTCTGGCCATCGGCTGGACGGGCGCTTCGCCCACGTCGGTGGTGAAGGGCTGGGGCGACGGTTTCTGGGAGCTGCTCACCTTCTCCATGCAGATGGCGCTGGTGATGTTCACCGGCTATTTGCTCGCGCTCACCCACCCGGTGCGAAAGCTGCTCGAGGCGGTGGCTTCGCTGGCGAAGTCGCCGCGCGCCGCGGTGGCGCTGATGGCGTTCGCCTCGATGGCGCTGGCCTACGTCAACTGGGGCCTGTCCATCGTCGCCTCGGCGATGCTGGTGCGCTTCATCGTCAAGCGTCAGCCACAGGTGGACTACCGGCTCCTGGTGGCCTGCGCCTACTTCGGGTTGGGCGCCACCTGGCATTCGGGCCTCTCGGCGTCGGCGCCCCTCCTGGTCGCCACTCCCAAGCACTTCCTGGAAGGGAAGCTGGGCCTGCTTCCCATCGACCAGACGCTCTTCTCGGCGTTCAACCTGGGGTTGCTTCTCGCGGTGATGGCGCTGCTCACTTTCCTCGCCTGGGCGATGCACCCGCCGGCGGACAAGACGGTGCGTATCGAGCCCGCGCTCCTCGACAAGCTGGAAGAGCCTTTCGGCCCGCCCAAGCCCGCCGACTCCTCCCTCGCCGGCTGGCTCGACCACGCGCGCGCGCTCAACCTCATCTTCGGAGCGCTGGGTCTTCTCTGGCTGGTACCGGCGCTGTGGGCGGGAGGCTGGCAGAAGCTGAACATCAACACGGTGAACTTCCTCTTTCTCACCTTGGCAGTCCTCCTGCATCGCTCGCCTGCGGCGTTGTTGCGCGCCTCCGAAGAGGCGGCCAGTGTGCTCTCGGGCATCGTCCTCCAGTTTCCGCTCTACGCCGGCATCTACGGGGTGTTCCGCTCCACCGGGCTGACCGAAGCCATCGGCGAGCTCTTCGTCTCTCTCTCCAGCGAACGCACTTTCCCCGCGGTGGTGTACTGGTACAGCGGGGTGGTGAACTACTTCGTGCCCTCCGGAGGCTCGAAGTGGGCCATTGAGGCGCCCTATTTGCTCGAGGCGGCATCGAAGCTGAACGTGAAGCCGGACAAGGTGGTGCTCGCCTACGCGTGGGGAGACATGGCCACCGACCTCATCCAGCCTTTCTGGGCCCTGCCTTTGCTCTCGGTGGCCAAGCTGGAGTTCAAGGACGTGCTCGGGTTTCTGTTGCTCGCCTTCCTCGCCTACGTGCCGCTGGTGAGCCTGGCGTTCCTCTTCTTTCTCTGACCTGCGTCAGACGCCCTGTTCGGCGTAGTCGGGAACCGGGGTGCTCAAGTCCACCGGCTCACCCAGGCTGCCCATCGCAGCCAACCAGAAGCGCGGCAGGGGCACCGGCACGCGCAAGACGAGCTCCGCGATGCGATGACGAAGTACCACGTTGGTCTTCGCCAGAAGGTACAGCTCGCGCCAGTCCTCCATCGAGCCTCGGTCGAGGATTTGCGCCAACATCTCGTCGCTCGTCAAATCCAGCGCCGATCGGTTCCACAACGCCCGCGAGTGCGACAACGAGCTCATGGTGGGCCCTCCAGCACCAGCTGAGCAAGGAGCTTGGCCCATTCTCGGCCGCGGCCTGCGACGTGGTTCCAGTCGTTCCACGGTGCAACCAATCCCTTGTAGGTTCGCAGATCTACATTCGCCAAGTCACTCGGTTGGGCGGCGGCGAGGCGCTCAGCGACTTCGGACAGTAGTCGCGAACAGTATGCCGAGTGGCGAGGAGCCAAGCCTTGATCCGCGCCATCTCCGCCAGCGTGGGGACGCGCAGCCCTTCGATGAGCTCCGTTTCCAGTGGAGCCACCCGGCGCAGTTGGCGGATACCCGTGAGGACGCCATTCAACGATCCGAGAATGGGGACAGGTCGCTGGGTACGCTCGGTCTTCCAGCCGGCGACCGCTTCGAGGGATGCCAAAACCTCGTCATAGCGAGGCTTGAGGTCCGCCAAGACGTGGTCTCCGTCGACGCTCAGCCGGTGGCGCGCGTGCAAGGCGGCCGCGGTGCCTCCGACCAAAATCGAGCCCGGGACGAGGGCTTGGACGTGGCGCTCGGCGGCGAGGAGTCGCTCCCAGTCCGGCAGTTGTTCGAGCTCGGCCATGCGCAGTGAAAAGTAACCTGCAGCGGGCGAACGGGAGCGCCGAAAGCATGCTTTCGCTTACGTTTCGCGCCCTTTCCTGCTAGGGAGGGCGGCCTTTTCCAGCACGGAGCCAGCCATGAAGTCCTTGCGAACCTTCTTTCACCGCGCCGCAGGCGTGGGCGTAGCGCTGTTGGGCGTTTCGGCCTGGGCGTCGGAGGCGGACATCGTTCTGCCGGCGCTCGACTCGGTCACCTTCCTCGACGGCGCCGCCAACGGCCGCACCCTCTTGATGAGCGGCATCGCGGTGAGTGTTTTGGGCATGGTGTTCGGGCTGGTGCAGTACATGCAGCTCAAGAACCTGCCGGTGCACAAGGCGATGCTCGACATCTCCGAGCTCATCTACGCCACCTGCAAGACATACCTCATGACTCAGCTCAAGTTCATCCTTGCGCTGGAGGTGCTGATCGGCGCCATCATGGTGGTGTACTTCGGCTTCCTCTCCCACTCCACCGCCGCGCTCCCCGAGGGGCTGACGCCCATCTCCACCCCGGTCAAAGTCTTCATCATCCTCCTCTTCAGCTTGATTGGCATCGCCGGCTCGGTCTTCGTGGCCTGGTTCGGTATGCGGGTGAACTGCTTCGCCAACTCGCGCGCCAGCTTCGCCGCGCTCAAGGGCAAGCCCTACCCCACCTACGCCATTCCCCTACAGGCGGGGATGAGTATCGGCATGGTGCTCATCTCCATCGAGCTTTTGATGATGCTCGGCATCTTGCTCTTCTTGCCGCGGCAAATCGCCGGCGCCTGCTTCATCGGCTTCGCCATCGGCGAATCCTTGGGCGCCTCGGCGCTGCGTATCGCCGGCGGCATCTTCACCAAGATTGCCGACATCGGCTCCGACTTGATGAAGATTGTCTTCAAAATCAAGGAAGACGACGCGCGTAACCCTGGCGTCATCGCCGACTGCACCGGCGACAACGCGGGCGACTCGGTGGGCCCCTCCGCCGACGGCTTCGAGACCTACGGGGTCACCGGGGTGGCGCTCATCGTCTTCATCCTCCTCGCCGCGCCCGAGGCCAACGTCCAGGTGCAGCTCTTGGTGTGGATTTTCATGATGCGCATCATCATGGTGCTCGCCTCGCTGGGCAGCTACCTCATCAACCAGGCGGTGGCCCGCGCCAAGTACGCCCAGGCCGACAAGATGAACTTCGAGGCGCCTCTCACCGTGCTGGTGTGGCTCACCTCCGTGGTTTCGGTGGCGCTCACCTTCGTCGTCTCCAAGCTGCTCATCGGCGGGCTGGGGGACGGCACCCTGTGGTGGAAGCTCTCCACCATCATCAGCTGTGGCACCCTGGCGGGGGCGATCATCCCCGAGGTGGTGAAGGTCTTCACCTCCACCGAGAGCAAGCACGTCAAAGAGGTCGTCATCAGCTCGCGCGAGGGCGGCGCCTCGCTCAACGTCATCTCCGGGCTGGTGGCGGGCAACTTCTCCGCCTACTGGATGGGCATGGTCATCGTCGGGCTGATGGGGCTGGCCTACTACATCTCCACCATGGGCCTAGGAGCGCTCTTCCCCATCCCCGGCACCACGCTCGATGCTTCGCCGGTGTTCGCTTTCGGGCTGGTGGCCTTCGGCTTTCTCGGCATGGGGCCGGTGACCATCGCCGTCGACTCCTATGGGCCGGTGACCGACAACGCGCAGAGCGTGTTCGAGCTCTCGCTCATCGAGACCCGCCCCAACGTGAAGGACGAGGTGAAGAAGGACTTCGGCTTCGAGCCCAGCTTCGAGAAGGCCAAGCACTTCCTCGAGGAAAACGACGGCGCCGGCAACACCTTCAAGGCCACCGCCAAGCCGGTGCTCATCGGCACCGCGGTGGTGGGCGCCACCACGATGATTTTCTCCATCATGTTCCTGCTCACCGACGGCTTGCGGATGAACTTGGACAAGCTCTCCCTCATGCACGCGCCCTTCTTGCTAGGGCTGGTCACCGGGGGAGCGATGATTTTCTGGTTCGCCGGCGCCTCGATGCAGGCGGTGTCCACCGGCGCCTACCGGGCGGTGGAATTCATCAAGAAGAACATCCGGCTGGAGGGCGTGGAGAAGGCCTCGGTGGAGGACTCGAAGAAGGTGGTGGCCATCTGCACCCAGTACGCGCAGAAGGGAATGCTCAACATCTTCCTCGCCATCTTCTTCGGCACTTTGGGTTTCGCGCTGCTCGAGCCGTGGTACTTCATCGGCTACCTCATCTCCATCGCCGTCTTCGGGCTCTACCAGGCCATCTTCATGGCCAACGCCGGGGGCGCGTGGGACAACGCCAAGAAGCTGGTGGAGGTCGAGCTCAAGGCCAAGGGCACCGAGCTGCACGCCGCCACCGTGGTGGGCGACACCGTGGGAGACCCGTTCAAAGACACCTCGAGCGTGGCGATGAACCCGGTCATCAAGTTCACCACCCTCTTCGGCCTGCTCGCGGTGGAGCTGGCGGTGGAGCTGGGCAAGACGCAAGGCGGCCTGATGCGCGCGCTGACCATCGTCTTCCTGGTCGCCTCGGCCTTTTTCGTCTACCGCTCGTTCTACGGCATGCGCATCGAGTCGGGAGCCGAGGCGAACGCCGCTCCCGACGCGGTGAAGGCCAAGGCCGCCTAGAAACCCTCTCCCTCTGGGAGAGGGCAAGGGTGAGGGGCGTTAAGCACCCATGAGCTCCGCGGGCATGTCCATTCTCAGGATGACCTTCCTGGGAACCAGCGCGGCGCAGCCGACCATTCACCGCAACCTCTCCGGGCTGGCGGTGAAGGCGGACACCGACCTGCTTCTGTTCGACTGCGGCGAAGGCTCGCAGCGGCAGATGATTCGCTATGGCACCGGCTTTAGCGTCGACGCCGTCTTCTTCACCCACTTCCACGCCGACCACTACCTGGGAATCATCGGTTTCTTGCGCACCCTGGGCATGACCGGCCGGGAGGAGAAGCTCACCCTGCACGGGCCGCCGCCGGCCAAGCGGCTCTTGCACACAGCTATTCATCTCGGGGTGGAGCAGCTGCCTTTCCCGGTGGACATCGTCGAGCTACGTGGGGGCGACAGCGTGCGTCGCCATGGCTACGCGGTGAAGGCGGTGCAGGTGGACCACCGGGTGAACGCGCTTGCCTTCGTGCTGGAGGAAGAGGAGCGCCCAGGGCGCTTCCACTTGGACGCCGCGCGCGAGCTGGGGGTGGCGGAGGGGCCCGACTTCGGCAAGCTGCAGCGGGGCGAGAGCGTCACCACCAAGGCGGGCAGAGTGGTGAGGCCGGAGGAGGTGCTGGGCAAGTCGCGCCCCGGACGCAAGCTGGCCCTCTCTGGAGACACTCGTCCCTGTGCCGCGCTGGTGGCCGCGGCCCACGGCGCCGACGTGCTGATTCACGAGTCGACCTTCTCCGACGACGAGCAGGAGCGGGCGCTGGAGACACGGCACTCCACCGCGCGCGAGGCGGGCAGGGTGGCGCGTGAGGCGGAGGCAAAGCGCCTTTTTCTCACCCATCTCTCCAGCCGTCATGACGTCGATCCGTCGCCGCTCTTGGCGCAAGCCCGGGAGGAATACGACGGACCGGTGGAGGTGGCCCACGACGGGCTGACGGTGGAAGTGCCGGTGCGCGAGTAGTCTGCTTCCGGGTAGCATGGCTGCGTGGAGAGGATTCTCAGAGCGACGCTTGTGGCTGCGCTCGGCTGCCTGGGCTGCGAGAACTTTGACGAGCTCGAACGGCAGTACTGCGCCAACACCGGGAGCACCACCGGTGCGTGCGAAAAGCTCGCGGAAGACGCGGGCGTCGACGCAGGGCCGCCGGATGCGGGCGGCGAGGTAGACGCGGGCAGCGACGCGGGAGAGAACTTCGATGCCGGCGTCGACGGGGGAGTCGATGGAGGGACAGACGGAGGAATCGATGGGGGCCGGCCTCCGCTGAGCTTCACGTTGGTGCAGAGCACGACCGCCGACCTGTGGGTCGTCGTTTGGGAGGCCCAGGGGACTTCGAGTGGCTACTGGGCCGGAGGAAGTGCCCAGACGCTCCTGAGGTCACCCGACGGTCTCAACTGGCAGCCGGTCCAGGTTCCCGCGGGTGTGAGTACCCTTCCCATCATCAACGGCGTCATCCCGTTGGCTAGTTTGAACCGGGTCGTCGTCGTGTTTTCGGAGCCGGGCGCGGCACTCTCCGAGGTGTTTCTATGGGACCAAGCCACCAACTTCTGGACAGACGTCGGTGGAGGGCTGCCCCCCGGTTACGTCACCGACATCATCTGGTCGCCGTTTCAGGACAGGTTCTATCTCAGTCATTCCACCACCATCTTCACGCGACAGACTTTTGGTTCCGGCTGGGTCCAGGATTATTTCGACCCCACCGTCACCATCACCGCGTTGACGAAGTCGGGTGGATCATTCGTGGCAGCCGCGGCAGGGAGTGGCGTACTGACGCCGCCTGGGTGGACTCTTCGTGGTCCGCCGCCCGGATTTAGCGGAAGCGTTATCGAAGTCGTCGCTGGTTTGAACGAGGTGGTGGCGTTCGGCCCAATGGGTGCCGTCATGTGGTCCAACGATTCGGGCAACACTTGGCGACTCGCGGTGTCGAACCTCAACGGGACGGTGCGCGGGGCGGCCTGGATCGGAGCCGAGTTTGTCGCTGTCACCAACAATCAGCTTTGCTTCACCTCCCGCGACGGAGACGTCTGGATGCCAAGCGGCATGCTGCCTTTCAGTCCCAACGCCATCGCTGGCGACGGGCCTCGCATCGTGGTCGTCGGTCAAGGGGGGAGAATCGCCGTCGCCGATAAGTGACGACAGCCTTCAGCTCGGGTTGACGGGCATCCAGCTGGCGCCGAAGGCCTTGGCGTCGAGCCCGCGGGAGCCGAACGCCCGCCCCCACTGCTCGGGAGAGTACGCGTTGGCCACTCCGGGGTAGCGGGCGGCCAGCGTTTGCGCCCGCTCAGAGTCGATGGGGCCGGCGGCGAGCTCGCGTACCTCCGCCTCGAAGGCGTCGCGCACTTTCCCCGGCACTCCTTTGGTCAGCACGGTTCCCACCATGAACTTGAACTCTTCGCCCAGCGGGTCGCGCTCGACCAAGGTGTTTCTCTTGCCGGCCAAGACGTCGTTCACCGCGTCGAGCTTGGGCTTCCAGAAGTACTCCGGAACCTCGTCGGTGTGGGTGACGGGCAGACCAGGGACGTCCTTTATCTTCTCGTCGTCGGCCATGTAGGCCTTGACCATCTTTCCCGTCGCGTCGGTGACGGCATAGAGGTTCCAATTCCGGTTGGCCATTCTTGGGTCATTCTCGTGGTCGTCTCCCGCCTCCAGGCCGTAGCGGCCGGTAATGGCCAGGCGCTTGACGTTGCTGCCGAACTCCACCCCGTCAGCGCGGGCCTTCGCCAGCAACCCGTCGGCCGTGGGGCCGCTCATCGATTCGACAGTGACGTCCGCGGCCACGAACGGCTGGTTCCACACCTGCTTTTGGCCGTTCTTCTTGTCGTTCCACACGTCGGCCACCACCCCGCCGCCGTTGTTCATCATGAACTGAGTGGTGCCCTTGACCAGGTCCTCGGCGCTCAGCTCGCTCCTGAACATCTGGTTTTCGTCGGTGAGGGAGATGCTGTCGGCGACACCCATCATCCAGTTGCCCATGTCGGCGCGGGAGAGCCACTGGCCCCCAATCCACACGCCGCGCTTGCCTTCGGGACCCTCGACGTCGACCGCTTTGTTGATGGTGTTGCTCAGCGACGACCAACCCCAGGCGTGACACTTGCCCCACCAGGACTCGGCGTCTGGGTTGTAGAACGTGGGCGAGTTGGCGAGCTTTTCGAAGCCGGAGACGTTGGCCCCGAAGACTTTGGCGGCGTTGTCCAGCGCCACCCCGGGGGACTGTGCCCGCAAGGCGGAAAGCTCATCCGCCGAGAGCACGGTCGACTCGGGGGCGGGAGAGCCGTGGGCGGTGCGCAGCGGGCCCTGTTTGGTCGCCGCATAGCCTCGGGTGTACGGACTGATGTCGGCGGTCCCGGTCACCGTGCCATCCACCCCCAGGTAGACCAAGTCATCGGAGAGGGCGCCCGTGCTCTTGCCGGGGTAGGTGCGAATGATGTCGGAGGCCGCCAGGGGCACCGAGGCCGCCGAGGGCTCGACCCCCGCTGCCTTCTCGAGGACTCTGCGCGCCAAAGGGTCGATGCGCGCGGTGTTGCGCTCCAGCAGCTCACGCAGCTCTCGTTTCTCGTTGCTGCTGGGGACCCAGCCCCGGCCGGTCGCCCGCTCGAGGTCCTTCACCTCGTCGTGGGTGATTTTCTGGTCGTTCTGGAGCGCTTGTTGCTCGAGCCTCTTGAGCTTTCGGATGTTCATCGGACCGCCTCCCGTTCAACGGGACTCGATCCAGGCTACCCCACTGCTCCTAGGCCTGCACGCCGCTTCTCCATCAGCGAGCTCCTGGGCTGCTCCGTGAAGCTACCTCTGCCCGGTGGAGGGCTTGCCCGGCGTTGCCGCCTGCCGTTTCTGGTGCTGGAGAATCTGGTTCGTCTCCTTGCGGAAGGCGGTTTCGTCGACCTGAGCGCCGTTGAGAATGGTGCTCCAAAAACGGGTGTGCGAAGCCACCGCGACGGCTTCGGAGATTTCCTGCGGGGTGGCGCCTTGCTTCTTCGCCCCCTCGGTGTGGAAGTAGGTGCAGTAGTCACAAGGTATCTGCGCCGCCACTCCCAGGCCGATGAGCTCCTTGTACTTTTGGGGAAGGGCGGTGTTGGGGTTCATCTCGAAGTCCTTCATCACCTGCCACGCGCCCGCCACCCCCGCTTGCGGGTAGGCGCGCATGAAGCTGGGCACCATCCCCCAAGTGAGCTCCATGTCCTTGTAGGCGCTCTGCGCGTCGGTCACCTCGGGCGGGGCTCCACCCCGGCCCAGCTCTTTGGGCGCGGCGGAGAGCATCTGCTGCGTTTCCTTACGGAAGGTGGCCACGTCCAGCTGGACGCCGTTGAGCACCGTGCTCCACTTGCGCACCAGCGCGCCGATGGTGAGCGCTTCGTTCAGCTCGCGCGAGGTGGCTCCGTTGGCTTTGGCCGCTTCGGTGTGAAAGTAGGTGCAGTAGTCGCACGGCACCTGGGCCGCCACCGCCAGGCCGATGAGCTCTTTGTACTTGGGAGAAAGGGCGGTCTTGTTCGACAGCTCCACCGTCTGGAAGTCGCGCCAGGCTCCTGGAACGGCGTTTTCCGGCAGCACCTGGAACATGCGGGGCACCAGCCCGAGGGTTTTCTGCATCTCCTGGAAGGCCTTCTGGGTGGTGGCGGGCGCGATGGAGGGCTTCGGCTGAGGTCGGGCCTGGGCCCAGGCCCACCCCGATCCCAGCATGACAGCCACCACAGCAACGGCGACGCGGCGGAATTTCATGGCGGTTCTCCTTGGTGACGGTTGGGCGCCAAGGGTGGGACCTCTCTGGGCGAGCGCCAGTTGGCCTGAAGGTACGGTGAGCTGTGTCCTGGTCGACGGCCGCCACTTGACGCCCAGCCGGAAGATGGGCGATGCACGCAGCCTCGTTTGCTGTCCGGGCGCGCAAGGAGCCGCTTTCGCGCCACTGGAGTCATCATGCTCGCTCTGCTTCCGCTCGTGCTCGCCGCCGCCCCCGCGATGGAGATTCGCGCCACTCCGCAAGGGCCGCTCACCTTCGCCGCCGGCGCTCTCTCCGCGCCGCTGACGGGAGAGTTGACCGAGGCCGCCCGCGCCTTCGCGCTGTCGCGGCGTAGCCAGCTGGGGCTCCCTTTGACTTCCACCCTGGGCCCGGCCCATGCCTTGGGCACCCGCTTCGGCGGCTCGCTGCGGTTTGCGCAGCTGGTGGAGGGGGTGCCGGTGCAGGACGCCGAGGTGGTGGTGACGGTCGACACCGCTCGGCGGGTGGTGCTGCTTTCCTCCAGCGCGGTGCCCTACCGGCGCTCGGTGAGCGCGTGGAAAGTGTCGTCTGAGGAGGCGCTCCGGCTGGCCGCGCGCGAGGTGGAGGGGGCGACGTTACGGCCCGACGGCCTTCCTTATGGTGGCACGGCGCGCCGTTACTTCCGGGTGGGCGAGGAGGTGCACGCCGGGTACTTGGTGCGCCTCGTCCACGTGCGGCCGGATGAGAACTGGTACGCAGGGGTCGATGCCACCACCGGCACGGTCCTCTTCACCCAGAACCGGGTGCACCATGCAGACACAGCGCAGGTGTACGCCCCCAGCCCCGGCGGGCTCTCGGGTGGAGTTGGCGTCACCCCCACGGTGGAGGTGACGCTCCAGCATCTGGTACCCACCCGGGCGGGCGGCTTCCTCGAGGGAGATCAGCTCACCGTCTACAACTGCTGCCCCAGCGAGGGTTGCGTGGCTGGTGCTCCCGCCAAGCGGGTCACGGGCACCTTCCAGGGCTTCCAGGGCGACATTCCATACGACGTGGCCATCTGCGACCGCCGTCAGCGGGCCACCAACGACCCCCAGGTGCACGCTTCGGGGGACTACGTTTACTCCCCAGTGGACCCGCCCACCTCGGGCCAGGTGTCCTCGAGCGAGCCGGCCGACTCCGATGAGTTTGCCGAAGTGCACGCCTACCACCACATCAATTACGTCTACGACTTCCTCCGCTCCCTCTCTACCCAGGGGCCCACCACCTTGCCCGCCTTCCAGATGCGCGACGAGAAGAAGGGGAAGAAACCGGCGGTGTGGACCAACGCCACCATGCCCGACTTCTACAGCGCGCAGCAGAACGCGCAGGGCGTGCTGGTGGGCAATAACCTCTATCGCACGGACAATGCCGCCTTCCTCCCGGTGGAAGGCATGGACTCGATGGTGGTGCCCGAGTACGCGCTCGACGTCGACACCCTGCTCATCTACCAGGGCGACAAAGCCGACTTCGCCTACGACGGGCCGGTGCTGTGGCACGAGTTCGGCCACGGAGCCATCTACGCCACCGCCAACTTCTCCTGGGGCGTCACCGTCGACTCACGCTCGGCGCTCGGGGTGGGCGGAGCGCTTCACGAGGGCATCGCCGACATCCTCGCCGCTTTCCTGGGGCAAGACCCCAAGGTGGGTGCCTACGTCGGCCCCCGCACCGGTACCGGCAACTCCATTCGGGACATCGAGGAGGACTTGGTGTGTCCTGACTCCTTGTGGGGCGAGTCGCACCAGGACGGCCGCTTCTTCTCCGGAGCGGTGTGGGACGCGCGCAAAGACTTTCTTGGGAGCGACCAGGGGCGCACCTTCGACGCCGCCTTCTACGCCGCGCTGGTCTCGCAAGCCCCCAACGCCACCTTCGACTCTCTGGGAGCGGCCCTCATCACCCAGGTGGAGGCGGCCTTCCCCAGCGTCGCCGACGCTCGCGAAAAACTCGAGGCCCTGTTCACCGCCCGCGGCGTCTTGGGCTGCTCGAAGATTGTCGACGTCACCAACGACCGCGCCCCCCGGCAGTACTACTACGTGCCCGGCTCGATGGAGGCGGGGGTGACTCAGGGCTCGCTGGTGCCGGGGCCCTACCAGATGAAGCTCTCCGTCCCCACCGGGGCCAAGAGCCTGACCCTCACCGGCCCCTACCAGACGTTCGGCACCGGGACGGTGCGGGTGACGGTGATGGCCAAGAAAGACAATCCCATCACCTTCACTCGAAGCGGCAGCGGCCTGACGCACGACGCCGACGTCACCTTGGTGCCCACCGTCTCCCAAGGACGAATGAGCGCCACCGTGCCCATCGAGGTGCCGTGCGGCGGTGAGCTGTACTTCACCGTGGCGGGCAACTCGGGCCGGGGGCGCGCGCTCACCGAGTTGGGCTTCTCTTATGAAGAGGCCGATGCGTGTCCGGCGCCGGTCCCGCCGCAAGAACCGACGCCGCCCGAGCCCATCGCCGTGTCCGCTCTCTCCGAGGATGCCGTGGCTCAAGGGCCGGTGCCCCCGGGGTGTGGCTGCGGCACGGGGGGTGGGGCGGCGCTCGGCCTGCTCGCCTTGCTGGGGGCGCTTCGCCGCCGACGCAGCGCCCGGGGCGTCTAGAACGAACGCCGGATGACGGCGTTGCCGCTGTCCACGAAGAAGAGCGAGCGCGAGGGGAAGTGGTAGGCGACGCTGAAGGGGAAGGCTAGCCCCGCCGCTGCTCCCCGCCCCTCTGCGTAGCTGCCTGCCGGCGCTGGGCTGCAGGTGCAGGTGGCGGTGCAAGCTGGCGCGGTGCCGAGCATGGTGCTCACTGCCTGGGTGGAAAGGACTCCTTGGCGAAGGGTGTGGGCGTTGAACTCCACCCAGTAGAGGCTGGTGCCGTCGGAGGTCATCCCGCGCGGGCGGTGGACGGCGGCGGCGGTGCCGACACCATCGAGGTAGCCGCAACTTCCGGTGCCGGCGAAGGTGCCCACCGCCCTCGTCACGGTGTTGTAGGAGCGTATGGTGTTGCCGTTGGTGTCGGCGATGTAGAGCATCCCCGAGTTGTCCGACGCCATGTAACGAGGGCTGCAGAAGGTGGCCGCGGCGCCCACGCCGTCCGTCGGCGTCCCCTGCGGCGGGCAGGCGGTGGTGTACGGCGTGCCGGCGAGGGTGGTGACGTCACCGGTAGAGAGGTCGAAGGCGCCCAGGACGCCCGCGTTGGCGTCGACGAAGTACACCCGCCCGGCGAAGTAGGTGAGGCCGCGCAAGTCGTCGAAGCGCGCGTTGAGGCCGTTGCCGGCGCTGTAGGTGCCTCCGGGCCCCTGGCCGGCCACGGTGGAGACGGGATGTGGTGCGGCGGCTCCGATGGCGCGCACCCGGCCTTGGTCGGCCACCCACACCGTGGTGCCGTCGGTGGTGATGGCTTCGATTCCCCCGAAGCGGGCATTCACGCCGTTGGGGTCGTCGACGAAAGCAGCGCCGCCGTCGGCGCTCCCGGCGATGGTGGCCACCGTGGCGGAGGCGATGTTGATTTGCCGCACCACATGGTTGGGCCCGTCGGCCAGCCACAGGTACTTGTCGTCGGCGGTGAGGACCCCCAACCCGCCCAGCTGCGCGGAGGATGCCGGCCCGTCGGCAAACCCCGCGTCGCCTGGAGTGCCCAAAAAGAGCACGGTGGTGTTGTTGAAGTTGCAGGTCGGGTTGCAGCTGTCGCCATTGGAGGTGTTGCCGTCGTCGCACTTCTCTTGGGGGTCGAGCTGCTTGTCGCCGCAAAAGGCGCCCACCGTCTCGAACTGGCAGGAGGAGCTGCAGCCATCTCCAGGCAGGGTGTTGGTGTCGTCGCACTGCTCGCCTTGAGCGAGGTTCAAGGTGCCGTCGCCGCACGAGGCGGCCTTCTCGCGCCGG
This sequence comes from Myxococcota bacterium, assembly GCA_049322255.1. GTDB lineage: Bacteria > Myxococcota > Myxococcia > Myxococcales > Myxococcaceae > JBMORE01. The sequence goes on along the minus strand of JBMORE010000058.1, from coordinate 11,339 downwards.
CACTGGGCGTCGCAGCCGTCGCCTGAGGCGGTGTTGCCATCGTCACACTCCTCGAAGCGGGCGTACTCCACCGTGGAATTGCCGCAGCTGGAAGACGCCTCGCGGTGACAGGAGGTGTCGCAGCCGTCTCCCGCGGTGGCGTTGCCGTCGTCGCAGTCCTCGCCGGCGTTGATGGCGCGGTCGCCGCAGGTGCCGGCGTCGAGGGGCCCCCCGCCGGCGTCTTCGTCGATGCCTCCGTCACTGCCCACCGGGGGCGTTCCCCTGCAGTCGCAGGCCGCTCCCCACACCAAGACGGACAGCACGCAAGACAGACGAAGCAGTTTCACGCAGGCCCCCTTCCGTTAGGCATTCAGGCCATCCAAGGCAGGGACACCGAGCGAGGCTGCCCCTGCCAGCAAGCGGTCATCGTAGCTCGCCAAGCGCAAAGCGTGCCCTTGGGAGCGCAGGAACGCCATGGTGGCGAGGTGAATCGCGTCCAGCGTTCGAACCACGAACGGAAAGTGCTCGAGCGCCCGTTCGAGGACGACGGGAGCCAACTCCACCAGCGCGACCCTGCCCACCAGCTGCCGAGCGTCCTCGCCGTGGGAGGTGCTCAGCCCGCGGCCGTTCACCCGGCACATCAGCTCGTACTGCAGAAGGCGGCTGGCAATCAGCGTTTCGTCCCAGAGCGTCGCGGGCGGGCGGAGCGTCTCTCCCAGCAAGTGAGCCAGCGCGACCGAGGTGTCGAGGTAAATCATCGCGCGTCGCGGTCGGCGGAGAGCTCAGCCAATATCTCCTCGGTGGGTGCAACGGGCCGGCGCGGCGGCGGTCCCCGGGGATGTGTCGGTGGAGCAATCACCCCCCGTCGCACCATGTCGGCAAGCTGCACGTCGGCGAGCAGCTCGGCTCGGCCGGCCTTAGGCGGGCAGAGCTCGGCCACCACCCGGTCGCGGTCGGTCACCAGCACGGTTTCGCCGCCGGCCGCCAGCCGGACATACTCGGCCAGCTTGTTCTTGAGCACTTTGAGGCCCACCGCGCGCACGAACAGAAAGTAGCTACCGGAAGCTACCTTGTCAACAAAGGCCGAGCTCGGAGCAAATCTCCTCCCAGGCGGCGAGGATTTGCCGGGTGCGCAGCTCGGCCAGCTCGCGGAACTCGGGCGCCAGGTGGCTCACCTTGTCCGGGTGATACTGGGCGATGAGCGCATGAAAAGCCTTCTTCGCCGCGTGGGGGCTGGCGTCACGGGCGATGCCCAGAAGGGCGTAGGGGTCTTTGGGGAGCGGCTTGGGCGAGGGCGGTGGCTCCGCTTTCTTTTTCGGGCGAACGCTGGGAGGGGGCACGCGCACGTCGACGTCGGCGAGGGCTTGCTGCAATCGCACGCGGTCGTCTTCGAGGGAGCGCTTCCCCACCACGGCGAGCACCGCTCCTTGGCCGAGCAGAAGGTACCCACAGGCGGCGGCGTAGGCTTGGCGGCGGTCGTGGGGAAAGAGGGCGTCGGCCAAGTCTCCCATCGGGTCGCGCCACATGCCCTCCACATCTCCTTCGTCGGCAAGAAGGAGCTGATCCAAGAGCTCGCCGAAGTCGCGCTCCAGGGAGGCGAAGGGCTCGCGCTCGCCGGCGGGCCTCATGGTGGGGGCGTGGCGCACGGCGGTGACGAGCAGGGGCTTGGGCGGGGCGCTCACCCGCTCGAACAGCTTCTGCTTCACCGCGCGGTCGGCGAAGAAGAGGACCTCAATCACGCACCGAAAGCCTAGCGCAACGATGGACGTTTACGGGCGAATGGAGTGAGCTTCTCGCCCTTGAAAGTTCTCAGGCTACGGCTGGCCCGAAACTGGAAGTTCATGGTGCTGGTGTCGCTCTTGGCGACCGCGTTGGCGGTGCTCTGCCAGCGCCTGGACTGGCTGGGGCTCTCCGACGCCGAGGCCGGGGCGTACGACAACGGCCTCACCTTCTTCACCGGCGAGGACTGGTTTCCCTGGGGCAAGGTGGAGAAGTCCAAGGACATCGTGGTCATCGCCATCGACGACGGTTCGATGAAGGGGATTCGCACCGACCGCGCCTATGCGGAGGCTTTCGGCTCCTGGCCTTATAGCCGCGACCTCTGGTCCTTCGTCTTCGAGCACCTGATGAAAGAGGGTGCCAAGGCGGTGGTGTACGACGCAATCGTCGACGAGCCGGACTCCGATGTCGCCGGTGACGTGAAGATGGGGCGGACGGTGAGCGAGCTTGGCGTTCCGTACTACGTGGGCTTTGGTTTCAGCCCGACGGCCGGCATCGAGCTACCGAAGGTGGAGGCCAAGAACCGCTTTCCTCAGCCGCCGGCGCCCCGCCCTCTTCCCGAGGGGACGACGCTCCCCGCTTCCGCCGAGGAGACGTTTCCCGAAGAGCCTCTCCCGGAGGACGAGGGCCAGCAGCGGACCCGCATCGCCCAGGCGCTCGCCTTCCCGGTGGTGACGACAGGGCTTTCTTTGCCCACCTTCGTGACCGATGAAAACTGCGCCACGGCGAAGTGCTTCCCCGTTCCTCCCATCGAACCGCTGCTCGACGTCACTTCCGGCTTCGGGTTGGTGCTCGCGGAGGTGGACGGCGATGGCAAGATGCGCCGCACCCGCTTCGCCTACACCGACGGGGTGCACTCCTACGTCACCTTGCCTTTGGCGCTGGTGGCCGATCTGTGGAAGGCCGACCGGGTGGAGCTGTCGCCCAAGCAGCTCAAGGTGGGCGAGCGGGTCATCGCCATCAACGAAGAGGGCGACGCCGAAATCGACTACGGCGGACGCTTCGAGGAGCGCTTCCCACAAGTGTCCTTGATATCGGTGCTCAACGACCGGGACAGGAAGGAACGAGGGAAAAAGGGACAGCTGCCCGAAGGCTTGTTCAAGGACAAGATCGTGCTCATCGGCGGTATCGCCGTGGGTCTTTCCGACCAGAAGGCGACCCCCTTCTCCAGCCTCACCCCGGGGGTGACCAAGCAGGCGGCGGTGATTCAAAACCTGCTCGATGGCCGCTTCATCACCTACGCGCCTTTCTGGGTGTCGGCGCTCTTGGCTTTCGTCGTCGCCCTTTTCTCGGTGAGCCTCATCGTCGTCCTCAAGTCGACGGTGCTGGAGATTGCCTGGCCTTTGCTCCTCTTCTTCGGCTTCTTCGTCGTCACCGGCTCGCTCTTGGTGTTGACCAAGGTGCACGTGCTGTCGGCGATGCCCACCCTGGCCGGCGAGCTCGCCTCGGTGACCGCGGTCGCCTTCAACCACTTCTTCGCCAGCAAGGAGCGGGAACGCATTCGCGGCCTGTTCACCAACTACCTCGCCAAGGAAGTGGTGGACGAGCTCATCGAGATGCCGGAAGGAGAGCTGCCCAAGCTGCACGGGGAGAGTCGGGAGGTGACGGCGTACTTCTCGGACATCCGCGGGTTCTCCACCCTCTCCGAGCAATACCGCGACCGCCCCGCCGAGCTGGTGAAGCTGCTCAACCGTTACCTCACGGTGGTGACCGCGGTGTTGCAGGCGCGCAAGAGCTGCATCGACAAGTACATCGGCGACGCGGTGGTCTCCATCTTCGGAGCGCCCCTGCACGACTACCCGCACGCGGTGTACGCCTGTTGGGCCGCGCTGGAGGTGCAAGAAGCCCTCGCCCGCTTAGGCCAGCAGTTCGTCCAAGAGGGGCTGCCCGTGCTGCACACCCGCATCGGCATCAACACCGACGTGATGTTCGTCGGCAACATGGGCAGCGAGTATTTGCTCGACTACACCGCCATCGGCGACGGGATGAACCTCGCCTCCCGCCTGGAAGGGGCGAACAAGGCCTACGGCACCCGCATCCTCATCGGCCCGCGCACCTACGAGCTGGCGAAGGGCGACATCGAGGCCCGCGAGTTGGACTTCATCGTGGTGCCGGGGAAAACCCAGGTGGTGGCGGTGTACGAGCTTTTGGCCAAGAAAGGCCAGCTCGATGCGAAGACGACTTCGCTGGTGGGTCTGTACGCGCAAGCCCTCTCGCTCTACCGCGCGGGCCAGTTCGCGCAGGCGTTGCCGCTGCTCCAGCAGGCGCTGGGCCTTGTGCCCGAGGACGGGCCCTCCAAGGTGCTGAAGGAGAAATGCGCGCGCTTCCTCGAGACACCGCCGCCGCCGCCGTGGAAGGCGGTCAGCGACTTGGACACGAAGTAGTCAGCGCGCCACCGCGTGGCTGAGCGCCCGGTGTACCGCCTCCAGGGCTTTACGCGCCTCGAGCAGCTCGGCGCGCTCCCGGGTCAGGTCGCTCACTTGGCGCGCCAAGGTGTCGCGCTCCTGCTTGAGCGCATCCACCGCGCGGCGCAGTCCGGAGGCGTCTTCGTGGGCCGCCTCCAGCTCGCCGGCCAGCCGCTCTTCTTCGGAGAGACTCTCGGCCAGCGCTGCCTCGCGCTTGTCAATCTCCGCCTGGAGATTGATGCGCTCCTGGGTACCGGCCTCCAGCGCGTGGCGGGTCTGCTGCAAGGACAGGAGCGCCTCGTCGCGCTCTCCCTCGAGGGAGGAGAGCTCGCGCTCCAAGTCCTCGAGCAGCTTCACCCGCGCCTCCATCTCGGTGGAGAGGCGGCGGGCCTCCTCCATTCGCAGGCGGGCCTCCTCGGTGGCGCGCTCGGCGGTGCGGCGGGCCGACTCCAAGTCCTGGGTGAGGGAGAGGTTCAAGGCCTTGAGCTTGGAGAGCTCGGCCTGGAGGACTTCGATGCGCTCCACCGCCATCACCCCCGCCTCGGCGACGGTGGCGGGCAAGGGCTCGGGCCGGGGGTTTTCGCGTACCGCCTCCAGGCGCTTCTTCAGCCGCTCGCGGCGGGCGTGGGGAGCGAGCTCCTCTGGCACCGGCAAGGGGATGCCCGGGGTCTGCACCTCCACTGCTTCGCGCGGCGGCTCGGCGTGGGCCCTGGGGCTTTCCGACGTCGGCGAGTCGAGGGCTAGCTGCACTCTCTCGGCGGCGGGCAGCTTGGGCGCACGGGCCTTCTCGGCGCGGTCTTTGATTTGGGCGGCGAGGTCGGAGGAGTCTCCCCCCTGGGCGTCGGCAGGGGCTTCAGGGGCAAAGGGCAGCGCGCCCAAGCGCACGCGGGGCTTGGCGCGGGAAACGTTCTGGTCGAAGGCCTTCTTCATCGAGCGTCGCTCCTCCTTCGCGGTTTCTAGCCCGCGCGCTTGGCCTCGGCCGCGCTCTTCGCGGCCTGGAGCCGGCCCATCACCTCATCGATGAGGGCGTTGATGTCTTTGGCTCCCTTGCACTCGCGGTCGGCCACGAATACCGGCACGCCCTCGCTGGAGGCCTGGGCGAACTTGGTGCACTGCCGCACCAGAGTGGGGAGCAAGTACTCCGGGTAGTGCTGGCGCAGCGCCTCCAAGGCCTCCTTGGCCAGCTTGAAGGTGGCGTTGAAGGCGTTCACCACGATGAACACCTGGTCGAGCACGTGGCCCAAGTCCTCCTCCAGACTTTGCACTGTCTCGAAGAGCAGCTTGAGGCCGTGGAAGGAGAGGAAGTCGGCCAGCACCGGCACGAAGAGGTCGTTGGCTGCCATCAGGGCGTTCAAGTTGAGCAGCCCGAAGGAGGGAGGGGCGTCGAAGAGGAGGACGTCGTACTGGCCCTCGACCTCCCGCAGCGCGTTCTTGAGCTTGAACTCCCGCCCGGCCATGGGCATCAGCGCCAAGTCCACCGTGCTCATCGAGAGGTTGGAGGGCACGAAGGCCAGGTTGGGAAGCGGGGTTTTTTGAATGACTTCGGAGATGGGCACCTTGCGCACCAAGACGTCGAGCAAGGTCTTCTCGAAGTCTTCGCCCTCGTACCCCAGGCACTTGGTGGCGTGGCCCTGGGAGTCCAAGTCGATGAGCAACACCCGGTGGCCCAGCTCGGCCAAGCGGTAGGCGTAGCTGGTGGAGAGGGAGGTTTTGCCGGTGCCGCCCTTGAAGTTGAGGAAGAGCTGCTTGCGGTGGCCCAAGGGCGCCGGGTGCCGGGCCAGGGTGGTGCGCAGCTGCCACAGCTCCTCGCAGCTGTAGAGGTCTTTCTTCAGCGCGCCTTGCAGGGCTTTGACGGGAACGCCGAGGAGCTCGGCGGCGTGCTTGGGCGAGTAGTTGGGTGCTTCCATGTCGTCACCTCGTCACGCGGCGAAGTACTTCGTTCCCCGCTTCACGGCCTGCCCCCGCGCCACCAGAAGCTCGCACGCCTCTTGTGCCACGCGGGCGTCTCCGTGGGCCGCCGCGGCCAGCTCGGCCAGGGTGCGCCCACGAATGGCGATGCGCAGCTCGCGTAAGAGCTCGCCGCACACCCTCTCCCCTTGGGAGAGGGAGGGGGTGAGGGAACCCGAGCTGCCGCCCCTCACCCTTTCCCTCTCCCACAGGGAGAGGGGAGCTAAGGGCAGCGCGGCGATGCGGCGCACCTCGCGGCGGCGCTTGGCCTCATCCAAGTCCACCAACGCGGAGAGGTCTTCACCCAAGAGGCGGGAGAGGCTCTGGGCGGCAGCGGCGCGCACCTTCTTCTCGGGGTCGCGCAGCGCTGCCTGCAAGAGGGGCCGGGCCCGCTCGCCGCCGCTGGCCCCGAGCACCAGCGCTCCCAGCGCGCGCACCTCGGGGTCTTCATCGTGCGCGGCCTCTTCGCCCAGACGGTGGGCGGCGTCCCCGGAGAGAGAGAGCGCGAGCAAAGAGGCGCGCCGGCGCACCGCGCGGTCGGGGTCTTTCATCGCCGCCGCCAGGTGCGGGCCCGCTCCGTCGGGCGCCAGGGTCACCAGCGCCTTGAGCGCCGCGAGCCGCACCTCGGGGTGTGGGGACTGCAGCTTGGGGGAGAGAATCGCCTCTCCGCTCTGGAAGTTGAACTGAGAGAAGGCCTCGAGCAGCGCGACCAGCACCTTGGGGTCTTCTTCGGCGTTGAGCGCACTGGCCAGCGCCGGTGCCGCCGCCGGGTGCCCCAGCGCCGAAAGCCGCTCTGCCGCTCGAATGCGCGAAGCGGGGTCGGGCGCCGACAGCTCGCGCACCGAGAAGCCGAAGAGGGTCTCCTCCGAGCGCCCTGGAAAGCTGCCCGGGCCCTGCGACAACTCGAGCACCTCGGTGGTGGAGACTTGGAGACGGCCTTGGGCCTGCAGCCGGGTGGCGTGCGGCGTCACCCCCCCTGGGGCGGGGCGCGCTGGGCTGGGCGCCACCGCCGCCAGCGATGGCTTGGCGCTCTGCGCGCTCGCTGCCTCGCGCAGCTCGGCGATGAAGCTGGCCAAGTCGAACGACTCTGCCTCGCCCGCCTCGCCGGCGGCGTGAATGCGCGAGGCCTCGAGCACCTTGCCGATGAGCTGGGTGCGCTCGCTCTTGAGGGCGTCGTTGAGCCGGGCCAGCTCTTCCCGCTCGGCGTGGGCGCGGCTTGTCCGCACCTCCAGCTCCGCCACCGTGCGCCGAAGCTCGATTTCCCGCTGCGCCGAGGCGGCCAGCTCCTGGCGCAGTCGCTCTCCTTCCGCCCGCGCCTGGTTCAAGTCGTTGGAGAGCTGCTCCGAGCGCGCCTCGAAGTACACGATTTTTTCGAGCGCGCTCTTGAGGAGCGCATCCGGCCGGTCAGCCATCAATGCTTTGGTACCCTCCGCGCCAAGTACAGCCTACAAGCCTGTAGCGGCTTGTCGCCTTTTTGGCCGGCGAACTCTATGCGGCCTGGGAGTTCGCGTAAACCCCTAGAAGAACTGCGCTTGCGGGGCCGATTTTTCGGCCTGGGAGCGATTGGAGGGCAAGAGCTCGAGCTGGCTTGCGGTCGAATTCACTGCGCGGGTGGGTTCGTGCGCCGCGGTTTCGGATTGTGGACGTACGTCGGTGTGCGCTCCTGACGCAGCACGAGTAGACCATCAATGATCTCGTGCCAAGGCGCGTCCGTGAGCCTGCTGTAGTTGAGAGCGCGCGCTGTGCCGGAACCGAACTTGGCGAGGTCGGCTCGCCCGAGATACCCGACATCGCTCGAGCCTTCGCTGGCAAAGGCACGCGCTTCGAGCGAGTCCGCCGGTGCAGGGACGAGCCCGGTTGCGGGCGACTTGGGCCGCCCAAAGCTACCTCCCAGCGCGGAGATGCCGATTGCGGCAGCGGCCTCGCCGAAGTCGCGATGCACGTACGAACCGAGCGGTATCAACTCGGCGAGCTCGGGAACGCCGCGCAGGTCCTTCGCCGCGTGGACCGTCGCGCACCAGATGATGATCTTGCTGTCCTGCGGCAGGCGAGTGACGTGCCACTGCAGCGCCTGATACATCGCCCGGTCGCGCGTATTGAATCCGGCGCTGCTCGACAAGGTAGAATCGAACGCCTCGATCGCGCTCCGCCATGCAATCGCCATCGCCGCCGCCTCTTCGGCAGGTGTCGATTGAGCTCGCCCCGAGGCCGCGGCCTCGATCTCAGTCAGGCATTGCCGCAACCGCTCGCGCGTGGCTCCGTCGAACGGCGACGCATCGTGGTATTCCCAGCGCGCGTGCCGCTGGAGCTCGGCGTGACAAGCCGAGCGGCGCGGGTTGGCGAGGTAGCCGGCCAACTCGTCGGTGAGCCCGGCCTGCACGTACAGGTTGGTCGAGCCGATCTGTCCATCGAGTCCGGCCAGCACCACCTGCTTGCGCTGCGCGCGCTCGAATAACGCCGCGATCAGTGGATCCGATTCGCGGGCCACCGACCACAACCCGCCGATGGCGTCAGCGACGTGGGCCGGGGACGCATTGCCCGCAGCGAACGCGCGGTTCAGGTCGACGAACTCGGCGAGGCTGGCTTCGAAGACCACCGCCGAGAACTGACACTCGTCGATCAGCCGCGTCACCAGAGCTGTTTTGGCCGCGAGCGTGCCACCGCCACCGTGATTGGCGTCCTCGCCAAGCAACACGATGCGCTTGTCGCACACATCGCGAACGACGCGATCGAACGGGGTTGCGGCGGTGACCGCCGCGGGGCCGGCACCGGCATGGGTTCGCGCGCAGCTCGCACCGATCACCGCGGCGAGGCCTACGGCAACGAGGCTCGACGCCAGGCGGGGCCGAGGGAGTCGGAGATGCAAGACGTTCATTGCGCGGGGAGTGCATCCACCGCCGCCTGGGGGACGATGGCGCAAAGGTCGAAGTCCTTGGTGTACCGAGGCGCGACCCAAGCGCCGAACGCGAGCCCGCCGGTCAAGGCGATATCGGTAATTCCGCGGCGGGAAAGGTCCAACAGGAGAGCGGGAAGGGCCTCTGCGGCGCTGACACCTCGCTCAGCCACGTCGGAAAGGCTGCATCATCTCGAGCGTCTCAGCCAGCCGTTCTGCAACCTCTTTGGCCTCGAGCTCGTGCTGATCTTGCGCCTTCATCACGTGGAAGATTAGCACACGCTTTCTCCCCCCGCCGGGGCGGGCGCTTAACTCTCGGGAACAACGAGGTCTGCTGGGTCAACTTGCAACCAGTCGACCGCTTTGCGCGCCACCTCTAGAAAGGCGTCGAGCCGGCCGGTGGCCAGATGGTCGCAGTCGGGCACCACGAAGAGCTTGGTTGGCCCGGGGAGCCGCTTCACCAGTGCTTCCACTTTCGCCAGGCCGCCGTACTCGTCGTGCTCGGCGTGAACAATCGCTTTGGGCTTGTGAAGCTGGGTGAGGAACTCGAAATCGTAGAGGTCGACCGCCAGCCCTGTCGCGAGCACCTTCTCCACCCGGGCATCTTGGGCAGCCAGCCGGAGCGCGACCCGTGCTCCGAAGGAGAAACCGGCCGCCCACAGAGGGACCTCCGGCTCGTTCGCCGCCAGATAGTCGAGCGCGGTTCCGGCATCGGCGAGCTCTCCTTCGCCATGGTCGTAGACGCCGGTGGAACGCCCCACCCCGCGAAAGTTGAAACGCAACGCGCTCACCTTCGCCTCCCGCAGGGCCTGGGCGAGGCGGTAGGTGACGTGGTTGTGCATGGTGCCGCCGTGCTGGGGGTGAGGATGGCAGACCACTGCGGCGGCGTGGGCGTCTTCCGCCTTCCAGTAGAGCGCTTCGAGCAGCCCGTGCGGCGCAGGGAGGTCGAGGAAGGACATGTGAAAACGGCCCCTCACCCCAACCCTCTCCCAGGGGGAGAGGGGGCGGTTACGCGCGGATTTTTTCGCGCAGGTCCTTGGCGCGCTGTTGCACCTCGGGGTCCATCGAAGTCATCTCCAGCGTGCGCAGGCGCTGCTCCAGGCTCTTGGGCAGCTTGGCCATCAGCTTGCCCTCCTCGTGCAACAGCTCCAGCCGGGCGAGCGACTTGTCCACGATGCGGTCACGCGGATGGTCGAGCAGCGAATCGAGGAAGTAGGCGTCATCGGGCAGCTCGGGGTACTTCTCGAGGTACGCCACCACCCCCTCCACCCACGACTTGCGGTCGGGCAGCTCGCGCAGCTTGAGCATCGCCTCCTTCTGGGTCTTGCGCTTGCCCTCGGGGTCGAAGGTCTTGGCCAGCCCTTCGGGCAGCTCGCCGCCGGTGAAGAGCGCGTCAGCGGCTGCCTTGTACTTCTCGTAGCTGGCGCTGCGCTCGATGCGCTGCTGGGTGGGGTCGTCTTGGCGCGAGTGGTATTTGCTCTTGCCACGCTGGGCGTCGATTTCCCGCCACGACTTGTTGCGCTTACCGGAAAAACCGCCGCCTTCGTCCCGTTCCTTGTTCCGTGCCATGTGCAGCTCCGTCACCTCTTGGGCTTGCGGGTGTTCCACAGCGCCGCCAAGCCTCGCTTCACCACGTCGCGCACCTTTTGGCCTTCGGAGGCCGAGAGGGGCGACTCTTCGTCATGCTCCGCCTCGAACACGGCTTCGTCCGCGTACGACAGGAGCGCCTCGGGCGGCGCCTCACCGCCCTCCTTCGCGAGCGCCGCCGGCGTCACCGCCGCGCACCCCGGAGGCCAGCCCAGCTCGATCATCGAGAACAGCTCGAAGAAGAGCAGCCGGGCACAGGCGTCACCCTCATCGGACAGCGCCTGCTCGTCCAGGAAACCCAACAGCGCGTCCTGAACATTCTCGAAACGGTGTTGGAGCCGATTCCACTCCTTCTTGTCAAGCCTCTCCACGTCTTCCAGGTATCGCCACGCGGCCTCCACGTCCTCCTCGCTCGGCGCTTCCCCGAACGGCGAGGGCGGCGTGGGCTTCACCTTCTTCGGTCGTTCCCGAGGGGCTCGGTCGAGCTCGACCTTTCCGCCCGATTGCACCAAGTCCCACAGGCCGAGGAGGTTTCCGAACAGCCGCTGGGCGAGCGAGGGGTCGGCAAAGCGCGGCTCACCATCGAAGAAGGAGGGAATGACGTCGCTGGCGGGCAACTTGGCCTTCTTCGCGTCCTCAAACGCCAAGAGCACCTCCTCCACCGAGAGGTCGCTGCCTGCCAGCTCGAGGAGCCCCCCGAGCACGTCCTTACCTTCGAACTTCCGCTTGAGCTCCGAGCGCCGTGTCAT
>JBMORE010000057.1:0-25047 GCA_049322255.1 Myxococcota bacterium | reverse complement strand
CCCGCTGGGAGAGGGTGGGTGCGAGGGCGTCAACTCAGCAAATTGGCGACCCCTCACCCTTACCCTCTCCCACGGGGAGAGGGACGCTGCGTGGCTGCGGCGAGGGTGTTTTGCATCAGCATCGCCACGGTCATCGGGCCGACGCCTCCGGGGACCGGGGTGATGAAGGAGGCGCGCTCGGCGGCCGCAGCGAACTCGACGTCGCCCACGAGCTTGCCCTCGGGGGTGCGGTTCATACCCACGTCGACCACCACCGCTCCTGGCTTCACCCACTCACCCTTGATGAGCTCGGGCACGCCGACGGCGGCGACCAGCAAATCGGCCACGCGCACTTCGGAGGGAACGTCGCTCTTGCGGTGGCACAGCGTCACCGTGGCGTCGCCGCCGAGGAGGAGCATCGCCATGGGCTTACCCACGATGTTGCTGCGTCCCACCACCACCGCCTTCTTCCCCGCGGGGTCGAAGCGAATCTCCTCCAAGAGCCGCATCACCCCGGCGGGAGTACACGGCCGCACTCCCGGCCGACCGGTGAAAAGTCGCCCCGCATTCAGTGGGTGAAAGCCGTCGACGTCCTTCTCCGGCGCGACGGCGACGAGAATCGCCTCGGCATCGAGCTGCCTGGGCAACGGCAACTGCACAAGGATGCCGTGCACCGCCGCGTCCTGATTCAGCGCCTGAACCTTGGCCAACACCTCGCTCTGGGTAGCCGTCTCCGGGAAGTGGTGTTCCCAGGAGTTGAAGCCAACCTCCTCCGCGGCCTTGCGCTTGGAGCCGACGTAGACCTTGGAAGCGGGATCTTCGCCCACGCGCACCACCGCCAGCCCGGGAGTGACGCCGCGCTCGCGCTGGAGGCGTACGACCGCCTCCTTCACCTCGCCGCGGACCTTCGCCGCGATCGCCTTCCCGTCGATGCGCACAGCTGTCATGGCGCCATCGACTCTATGCCAAACTCCTGGGCACGAAAGGCAGGAGTGGGCGGTACGTGTACGGAAAGATCCTCGGGGCGATGATCGGCGCGGCGATCGGCCTGGCGTTCTCCTCGGGAACGCTGGCGCTGGTGCTCGCTCTTTTGGGTGCTTGGGTCGGGCATCGGTACGACCAGCTCCATGACGCTGCCGAACCCTCCGTTATCCCGCTTTCTGCCTCCGCGCCTGTTCCCACCAAAGCCGCCATCGAGGCCCAAGCGCGCGAACAGTTCGCTCGTCACTTGTGCGCCCTCTTCGTCGAGGTGGCTCGCGCCGACGGAGAATTGGTGCGCGGAGAAGTGCGCGTGGTGCGAGAGTTCTTCGCCGAAGACCTGCGCTTCACCTCCGACGAGCTCGAGTGGGTCAGAGAGAGCCTGCAGCGCGCGATCGCCAGCCCCAAGCTCGTCGAGGACGTCGCCCGTGCGTGTCGCGACAAACTCTTGCCCTCCGAGCGGCTGCTCTTGCTCAACGCCCTCTACGAGCTGGCACGGGCGGACGGAGAGGTGACCAAGCTCGAGCGGGAGGCGATCAAGCGTGCCGTCGGCGAGCTGGGAATCTCCGAGGAAGAGCACCGTTCGATCACCGCGCTCCACTTCGGTGGCGGCGCCCGGCACTACGCCGCGCTGGGCGTCTCACCCGAGGCGAGCGACGAGGAGATAAAGAGCGCCTACCGCCGCCTCGCCCTCCTCCATCATCCCGACAAGGTGGCCCACCTGGGCCCAGGCGCGGTGAGCGTGGCGGCGCGCCGTTTTCGCGAGATCAACCAGGCGTACGAAGAAATTCGCAAGCTGCGGGGACAATAGAGGCGTTGATGCGGGCAAGGCGCCGTGCCAATTTGCGCCATGGCCCGCGAGCTCATCGACCTGCACATTCACGTCGGCGGCGCGGTGGCACCCCACATCTTGTGGTCGATCGCCCACCAGCAAGGCTTCAAGCTGCCGGTGAAGAACTACTTCGAGTTCGTCGAGTTGATCACCGCCCGACCGGACAAGGTGACCAACCTCGAGGACTACTTGAAGATCATGCACACCTGGACGGAGAAGATTCAGAGCTCTCCGGCGGCGATCGAGCGCAGCGTTTACGAGGTCATCGGCAAGGAGTACCGCGGCAGCCGGGTCAGCCAGATCGAGCTGCGCTTCAACCCGATGAAGCGCAACCTCAATTCCGAGCTCGACCTCGACCACATCATTCACGCCGCCCTGCGGGGCATGGACAAGGCGGTGCTCGAATACGGCGTCAAGGCCTGTCTCATCTTCTGCCTGGCCCGCGAGTTCGATCATCGGCTCAACAGCATCATCCTCGAGAAGGCGATTCGGTACCGCAACCGCGGCGTGTACGGCATCGACCTGGCCGGCACCGAGAAGAACGCCCTCGAGCTTTCTCCCGAGCTGGTGGGCAAATACGAAGACCTCTTCGACCGGGCCCGGCGAGCCAGGTTGAAGACGACGGTGCACACCGGTGAAACCGCGGGCACCGGGGCCGACGGGGTCGTCGCCGTCATCGAGCGGCTCAAGCCGCACCGCATCGGCCATGGCATTCGCGCGGCCTACGACGAGGCCGCGATGAAGCTCCTCAAGGAACGCGACGTGGTGCTCGAGCTGTGCCCCACCTCCAACCTTCATACCCACGCGGTGGAAAATCTCGCGGAGCTCGGGCACATCATCAAGACGCTCTGGGACCGCGGAGTGAAGCTCACCCTCAACACCGACGGTCCTTACCTCCTCGAAACCGACATGCAGCGCGAGGTGGAGCTGGTCGAGCGCAACGGCATTCTCACCGCGGCGCAGGTCGACCAGACTCTCGAGTGGGCGCGCCAGCACTCCTTCATTCCGGCTTGAAGCGATGTACCGTTGGGTCCGCCCGCTCCTCTTCCTCCTCCCCGCCGAGGCGGCGCACCGCTTGGTGCTGTGGGTTTTGTCGCTCTTGGAGGGAGCGCTCGGCCTGTGTCGCCATCTTCGGCGCCGGGCGCTGCGCGGAGTCGACCTCTCCAGCTCTGTCGCCGGGCTTCACTTTCCCAACCCGCTCGGGCTCGCCGCCGGGCTCGACAAAGACGCCGAGGCGCTGCCGGCCTTCTTCGCCCTCGGCTTCGGCTTCGTCGAGGTGGGCACGGTGACGCCCAGACCCCAACCCGGCAACCCACGCCCACGCCTGTTTCGTCTGCCCGAGCACCGCGCGCTCATCAACCGCATGGGCTTCAACAACCGGGGCATGGCGGCCATGGCCGGGCGGCTGCGTGAGCTTGCTTGGCGACCCGCGCCTTTGGGCATCAACGTGGGCAAGAACAAGGACACGCCCAACCACCACGCGCTGGACGACTACGTCGCCGCCGTCGACATGCTCGAACCGCTGGGCGACTACCTGGCGGTCAACGCGAGCTCCCCCAACACTCCGGGGCTACGCGAGCTGCAAGAGCCGGAGGCGCTGGAACGCCTGTTGCGCGCGCTGCGGCAGCGCACCCAGCGGCCGCTCTTCCTCAAGATCGCTCCCGACCTCGGGCCGGAAGCGGTCGATGCGATCGTCGACGTCGCCCTCGCCTGCGGCGTCGATGGGCTGATCGCCACCAACACCACCATCACCCGGCCGATGGTCGACCCACTCGCTCCCGAGCCGGGCGGCTTGTCGGGCGCTCCCCTTCGCCCGCTGGCCAACGAGGTCGTTCGCCGCGCATACGCACGCGCTCGCGGGCGGCTGGCGATCATCGGAGTCGGGGGCGTCTTCACCGCCGAAGATGCTTACGAAAAGATTCGCGCCGGCGCGTCGTTGATCCAGCTCTACACGTCGCTCGTCTACGAGGGGCCGCCGCTGGTGCGCCGGATCTTGACGGGCCTCTCCGACTTGTTGCGGCGCGATGGCTTTCGCGCCGTCTCCGACGCGGTGGGAGTCGACGCCTCACCTGGCTCGCTGCCCCTGTCCACCACCAAGGTCAGCGAAGGCCCGGCAGGAGCGATCGAGGCTCGCTCCGGAATCCGCGAGAACCACCGGTAGAGCCGACCAATCTTGCAGGAGATCATTCGCTGGACCACCAACGATCCGAAAGTTACACCGGAATCGATTGGGTGGCGAGCTGCGCGGGCTCAGATTTCTCGCGCGATCGCGCGGTACAACTGATCGTGGCGCGAGATCAACTGGTCGAGCGTCAATTCCTTTTCGACGAAGGCACGCCCCGCATCGCCCAGGGCGCGCGCGGCGGCGCGATTCGCGATGATCGACACGATGGCGTCGGCGAGCTCTTGCGGCCGCTGGGGAGGAACCACCAGCCCGCGCTCACCGTGGGCCACCAGCTCGGGGTTGCCGCCGACGTCGGTGACGACCATCGGCAACCGCGCGGCCATGCCCTCGATCACGGCGTTGGAGAGCCCCTCCTTGCTCGAGCACAGCACCCCCAAGGTGCCTCGCGAGAGAATCGCCGGCGTGTCCTTTCGAAAGCCGAGGAAGTGCGCGCTCTCCTCGAGATCGAGCGCGGTGGCGAGCGCTTGAAGCTCGCGGCGGCGGTACCCATCGCCAACGAAGAAGGCGTGAACCTCGCCCACCTTCTTCCTCGCCAGCGCCAAGGCCCGCAGCAAGTCCTCTTGTCGCTTCACCGGGTGGCTCATGTTCGCCAGGTGCACCACCAGCGGCGCCCCACCGGTGTTGGGGAGCGGAGCTTCGAGCTCGCCTCGCCGGGCGTCGAACCGGGCGAGGTCGATTCCATTGCGAATGAGAGCAATCTTCTCTTCCGGAAGACGCTCGCGCTCGAGCAGATGTCGCCGCACGGCTTCGGCGTTGGCCACCACCCCGTCGGCGAGCCGCGTGAGCGCCGCCAGCGCACGGGCACGGGCCGGGCCGTGCCAATGCAACAGGTCGAGTCGTCCGACGATGACTTTCACCCCCGCGAGCTTCGCCGCTGGCACGGCGAGCAGCGTCGAGTAGAAGTCGTGTGCGTGGACGAGGTGGGTGCCCGACGCTTTGAGATGTGCCGCGAGGCGCGCCACCTGAAGCACGCCGGTGGGCGAAAGAAACGAACGGCCCAACGGGAATTCTCTGGGGAGAAGGCCGAGCCCCCATACCTCCTCACACAGAGGGCCGATCTGCTCGAGCACCGCCACCTCCAGCTGGTAATGGCGGGGCAAACCACGCAGAAGCTCGAGCACCTGCACCTCGGTGCCCCCGATATAGAAAGCCTTGGTGACCTCCAGCAGACGAATGCGAGGCGCCCTGTCGGCATTCGCCGGCATGCCTACCCCCGTGCGAGCGATGCTTCCGTGGCGTTCGCCGAAGGCCAGCTGGCGCAAGCTCTCACTGCATGCGCCAGGCGGTCGACGCACGCCCCCAGGCCGAAGAACACGTATAGGTGCGAGGAGAGGATGTAGCCGGAGAACAGGTCGCACACCAAGTAGCCGGCGATGGCAGCGGCGATTGCTCGCGCGAGCCAACCGTGCGTGGGGTCGGTGCTCGCGGCGAAGGCACCGCCCGAGGCGCCTCCCGCAAAGACGAGGAAGAGAAACAGTCCCACCAGCCCCAGCTCACCGATGACGTCGAGAAAAACGTTGTGCGCCACGTAGGCACGCCGGGCCTCGGGCGGCGCGTACATCGGCCAAGCGAAGCGAAACGCCCCCGCTCCGACGCCGAGCAAGGGACGCTCGACGTTGATGTCCTTGGCGACCTGCCAGGCGTGAACGCGCCCGAGCGCCGAGACGTCGTCCTCGAAGGTCGCGACGGTGCTGGTGCGGCGCCAAAAGCTTTCCGGAGCGAAGGCGAGCAACGCGAGGACGAAGGCGAGGCCGATGAAGAACGATCGCACCCGCTGCTTCTCGCGCGCCGCCCAGAGGACGACTGCGACGGCCAGGCCGATGAAGCCTCCCCGGGAGTGGCTGAGGACGATGGCCACCACCGCCAGCGCGGCGGCCAAAGCGCTCACGACGCGAAACACCGCCGGCGTCTGCCGTCGCGCGAGAAACGCCAAGGCGAGGGGCACCACCAGCCCGAGGTCCATCGCCATGTGGTTGGGGTCGGCGTACACACCCACCCAGCGCGCGCGGTAGCCCTCCACCAGGTCCACACCGGCGTGATGCCAATGAATGACGCCAATCGAAGTGACGATCGAGCCCGCGACGAGCGCGCCGCACACCCAAACGACACGCCGCCAGGTGGTGAGCACGTTGACCATCGTCAGGTAGATGGCCACCAGCTTGACGATGCCAATCGCGGTGGTGCGCGACTCCTCAGGGTGAATGGACCAGAGAATCGACCCTGATGCGAGGGCGGCAAACCCGATGAGCGCCAGCCCGCGCACGCCGTCGAGGTAGACCGGCTCGAGCTTTCCCAGGCGGCGCAGCACCACCAACGCGGCGGCGAGGCTCGAGGTCACCAGGGCGATGCGCAGCTTGTCCGCCCCGGGAATCCACTCTCCGGGGACGGCGTACATCGCTACCACGAACAGCATGAGGGCGCCGAACGCCCAGGCGTCTTGAGTACGCGCTGTCTGCTCCACACCATCTCTCCTCGTCCTAGGCACGGCGAAGCAGGGCTTGTGCCACCCTGAATCCACCGCTTCCTCCG
This sequence comes from Myxococcota bacterium, assembly GCA_049322255.1. Lineage (GTDB taxonomy): Bacteria > Myxococcota > Myxococcia > Myxococcales > Myxococcaceae > JBMORE01. The sequence goes on along the minus strand of JBMORE010000057.1, from coordinate 18,544 downwards.
GGGTTGTGGCGTCAGGAGGAGGAACAGGCGGAAGGGGTTACAGGCCCTTCAAGGGGCGAACGGCACGAGGACTGACGCCACGGGAAGGGCGACGCGGCCCTCGGTCAGGTAGGCAGGCCCCCATTCTTGGGCCATTCGGCCTAGCTCCCTGTCGACCATCGAACGGGCGCCGGCCGGCAAGGCTTTCGTCGCGCGCTCGACCGCCGACGCGCGCACCTTTGGCGCGTGCGCGCTCCCCTCGATGCAACGCTCGGCGAGCTCGACGACGCGGCTCTCTGGAACCGGTCGCGCCTCGGCCACCCCATCGAGCACCGCCCATGCCACCGCGGCGCGAAAGAGGCGGTCAGGGCCCAGCTCGGAGATCGACGCCCCGAAGCGGGCCAGCACGGCTTTGGCGTTCTGAGCCGAACCGCCCAGGAGCGTGGAGAAGACCTCCCGCTGAGAGCCCGCGCCCTCGAGGAGCGCGCGTGCCTCGGCGAGCTCGCGGCGTGACCGGAACGGCACCGGCTCGGCCCCCGGCACTTTGAGCGCTCGCAAGGGTCGCTTGAGCGCGAGCGCGCGCACCCCTTCCGCCTCCTCGGGCAAGAGGAGCCATGTGCCATCCAGCTTGGCCAGAGGTTCCTTGGCCAGGCGTTCGACCTCGAACTTGAGCCGCAGTGTCAAGGAGAAGCCCGCTTGGAATACTTTCTTGAGATGGTGCTCTCGCAGCACCTCGGCAGCGCGTGAAGGGTCCGCGCCCGTGAGGTGCTCGAGGCCCAGCGACAAGTAGTCGCGTGCCAGCTCGCTCACGCGCCGTACCGCCCGCGGATCGCCCGGCTCGGCGCCCTCGGCGACCAGCGCCGAATTGACCAGGTAGCGAATCTCCTGCTCGACTTGGTCGTACTCCTCTTTGGCCAGACCCTTGAACCCCGCCTCCACGAAATCGATGCGCTGCGACGGGGGTCGCAGGCCCTCGGAGGCGCTTTTCAGGGTCACCAGCCGGTCGGGGTCGAGATAGGTGAACACCGAGACCGCCTCGTGCAGCTCGGGGAAGCCCAAGTCTGCCAAGCGCGCCGATCGGAACCGGTAGGCGCTTTCCTCCAATTCGCTGGGCAGCTCCCAGCGCGCGGCCTCGAAGAGGCGGGTGGCCTCGAACGGGTTTTCGGCGATGAGGTCTTGCACCAGCTGGCGCAGCACCGCGAGCTCCACCCCTTCGACGAGAAACTCGATCAAATACTTTCCCTCGGCCGTCTCCAGGGTCGCCCCTGCGGGGTGAACGTCGGGGTTTTCCTCGAGGTCATGCACGACGAGGAGCGAGCGCAGAACGAGCTCGAGCACCTCCAGGTCGAGCTGGTGGAGCTTGGCCAAGAGCTCCTGCGCGTCCTCCCCGCGGGCGGCGTGCACCCAGCCGAGAACCTCCTTGAGGTTGATGCGGTCGCGCTTCCACGCGGCGAGATCGACGAAAGCTTGGAACTGCTGCGGTGACGAGAGCTGGACGAGCTCCGCCGCATCGTGCAGGCCGACGTCGGCGATCGTCATGTACAAATCCTCGGTAGGAATGGCGCGCACCATCGCCCTGGCGTCCTCCTGGGCAAGCAGCATCTCGACCCGTTCCTTGGGCGACAGCTGTGCGAGCCTGCGCACCAGCTCGGAGCGGGCGGCTTGACGGTCTTGGCCGTTTCCGGAAGTCAACGAACGCGTGCGTAGCGGCGCCGGCGCCAAAGGGCAAGCCCTAGCCCGCGCCCAAAGCGGGAAGGAGCGTCTCCCACACCTCGTCGACTCCGAGGCGTTCGGTGGCGCTGAACGGCAGCACCGAAGCCAAGGGCAGCTCGAGCCGTGCGGCCAGCGCTTGAAGCCGCGGCTTACGCTTCGCCTTGGGAAGGCGATCGATCTTCGTCGCCACCACCAGAATGCGCCGCGCCTTGGCGGCGAGATAGTCGAGGGTCCGAAAATCATCAGGCTGCGGCCCCACTTCAGCGTCGATGATGCTCACCACCACTTGAAGTGAACGGCGCTTCTCCAGATAGGTGGAGATCATCTCCTTCCACGCGGCGCGCTCGGCCTTCGACGCCTTGGCGAAGCCGTAGCCGGGCAGGTCGGCGACGCGCACCCGGTAGCGCTCCGTGTCTTTGGCGAGCTGGACGTCGAAGAAGTTGAGCGTGCGCGTGCGGCCTGGAGTGTTCGACACTCGCACCAGCTTTCTTCGGCCAGCGAGCGCGTTGATCATCGACGACTTGCCGACGTTCGAGCGCCCCACGAAGGCCACTTCCGGGAGGTCACCCTTCGGGTACTGCTCGGGGGCGACCGCGGTGGTGACGAACTGCGCGTCGAGCACTTGGATCACGGAGCGCGCTTCTTGCCGTCGGCGGCCTTGGCCGCGCTCGCTGCCCGCTTCTGCCGCTCCACCGTCCAGTGGTCGATGAGCTTGAGCTTCTCCACGAAGTCGAACGGCTTGAGCGAGGGCGAGGAGGCGTCGTGACAGGTGCGACAGGCCTTTTCCGACGGGTCGACGAGGCCCACCAGGCGCACGAGCTCCGAGTCCTTCATCACGTAGCGCGTGGCGTAATGCTGCCCGCCTCCGTGACAGGTTTCGCAGGACACGTGAGCGACGCCCGACTGACCTTCGTCGGGCGAGTGACACGACAAGCAGCGCGCGTCCCTTTGCTGCTGCAAAGAAAGCGAATCCTTTGCGCGCGAGTGCTTGGCCGACTTCCAAGCTGCATAGGCATCTGGGTGGCAAGCCTTGCAGGCCTCGGCGCCCACGAAGTCGTAGGCCGACGCTCCCGCCGAGCAGGCGAAGGAGGTCAGGAGCAACCAGCGGGTGACGGGCCGCATCAAGGCGGGCAGGATTACAAGGCGTCGCCTGGACCGGCAAGCTAGAACTCCGACCAGTCCCTCTGCTTGAGACACCGCCCCTGCTTCCGATAGGAACGCAAAACACCGATGCGACCGCTCGCCCTTTTCTTCTTCTTGCTCGCCTGCGGCCCTTCTTGGGCCAGGGCCTGGAACGGAATCGAGCCCGGCGTTTCCACCCGACATGACGTGGTGAAGAAGTTCGGCGAGCCCTCGAAGGTCGTGAGCGCCGAGGGACGCGAGACGCTCGCCTACTCCAAGGCGAAGGCGATTCGCGGAACCACACAGGCCCAATTCCGGGTAGACACCGCCACCCAGAAAGTGGCGCGGATCGACGTTTTCCCCAGCACCACCGTCGATCGGGAGGCGATCGAAGAAAGCTACGGCGGCGCCTGCCCCGACGGCCCAAAGCCCAAGACCCCCTGTTACGTGAAGAAGACCACCCCCGATCAGCGCACTTACTTCCACTACGTGCAGATCGGCTTGGTGGTGTTCTTCCAAAAAGACGGCCAGACGGTGCAGTCGATCGTCTTTCAGCCGAGCAAGACCTGAACGTGCGACTGATTGGGCTGACCGGAGGTATTGCCTCGGGCAAGAGCACGGTGAGCGCGATGCTGCGCGGGCTGGGCGCGCACGTCATCGACGCCGATTTGGTGGCACGTGAAGTGGTCGAGCCCGGCCAGCCGGCGCTCATGGAGCTCGCCGCCCGCTTCCCCGGCGTCGTCGGCCCCGACGGACGGCTCGATCGCCAAAAGCTGGGAGAGCGGATTTTCGGCGACGTGGGCGAGCGTGCGGCGCTCAACGCTCTTTTGCATCCGCGCATTCAGCAGGCGTTTCTCGAGCACACGCGGCGCCTCGCCGAGGCGGGCGTGCCGGTGGTCGTCTACGACGCGGCGCTGCTCATCGAGAACGGCCTCCACGAATCGATGAACGGCGTCATCGTGGTCACCGTGCCGCGAAAGGTGCAGCTGGCACGGCTGATGGCCCGCGACGGCTTGTCGCGCGCCGCCGCCGAGGAGCGCCTCGCCGCGCAGCTGCCCCTCGACCAAAAGGAGCGCTTGGCCACCTGGCTCATCGACAACTCGGGCAGCGTCGAATCGACCCGCGCCCAGGTGGAGCGTGTGTGGAAAGAGATTATGCTCGGCGCGGCATGAGCGCCCCCTCGCCCGGCATTTACTTCGTCACCGGCTTCCCCGGCTTCATCGGCAAGCGGCTGGTGCAGCACATCGCCACCCACGACCCCCAGGGCCGCGTGTATCTGCTCGTGCAGCCCAAGTTTCTCAAAGAGGCGCACAAGTACGTCGACCGCATCAGGGGCGCGCCGATCGAGGTCCTCTCGGGGGACATCGTCGACATGCATTTGGGGCTCTCCGGCAACGAGTACCAGCGGCTGTGCGACAGCGTGACCGACATCTTCCACCTCGCTGCCATCTCGTACTTGGGCATGCCGAAGGAGACCGCCTGGAGGGTGAACGTCGACGGGACTCGTAACGTGCTCGAGTTGGCGCGCGACTGTGGCGGTTTGCGGCGGTTGAGCCATTTCTCCACCTGCTACGTGTCGGGCGACCGGGTAGGCGTCGTCGCCGAGGACGAGCTTTGGTGCGGGCAGACGTTTCGTAACGCCTACGAGGAGACGAAGGCCGAAGCAGAGAAGCTGGTTCGCCGTGCCGCCGCCACGCTGCCGATCACCATCTTCCGGCCCTCCTCGGTGGTGGGCGACTCGCGCACCGGAGAGATCGATCGCTTCGAGGGGCCCTACTACCTGGGCATCCTCCTGGTGATGTCGCCTTTGGTGATGCCCCTGCCTTTGCCCGGCAACGGAGTGGCGCCCCTCAACGTGGTACCGGTGGACTACGTGGTGGAGGCGGTGTGGAGCATCTCGCGTAACCCCGCCGGCGCCGGACGCACGGTGCACCTGGTCGACCCCAACCCGATGAGCGCACGCCGGGTGTACGAGCTCATCGCCGAGAAGGCGAACAAGCGGTTACCCAAGTTCACCCTTTCAGCGAAGGCCGCCGACGTGATGCTGAGGCTACCGGTGCTGGAAAAGGTCGCGCGCCCGCAGCGGGCGGCGATCAACTACGTGAACCACCTGGCCATCTACAACTGCCACAACACGCTCGAGCTCCTCGATGGCACCGGCATTCGCTGCCCGCCTTTGCACACCTACCTGGACAAGCTGATGTCTTACGTGCGCGACTACTATCGCCGCCGGCGCGACGACGAGCTCGAGGTGGAAGACCCGCTCGATCGCCCGCCCGCCACCAAAACCGGTGCCATCAACGCTTGACGCTGGTAGCTCGCCGCCGTTAGACCGCCGCGCCATGGCGAAGACAGCTCAGGTGGGCGACACGTTCATGCAGGTGCGCGAGTGCGACAAGTACCGGCCGATCTACTACGCGGCGACCAGCGGCGACTTCAACCCCATTCACATCGACGGCGACGTCGGCCAAGCCGCCGGCCTGGGCGGGGCGATTCTCCAGGGGTTGTGCACGATGGCCTGGGCGGCCGAATCGTGGGTGCGCTACCTCGGAGACCCGGGCAAGGTGCGGCGGGTGAAGGTGCGCTTCTCGCGCCCGGTGGCGATCGAAGACACCATCACCTTCGAGGGCAAGGTGACCTCCATCGAGGGCAACCGGGTCTGTGCCGAGCTGTCGGCGAAAAACCAAAAAGGCGAGGACGTGCTCAAAGGAACCTTGCTGGAGGCGGAGCTCTGACATGCCCGTCGACCCCAAGCACGTGGGCAAGGGCTACGGCCCGTACGTCTACACCATCGGCGTGGAGAAGCTGCGCGAGTTCGCCTACGCGGTAGGCGGGGGCGTGCCTTCGTTCGGTTTCGGCAGCGGCGCACCGGAGGGTCTTCACCCTTACCTGTGGGACGAGAAAGCCGCCAAAGAAGGCACCTACGGCTCGATCATCGCTTTTCCCACCTTCGCGGTGACCTTCGCCATCGCGCCCTTCGCCGCCGCTGTCACCGACCCGGCGCTGGGCATCGACCTGCTCATGCTGGTGCACGGCGAGCAGGACTTCGAGCTCTTCGACGTCATGCGCCCAGGCGACGTGATGACCACCCACGGGACGCTCACCCGAATCTTCGAGAAGGCGGGAAAAGACTTCGTGGTGATGGAGACCGAATCGAAGAACCAGACCGGTAAGCTGGTGGTCAGAGGCACTTGGACGGCGGTGATTCGTCACTAACCGCGGGTGATGACCCCCTCCTCGACCAACTGGGCGAGGATGCGCGCCGTGTCCAGCCGCGACATTCCAGAGACGGCGAAGAGGTCTTCGAAGGTCACCGTCCCGTCGATCTGCGCGAGCACGAAGCCGGCGCGGTGGTCGAGGTTGAGCCAGATGATCTCGTCGTCCTTGAGCGCGACCCGGGGCACGGAAGAAAGGTCGCCCAACTTCGACTCGAACATCGCCTGCAGCACGCGCTCGCTCTTCGCGCGCATCTGCTGCACGTCGGGGTCGTTGGGCGCCAGCTCCTGCGCCTTCTGGAGCAGGTCCATCGCTCCGGAGTGGTCGTCGAGCTCGAGCAGATCCTTGGCGCCGCGAAGCAGGGTCTGCACCTCGTCGACTGCCTCGTCCGCCGGCGAACGCTTGGCCTCGGCGTCGTCGGCGAGCATCAAGTCGAGCGCGTCGTTCCGTGGGGCACGGACCTCGGAGAGGGCGACGCCGGGGTTCGACTTGAAGTCCCAGGCGCTGGTGGCGTCAGCGGCGAGCTCCTTTGGCGGCGGCCGTACCACCGGCAACACCGCAGGCGCGGCGCTTCCCGACGGATCGGCCTCCAGGCTTCCCAAGCCAGTCGCCATCCCCCAATCCACCTCCAACACGCTCGCCGACGGGCTTGCCTTTTTGGGCGGCTCGAAAGGATTCGAGGAGAGCGGAGAGATAGGCGGTGGGCTGGGAACGGGCTGGTCGGGCAAAGGCGGCAGGGGCATGGGGCTCGTGCTCAGCTGCCCGCTGGAAATCAGCTGCCTGGCCTTCTCGTTGCTGGGGTCGAGTCGCAAAGCTTGCTCGAACAGTCGCCGGGCTCCCTCGTGGTCTCCCGAGAGCCGAAGCCACAAACCCGCCTCCACCAGCTGATTGGCCCTCTGTGCGCTCATCCTTACGGGTGGTTACCGATGCGCTGCATCACGCCTTTGAAGACGTTGAGGGTGCGAGAGAGCTGGTCGACTGCCTCGCTCACCGCCTCCAACGGTGCATTGCCTTCGATCGCCCGCCGGCCGCCCTCGAGGTGCTTCACCGCCTTGGCCACGGCGTCGACGCCGAACTCGGAGCCGTCGGTGAGCTTCTGCACCTCGGGGAGCAGCTCGCTCACCTGCTTGAGCAACCCCGCGAGCTCTCCTCGTTTGGCGGTCAGCTCTTCGGAGGCGCGCGCCTCGAGCAGGTAGTCGCCCTGCTCTTCCATGATGCGCCTAAGCTCGTCCTCGGTCAGGCCACCCGAGGCAGTCACGGTGATCGACTGCTTGACGCCCGTTTCCTTGTCCCTCGCAGAGACCGAAACGATGCCCTCGGAGTTGATGTCGAAGGTGACCTCGATCTCCACTTCTCCGCGCTTGGCTTGACGCAGGCCGGTGAGAATGAACTCTCCGAGCAGCTCGTTCTGGTGAGCGATCTCGCTCTCTCCCTGCAAGACCATGATCTTCACCGTGGTCTGGTTGTCCTTCGAGGTGTTGAAGCTCTCGGTGATGGAGGTAGGAACGGTGGTGTTCTTGGGAATGAGCGTGCGCACGTAGCCGCCGGCGATCGCCACCCCCAAGCTCTGGGGAGTGACGTCGAGCAGCAAGACTTGCGCCTCTTCGCTGGTGAGGGCGTTGGCCTGCACCGCCGCCCCCAGCGCCACCACCTCGTCGGGGTGCACGCCCTTGCAGGGGTCACGCTTGAAGTACTTCTTCACCCCCTCGACGACCTTCGGCATGCGCGTCATGCCGCCCACGAGAATGACCTCTTTGAGATCGATCGGCTTGACCTTGGCTTCCTTGAGCACCTGCTCGCACATGGCGATGGTGCGCTCGCACAGGTCGGCGGTGAGCTCCTCGAGCTTGTCGCGGTGAATCGCTTTTTGCAGATGCAGCGCGGCCCCGCCGCCGGGCGGAGTGCAGATGAAGGGCAGGTTGACCTGCGCCTCTTTCACGGTGGAGAGCTCGATCTTCGCCTTCTCGGCGGCGTCCTTGAGACGCTGGAGCGCCATGCGGTCCTTGCGTAAGTCGACGCCGTGCTCCTTGGCAAAGCCCATCACCAAGTGCTCGATGAGCCGGTTGTCGAAGTCCTCTCCGCCCAGGTAGGTGTCGCCGCCGGTGGCAATGACGTCGAAGACGCCGTTGCCCACCTCGAGCACCGAAATGTCGAAGGTGCCGCCGCCCAGATCGAAGACGGCGATCTTCCCGTTCACCGTCTTGCCGAAGCCGTAAGCCAGCGCCGCCGCCGTCGGCTCGTTGAAGATACGAAGCACCTCCAGCCCGGCAATCTTGCCGGCGTCTTTGGTGGCCTGGCGCTGGCCGTCGTTGAAGTAGGCGGGCACAGTGATGACCGCCTTGCTCACCGGGCGACCGAAAAAGGCGTCAGCGTCGGCCTTGACCTCCCTGAGGATCATCGCCGCCACCTCGGGCAACGAGACGTCCTTGCCGCCCAGTTGTACCCGAATGTCGTCGTGCTCGCCGCACACCACTTGGTAGGAGAGCACCTTCAGCGCATCTTGCACCTGAGCACTGGAAAATTTGCGACCGATGAGCCGCTTCGAGGCGTAGACCGTCTCCTGCGGGTTGGTGATCGCCTGCCGCTTGGCGATCTGTCCCACCAGACGCTTGCCGGTCTTCGACAACGCCACCACCGAGGGAGTGAGGTTCTGCCCGGCGCGGTTCTTGATCACCACCGGCTGATTGCCATGTACGGTGGCGACCACCGTGTTGGTGGTGCCCAGGTCGATGCCGATGACGGGTTCGCGGTCAGCCATGCGTGCTCTTTTTAGAACGGCCACCACTTCTTGGCGTGCTTCTTCGCCTCCGCATGTTGCGGGTCGAGCTTCAGCGCCTCTTCGAACTGCCGCTTGGCCAAGACCTTGCTCCCCGCAGCGAGGAGAACCTCGCCGAGCAGGGCATGATGCTCGGCAACCTTGGGCGCGGCGTCCACTGCCCGTTGCGCGAAGGTGCGGGCGTCCTTGGAGTCACCGAGGTGGAGCAGCAGCCGGGCGGCCTTGACCGCCGGCGCGGCCAGGCTGGGGTCCAAGTTGCTGGCGGTCTTGTACGCGGCCACCGCCGCCTCGAGCTCACCCAAGGCCTCCGCCTCGGCGGCCTTGTCGAGCTCCTCCTGGGCCCGCGCGCTCTCGTGCCTGCGCTTGGACTCGGCCAGCAGCGTCTTCACCTCGACGTTCTTCTCGTCGATTTGCGCGGCCATGTGCAGATCGGTGTAGGCGTGCCCGTGCTCCCCCTTGGCGATGTGGGCCTTGGCGCGGTTGAGCAGCTCCGACACCCGCGCCGCTTTGGCCAGGTAGGGGTGCTTGATGAACCGGGCGCGCCGCTCCGCTTCGCGTTTCTCGTCCGCGGCCGTCTTGGCGGCCTCCTCGGAGACGCTCGCCTGGGGTGCCGGGGCCGCCGCCAGCTCGGGGTGCTCTTGCAGGTACGCGGCCCGCCGTTCGGGGTCGGTGAGGGTGGTGTTCGCCTCGGAGAGCCGGCGAAACACGCGCTCGATGCGGGCCTTGAACGAGCCCAAGCTCTTTCCGAAGTAGCGGTCGGGGTGGTAGCGCCGCGAGGCTTCGTAGAACGCCTTTTTCACCTCTTCGGCAGGCGCGCCGGGACGAAGGCCCAGCACCTCGAAGTGATGAGCGCTCTCCACCATTCGCTCGAGATCGAGAATCTCTTTCTTGCGAGCGGGGTCGAGGTCCACCTCCTCGGCGAGGGCAGCGTTGGCGAGGTCGGCCGGCCCAGAGGGCTTGTTCACCTTCGCGGGCACGATGACTCCCTTGGCCCGCAGAGCCAAAAGAACGGCGATGGTGCGCGGCTCGGAGAGCCCCGAGCGCGAAAGCACGTCCTTGATCTGCGACACCTTGCCGACGCAGGTGAAGACCTTGTCCTCCTCCGCGCTCAGGGCAAGCCGCTTGGGGTCGATGTTGGGAGCCGAGGCGACATAATCGCTTCGCGCCCCCAGGCCCACGATCGTGTCCGGCTGACTCACTCGGCCGGCGAGTTTAGAGCGATTTTTCGAACAGGCCCAGCCCTTCGTCCAGCTCGGCGGGGGTGACGACAAAGGCAGGAGCGAAGCGCACCGTGCGCTCACCAGCGAGGTTGACGAGCAGCCCGTTCTCCAGGCAGCGCGCCACCACCGAGGCGGCGTCTTCGCTGAGCTCGACCCCCACCAGCAAGCCGCGGCCACGCACGGCGATGATGCGTTGGGAATGCTTCTTCTGCAGCGCTTGGACACCCGCCAACAGGTGCTCTCCCTTGGTCCGGACTTCGTCGAGCATCTTCGCGATGAGCGAGACGACGACGTTGGCAGCGGCAGCGACGACGAGGTTGCCCCCGAAGGTCGACCCGTGCGCGCCCGAAGGGAGCGCCTTGGAGACCTCCTCCCCACATAGCATCGCGCCGATGGGAAGCCCGTTGCCCAACGCCTTGGCCATCGAGATGGCGTCGGGTCGCACGTCGTCGTGCTGGAAAGCGAACATCTTGCCGGTACGGCCCATGCCGGTCTGGACCTCGTCCACGAGCAGGAGCAGGCCGTGCTGGTCGCACAGCGCGCGCAAGCCCCGAAGAAAACCCGGCGGCGCCACGCGCACCCCACCTTCTCCCTGAATCGGCTCGACGAGGATCGCCGCCGTCTGCGTGCCGACGGCCTTCTCCGCCGCGCCCAAGTCTCCGTACGGCACGTGACGAAAGCCGGCCGGGAGCGGCTCGAACCCTCGTTGGTACTTCGGCTGGCCGGTGGCGGTGAGGGTGGCCAGGGTTCGGCCGTGGAAGGAGCCCTCGAAGCAGAGAATCTCGTAGCGCCCGGGCTGGCCGCGGTCCTTTTGCGCGCGACGGGCGAGCTTGATCATCGCCTCGTTGGCCTCGGCGCCGGAGTTACAGAAGAACGCGCGCGACAGCGCACTGAGCGCGGTGAGCTTTTCGGCGAGCTCGACCTGTGGGAGCGAGTAGTAGACGTTGGAGATGTGCCAGAGGGTGTCGAGCTGCGCCTTCGCCGCGGCAGTCACCTCAGGGTGGCAATGCCCCAAAGCGCAGGTGGCGATGCCCCCGAGCAGGTCGAGGTACTGCCGCCCCTCGGCGTCCCACACTCGAACGCCCTGCCCTCGCTCGATGACCACCGGCTGCTGCCGGTAGTTCTGCAAGAGGTGAGTCTTGGCGCGCTCGATGATTGCCTCGCTTTGGGTCGCCATGGCTGCCCTCTTCGCTTTGCGGGAGCGACGTTAGAGGATGTAGCGGGAGAGGTCCTCGTCTTTGACGATGTCCGCCAAACGCTCACGAACGTATGCAGCGTCGACCTGCACGTCTTTGTCCTTGAGCTCGGCGGCGGAGAAAGACACCTCGTCGAGCAGCTTCTCCAGCACCGTGTGCAGCCTGCGCGCGCCGATGTTCTGGGTGCGCTCGTTCACCGCCTGGGCGATGCGGGAGATCTCGGTGATGGCGTCGTCGGCGAAGTGCAGCCGCACCCCTTCGGTGGCGAGCAGCTCGGTGTACTGGCGCAAGAGGGAGTTCTTCGGCTCGCGCAAGATGCGCATCAGGTCGTCGCCGGAGAGCGGCTCGAGCTCGACCCGAATGGGAAACCTGCCCTGCAGCTCGGGGATGAGGTCGCTGGGCTTGGACACGTGGAACGCCCCCGCGGCGATGAAGAGCACATGGTCGGTCTTCACCGAGCCGTACTTGGTGGCCACCGTGCTCCCTTCGACGATGGGGAGGATGTCACGCTGCACCCCCTCGCGGGAAACGTCCGGGCCGCCGTGACCTCCGCCCCCCTCGCGGCTGGCGATCTTGTCGATCTCATCGATGAAAATGATGCCCGCCGTCTCGGCACGGGCGAGCGCGTCGCGGTTGACCCGGTCTTGATCGATCAGCTTCCCGGCCTCCTCCTGCTCGAGGAACTTGAGCGCCTCGGGCACCTTGGCCTTGCGCTTTCGCGTCCGGCTGAAGCCCGGCATGTTCTTGAACAGGTCTTGAATGTTGACGCCGATCTCCTCCATGCCCTGGCCACTGAAGTTGCGCAGGAAGGTCACCCCGCCCTCGGCGACCTCGACCTCGACGTACTGATCATCGAGCGTGCCGGCGCGCAGCTGGGCGCGCAGCTTCTCCCGCTCGCTGTCCGAGAGGCGCGAGGGAGGAGGTGTCGGCGGCGGGGGCGCAAACCCGAAAGCAGGCGGCCGCGGCGGAGCACTCTGCCCGGAGAGAATCTCCACCAGCCGATCTTCGGCGTTCTCGGCGGCACGGGCCCGCACCCGCTCCGTCTCTTCCTCGCGCACCATGGCGATTGCCGCTTCGACCAAGTCGCGCACCATCGATTCCACGTCACGGCCCACGTACCCCACCTCGGTGAACTTCGAGGCCTCGACCTTGATGAAGGGCGCCTGCGCCAGCTTGGCCAGCCGCCGCGCGATCTCCGTCTTCCCCACTCCGGTGGGGCCGATCATGATGATGTTCTTGGGGTAGATCTCGTCCTTCAGATCGGCCCCCACCTGCATGCGCCGCCAGCGGTTACGCATGGCGATCGCCACCGCGCGCTTCGCCGCCGTCTGCCCGACGATGTACCGGTCGAGCTCACTGACGATTTCCCTCGGAGTGAAAGTGGGTGAGGACACCTACAGCTCCTCGAGAGAGACGTGGGCGTTGGTGTAGATGCAGATGTCGGCGGCGATGGCCATTGCCTGGGTGGCAATCTCCTTGGCGGGCAGCTGGGTGTGCGTGAGCAAAGCGCGCGCAGCAGCGAGCGCGAACGGCCCACCTGAACCGACGGCGGCGATGCCGAAGTCGGGCTCCACCACGTCGCCCGCCCCCGAGAGCACGAAGGTCTTTTCCTTGTCCGCTACCACCAGGAGCGCCTCCAACCGCCGCAGGAAACGGTCGGTGCGCCAGTCTTTCCCCAGCTCGACACATGCGCGGGCGAGGTTTCGCTGGTGCTCTTTGAGCTTGGCCTCGAAGCGCTCGAAGAGGGTGAACGCATCAGAGGTGCTGCCGGCGAATCCGGCGATGACGTTGCCCTCGCCCAGCCGGCGCACTTTCTTCGCCGTCGCCTTCATCACCGTCTTGTCCAACGTCACCTGTCCGTCGCCCGCCAGCGCGACCTTGCCGTCGCGGCGCACGCAGACGATGGTCGTCCCGTGAAACATGCGGGTGGTCTAACAAGTTGGCGCCAGCGGTTCAAAGCAAACCGTGGAGCATGGTTTTAGCGGCGTAAGAGCACGTACACGGCGCCTGCGCCTCCGTCCTTGGGACGAGCGCTGGTGAACGCGAGCACCGAGCGGCCGACCCTCCCGCGCGACAACCAGCTCTGAAGATTTTCCTTGAGCACGGGGAGCTGGTCCTTGGAGTGCAACCCCCGCCCGTGCACGACCAAGACGCAGCGTTGGCCTTTGAGGCGCGCCTGGTGAATGAAGCGCTCCAACGCTTCCTTGGCCTCCGCCTTGGTCATGCCGTGGAGATCGAGATGAGCCTGGACGGCGAATTCTCCTCGGCGAAGCTTGAGCCGCACCCGTTCGTCGAGCCCCTGGACGCTCCCTTCGATGAATTCGTCGGTGTCGGACAGGTCGAACGGACCCTCGCCGGCCACCAGCTCGGATAGCCGAGTGAGCGCTTCGGTCTCTTCGTCAGCGATGTGAAGACTCGCCGCCGTCGGCGGCTCTCGAGGCGGGGCGAGCGACTTTCCGGAACGGACCGGGGTCACCTCGCCGACGGAGCGGAGGAACAGCTCAGATTCGTCGAGCTCCGCGGGAGCCAGTTTGGCAGGAGTCGTCGGGTCTGGTGGGCTCGGCTTCTTCTTTGGTTCGAGCTTGAGGTGGGTGAAGGGGTTGTTGAAGGGCTTGCCGCGCGGGGACATGACGGCTCTTCATAATCGGGGTCCCTTACCCTTGCCCGCTCCCACAGGGAGAGGTGTGCATCAGGCGCGCGGGTGGGCCTTGTCGTAGACGGCTTGGAGCAACTCCCAGCTGACGTGGGTGTAGCGTTGGGTGGTCGACAGGCTGGCATGGCCCAGCAGCTCTTGAATGGAGCGGATGTCGGCTCCGCCGGCCAACAGATGGGTGGCGAAAGAGTGACGCAACGAGTGCGGGCTGACCTGGCGAGCCAAACCGAGCTTCTTCACGTACGTGTCCAGGTGCCGGGCAATCGAGCGCGGGCGCAACCGGCCGCCCTGGTAGTTGAGGAAGAGCGCCGAGGGGTCGGCCTTCGTGTGGGGGGTCGCCAGGAGCTCTCCCCGGCGCGCGAGGTAAGCGTCGACGGCGGCGCAGGCGGTTTCGTTCAACGGGCAAAGGCGCTCTTTGGAGCCCTTGCCCATGACTCGCACCACCCGCGCCCGGCGATCGAGGTCGTTCAGGGAAAGGCCACACAGCTCGCTGATGCGCAGGCCCCCGCCGTAGAGCACCTCGAGGATGGCCCGATCGCGCAGCCCCAAGACCGTCTCCTTGGCCTTGGGCGCTTCGACGAGGAGGATGGCTTCTTCCACTGGAAGCACCTTCGGCAGGCGCTTTGGCAGCTTGGGAGCCTTGAGCCGAGCCGCCGGGCTCGAGGGGAGGAGCCCCCGACGGACGAGGAACTTGTAGAAGGTCTTGAAGCTGGCGAGCTTGCGCGCGCGGGAGCTGGCGGCGGTGTTTTCAGCGATCGAGCCCAAGAAGCCGCGAAGGGCCACGTGGGTGGCGCTCTCCAAGGTGAGACCGTGTTTCGCCAGGTAGCACTCGAGCTCCGTTAGATCGGATCGGTAAGCCTTGAGCGTGTGGGGCGAGATGGCCCTCGAATGGACGAGGTAGCGCAAAAACGCCTCGAGGTGCTCCGAGCTCATCATGTCGAGAGCGTACGGCCGCCAGACTCCCGGTCAACTCCCTCTCCCTCTGGGAGAGGGTGGGGGTGAGGGGTGTGAGCTTTCGGGTATTAACGCCCCTCACCCTTCCCCTCTCCCAAAGGGAGAGGGAATCTACGGCGTGTCGGCGATGTAAACGCCCGCCCGGCTGCGGTGAGCGATGACGTAGCTGATGCGACTGCCGGCGCTATCGAGGAAATGCGCGGGGAGGTGAATCCACTGATCGAGCGTCTTGCGCTCTTGGGTCTTCCGGTTGAGCACCGCCACGTCGTAGTACTCGCCCTTCTCCAGCCGGGCGTACGACAAGAGCACACGCGCGCCATCCTCCGCCGGCCGAAAGCTGTAGATGCCTTCGGCGGCCTTCTTCGCCGGCTCCTTGGGCTTGCTCAAGTCGAGCTCATAGAGGTCGCACGCCCGCCCGTCGCGAATGCAGCCCGAGCGATACAAGAGGTACTCGTTCTTCGGGCCGAAGCCATAGCCGAACACCCCTGCGTGGACTTTGAACGCCTCTTCGGCGCCCACCGGGTAGAGCATGAGGTCGACGGAGTAGATCGGCTTCAAAAAGCGCGAGAGGAAGGCGAGGTAGCGGCCATCGGCGCCCCAGGTGAAGTTGGGGCTGCGCTCCCCCACCCGCTTGGGCTTGCCGTCGGGCAGCGTGGCCACTCCCACCAGTCCCGCGCGGGCGGCGATGTCGTAGTGCTCGAGGTAGCCAATGGCGGTCGAGTCGGGAGCGAAGGAGAATTCCTGCACCCGCTCGGCAAGCTTGCGCCCGGGGCCTCCCGACGCGGAGCCAATCACCAGATCGCCGATGAGCTCGGGCTTTCCGCCCTCGGTGCGGGCGAGCCACTGGCCGTCGGGCGAGAAGGCGAACAACGCCGTTCCTCCCGCGAGCTTCACCGGCTTCATCTCCGGCCGCGAGGCATGAAAAAGGTCGTACGTGTTGCGCACGACGTCCGAACGCTGGGCGAACGCCACATACTTGGAGTCAGGAGAGATGGAGTAGTCGCCCACTTGGTCCGCCAGACGCTTGGGCGCGTCGGGCTTGTCGAGCGAGACGAAGAACAGGCCGCCTGCCGCCGAGAGGCGCCGCTTGAAATAGAGCGTCTTGCCGTCGGGCGAAAACTGCGCGGTGGAGACCTCGCCGGCGATCTCCTTCACAGCCCCGCCCTCGAGCGCGGAGAGCTTGAGGACCCCTTCCTCGACGAACGCGAGCCATTTCCCATCGGGGCTGGCGAGCATGTAGGTGACGTTCGAGCCCAGCTTGCGTGGGTCAGTCGCGGGGTCGGACAGATCGAGCAGGTTGAGCTCGCCCGACTGCTCGGCCGCGTTGTACCCGGCAAGAAAAAAGAGCCAGCGCGAATCGGAAGAGAACAGGTAGCCCCCGGGCACGTTGGTGATGACGTTACCGGCCTTCTTGCTGGTACCTGTCTCCAGCGCGGCGGTGTGGAGCTCTCCGACGAGCATCTGCGGCGGCACTCCCTCGAGCCGGGGCTTCTCGGCATCGATGAGAAACGCCGCGTGCTTTCCATCGGGGGACACCCGCAAGTCCGTGGCCGCACCGGTGGCGACCGCTTTGCCGACACCTCCGATGGCGTGCCCGCCGCCCTGCGGCTTCTTGCAGGCAAGCGTCGTGAGGGAGAGGGTCAGGAGCATGCCGACGGCGGCGAAGTGACGCCTCATCGCGCTTGAGCTTTCACCGAGAAGCCGGGAGCGGGAGCGGGAGCGTTTGCGGGAACGGGGCCGGCAATCGGGTACGTCGCACGCGACCGGACACGTGACCCGCCACCGTGAGCCGTAAGCGTTCCCGATGCCCGCAAACGCTCCCGCTCCCGCTCCCGCTCCCGGTTGTTCAGCCCGTACTCGAACGCCCAGCCCCTCACCCTCCCCCCAAGGGAGAGGGGTGCTACGCATGAACAGTGGCAACGGGAAGATCCTCCTCGGCGGCATCGAGCTGCGTCCACCAGGTCGAAAAATCGGCGCGGGCGCGCTCGGCATAGCGCTCGCGTTTTTGCGCTCTCTTCACCCGCCCCGGCAGCGGCGGAAAAAGTCCGAAGGTGACGTTGCTGGGCTGGTAGGTGTGGCCTTCCGGGTGCGCGGCGCCGGTGACGTGGCCAAAGAGCGCTCCCATCGCCGTGGTCGGCGGCGGCGCCATGAACGGTCGGCCGATCAGGCGCGCGTGCACCGCCAGCGCGACCAAGTATCCACACGCGGCACTCTCCACGTAACCCTCGACGCCGCTCACCTGCCCGGCGAAGAAGAGCCGTGGCTGGCTCTTGAGCGACAAGTCGTGCGCCAAGAGCCGCGGCCCGTCGATGAAGGTATTGCGGTGTATCTGCCCCATGCGCAGGAACTCGGCCTGGGCGAGCCCGGGCAACGTCTTGAAGATGCGTCGCTGCTCCGGCCAGGTGAGCCGCGTCTGAAAGCCCACCAGGTTATAAGCGGTACCAGCGCGGTCCTCCATGCGTAGCTGCACCACCGCGTGCGGCGCCTTGCCGGTGCGCGGGTCGAACAGCCCCACCGGTTTCATCGGCCCGAAGGCCAAGACGTCGTCTCCGCGCTCCGCCATCACTTCGATGGGCAGACAGCCTTCGAAGTACTTCGGTTCCTCGAAGGCATGGGGAGCCACCTTCTCTCCCGCTCGCAGATCGGCGACGAAGCGTAGGTACTCCTCGCGGGTCAGCGGCAGGTTGAGGTAGTCGTCTCCGCCTCCCTTGCCGTACCGGCTCTGGCGGAAGGCGACCGAGAGGTCGATCGAGTCGGCGGAGACGATGGGAGCGATCGAATCATAGAAGTACAGCTTCTCTCCCACGTGCCGCGTCAGCTCCGCGGTGAGCGCGTCGGAGGTGAGCGGCCCGGTGGCCACCACCACCACCCCGTCAGGCAACCGCTCGACCTCCCCCGCCGAAAGCTCGACGAGCGGGTGCGAACGCAGCGCTTCGGTCACCGCGCCGGAAAAGCGCTCACGGTCGACCGCCAGCGCCTCGCCGGCCGGCACCCGGTGAGCGTCGGCGCACGCGAGAATGAGCGAACGCGCGCGCCGCAGCTCTTCGTGCAAAAGCCCAATCGCGCTGGTCGGGCTGTCCGAACGAAAAGAGTTCGAGCACACCAGCTCTGCCAGCCCGTCTGCCTTGTGGGCGGGCGAGCGCTTGTGGGGCTTCATTTCCCGCAAGCTCACCCGCACCCCGCGGCGGGCGAGCTGATGTGCGCACTCCGACCCAGCCAAGCCCGCGCCGATGACCGTCACCGTCGGTTCCACCGGCCACTGAGTTAGCACAGGCCCTCGCGCTTCGCCTTCGCCCGCTTGCTCCACGAACGAGACCACGGTGGCGAACACGGTGTCGTTGCGCCCACCCGCCACGTCCCTAGCTTTGGTCGTGTTGCGCCAAAAAGGAGGCACGAGCGCCATGGCCCGAGGAACCGACGTCATGAAGATTCGCAAGCTCCTGCTGCGCCGGCGGAGGGACATCTTGAAGACCGCGCTCGCAGCCCGGCACGAAGCGCAAGCCCTCAAAGAACAGGAACGCGACCCCGAGTACGAAGAGAACGCGCAGGTGGAGCTGGCGCATTACACCCTGTCCCACCTGATGGAGGCGCAGCGCAAGGAAATCCTCCTCATCGACGCTGCCCTGCAGCGCATCGACGCGGGCGTCTTCGGCGTGTGCGTGGACTGCGGCCAGCCAATCTCGATGGAGCGACTCGAGGTCTTGCCCTTCGCCCT
>JBMORE010000056.1:0-25148 GCA_049322255.1 Myxococcota bacterium | reverse complement strand
AGCCCCTCCGAGGGCCCCCGGCCGAGAATGGACATGTCTTGGAAGTAGGGCGGCAGCTCGACCTGGAACGAGTCCGCCACGACGATTCTCCCCGCGGTGCGGTCGAACTTGAGGAAGCTCACCGTCCCCCGGTACTTCTCCTTGAACTGCTCGATGGCGGCGTAACCCTTCGGCTCGGCGAACGGCACGGGGAAGAACGAGCTTTGGACGAGGTACTCGCTGTCGTCGGTCCAGAGCGCGTGATGGTCCGACACCGTGTTCGGCGTCTTGAAGATGGTCTTCGTCTTGAAGTCGCGCAGCGAAACGATGCCCACGCGGCCGGCCGACTTGTCCGACACCGCGATCCATTCACCGTCGTACTTGCCCCGGGTCAGCGAAATCTGCGGGTGGTGCAAATCGCCCCACGTCAAGGTTGGCAGCCCCGGTCCGAAGGAGCCCTCCTTGAACATCTGGGCGGAGTGCACACCGCCTTGACCCCAACCCTGCCATGGGTCGGGCGCGTAAACGGGGATCTCCTTCAGCAGGCGCATCGAGGGCACGCCGAAGAGGAGCACCGAGCCTCGGTGACCTCCCGAGGTGACCATCATGAAGTCGTCGAAGCGGCCGGGAGGAACGAAGGTCTTCAGCGCGGCGGCCGCTTCATCGGGAGTGAGCTTTCGAGCCTGAACGATTTCGTCCAGCTCGTTTCGGCTCGCCGCCTGCGCTTCAGCTACCGGACCGTCGGGGCGCAACGTCTGGCCGATGGCAAAGGCGACGACGAGCAGAAGTGTCAGCAGCAGGAATTTCCTTTTCATGGTGCCTCCGAAGAGAAATCGCCTGAGGCCGATTTCAACGAACGTGCCCATCGCCTTCGCTGGGACGCACCGCGTCGGAGCTCGCACGATCTGCGTGCAGCCCGCGGGCTCAGAAAATCGTGCGCGCGCACCGAACGACGAGCTCGTAGGCAGGGCGAACGCCGGCCTTCTCTGTCAGGCGCGGGACAGTCAATTCAACTCAACGCGCGATTCGGCTCACACCCTGGTGGCGCCCGAAATCCTTGCGCGAATGGTCGATGTCGAACAGCCGAACGAGGTCAGCGCGTGGCCTCGGTGAACTCGTCGACTGCCCGCTGGAGCCGCTCGGCGAGCACCTTCACCAGGTGCAACGCCATCGCCCGATTCGAGCGCAGCGCGGCCCGAAACTGGTACTCGGTGAGCACCAACACCACGGTGGGCTCGCAGGTGGTCACCGTGGCCGAGCGCGGGGCGGGCGCGACGATGGACAGCTCCCCGAAGAAGTCTCCCGGTTCGAGGAAGGCGAGCCTGCGCTTGCCCCGAGGGGTTTTGCGCCGCACCTCACACTTGCCAGAGACGACGAAGTAGGCGGAAGAGCCGCTCGTGCCCTGGCGAATGATCTCCGCGCCCGAATCGTAGCGTTCGAGCTTCAGCCGCTCCGCGAGGGTCTCCAGCTCGCCATGGGGGAGGTTGGCCAAGAGGGGCATCTGCTGAAGGGCTTTCACGCCCGCGGTCAAAGAATCCATATCTCGACCACACTACCCCGGAGGCTCCCCTGGACGGTCCGGGAAATGCACCCAACTCCTCTTTAGGAGGTGGAGATGAAACGAATCCTCGTGGCGGTCGATGAATCCGAGCAGAGCCGTCAGGCCACCCAGCTGGCGGCTGACATTGCCCGCGCCACCGGGGCAAGGCTCACCGTCGTCCACGTCGCGCCTGCTCCACCCGAGTGGGCCACCGAGGGCCGGGGGGAGGCCTGGTCTGAATATCACCGCTCGTACGAGCGCTATGCCAAGCAACTGGTGGAAGAGCTCGAAGAAGACTTCGGCGAGAAGGTGTCGACGGAAGGGCAGGTGCTGCACGGCTCGGCCGCCGAAGCGATCGCCGACGCTGCTTCGGCCGCCGATGTCGACTTGGTGGTGGTGGGCAGCGGAGGCAAAGGCGCGCTCACCCGGGCCCTGGTCGGAAGCGTTTCCAACCGGCTCGTGCACATCTGCCAAAAGCCGGTGCTCATCGTTCGCTAGGAGGCAACGCCCGCGCGCCCCTTCAGTGCGCCTTTTGTTGCTCCCGAACTGCCTTGAGCGCGTCGCGCAGCTGGCGGTAGCGCCTCACCAAGTCGTGCATCGCATTGCGCGAGGCTTCGGAGATTTCCTCCAGGTAACGCTCGGCGTCGTGGAAGCGCGGTTCGAGCTTCTCCCAGGTGTCTTTGAGCTCCATGCTTCCCAAGTGCGCGTGCACGCGAATCTCGTCGCGCATGGTCTTGAGCTGGGTCATCGCGTCACGCAAATCCTGTCTGATTTGATCCTTGTTGGTCGCCATCGGTGCTCCTCCTTGGATTTCCTAAAGCTGCGGCCCTGACAGCCCTAGCGCACCTGACGCGCGCGTTTTGCAGCAACGCTTCGACGAATGGAGCGGCGCGGGCGGCCCAGGGTTTCGGCGAGCGCACGCAGAGCATCGATGGTGGTGAACACCCCGACGACCTTGGCCTCGTCCATCACCACCGCCGACCCGAGCTTCTTCTTGGCCATGGTGTCGGCCACCTGAGCGAGCGAGGAGTCGGGGCGAACGGTGAAGACGTCCTGACTCATCGCCTCCTCCACGGTGACCGAGCGGGGATCGACGTCTTTGAGGGTCTCCATCAGGTGAAGGTCGCGCTCGCTGACCAGCCCGACGAGGCTTCCCCCCTCGAGCACAGGGAGATGGCGAATGCGGTGCTCGCGCATCAGGCGGTGGGCGTCTTCCATGCTGCGGTCGACACCAATGGAGTGCGGACTGCGGGTCATGAACTCTGAGATGGTCGTCTGGGTCATGTGCGTCGTGTGAGCAAGGACCACGCCAGCTCGACGAGCCTCAAGGAAGGGTGCCATCGCGCAAAGGCTGCGCTTCCACCTCCGGCAATTCCTCTCCTTGCGCGCCTTGTGGATCATGCTCCTCCGCATGCCTCGAGCCCTCGGTGCCCGCCTTGCGCGCCGCTCCGCCTTTTTGTCCGATGGTGGCGTAGAAGGCCGAGCCGCGCTGGGCGGCCACTTTCTCTCCACCCTTGCGGCCGAGCGCCGCGTAGCCCGACGAGCCCAGCTGCGCCTTGCGTGCTTGCCCACCCAACGCCCCCGCCTCCCGTACCGTCATTCCGCCCTTCCCGTTCCGCTTCCGCCCCACATTCACCTCCCTTGGCTGGACGAAACGAACTTGGGCGTGGGGAGGGGCGCACGCCACTGGTGTCGTACGTCCAACGAGGTGTCCTTCCACCCACGCGTTTTTGGCCCTGGCGAGCGTGCTTTCGAACACAAGGGGGGGCGTGACGGCCAATCGTGCGCTCGGCCTCTGCTAGCTATGGTCCGCCGCCCGATTCGCCAAGGGCCCACCGCGGGGGTGACACTGATGGAAATGCAAGCGCCGGTGCGAGTGAGTCTCCTGGAGCAGCAGCGGCTCTTCCGAGAGCGCCTGGCCGCGCTGCTCGCGAGCTCGGGCTTCGAGGTGGTGGGGCAGTACGGCAGCGCAGGCGAATTTTTGGCCAACGTCCCCAGCGACCGTCCCGCCGTCGCGGTTGCCGATCTCGCTCCGCCCTTGGCGTATTCAGAGAATGGCGACGGTGCACACCTGCTCAAAGAGGTGCACCTTCACCATCCCAGTCTGCGGCTGTTGGTGCTGGCCAACGGTGGGCGCCCCTCCTCCGACCTGTGCTACCGCGAAGGGGCGGCCGGCTACCTCGACACGCATGCCGCCACGAGCGACTCGATGATCGCCGCCGTCAACGCGCTGGCGCGCGGCGAGCGGCTCTTCCCGGTCGACTCCATGCCCAACCCGCTGGTGGCTGCGGGAAGCGACCCGGTGCCTCCCCTGCTTCACTCGCTCTCTTTGCGTGAGCGCCAGGTGCTCTCCTGCGTGGCCGCTGGCGCCGACAACCTCAAGATCGCCACCCTTCTCCACATCTCCGAGCGCACGGTGAAGGCGCATATGTCGAAGCTCTACCAAAAGCTCGGGTCGGAAAACCGAACCCAGCTGGCGCTGCTCGCCCTCCAGCTCGGTGTGCGTCCCTCCGCCGACGTCTGACTCCCTCTCCCCCTGGGAGAGGGCGGGGGTGAGGGGCTCACGGCAGACAATCGATGCGCCGAATACGGTTGTTCTCGGTATCCGAGATGAAGAGCTCCGCCGCCGAAGTGATGGCGATGCCGGCGGGAGCGCGGAAGCGGGCAGTGAACGCCGGCCCCTCTTGATAGCCGGGAAACTGACAGGTACCGGCGAAAGTGGTGACCCGGGTGGGGCTGATACGCCGAATACAGTGGTTGCCCGAATCGGCGACGTAGACCGCCCCTTCGGGGTCGAGCGCGAGGTCGAGGGGATTGTTGAAGCGGGCAGCCAAGGGCGCGCCGTTCGAAAACCCGGGAGTGCCGTTTCCCGCCAGCGTGGCGGTGGTGGTGGCACTCACCGTGCGCACCGAATGGTTCGAGGTGTCAGGCACGTAGAGCACACCGTTGGCGAAGACGAGCTCATGCGGGTGGTTGAAGGACGCCAGCGCGTTCGGCCCGTTCACCTGGCCCGGGAATCCGACCCCCGCGTAGGTGCTCACCTGGCCGTTTTGTACCATGCGAATGCGCTGGTTCTCGGCGTCGGCCACGAAGACGGTGCCGCTGCTGGTGCCGCACACGCTCACCTCCTGACCGAACTGCGCCTGCGCCGCCGGCCCGTCACGGAACCCAGGGCTCAGTGGCCCGGTACCGGCGACTGTGGTCTGCACGCCGTTGAACACGCGCACCACCCGACCGATTTCGGCGACCAGGAGGCCTCCCGCACCGTCGAGCACCACGTCGTGATTGCCGCTGAAGCCGGAGCCGCCGGGCGGAGTGCTCACCACGCCATTGGCGATTTGCCGCACACGGCCGTTGCCGGTGTCGTTGACGAAGATGACCCCGGACGCGTCGACTGTCAGGCTGTAGGGGGTGGAGAAGCGTGCATTACTCGCCGCCCCCTCCAAGTAGCCGTCGACGCCGCTGCCCGCGACGAACGAGGTGGTGCAGCTCGCCATGCACTGCCCGCGCAGGCAGGCGATGGGGCAAAACACGCTTCGCTTGGCGTAGACGCACACCCCTGCTTGGCAGACCCCCACCGGATCATGCACCTCGGAGTTGTCGGCATCGAGGCAGGTGGGCGCAGGAGGGGTCTGGCACACCATCGGCGTCCCTCGGCAGACACCCTCGCTGCATGTGTCCTGCACCGAGCAGGGATCGCCGTCGTTGCACCCTTTGCCGTTGTCGAGCTCGTAGACACACCGTCCGAGCGGAAGTTGGGCCACGCAGGTGCCCGTGGGTTTGTGGCACACCGACGGCGGCGAGTTGCACGTGACTTGCGCGCATGGGTCGAAGCAGGCACCAGATCGGCAGCCGAAGGGACACTTCGTCAGCACACGGCCGTAGGTGCAGCCGCCTTGGGTGCACGTTCCCGGCGACTCCCAGGTCGAGAGGGTGTCGGCGTCGAGGCAGGTGGGAGAAGGCGGGCCTGCACACTCCACTTGCGAGCCCCGGCAAACGCCATCGAGCCCACACACATCAGACACGGTGCACCTGTCCTGGTCGTCGCAGCTTTTGCCCACCAGCACGTCGTGCACACAACGCCCCTCCTCGCAGCGGCCGCGGCTGTGACAAACGTCGGGCGCTGGATCGCACAACGCAACCTCGCAGGGGTCGAGCGTCCGGCCGAACAGGCGTGCGCTCACCACCAGCGCGTTGGAAGTGATGGTCAGCCGCGCCTCGTCGCTCCTTGGCGGCATCTCCCCCAAGTAGCTCACCTCGAGAGCGACACTCTTCCCCCACCCCAGTGAAGTCGGCACGCCCTCCACCACGAACTGACCGGCGCGTTCCGCCTCGATGGAGAAGGAGATGCCGGTCACGTCACGCCGGCTGGTGTTCTGGAGCAAAAGCTCGCCCACGAGCTTCTTACCCGGCAGCGTGGTGCCCAGGTCGAGCTCGTCGGGAGTCAGCTCGACCTTGGGGTCACCGTACGAGAGAGTCCGCGTTCGCCCGCACCCGGAAAGGGCGAGGACGGCCATAGCCAGCACTACCAATAGACGCATGGGAGGAATCCGTCAGGGCGAACCGGCCGCGATGGAGCCTACCTCAAGAACACCTCCACCTTCTCCCGCTTCTCCTCACCGTCGGTGGGCGCGACGACGATGCTCTTGCCCTTGCCCACCACGACCACCACCCGGTCGCCCAGCGCCAGCGCCGCTTTGAGCTCGGGGCGCGCCTTGAGCAGTGCGAAGTACGCCTCGGAGAGGTACTTCACCTTGAGCTGCTGGCCCGGGTTCTCCAGAGCCTCGCTGTCAATCCACCCGCCGCTGCGGAACACGTAGGTGCGGCCGCCGGCCACACGCACTGGCTCGCTGCTCTTGGGGCCGCGAACTTCCTCCTTCATCTTTTTGGTTTCCCTGGAGACCGCGATGCCGCCCTTGCCTTCCGCGCTGCCCATGGCTTTCTCGCCCGCGCCGAAGGCCGAGAAGTCCTCCTCCGCCGGTGCAGCCCCGGGTGCTGCGGGCGCCGCCGCCCTCGGCTCGGGAGCGAAGCTGCGCCGCGGCGGTTGGACGCGAGGGTCCATCGGCCCCCAAGGCGACACCGGTGGCGGCCGCTGCGCCACCGCCGGCTGGTCCTCGACCACCAGGTAGGAGGTGTACGGAGTGACAATGCCGAACTTCTTTCCCAGCGCGACAATCTCCTGGCGCAGCTCGGGCTTTTCTCCTCGCAGCCGAATTTCCTCGAGCAGGTAACCCACCTTTCGAATCGCCCACAGGCGGGGAATGAAACCGTCGGCCTTCGCCTCCCTGGGCGCGGTGGCACCGTATTCGAAGACTCGCTTGTCGCCGTTCACGTGCCCGGTGAGCTTTACCTTGGCATCGCCGCTCTCGCGGTAGCGGCCCATCACCACCAGCTGCGTTCCCTTGAACAAGTCGGGCAGCTTCTTGGGGTAAATGTCGTAGGCGGCGATGGAGGCCAGGTCGAGCGCGAGGTCGGCGAGCACCGGGTGGCTGACCTTGTCGTAGAAGCCGGAGATTTTCGTCTCGAATTCCTTGCCGTCGCGCACGAACTCACTGGTGCCGTTGCCTTCAGCGGCGAGCCGGTCGAGCAACCGAGCGTTCAAGTCCTCTCCCACGCCGAAGGTGAAGACGCGGGAGCGGCCCCCGCTGGCGGCGCGGGCGTTCTGGGCGATGTGGCTCTCGTCGGTTTCGCCCACGGTGGGCTGGCCGTCGGTGATGAACATCACGATGTGCGGGCTCTGGCTCGCACCCACGCCGTCTTTGAGCGCGCGCCGCATTGCCTCGTCGATGGCGGTGCCCCCCAGCGCCTCCATCGAGCTCACGAAGGACACCGCCTTCTCGATCGCCGCGGACGTGGCCTGGGCGGGCGCCTCGAAGAGCGCCTCCACGTCGGTGGAGAAGCGCACCACGTTGAACTTGTCCTGCGGGTTGAGCCGGGTGACGCAGTACTTGAGCGAGTCGCGCGCCAGCCCAATGCGCTTGCCCATCATCGACCCCGAGGTATCGATGACGAAGGTGATGTTCTTGCCGAGAATCTCCTCCTTCTGGAAGTCGGTCTTCGGGGAGACGAGGGCGAGGAAGTAACCGGGCTCGCTGGCTTCTTTGTACGTGAGCAGCGACAGCCCGATCGCCTTGTCGGAGACGGAGAAGTAGAGGTCCAAGTCCTTGGAGATGTCGGCGCCCGCCCCCTGCTCCAACCCCACCACCGCCGAATTCTCACCCTTGCGGGCAACGCCCAGCGGATGGGTGGGTGAATAGATGCTGCGCAGCGGCAGCTTGGCGGAAATCTTCGCGCTGAAGGTGAAGTCCTGCCGCACCTTGAGCGGCGGCGCCCCCCGCGCGCTCGCCCCCAGCGGGTAGTGGTACCGATAGAGCCCGCTGGAAAAGTCGAGCACCTGGGAGAAGGTGAGCTCGATGCGCTGCTCGCCCTTGGCCGGCACGGGGAAGACACGCGCGCGGAAGACGTCGGAGTCGATGTACTCGAGCAACCCCGGGTCTTGCAGCCGGCGGACGATGCCCTCGTAGATGGAGGCCGCTTTCTCCTTCTCCATCACCTCGCCCTTGGTCTTTTGCCCGTTGATCCACAGGTAGAACTCGGACAGCGCGGCGCCCTTGGGCAGCGGGAAGACGTAGTGCGCCTCCAGCTGGCGAGGGCCGTCGTTGACGAACACCTGCTCCACCTTGGTCACCGCGGCGCCGTCTTTGATTTCCGCGCTCACCCGCTGGTACTTGATGCCCAACGGCTGCAGGCGAGTGTCGGTGGGAATCAGCATGCCTTGAGCGAGGGCCTTCGCCGGCATCAGGGCTGCGACGGCGACGACGGCGGCGGCGAAGCGGTGTGTCATGACGGGCTCCCCAAAAAGGCTTGGCTGGCTACTGGGCATGGAACGAGCGAGCGCCAGTCTCGATCTGCCGCACGCGCTCCCCTAGAAGTTTCGCGAGATTGTAAGGTCATCAGCCATGTGGAGGTCTTGGGCCGCCTTGGCGTGGAACGACCACACGGTGAACCGCTTGCAGCTGTCGCTGGCGGTGCTGGGCATGCTTTTGCTCGGGTGGGGGTATTGGCTTGCCCACTCGGGCCGGCCCGATGCGCACAAGAAGTGGAGAGACCGCGCGCTCGCCGTGCTGGGACTGCTGGGGGCCTTGGCCTACCCCAACTTCGGCTGGCTGCACTTTCCCAACTCCAACTTCGTGCACGCGTGGGACACGTACCACTACTACCTGGGCGCGAAGTACTTTCCCGAGCTCGGCTACGAGCTGCTCTACGACTGCACGGTGGTGGCCGACGCCGAAGCCGGCGGAGCACGGCTCGCCCACGCAAAGCGCCGCATCATCACCGACCTGCGCACCAACGAGATGGTGCGCACGACCGAGGTGCTCGCCCACCCGGAGCGCTGCAAAGCGAGCTTCTCCCCCGAGCGGTGGTCGGCCTTCGAGAAGGACGTCGACTTCTTCCGCGCGAGAGAGAGCACCGATCGCTGGGAGAAAATCCAACACGACCACGGCTACAACGCGACCCCGGTGTGGACCGCGCTCGGCTACCTCCTCACCAACCTCGGCCCCGCGAGCACGCCGCAGGTGGTGGCGCTCAACCTGTTCGACCCTCTCTACCTCATGCTGATGGCGCTCCTCGTGTGGTGGGCCTTCGGCTGGCGCGTGGCGGCGGTGGCGATGCTGGTGTTCGGCACCCACTTCCCCAACCGCTTTTATTGGACCGGTGGCGCCTTCCTCCGCCACGACTGGCTCTTCTATCTGGTGGCGTGCGTTTGTCTGCTCAAGAAAGAGCGTTTCTTCCTCGCCGGGCTGTCCATCGCCTACGCCACGGTGCTGCGGCTGTTTCCCGCCTTCGTGGTGGTGGGGCCAGCCTTCGCCGCCGTCGATGTGCTCTGGCGCGAGCGCCGGGTGGATCGCCGCTGGCTCACCTTCTTCGCCGGAGGAGCGCTGGGGGTGCTGCTCCTCTCCACCCTGGCCGCGCCGCTCTCCGGTGGTTTTTCCACCTACCGCGCCTTCGCCAAGAACACCTCCAAGCACGCCAACACTCCGCTCACCAACCACATGGGGCTGCGCACCGCTCTCTCCTATCGCCCGTCGACCATCGGCGCGCTCATGCGTGACGGGAAGACGTTCGACCCGTGGAAGAAGTGGAAGGACGCGCGGCTGGAGGCGTTTCACTCGGCGCTCCCCCTGTACGTGGCCATCGCGTTGGGGTTCGCGGTGCTTTTGTACTTCGCGATCCGCGGAGCGGGGAACGAGCCGTGGATGGCGGCGGCGCTCTCCACCGGGATGATTGCCGTAGGCGCCGAGCTGACCTGCTACTACTACGGCTTCGTGGTGGCCATCGCCACCCTGTGGCTCAAAAAGCGCGAGGTGGGGTTGCTCCTGCTCACCTTGTGCGGGGTGACCCACTTCATCCACTGGGCGCCCTTTCCCAACATGTCCGGGTGGGATGATGAAAAGTACGTGGCGATGAGCTTCGCCGCCCTCGTCGCCTTCGGAGGGGTGATGTGGGCGTTCACTCCTCACGCAGAGAAGTACTGCCTGCCGGAGGAGGGACTCGCTCTGACGCCGGCTGCCCCTGTGACGAAAACACGGACGAATGAGCGGTGAGCAGACGGTGACGACGATTCCTGCTATGGGCGCCCTCGTGTATCCGATTCACTTTCGGCTGAGCCAGGTGACCCAGGGCGTGATCGCCGCGCTCGAGCGCAGGCGTCCGGCGTTCGCCGAATGGAGCGCCGAAGCAGAAAGTCAGCTCGAAGCTGCGGCGCGCGCAACGTTGCAAGAGATGGGGCGACAGTTCTCCGAGGTCGCCGATGACGCTCCGTACTGGAACCGCGTCGGCGAAAGCGTGATGGCGATCGCGGTGCCGCGGTACCTCCGGTTGGCCAAAGAGCAATACCTCGTCGAGAAAAACCGCTACGGCCTTTGGCGGGGGGGCGACCTCATCGGGCGCGCGGCCTACGCCGGAGCTGGACTGCTGCTGGCGACGGTCATCTGGCGCCTCGGCGTGCCGAAGTGGTTGGAGCTGTTCCCGTTGCTGCTGGTGATGTTCGGGCCGATGGTGCCTGATGCTCAGGTCTGGTTCGCGCGGCGGCAGTACGCCGGGAAGCTGCACCACCTGGTCGAGGAAATGAACGCCGAGCAGGTGCACTTCGACGCCTACCGGCCTCTGAGCTCTGTGGCGGAAGCGAGCGTCCCATCGGCCCCAGTGAACCCAAGCAAGGAAAAGGTATGAACACACAACTTCTCAAGGACCGCTTGGGTAACTGGGTGAGTCGGCCGAAGCGAAAAGGGTTCTGGCCGCTGGCGGTTCTCGTGGTTGCGGTCTTGTGGTCGTATACCAACTGCACCGTCTACGTGCGGCCCAACGAGGTGGGGGTCAAGCAGGTCATTCTTGGGCCGAGCAAGGGCATCAAGACCGATCTTTATGGCCCCGGTCTTCATTGGGTGACACCTGGCGCCGAACGTATGCACACCTTCCCCTCCGACTTACAGGCGCTCGAGATGAGCGATTCGAACGCAGACGACAACTCGGGCCAGCGTTTCGTCTCCGCGATCAAGATTCAAACCTCCGAGGGCTACACGGTCAGCGTTGACGTCACGGTGCTCTACCGAATCGAGGACGCCTACAAGGTCATCACTCAGATAGGCCTGGAGCGCTTCTATGAAGACTCAGCGGTGATTCCCCGCGCTGAGCAAGTCCTCCGTCGCACCTTGGGCGAGCTCGACGCCGAGGAGTTCTACCGCGGAGAACAAAGAGAGAAGGCCTCTGCCGAGGCTCAGCGGCTCCTGACCGAGGAGCTGGCGCCCAAGGGAATTCGGGTCACCCATGTCCTCGTCCGCCAATACCGGTACGACAAGCGGTACCAGCAGGCGATCGAACAGCGGAAAATCCAGGACCAGACCGTCTTCAAGAACCAGGCAGAGGCGGCCGTCGCTCAGGCGGAAGCGGAGAAGAACCGCATCATCGCCCAAGGGGCTGCGGCGGTTCAGGTCGAGCTCGCACGCGGCGAGTCCGAGGTGAAAAAGATTGAGTCTGAGGCTGAGCTGTACCGTCGCACCAAGGAGGCGGAAGGCAAGCTGATGATCAAGCTTGCGCATGCCCAAGGGACCGACTTGGAAAACAAGGCTCTCCGCGGAGTGGGAAGCGAGAACATGGTCGGCCTGAAGATGGCCGACGTGCTCAAGGGGACGGCGATCATCGTCGTACCGTCGGACGGAGAAAACGGCACCAACCCGCTCGACCTCAACACGGCGCTCCGGCGCTTCGATGTGAGGAGCCAATGATGCGCCATGGCACGATGGCGACGGCTGGCTTACTTGCCGTCTTGTCAGGTTGCACCTGCCACTCCACCTCGGCAAACGAAGTCGGAGTGCTCACGCGAAAGCTGGCCCCGTTTGGCACCAAGGGCGTTCAGCCCGACGTCTACCCCCCTGGCGGGACCTATTTCTTTCCGCCCATCCTCACCGACTGGCACACGTTCCAGACGCGCCTCCAGAACCTCCGCATGACACGGGGCAGCGGAGCGAAGGCCCGCGATGACGACGTCGAGTTCAAGACGGTCGACGGCAACGACATCTCGGTCGACGTCACGGTGGCCTGGCGCATCGACCCGGCGAAGGCTCCGTACCTGCTCAGCAAGGTCGGCTCCTCGGCGGAGGAAGTGCAATCGCGCCTGATTCGGCCCGCCGCTCGCGCGCTGGTGCGTGACGCACTGAACAAGCTTCACTCGGAGGACTTTTACGTTGCCGACAAGCGTTTTGTCGCCGCGCAGGACGCTCGCCGGCGGCTCGCCGACGCGCTCTTGTCCGAGGGTATTCTCGTCGAGCAGGTGATTCTCCACGAGCACCGCTTTCATCAACAGTATGAGGAGGTCATTCGGGAGAAGAAGCTGGCAGAACAAAACGCCGAGAAGCTCAAGTCGGAGGCCACTGCCTCGGGGGAAGAGGCGAAACGAAATCTGGAAACGGCCAGGGGTACGGTGTCTCAGCAGATCGCCAAAGCGCAGGGCCAGCTCATGGAGGCCAAGCTCCGTGGCGACGCTTTTTTGGTGCAGGCGAAAAATGAGGCCGAGGCGATTCTCACCGAAGCCAAGGCGCGGGCGCAGGGCATCGAGAAGGAGAACGCGGCCCTCGCTGGGGCGGGCGGCCGGACCATGGTGAAGCTGCGCATCGCGGAGGCGCTCAGCGGAAAGCAGCTGGTGTTCATGCCTGCAGGTCGCTCGGGCGCGACGTTGCAGACGATGAACCTCAACGAGCTGCTCGGTCGCTACGCCGCTACCCATGCGGCTCGAGGTGACGAGCCGAGTCGAAGCTCGTCCAAGCCTTGAGTGAGGGAACCTCGAGTCAGGGCCCGTAGTACCAAGCGGTGGCGGTGTAACGTGGAGCGAGCGCGGGCTCGACTTCATGGCGCACCCGCTCCGAGAGAAACACCACCAGGCGGTCGGCCATCGGCTCGATGGGCACGCCTTCAGCCACAAGCCGCCCCCCGTGCGCAGGCGCCCAACCGTCGTTGACATAGTAGATCGCCGTCACCCGCCGGTTGGGTCCACCCGGAAAGGCATCGAGGTGATTGGCGTACCGCGCTCCTTCGTCATAACGGGCCAGCTGGACATCGAAGCGCTCTACCCCCAGCCACGCATCACGGTTGAGCGCCTCCCGGAGCTCGGCGAAGGCATCGTGCAGCGCCCGAAGGACCGGCACCCGCGTCTCGGGAGACAGCCATGTCACGACATCACCCCGCTCCTCACGCTCGATTCGGTGCTGGGCACCGCGGCTCATTCCCGCCGGGTGAAACGCTCCTTCCCGATGCAGTGCCTCCAGGGCTTCACGCACGCCGACGGCGGCGAGGCGGCCCAGCCAACCGTCCCGCACGAAGAGCGAGCGTTCTCCCAAGGCCGACACCTCCGGGTCCGTCAGCCGCATGGGCAGTGCATTCACCGGTGAACTTGGGCGAAACGAATCGCTTGCGACCTTCATTGGGCTCCATTAATTGCCCGCCGCCACATGCAATTGTCCACTCCAATTCTGAGGAGCCCTATGACTCAGCGCATCCGTCGTGTCCTGGCCCTTGTCTTGTTCGTCGTCCCCTCCACCGTGCTCGCCGCGACCTGGGAGATTGACCCCTCCCACTCCGCCGCCACTTTCGCCGTTCGCCACATGATGATCACCAACGTGAAGGGCGAGTTCGGAAAGCTCTCCGGAACCGTCGAGCTCGACGACAAGGACGCGACCAAATCGAAGGTCGAGGCCACCATCGACGCCACCACCATCAACACCCGTGAGCCCAAGCGCGACGGGCACCTCAAGACCGCCGACTTCTTCGACGTGCAGAAGCACCCCAACCTCATCTTCAAGTCCAAAAAGATCGTCAAGGCCGGTGCCAACAGACTCAAGGTGACCGGCGACCTCACCATGCGGGGCGTGACCAAGGAGGTCGTCCTCGACGTGGAAACCACCAACGAGGCGAAGGACCCTTACGGCAACACCCGCCGCGGCGCCACCGCGACCACCAAGCTCAACCGCACCGACTGGGGCCTCAAGTGGAACCAAGCCCTGGAAGCCGGCGGCGTCCTCGTGGGCGAAGAGGTGCAGGTGTTCATCGACCTGTCGCTGGTGAAGAAGGGCGCCCAGAAGTCATAACACTCTTCAAAGACCCATCAGCTCGTGCGGGGCCTCGATGACCGCACGAGCGCCGTGGGCCACGAGCTCGGCGCGGTCACGAAAACCCCAGGTCACACCCACCGCCCACATTCCCGCGGCGCATGCCGTCTGCATGTCAATACGGGTGTCGCCGACGAAGGCCACTTGCGCGGGCGGGACGTCGAGCTTCTCGGCGATTTCCAGCGCCGCCGCCGGGTCGGGCTTGCGCGGCACCCCGGGACGCTCTCCGCGTACCACCGCGAACGGCCAGCGCGCGAAGAGCGCCTTCATGCACGCGGCGGTGAAGTCGTCACGCTTGTTCGAGAGCACCGCTATCGGCACCTTCCGCTCCGTGAGCGCGTCGAGCAGCTCGGGAATGCCCGGGTAGGGCACGGTCTTGTCGGCGAAGTGCTCGACGTAGCGGTGCCGGTACTCCTCCACCACCTCGGCCACCAGGTCTTGCGCGCTGGGCGGGAGCGCGCGACGGATGAGCAGCTCCACTCCCTCGCCAATCATGCGGCGGTAGGCGTCGGACGAGTGGGTGGCAAAGCCGCGCCGGGAGAGTACGAAGTTCACTGCGTCGCCGATGTCGGCGAGCGAGTCGCACAACGTTCCGTCGAGGTCGAAGAGAACGGCGCGAAAGGAAAACGAGCGCTTCATGGCGAGAATTCCTCCTGGAGCGCGACACGCCGCAGCTGCCCGGCCTCCAGCGTCAGCGGCGGGCAGTAGGGCCCCTGCGCTTCACGCTCCCACCACTCTCCCCGTTCACGCCACTTCTGCCAGGAGGCAAACCGGTATTGGTACACCGTGGTTCGGACGTAGCGCGGCGGCGCCTCGGAGAAAGGGTTTTCCTCGAGCAAAGCGAGCACCGCCGGCGTGCCCTCGAGGAGGTGTTTCTGCAGCTCGAGGAACCACGGCTGATTTTCACAGACGTTCAGCGCCGCGAACCACATCTGCCAGTCGAGCCGGGGCTGCAGCGGCGCGACGAACTGCGGGCGCCGGGCAAGCGCCCCAGGCTTGTAGCGAAACCCGTAGGTCTTCCAGCTCGTTCCGTCGGTGCTGCCTTCGACGATGATTTCCGGGCGCGTCTTGGTCATCACCGAAAAAGCGCCGTAGTGGTTGACCAGGTGGAAGGCGGTCGCGAGCTCCACCGCTCGAGCCAGCGGCGCCGGCGACCGCACCGGAAGAAACCGCGTCGCCGCCAGCACGACGCCCAACGCCACCACGACGACCGCCACTCCCCACAGCGCCGCGCGCCTCCCAAACTCCCACGGCCGTCTCACCTGCACAGGCAGCCCTTCGAGCCACCTGCGGAGCCGTTGCGGACAGACAGCACGCAAGACCCGGTCGTCCAGCAGCGGCACGCACAAGACCAGAGTGAGCAGGTTGAAGAAGCTGTAGTTGCCAGTGGCCATGACCGTCAACTGCATCAGCGCGAAGGCGACGAACGCGATGCGCCTTCCTGACCTGGGCCAGAGCGCGATGAAGGGAATGACGAGCTCGATGACGATTACCAGCGCGCAGGCGCCTTGGTGCGCCCAGAGGGGCTGCTGGTGCGCAAAAAAGCTCGTCCAGGTCGGCAGCGGTTGGGTCCAGTAGTGGTAGCGAAAGGCGGTGAGGTCTCGCCAGGCGGGGTCTCCGCCGAGGACCTTCACCAACCCGTTGAGGAGCATCAGCCGGCAGATGAGCCACCGCTGCATGAAGGTGGCGGCTGGAGCCGGGTTGGGCTCACGCAAGAGGCGAGGGCGCAGCCCTCCCGGGGCATAGAGAAACGTCATCAAGCTCGCCTCGATGAGCAGAATGTCCCACTGGAACCTCAAGAAGGGGCCACCGACGGCGACGAGCGAGAGGTAACACGCCCACAGGCCAGCCGCGGCCCACCGAGGCGCGAGGTGGGCGATGAGGAGGAGCGAAAAGACGGCAGCCGCCGCGCACAGGCCGTGGAGGAAACCGTCGCTCGTGCTCAGCCACGCCAGCGTCGGCACCTCGAGGATGCCGCCTGCGCCCCCTTGCGCACGCGCCCACGCCATGGAGCGCTCCGCCGGCCAGATACCTCCGCTGCCAATGAGCCCAGGCAGCTGCGACCAAAACGAACCGACCGCCACCAGCGCGGTGAGCCCGAACAACCGCAAGTAGATGGCGCGGGTGAGCACCAGACTCTCGGTCTTCGTCTCCAGGAAGGAGTCGGTGAGCCTCCCTGCCAGCGTGCGGTGCCGCGCTACGAATCGGTAGAAGAGCTCTGCGACTGACGCGAACAGGGGCACCCGCTCGTACGCCCACAAGAGCTTCTGCCCCCGCGACCCCTGGCTCAGCGCGCGAAAGACGGCCTGCGCGCCGTGGGTGATGCGGCCGTCTTCGATGAAGTGAACGGCACGGGCGAAGTCTTCGCGCGGCACCTGGGGGAAGCGCGCGTGCACCTCCTGGTACGGCGCGAAGTCGATGTGCTCGCCCACGGTGACGCGCCAGCGATCGATCCATCTGCGACAGAAGCCGCACTCACCGTCGTAGACCAAGAGCGGCTTCACGCCACGCCCACCCACATCTGCATAGGCCGCCAATAGACGCGCAGCGCACTCTTAGTGCAAGTACGGCCCGCGCGGCGGCGGTTTTCCCTGATTGGCCGCGAGCTCACCCAGGGTGTGCGCCAGCTGCGCCTCTCGCATGCGCTGACGTCGGCGAAGCTCCACTTCCAGCTCGCGACGCGGGGTGGTGCCATCGAGGAACATCTCGACCCCGTCGAGGGTGACTGTCATCGGGCCCAGGAGCGGTACCAGCGCGTCGCACAGCACCAAGGCCGCCACCGCCGAGCTCGCCTCCACCCGAACGTTCACCAGCACCACCGCCTGCGGCGTACTCGAAACCAAGCGCGCCCACCGGCCCTCTCCCTCATCGAGGAGGAGGGCTTGCTCTTCGACCGACACCTGCCCCACTCCGATGCCGTCGAGCATTCGGCGGAGCGTCTCCAGCGGCACTGGCTGCCGCGGGCCATAGCGGGAAGGCGGCGAGAACAACTCCACCGCCACCTGACCACTCCGCGGAGCGCCCCTCCGGCGCCTTCGGCGAAGAGCCGAGCGCGCCAGGTGAACGGCCAGCAGCACAGCTGCTGCCCCAAACGCCACGCGCAGACCCAAAAGCTGCACGGCGAACATCGCCGTCACCACAATGACCGCTAAGGTGAACAGCCAGCGCTTGTCGTTCGCACGCATTCCCTCGCCCCCGCCCTCTCCCACGGGGAGTAGAGGCTACTTGGCCGCCCGGGGTGCGCCCGCCGGCTCGTCGGGCAAGGTCATCACGTAGTCGCGCAGGAGCTGAATCTGCTTCTCCTGCGAGCCCCCGAAGTACTTGGGGTACATGACGGTGCTCATGTCGTCCGGGGTGAAAAACGACGGCATGCGCGTGCCCTCTTGGAGCGATTGCGGGTTTTTGATCCACTCGAAGACCCAGTCGGGACGCAGGCGGTGCTTGGCCAACGCGAGGTTGGGTGCCAAAGAGGAGCGGTCTTGGTCGGGCGAGGGCTCGCCGGTGGTGTGGCAGTTGAAGCAGCGCAGCTCTGCCACCATCGCCTTCACCTCTTCCAGCTCCTTGCCTTGCGGCCGCTTCACGTCGAGCGAAATGTAGGGGAACGGCACTTTCGAGCCCGCGGAGAAGCCGGCTACCAAATGCGTCGCTTCGGTGTCGGCCAGGGGAAAGGTGGGCATGCGCACGTCCAGCCATGGCCGCAGCTGTTGGCTGGGGTCTTTCAAGAATTCGAAGAACCAGTCGGGCTGCACGCGCCAGCCCTGCGCCTGCAAAATGGGCGGGGCCCTCCACAGGTCGTCCTCGAGGTAGATGTCGCGAATGCGGCCGCCCCCGGCATCGATGACGTGGCAGCCCTTGCAGTTGTAGCGCTCCATCACCTGCTCGCCGTGCGCCATCGCGGTGAGCCGCTGGTTGTTCGATACCAGGTAAGCGGCGGGCACCTTCTCGGCGGTGCGCGACTTGAGGAAGACCATGATCGACTCCACCTCGGCATCGGTGAAGTCGAACTGCGGCATGCGGGTGTCCACGCGCTCGTAGCGGTAGGCGCGAGGTGCCCGCAGCTTCAAATCCACGAAGTTGTACCAGCTGTGGTGGCGCGGGTTGGGCACCGCGTTGCCGAAGTCGAGCAGGTCGACTGTCTTCCGCCCGTACTCGTTCAAGTCGGCGCCGATCTTCGCGTCGTGCTCGTGCCCCTGGATGTCGTGACAGCCCGCACAGCCGTACTTGGTGACGAGCTTGTCCCCTTCGGCAGCCGCCTTGTCGAACGCCTCCGAGCTGACGTCGGCGAACACCGCCGGCTGACCGCTCAGTGCCGGCCCCTCGCGCAGCGTCATCAGATAGGCGGTGATGTCCGCCGCCTCTTGGTCGGACAGGCGCAAGGTGGGCATGCGCGTGTCCTTCCACATCGATTGGGGGTTCTTCACCCACGCGTACAACCAGCGCTCGTTGGTCTTGAGGCCGATGTTGGAGAGGTTGGGGGCGAAGTCGCGCGCCTCGCTGGCGGTGAGGCTCCGGGGCGCTTCGCACTCTCCAGGCTCGGAGGCGGTGCCGCGGCTCTTGCCCTCTGCAAGTTGCTCAGGAGTACACAGCTTCTCCGGGGGGCTGAAGTTGTGACAGGCGCGGCAGCCCACCGACTGAACCAGCTTCTTGCCCCGCTCGGCATCACCCGCCACCGGAATGGGGGGAAGCGCTTCGGTGCGCGAGCTCTTCCACAGGTAGGCGGCGATCTTCTCCACGTCCTCGGTGCGCTCTTTCGCCTCCTCACTGCCCTCGCGCACCCGGTGTTGCACGTCGAGCGCTTCGGGCCAGAAGTTCGGCATCTTGGTACGCGGGCGGAAGGCCTTGGGGTAGGCAATCCACGTGGCGAGGAACTCGGGGGTGGTCTTCTGTCGAAGGTCGGTGAGCGTCGGCCCCAGCTTGGGCGCCTCGGCGAAGGTGTCGATGGGGTGGCAGCCGTAGCAGCCGATCTCCGCCACCAACTTGCGCCCGTTCGAATAGGTATCGGCGTGGGGGAGCGAAACCTCGTCGGTGTGGCACTTGGAGCAGGTCGACTCCACGAAATGGTCTTGATGGGAAATCCAGGTGCCCGGCACCCCCTCCCCGGCGGTGGGCGCCGCCCAGCTCACCGGGCGAAACTTCTTGTGCACCACCAGGTCGAGCATCGGCTTGTCCCAGTAGTGGTCGTCGTGGCCGTGGAGGAACTCGGCGCCGGCCACACCTTTGGTCTGGGCCCCCTGACCTTCGTGACAGGAGGTGCAGCCGAAGCGGTCGGCCGGGTGGTTCGAGCCCATCAGGGTGGAACGGTACGGGTGCGTCTGCGCCCATACCGGTAGGTCGAAGAGCACCGGCTTCACCGCGGCCAGCCGCTGGGCGTCTTCTCCCGCGGCGCAGACCTTGTCCTTGTGCAAAGCCAACCCCTGCACCGCCTTCGATACCTCGGCGCAGATGCCGCCGAGGTAAGCGCGCAACTGGTCGAGCGCGGCGCCTTCGACGCAGGTCGCGCCCTCGGCAGCCAGAGCGAGGTCGCACGCCGACCATGTCTTCCCCTCTGCGCCGGCCTTCCGGGTGGGGTCCTCCACGTATGCCGCCAGGGTGGTCCACCCCTCGGCCGGGAGGCAGGCCGCCTTGAGCGCCTGGTCCTGCACCAAGACAGCTCCCTGGTGCTTGGGCCCACAGTAGTTGGTGAGGAAAGCGCCGATGCGCGCGCGGTCATGACGGTCGGTGAAGCAGCGGCCTTGCTCGCTGGAGCCGGCGGCGGAAGCAACGGCGTCCCACTCCACCGCGCACACCGCTTCGGCGGTGGCCTTGTACGAGTCGACCGAGTCGGAGGTGACGCAGAAGGCGGCCATCGCCTCTGCCGCCTTGTCGCCTGCCTTCTCCACCGCGGCCAGCACCTCGTGCGGGCGTGAGAAGCCGCAGCGGTCGATGGAGGCATGGCAGTTTTGGCAACGGTCGACCGAGTTGTCGTAGCTGGTGAGCCAATACTGGGTCAGCTCCGTGCCCTTCTTCTGCGCCGCCTCCAGCGAGCTCTTGGCGGTGAGCACCGGGTCGAGCGCGCTCTCGATCGCCGCCTTGAGCCGATCGCGCTCGCCCACCAGCTCATCGTGCTTGGCCTTCACCTCGGCCAGCGCCTTCTCCGATGCGGCCGCCTTCTCTTCAGCCTGACGAATCTCTTCGTGCTTCTTGGCCCGCGCCTCTTCCACCTCCCGCAGGTGCTTGGCGTGTTTCTCGGCGAGCTCTTGTGCTTCTTTCGCTTCGGCGGGGTGGCCCGCCTCTTGGTGCTTCTGCGCAGTGGTACGGGCGAGCGCTTCTTGGTGCTGGGCGTGCTGCATCTGGTAGAACAGCCCGTCGTCCTCGCTCTTGAGCATCTTCACCGCGAGGTCGGTATCGAAGGCTTCGATTTTCGCCTTCTCGATGGCGGCCAAGGAGGCGGCGAGCCGTGGACCCTGGGCAGCCACTGCCTTCTCCAGCTCCTCGAGCTTCTTTCTCGCCTCGGCGACGGTGGTCTTCTCCTCCGGCTTGGCCGGGTCGAGCACCACCTGAATGTCGCCGGTGGCGAGCTTGCGCTCGAAGTGGGCGAGGTCGAGCGCGGCCTTCGCTTTCTCGAAGCCGAAGATGCGCTCCTGGAAGTCCTTCCACGGCCGCCGAGCGAGGTACTCGTCGTAGAACGCCCACCCGGTGCACACCGAAATGAGCACGGAGAGGATGAAGAAGGACAACGTGTGGTTCTGTCGTTCGACCGGCTTGCCCATGGAGTTCTTGGCCGCCTAGATGTTGAAGAACTGGTTGGCCCAGATGTACTTCACGCTGAAAACGAGCCGCAGGATGATTTTCACCACCGTTCCTCCCATGCACAGATAGAGGAAGGAAACGATCATGTAGCGGACCAGCCCGAGCTTTTTCATCATCGGGTGGTCTTTCTTCCACAGCCAAAAGAGAGGCCCGAGCGCGAACCAACCCATGACCGCGACGCCACCGACCAGCTGTGTCCATAGCTCGGTGCGCGCGCCCAATAGATAGGGCAGATCGACGTTGGTCATCGGCACCACTTTGTGCGGGTCCCAATAATCCCAGGGAGCGAAGAGGTTCCACCCCGGCCCGCGTAAGAAGACGCCGATGATGATGAACCCCACCCACAGCCCCAAGAAGCCGAAGAGGAAGGTGGAGACGGCCATCGGCCGCTCGCGGAAGGTGTAGTAGCCGTTGCCGTTGGGGTTGATGTCCACGTAGGGAATCACCATCAACCCGATGATGATCAGCGTGGGCAAGATGACCCCGGCGATCCACGGGTCGAAGTACACCAACATCTCTTGCAACCCGAGGAAGTACCAGGGCGCCTTGGAGGGGTTGGGCGTCTTCGAAGGGTTGGCGGGCTCCTCGAGGGGCGCGTCGATGACGATCGACCAGACGAGCAGCGCGAGAATCATCACGCAGCCGGAGATGAACTCGGCCCGCACCAGGTACGGCCAGGTGTGAACCTTGTCGGGGAGCTGGACGTCGATCTCCGCACGGCGCGCAGCCGCGTCGATCTTCACCTGCTCCTGGTTGGAGGGAATGGGCTGAACCGCGTCGGCCATGGTCGTTCCTTGAAAAAAGCTCCTAGAGCGGGCCGGAGATGCCGCCGTCTTTTCGGACTCGCCAGAAGTGCAGAATCATCAGCACGCTGACGATGATGGGGATGAAGATGCAGTGCAAAACGTAAAAGCGAAGCAGCGCTGGCGGGCCCACCACCGTGCCGCCGAGCAAGAGCGCGCGCATGTCGTAGCGGGGGGTGACGCCGACTTCGGGACCAAACGGGCCCTCGTGGCCAATCAGCGGAGTGGCGCGAGCCATGTTGGTCCCCACCGTCACCGCCCAGATGGCCAGCTGGTCCCACGGCAAGAGGTAGCCGGTGAAGGACATCAACATGGTGAGCACGAGGAGGTTGACGCCCACCACCCAGTTGAACTCCCGTGGCGGCTTGTAGCTCCCCGTCATGAAGACGCGGAACATGTGGAGCCAGATGAAGATGATCATCCCGTGGGCCGCCCAGCGGTGCATGTTCCGCATGAGCATTCCGAAGGGGACGTCGAAGTCGAGGTACTTGATGTCGAAGTACGCGTACTCCTGCGTCGGCCGGTAATAGAACATCAAGATGACGCCGGTGACCACGGTGACCAGGTAGAGGAGGAAGGTGAGCCCGCCCGCGCACCAGGTGTGCCGGTAGCGAATGCCGTGGCGGCGCACCTTCGAGGGGTGCAGGTGAAGCCAAACGTTGGCGGAGACCTGGAGCACGCGGTTGCGCGGCGTGTCCGCGTAGCCGTGGCGGAAGATCGAGCGCCACACGGCGCTGGTGAAAATCTTGTCGAGCGCGCTCTGCGGGGTGGGCTTTTGAGGGTCGGCCATGTGGCGTGCGGTCCTTTACGCGGTCGAGGAGGAGCTGAATTTGAGGTAGGCACCCGGGCGCTCCCATTCTTGGAGCTCCTTGCGGAATTTCACTGCCTTGTCGATGACGATCTGCCCGTCGTCGCCGCGGGTAATCTTCACCCGCTCCAGCGGGCGGGGAGCGGGACCCTCGAAGTTGGTGCCGTCGCGGCGGAAGCCCGAGCCGTGGCAGGGGCACTTGAACTTGTCCTCCGGGCCCAGCCAGCGCGGGGTGCAGCCCAGGTGGGTGCAGATGCCCGAGAGCGCGTAGAACCCGGTGGCCTCGCGCACAATCCACACGCGCTGGTCTTTCATGAACCGCTCCGAAACCTCGCCGACGTTGAAGGAGCCGGGGCTGCCGGCCTTGAACGCGGTGGGGGGCTCGAAGAGAACGCGCGGAAACAAGAGCGCCACGAGCGCCAGCCCTCCGGCGTGCAGCGCGCCGATGATGCCCATCCACCCGGCGATGCTCAGCACGTTGCGGCGCGACCAGATGTTTTCGCCGCTTCCGCCTTCCTGCAGGTCAGCCATGACGGTCCACGCCTCCTTGGAGAAGCGCGCGTTTCCTATCGAACGAAACGGCGCTCGTAAAGAGTTGGATTTCGCCAAAGCCCTCCGAAAAAATGTCGGCTTCCATAAGCCGCTCGACGGGCCACCTTTTGACCGCCTGCTCCTTGTGTCCTTGACCTCGGGGGCGGGCTTTTCTACGAAGCACCTCGCCATGACCCTCTTCACGCACCTGTACGTGCTCGCCTCCGCCGGAGCGGCCACCAGTGACGTCGAGCCCTACTCTGGCTGGGAGAACTTGAAGCTCATCGCCAGCAAGCCTGACAACGTGCCGATTCTGATGATGATCGTCATCTTCGGCTTCTTCACGTACATGGCCCTGCGCGACGGCTTCAAGCACGACAAGCTGATTCAACAGGGCCGCAAGCAGGACGTCTTGAAGTCCATGCAGGAATAGCGGGCGCCGCTCTATTTCACCTGAAACGCGAAGCTCGCGCTGACCGCTTCCTGGGCTTTCACCGTGACGGACGCGGTCTGGGTACCCAGCTTCTCGTGCCAGGCCTCGAGGGTGTAGCTGCCTGCGGGGACGTTCTCCAGCTTGAACTTCCCATCCGCCCCGGTGACCGCGAAGTACGGGTGCTCGCTCACCACCACGTAGCCAGTCATCCACGGGTGCACGTCGCACTTGAGCTTGACCACCCCGTCCTTGTCGATCGGCTTGACGATGTCTTTGGACTTGGGCGGCTGCGCCTGGTTGAACCAGGTCTTGGTGCCCTCCACGTAAGTGTGCACGTTGTGCAGCGTGCCGTTGGAGTTCTTGATTTGGAGCTGCTGCCCCTTCATCGCCCCGGAAACACGCGGGCGGTACATGCACTCCAATTGGTCGATGACCACCGGCGAGTCCGGCAGCTTGCCGGCGACCTTCTCCTTGATGCGTACCAGGACGTTCTTTAGCTTGCCGTCCTGGGCGAGCACCGTTTCCTCCTTCATCGGCGTCTTGGCGCAGTAGGGGTCGGCGGAGCGCTTGAGCAGCTCCATGGCCGGCGCCTTGCCTTCCAAGCTCACCACTCCTTCGATGGAACCGGTGCCCCCCGCCACCGCAGCGACCATCCCCGGCTGACCACCGGCATCGGGCTCGGCCGGTACAGGCTCAGGCGGTTTGACCGCGACCGGCGCAGGCGGAGCCGGAGGTGGCTCGGCCTTCTTCTCCGGACAAGCAGCGAGGATGACAATCGCGATGGGCGCGAAGCGAAGCGTGTGCATGGGGGCTCCTTTTCGTGCCTTGCCTCGTATCAAGTTTCAAAAGGTCGGTGTGCTAGCTTTTCGCCCGTGCGTCCCCTCCTGCTCGTTTCTCTCGTTCTCAACCGCCGTCTCGGCAACAAGTGCGGCCGCGACAGCGTGTGCTCCGGACCGTGAGCGACCGCCTCCGCTACGACACGCGCGAATCTTTTCGCGTCCGGTTGGTCTGGAACGGTACGCCCCACTGGCTCATCCACGGAGCGTGGGCGCTCGGCCTCACCGCCATCGTCGTCACCGCCGCCACGCTTGGCCTCAGCACACCCTGGCTGGCCCTGGCCGGCGTCACCCTCGCCGGGCTTCTCGGCTGGAGGTCTTCGCGCATCGCCGTCTTCG
The DNA here is from genome assembly GCA_049322255.1 of Myxococcota bacterium. Classification (GTDB taxonomy): domain Bacteria; phylum Myxococcota; class Myxococcia; order Myxococcales; family Myxococcaceae; genus JBMORE01. The sequence continues at coordinate 428 of JBMORE010000056.1, read as the reverse complement.
AGTGGGATGGCGCCACCGAGCGTTTCACCCTCGAGCGCGAGGGGGTTTTTCTTTTGTTCGCCCGAACGACCACCATCCCCTTCCGCGCGCTGGAGCGGGTACGGCTGGGCGTGGGCCCTGAAGGAGCGGGCCCGCTGACGCTGCGGCTGGAGATGGCCTTCACCGCCCAGCTTCAAGAGCGCGAGCTTGGGCTCATTTTTCGCGTCGCGGACCTCAATCGCCGCCAGGAGGCCCTCGACTTTCTCTTCCGCATCGCCCACATGCTCCGCTGGCCGCACCACCGCCTGTTGCGCGCCGACGCCGAGGCGCTGGAGCTCGAGCTGGTCGGCCCACAGGACGAGGCCCGCATTCCTCCGCCCGAGCTGCGGCCCAACCCGGTGCCTCACCCCGACCAACCGCCCGACTACGAGGTCGACCGGGTGATGCCC